>NZ_CP033922.1:656250-1312500 GCF_003815715.1 Chryseobacterium sp. G0162 | reverse complement strand
AAAGACAGTAATGTCATAGCCGAGTAGTACTAATTACCCGTAGATTTATAGCCTGATATGGCGCACGAAAGTGCAGCAAGGTTAGCTCTTTGTGAAAGTTTTTATCGCTTAAAACAGATATCAGAGATTAGATCTCAGATATCAGACAAATTCGTCTGACATCTGATGTCTTGCATCTGACATCTTATATACAACCTTTAGGGTGGTTTTAGCGGTGGGGCTCACCTGTTCCCATTCCGAACACAGAAGTTAAGCCCACCAGCGCCGATGGTACTGCTAACGCGGGAGAGTAGGCCGCCGCCAGTTTTTATTTTATTTTTAAAAGTCTCATACAATTATGTATGAGACTTTTTTTTGCTCTATACTCCACAGCAAAACAAGAATCGATAAGTAATGGGTAATAAGCAATGAGTAATATCCCCACTTCTATTGAATATTGGCTGTATACAATACAAATAGTACTTAGATTTACTCAATATATTGGACATTACAGATTGCCCCATTATTGATTATTCATACCTCTTTCCTAGCCCTGATAGGAACGGTTACCCCGCAGCATGGGTTGGCCCTTGGGTTAGGCGTAGGGTAAGGTAAAGGCAACGGCGCGAGGAGTATGAGTGGATAGCAGGATTAAGCTCCTGAAAATAAAGGATTGGATGAAATTAATTTCCGCAATAAAGGGCCGTTACTCGAATAATTTCAATAAGTTTGTATTAGTTTTCCAAAAAGAATTATAATGTCAGGAAACATTCTGATCATCGATGATGAGATCAAGCTCCTTAAGTTATTAGGAATGATCCTTTCCCAAGAGAATTTTAACGTAAAAGAAGCTTCAACAGCCCGCTCGGCTATGACGATGTTGGAGCAGTATGATTTTGATGTTGTGCTAAGCGATGTCCGGTTACCTGATGCGTTTGGAGTAGACCTTATAAGGTCTATTAAAACAAAATATCCATATCTGGAAATTATTCTGATGACTGCATTTGGAAATATTACTGATGCTGTACAGGCTATGAAAAATGGAGCTTATGATTACCTGGTAAAAGGGGACGATAATGAGAAAATTATTCCTTTGGTGTATAAAGCACTGGAGAAAGTAAAAGATAATAAAACCAGAGTAGTTCAACCATCCTCATTATTAAAGGGTTTTGAGCAAATTATTGGTAGCTCCCCTTTGATTTTGCATGCTAAGAAATTAGCTGAAAAAGTTGCGCTAACAGATGCAACAGTACTTTTAACTGGTGAAACTGGGACTGGAAAAGAAGTTTTTGCCAATGCCATTCATGAAGGAAGTGAGAGAAAGAAAAATAGTTTTGTAGCAATTAATTGCTCTGCTTTTAGTAAAGAAATTCTTGAAAGTGAGCTTTTTGGACACAAAGAAGGTGCCTTTACCGGGGCAATAAAAGATAAGAAAGGATTGATTGAAGAAGCCAATGGCGGAACATTATTTTTGGATGAAATTGGTGAAATGCCCATAGAACTTCAGGCAAAATTGCTTAGGGTTCTTGAAACCGGGGAGTTTATCAAAATGGGGGAAACTAAGGTTTCCAAATCTGATTTCAGGCTCATTGCTGCTACCAATAGAAACCTGGAAAATGAAATAAGACAGGGAAATTTCAGGGAAGATCTCTATTTCAGACTGAATGTCTTTGAGATTACGCTTCCTGCTTTAAGAGAAAGAAAAGAGGATTTGAAAATGCTGGCTAAGAATTTTATTGATCTATTTTCAAATAAGTTGCATCTGGCTTCTATTCAGGTTTTGCCGGATTATTATAAAGCCCTTGAGAAAAATGAATGGAAAGGGAATATCAGAGAATTAAGGAATGCTATAGAGCGTAGCTTGATCCTAATGAATGATAATATTCTGGATATGGAAAGCCTTCCACATTATTCTGAAAAAACTGTTCAGGAGAGTGATTCTTTAAGTATGAGATCACTTGAAAAAATTCATATCCAAAAAGTATTGCAATATACAAAAGGTAATAAAGCAGAAGCGGCCAGACTCCTTGAAATAGGAATTGCTACGTTATACCGTAAACTCGACGAATACGGACTAAAATAAATCGTTTATCATTTTAATAAAGAGCCTATCATTTTGATAGGTTTTTTTGTTTTTATACAGATTGTATACTTGGTTTAATTATTTGTTTTATAGTGTGTTATGTGTTTTATTTAAGGATTGGACCTTCTTTTGGCATATAGTCATTGAATAAAATATTTAAAAATGACAATTTCAAAAAAAACGTTTAAAAAACGGGAGCATTCCACTTTTAGTTTGCTGATTGTATCGTATGTATTGTTTACCCTTTTAACCTTAATAATAAAGATATGATGCTGATAAGTTTAATTGTGCTCTTTGCAGTATTGTTTTGGCTTTTATATAAATCAGTTGAATTTTTTGATAGAATATAAATTATGTGGAGTTTATTTTTCCTTTCAGTACTTGCCTTTGTGTATATCTGTTATGTTTTAATGAAACCTGAAAAATTTTAGAGCTCATGAATACAGAAATTTTAGGCATCATAGCCATGTTTGCTATCACATTAGTTATCGGAATATTTTTAGGTAAATATATAGCTAATGTCTATGGATACAAAAAAACTTTTCTTGATCCGGTTTTTGGACCTATTGAAAAGTTAATTTATAAAATATCAGGGATCAATTCCAATCGCCAGATGAACTGGAAACAGAATATGTATGCGATGCTGGCGATTAATCTGGTTTGGTTTGTAATAGGCTTTATTCTCCTGATGACTCAGGCCTGGTTACCTTTGAATCCAGATGGGAACCCGAATATGTCACCTGATCTGGCTTTTAATACAACCATTTCATTTTTAGTGAACTGTAATTTACAGCATTATTCGGGAGAAACGGGAGTAAGCTATCTGAGCCAGCTTTACCTGATGTTTTTACAGTTTGTAACGGCTGCAACAGGAATGGCTGCTATGGCTGTTCTTTTTAAAGCCTTCAAAGAAAAAACAGCTACAGAACTTGGTAATTTCTATGATTATTTTACTAAGTCAATGATTCGGATTTTACTTCCGATCAGCGTAGTGGTCGCTTTAATTCTTTCTATCAACGGAAGTCCAATGACTTTCGAAGGAAAAGATCATATTACAACATTGGAAGGACAAAAAATAGAGGTCTCCAGAGGTCCTGTGGCTGCTTTTGTTGCCATTAAACATTTGGGAACCAATGGTGGAGGATTCTTCGGAGCCAATTCTGCTCACCCTCTTGAAAACCCTAACTATATAACAAATATGACGGAAATGGTCACTCAGATGATTATTCCTTTTGCATTGGTCTTTGCGCTAGGTTTTTATTTAAAGAAAAGAAAGTTATCATGGGTAATTTTTACCGTAATGACCGTTGGTTTTCTTGCACTTGCTATTCCGAATATCGTTAATGAAACTGGTGGTAATCCTTTGATTACAAAAATGGGAGCAGAGAGTAGCCTGGGGGCGATGGAAGGAAAGGAAATCCGTTTCGGAAGTGCGGCATCAGGATATTGGAGTATTGCCACAACAGTGATTTCTACCGGTTCGGTAAACTCTATGCACGACAGTACGATGCCTCTTTCAGGGATGAATGAACTTCTTGCCATGATGATTAACTGCTTTTACGGTGGTTGTGGTGTAGGGATTCTAAACTACTTTATCTTCATCATTCTCGCAGTATTTATCAGTGGTTTGATGGTAGGAAGAACTCCTGAGTTTATGGGGAAAAAGATTGAGGCCAAGGAAATGAAGATTGCAATGATTGTTGCCTTGTTCCACCCATTTTTAATTTTGGTGGGGACAGCTTTAACAGCTTACTTACCGGAATTTGGAGCCAAAACATTAAATAATCCGGGATTCCATGGATTCAGTGAAATGCTGTATGAATTTACTTCTTCTTCGGCCAACAATGGATCTGGATTTGAAGGGTTGGGAGATAATACCCCATGGTGGAATATTTCAACCGGAATTGTATTGCTGTTATCAAGATTTATCCCAATCATAGGACCGGTAGCCATTGCAGGTTTACTGGCTCAGAAAAAATTTATTCCGGAAAGTTCAGGAACATTAAAGACAGATACAGCAACATTTGGTTTTATGACCCTGGCGGTTATCTTACTTATTGCTGCATTGTCATTCTTCCCTGCGTTGACTCTGGGACCTATTGCAGAACAGATACAGTATTTCTCTAAATAAATTGTGAACATTAAAAATTAAAATCAATATTCAACCATTAAGGAAGCCGAATAGTTTAGAGAACTAGTCTAAAACTTACCGAAACGTTCACTCATAATATTATCCATTTCTACTCTCTATAATTGGGTTTACCTTGATGGTTATTATTGATTTATAATGATATAAACTCTTTCAAAAAAATGAAAAATCAATCACAAACATTGTTTCAAAAAGATTTGGTAAACGAAGCGATTAAACAGTCTTTCGTGAAACTGAATCCGAAAATTATGTTTAAAAATCCAGTTATGTTCCTGGTGGAGATCGGAACAGTGGTCATGTTTATAGTAAGCATGTTCAGCCTGACTGGTGATAAAACCCAGGGAAGTTTTTCTTATAATTTCCTGGTCTTCATCATCCTGTTTTTTACGGTATTATTTGCCAATTTTGCTGAAGCGATTGCTGAAGCCAGAGGAAAAGCACAGGCTGATACCCTGAGAAAAACCCGTGAAGAAACTCCTGCTAAGCTGGTTCTTGAAAATAAGCCAGGCTTTCAGGTGGAAACAGCCTTAAAAATGTCGGCTGAAATGAAGCTAGGCGATATTTTTCTTTGTGAAGCTGGAGATCAGATCCCGATGGATGGAGAAATCATTGAAGGTCTCGCTACCATTGATGAGTCTGCCATTACCGGAGAAAGTGCCCCGGTCATTCGGGAGGCAGGTGGAGATAAGAGCTCGGTGACTGGAGGTACAAAAGTACTTTCAGACAGAATTAAAGTAAAAGTAACTACCAAACCGGGAGAATCCTTTTTGGATAAAATGATTGCTCTTGTAGAAGGAGCTTCAAGACAGAAAACACCAAACGAAATCGCATTAACCATATTGTTAGCAGGGTTTACTCTTACTTTTATTATTGTTACCCTGACTTTAAAGCCTTTTGCAGACTATGCGCAGACTCCGATTACCATCGCAGCATTTATTTCACTTTTCGTATGCCTTATTCCGACAACTATTGGAGGTCTGCTTTCTGCCATCGGAATTGCAGGAATGGATAGAGCTTTAAGAGCGAATGTTATTACAAAAAGTGGGAAAGCAGTAGAAACAGCGGGTGATATTGATGTTTTACTACTTGATAAAACAGGTACTATTACTATTGGGAACCGTAAAGCGACTCAATTTCATCCGGCCAACGGAATTAAGATTGAAGAATTTATTAAAGCTTCTGCTCTGAGTTCGGTCGCAGATGAAACACCTGAGGGTAAATCGATTATAGAACTTAGCCAGCTGAAATCAGAAGACCTGCTGGTTCCTAATCCAACATACATTGATTTTACTGCTGAAACGAGAACTTCAGGGATTGATTTTGAGGAAACAAGAATCAGAAAAGGAGCTTATGACACAATTAAAAAACTGACTGAAAAAGCCGGGAATCTTTTCCCACAGGAAACCCAGGATGCGGTAACCAAAATCTCTGAAAATGGAGGAACTCCTTTGGTAGTGGCTGTCAATGAAAAAGTATGGGGAGTGATTGAACTGCAGGATATTATTAAAACCGGCATCCAGGAACGTTTCCAGAGATTGAGAAAAATGGGGGTAAAAACGGTAATGGTCACCGGAGACAACCCTTTAACCGCAAAATTTATCGCAGAAAAAGCAGGAGTAGATGATTTTATTGCCGAAGCCAAACCGGAAGATAAGATGAACTATATTAAAAAGGAACAGCAGGAAGGAAAACTGGTTGCAATGATGGGAGATGGAACGAATGATGCTCCGGCTTTGGCCCAGGCTGATGTGGGCGTAGCGATGAACAGTGGAACTCAGGCCGCGAAGGAAGCGGGAAACATGGTAGATCTTGATAATGACCCTACCAAACTGATCGAAATCGTAGAGATTGGAAAACAGTTACTGATGACCCGTGGAACCTTAACCACTTTCAGTATTGCCAATGATGTTGCTAAGTATTTTGCTATTATTCCAGCACTGTTTATCACGTTTATCCCATCGCTTCAGAAGCTTAATATCATGAATCTTCACAGTCCGGAAACAGCCATTTTATCAGCGGTTATTTTCAATGCAGTGATTATTCCTTTCCTGATTCCATTAGCATTGAAAGGAGTGGCGTATAAGCCAATTGGAGCCAGTGCATTATTGAGAAGAAATCTTTTGATCTATGGGTTAGGCGGTGTCATCGTTCCTTTCATTGGAATCAAAATTATTGATGTACTGATTAGTTTATTCTATTAAAATTTAAAAAATGAAAAATCATATCGTTTCAGCATTCAGACTCACTTTGGTAATGCTGGCAGTTGTAGGAATTTATCTGATCATTGTATATGGAGGATCAAAAATATTGCCTACCCAGGGAAATGCAGAGATTATTAATTATAAAGGGCAAAAATTCTATGCCAATATCGGGCAGGAATTTAAATCTGAAAAATACTTCCATGGCCGTCCATCCTCAGTAAACTATAATGCTGCAGGAAGCGGAGGAAGCAATAAAGGTCCCAGCAATGAAGAGTATCTGGAAACTGTACAGAAAAGAATAGATACACTGAAATTGCAAAACCCCGAAATGGGAAGTACTAATGTTCCTGTTGAGCTTGTTACAGCAAGTGGAAGTGGGTTAGATCCTGATATTTCAGAAGAAGGAGCATTGTATCAGGCTAAAAGGATTGCCCACATGAGAAGTCTTTCCGTTGAACAGATCAACAATTTAATTAAAAATCAAACTGAAAAGCCATTTTTAGGACTTTTCGGACCCTCAAAAGTGAATGTCTTAAAGCTTAATATTGCTTTAGACCAGTTAAAATAACTAACCATTAACCATGTCAGGGTTTTAATCTTGATGTGGTTAACATCCCCTAAAGTTAACGTGAAAAAATATCTATTTATAGGTGCAGTATTGGGAACATTTTTTTCCAAAGCACAATCATCAGATTCATTAAAAACAGGAAATAAAGTGACATTTTCTGCCTATGCAGAACTCTTCTATACTTACGATTTTAATGAACCGGGAGATCATCTCCGTCAGAGTTTTTTATATTCATACAACAGGCATAATGAGCTAAACCTTAATCTGGGATTGATAAAAGCTAATTATCAGAGCGAAAATGTTCGAGCCAATCTTGCATTAATGGGCGGAACTTACGCACAGGACAATATGGCTGCGGAACAGAATGCTTTACGATATATTAATGAAGCGAATGTAGGAATCAAAATATCCAAAAATAAAGACCTATGGATCGATGCGGGAATTATGCCCTCTCATATTGGTTGGGAAAGTGCGATAGGAAGAGATAATATTAATCTGACCAGAAGTTTTGCCGCTGAGAATTCACCTTATTTTGAAACTGGAGCTAAAATTTCTTATACTTCAGATAATGGAAAATGGTTTTTAAGTGGATTGGTTCTGAATGGCTGGCAACGTATTGCAAAAGTGAAAGGAAATCAGAGTATTTCTTTTGGGCATCAGGTGACCTACAAACCAAATGATAAAGTAACTTTGAATAGCAGTTCATTTATTGGAAATGATAAAGCTAAAGATGAGAAAAGAATGCGTTATTTCCATGATTTGTATGGAAGTGTCCAATTGACGGATCAGTTTTCAGCTTTGCTAGGATTTGATATCGGAGCAGAGCAGAAGGCCAAAGGAAGTGAGCAGTATAATATATGGTACAGCCCGAATGTACAAATGAAATATCAGGTTGACAGTAAATGGGCACTGGCCGGAAGGCTGGAATATTATAATGATAAAAATGGAGTCATTATCAGCACAGGAACTCCTAATGGTTTTCAAACTTTCGGGTATTCGCTGAATGTGGATTATGCTGTGTTTAAAAATGTTGTTTTTCGTACTGAAGCAAGAGGATTTACTTCCAAGGATGCTATTTTTGCGAAAAATGATGATTTCAGAAAAGGAAATTTCTTTGTTACAACAAGTTTAGCGGTATGGTTTTAACCAAAGGAAAGAGTGTTTAAAATAAAACTAAAAAGAATAAAATCAATGTCATCAGCAAAACATTTTTTAGAATTGATCCAGAAATCCCGGAAAGGAAAATTCAAGATCTATATTGGGATGAGCGCAGGTGTTGGGAAAACTTTCCGGATGCTGCAGGAGGCTCATGCTCTTGTACGGAATGGCATTGATGTAAAGATTGGTTATATAGAAACCCATGACCGGGAAGAAACGGTAGCTTTGGTGGAAGGAATTCCGGAAATTGAAAGAAAATCAGTCTTTTATAAAGGTAAAAACCTGGAGGAAATGGACCTCCAGGCTATTATCAATGAACATCCGGAGGTAGTTCTTGTAGATGAGCTGGCCCATACCAATGTGGAAGGCTCTAAAAATAAAAAGAGATGGCAGGATGTACTGGAAATTCTGGATAACGGAATCAATGTCATCAGTGCCATGAATATCCAGCATATTGAAAGTCTTAATGAAGAAGTTAAAAAAATTACAGGGGTTGAAGTTGCTGAAAGAGTTCCGGATAAAATTTTAGCGCTGGCGGATGAAGTGGTCAATATCGATCTTACTGCTGATGAGCTGCTCACGCGATTGAAGGAAGGAAAAATCTATAAGAAAGAGAAAATTCAGACTGCTCTCAGTAATTTCTTTCAAAGCGGACACATTCTCCAGCTTCGTGAGCTTTCGTTAAAAGAAGTGGCAACGCATGTAGAAAGAAAGGTGGAAGCTGAAATTAAGACAGAGAATTTTAAACCTATAAAATTCCTTGCTTGTATCAGCAGCAATGAGAAAATTGCTAAAACGATCATTAGGAAAACAGCCAGATTGGCGAGTTATTATAACAGTCCATGGACGGTTCTCTATATCCAGAAACCTTCTGAGAATCCTGAAAAAATAGCCCTGGACAAGCAGCGGTATTTGATTAATAATTTTAATTTAGCACAGGAATTAGGAGCCAAGGTTGTCCGAATCAAGGAAAGCAGCGTTCATAACGGAATTCTGGAATATGTGATTGCCCATAACATTACCACAGTTTGTATTGGAAAACCTCATGCAAAACTCTGGCAGCGTTTGTTCGGTTATAGCTGGATCTATACTTTGATGAACAGGCTGAATGAAAGACAGGTAGACATTATTATTTTATCTTAAAAGTAATGAAATCGCGATGATTTGGAAACACAAACACCGATAAAGATGACGCGATTGCATATGTCTTTTAAAAAACAATAAGTATTCTCATATGAAACTTAAAACAAAACTCACCTTAGGCGTTGGCCTTTTATTTTTACTGATCGTCCTGCTTTCAGTGATAGGTTCTGTATATATTAATAAGCTGAAATCGGATACTGAAAAAATTCTTACAGCCAATTACAACAGTCTTGAGTTCTCTAAAAATATGCTTCTTGCCCTGGATCATATTGATACAGACAGTGCTGTTGCAGTAGCTGATTTTCAGAAAAATAACAGGCTCCAGGAAAAAAACCTTACAGAATTTGGAGAAAAAGAGGCTACCCAGAATCTGAATCTGCATTTCAGCAGCTATTTAAAAGAACCATCTTCAAATAAGGAGAAACTGATCCGGGAAGATCTCGCTAAAATTATGTCTTTGAATATGAAAGGGATTGAGCGTAAAAGTGATATCGCGATTATTACAGCCGGAAATGCCACTTTTTGGATTGTCAGCCTCGGAACAGTCTGCTTCCTGATTGCTTTTATTTTACTTTTCAATCTGCCTCAGACCATTGCTGAACCTATCAATCAGTTGACATTCAGTATCAGACAGATTGCAGATAAAAATTATAATGAAAGGGTCCATTTTAAAGGGAGTGAAGAATTCAACAGTCTTGCAGATTCTTTTAATGTGATGGCAGAAAAACTTCAGGAATATGAAAGCAGTAATCTTTCTAAACAACTGATGGAGAAAAAAAGGATCGAAACTTTGGTCAATAATATGCATGATGCTGTGATTGGCCTGGATGAAAATCATTTTATCTATATGATTAATGATGAAGCTTTAAAGATTACCAATCTCCACAAAGAAGATATCATTGGAAAAACAGCCCATGAAGTTGCCGTTAATAATGATTTGATGCGTGAATTATTGAAGAATATCGATCATCCGGTGAAAGAACCTATCAAAATTGTTCGGGAAAACAAAGAAAACTACTTTGAACAGGATATTGTTCCCATCAATATTGTCAAAACAGGGGAAAAGGAGAAGAAATATATTGGAAAAGTGATTTTGCTGCGAAATATTACACCTTTCAAAGAACTGGATTTTGCTAAGACCAATTTTATTGCAACCATTTCTCATGAGTTGAAAACTCCGATTTCTGCTATTAAAATGGGAGTACAGCTGTTGGGAAATCAGAAATTCGGAGAGCTGAATGAGCAGCAACAGGAATTATTGAAAAGCATTAATGAAGATGGGCAGCGGTTGTTGGATATTACCAGTGAACTCCTTAATCTTTCGCAGGTGGAATCCGGAAATATCAGGTTAACGGTTGAAAAATGTTCCCCTAAGGAGATTGTACTGGCAGCTGTGAAAAATGTTGAAAAACTGGCAGAGCAAAAAAATATCTCAATACATACATCATATCAGCTGGAAGATACTGATTTTGTAACTGCTGATTTTGACAAAACGGTTTGGGTAATGAATAATTTTCTTACCAATGCAGTCAAACATTCTTTTCAGGATGAAGAAATCCGGATTGTAGTGGAAAAGATGGATGCTTTTATCCAGTTTAATATCATAGATACAGGAAGTGGTATTGATGAAAAGTATCACAGACAGATCTTTGACCGCTATTTCCAGGTTCCGGGTGAACATCAGAATGGAACAGGTCTTGGGCTGGCGATCTCCAAAAATTTCATTGAGAAACAGAATGGAGAAATTGGAGTCAGTAGTGCTTTGAATAATGGAAGTACTTTTTATTTCAGACTTCCCATTGCTTAAAGTTTTATATATTTGAATCCTATCAAATAGAAACTATGAAAGAGCATCATTTTTATTCCAGTAAAATTAAAAGCCTGGTACTGCTTATCATTTCATGTGTTTTTACTTTTGGTCTTTCCTACTCGGATTTCAAGGATGAGAATATTTTTATAATAGGAATTCTTTCTCTTGGAATTACGCTTTTTTCATTTGGAATACTGTACTCAATACTGCTGCTAGTACGAACAGAGCCTTTACTGACTGTAGCAGATCAGCAGATTATTGTTTATAATGTATTGAGAAAGCCCACATTCATCAAGTTTGACGAAGTCACTTTATTTTTTATAGTAGATATGCGGCATTATGGGATTAAGACCTCATCCTATATCTGTGTTATCACGAAGAAGCCAAAAGAGAATCCTAATGTCATAGACAAGGTATCTACAACAATATTGCCTCATTTAAAAGGAATCCGTTACAGTATTCAGACCGATATCTTAAATGTAAAGGCAAAGGTTTTGCTGAAGCTTTTGAATAGCAGGATCAGACCTTATAGCTTGCTGGGTAAAGAAGATAAATGGTAGGCAAAAATTATTATTATTCTATATTTGCCCCAATTAACGAAATGAAGAAAGATATAAACTTATTAGCCATATCATTCTGTATGATTCTGAGTGTGAGTTTTTCTGCTCAAACTTTTACCTTAGAACAATTTACCACGCTCAACAAATTGGGAATGGCTGATTTTAAAAAGGAAATGAAAAGTCTTAATTACAGGTTTTATGATAAAACAGAAGGTTTAGGCTTTGTCTTGAATGAATATGAATCAGCTGATTACCAATCTAAAATCGGTAAGTTTGAATACAAAGATCAATCAGATGACCGAATTGAATATGAATTCCAAAGTAAAAAAGAGTACGACGAATACGTTAAGATCATTCTCAAATCCGGATATAAAGAGACTGAGAAAGGGAAGACAATCACCAAAGATTCTTATGTAGATTATTTTAAAAATAAGGAACACATCAGATTGGTTACTCCTAAAGATGTGAAGAATAATCGATATGCGATTCTTGTTTTTAAATAAAATACAAAAGGCTGCGAAAAACTATTCGCAGCCTTTATTATAGAGTTGTTTTATAAGTTTATTCTTTAATGAATTTCTGTACAGAAACTTTATCTTCTAAGAATAGTTTAATCAGATAATTTCCTTTCGGAAGATCCGAAACTGGAACGGAATTTCCTTTTGTACCCATAGAAGTAATGACTCTTCCGGTTGCATCATAAATTACAACCTTACTTACTTCATTTGCAGATTGAATATACAGGATGTCTTTTACAGGATTAGGATAAATGCTTATTGTATTCTTATCGTTTTTGATCTCTGAAGTAGCCAATGTACCCATCACCGATGTTGTATAAGTATTGGTAACAATAGGAAAATTGTAATCAAAGTAGATCTTGGCCGTATTGCTGAAGCTATTCCCTACCGCTAAAGTAGATTTTGTTTTAATCTTAAATGATATATATCCGTCATTGTTAGCATCATCAAAAGGCAGCTGAATATTTTCGAAAATAAATTCTATCACATTAGGATCAGTTATTCTTGTTACGTAGCTGTGGCTTCCATTCAAAGGAACTAAAGAAGAAATATCAAATTTTGAGGTATCAATCTCATCTTTTACCACAATGTTTCTGGCATTGGCTGTTCCTGTATTTTCAAATCGGATTAAGTAATGGACGTAGTCTCCAACCTGGGTTTTTGAGATAGCAGCTCCTTCAAGACAGGTTTTATCATTAGGATCAAAAGAGTTCACAACTGTTTGGTTCAGTACAAAATTATTATCTGCAGGAGTGTCATCAGTAGCTCCGTTAATCTGTGCAGTGTAATGCAGAATATCACCCCCATTTAAAGCTGGAGTTTGTGTGGGAGTATTTAGCTTAACTGTAACGATAATTTCTTTGGTTTCAAAGGGTTGAAGATTTGTGAAATTCCAGTTCAATGTTCCGGAAGATTGAGAAGATGGAGACAATGTCGCACTCATATAATCCATTAAATTATCATTGTAAGTAAATATCAGATTGCCTGATTGTGTGACAGTCCCTTTGTTTTTATAAATGATTTTATAGGTTGATTCGAAGCCCGGAGAAGCGTCTGTTACCGGTATAATTACTGTTTCCAAGTCATTATGAATCCCGTTGGGAGTTATGCAGAAATTTTGAGTAAATGGACTTGCTTGTTGAGGGAAGCTTGCTGTAAAGTTTGTAGGTGAAATATTGAAATATGTTGGGTTTTCAAGAACCGGAGTCACCGTATGGGTGCCTGCCTGAACCGGAATAGAAAAATTGCCGGAAGTATTGGCAATCGCAGTTCCTGTATTGCTGCCTCCTGTTATGATGAACTTTTGCAAAGCCTTGTTGGCATCATTGGTATCACAGCCATTGTTATTGCCATCTACTTTTACATTTCCCTGAATGGTATAAAATGTACCTCCAGGGTTAAATGAACAGTATGAATTGATTTCTGTCTTACCATTATTGACAGAAACATTATTAGCATTAAAATAATTAATTTCGTTTTCATCACAACAAATATAAGCAAGGCTTGGATTAGGAAATAAATGAGTAAGAATAAAAGCCTGAGAGGTTCCGTTCTTTAAAAAGATTTTTTGTAAATTATGATTATAACTACAAGCTACATATTGCATTGCTTTATTTTTGGAAAAATCAAGTTCTGTAAATAGATTCTCAGTACATTGAAGGGAAGTAAGATTGGTCAGAATGCTGACATCCAGACTTAGCAGATTATTAGAACTGCACCATAAAGTTTCGATATTGGTAGCTGTAGACAAATTAAGAGCAGTAAGCTTATTGTTGCTGGCATACAGAGTTATAAGATGAGGTGCGTTATTGATGGTAAGATTGGTAAGTTGGTTACTATAACATTCAAAATGCTGCAGACCATAAAGGTTGTTTAAAACTACAGAAGTAAGTTTATTATTCGAAAGATACATCATGCTGAGCAAAGGAAGATTATTAATACTCATGCTTGTAAGAAAGCAGTTTTCCAATCTTACCAAAGAAAGAGCAGTGCAGCCGTCAAGAATTGCCGTCTGAAATTTATTATTGTTACCTTCTAGTGTTTTAAGGCCTGTAAGATTGGTCAGGTCAAGATTAATTAAACCCGTGTATTGCATTGCTAAACTCTTAAGTTGTAAGGAACCGCTCAAATTGAGTTGTGATAGCTTAGATGCATTACTTATTTCCAATTCCTCCAAAAAAGGCATATTTGCTGCATTAATTGTTTCAAGATTAGAATAGCTTATCAATACTTTTTTTACTGCTGGAATTCCTTGTAGATTTAAATGTTGCAGTTGATTACCTCCGGTATATAAATTGGCTAAAGAGTTATTGGTAAGGGCCTGCGTTGAAAGATTGTTGCTTGTGATGTCAATTGATTGGAGAAGCGGGCAATTAGTAATATTTATAGAAGTCAGATAGTTAGAAGAGATGTTCAGAGATTTAAGTTCAGGAAAACTGAGAGATGCTGAGATTAGATTATTACTCATTAAATTTAATTCTTTCACATTTGAAAATGCTTCAAGACCACTTATATTAACGATTGCAGAACTCTCAACGTTAAGTTTCTCAACGGCGAGAGCTTCAGACAGCTGAATTTCACCATCATTATTGGCATCTATCTTAATACTGCTTCCTGTGGAATTCATTGCAATATTATTTGTAGCCGTTGAAGATAAAAGTTTGTTTTTTAATTTAACATCAGGAATCGTAACGATTTGTGCCTGTAGGGCAGAGAACATAGTCATCAGAAGGACTAAGTAAATTTTTTTCATGGTTTAGTTTTAGTATTAGTTTTTTATTCTTTATATAGAATATATTGCAAAAATAAACCATTAAGATAATATCTTAATGGTTTATTTAATAATTATTTAAAAATGCTTTTATTCCTTTATTGTTTCTCAATCAGATCCAAAAACTGTTGCTCATCCAGAATTTCAATCGTTCCGATATCCTGAGCTTTCTTCAGTTTACTTCCTGCCTTTTCTCCTACTACAAGATAGTTGAGGTTTTTAGAAACTGCAGAAATATTCTTTCCACCGTGTTTCTCTACCATTTCCTCAGCAGCTTCTCTGGTGAATAGAGATAATTTCCCAGTGAAAAGAAATGCTTTTCCTTCCAGAACGTTGGATAAAACTTCATTCGTACTTTCTCCTTTTTCAAGCTGTACCCCGTAAGATTTTAACCGCTCAATCATCAGTATGTTTTCGGAATTCTGGAAAAACTCAACGATGCTTACTGCAATTTTAGCCCCGATATCTTCTACCTGGCAAAGTTCTTCTACAGAAGCATTCTTTAATTCTTCAATGGTTGGGAAGTTTTTTACCAGTTTTTTTGCAACTGTTTCTCCTACATGCTTGATCCCGATTCCATACAATACTTTTTCAAATGAAATCTCTTTTGACTTTTCAATTCCTGTGATGATATTCTGAGCAGATTTCTCCGCCATTCTTTCCAGTGGAAGAAGCTGTTCTTTGGTTAACACATAAAAATCAGCAGGATTTTCAATCAATTTTTCCCTGTAAAGCTGTTCGATCGTTTCACTTCCAAGATTATCAATGTTCAAAGCTTTTCTTGAAACATAATGAATCATTCTTCCTACTACCTGTGGTGGGCAGTGAAGTTCATTCGGACAGAAATGGATCGCCTGGTCTTCAATTTTTACCAGCTCAGTTCCACATTCCGGACAATGTTTGATATATTCTATTTCTTTGCTCTCTTCGGTTCTTTTGTCTGTATTTACTCCAACAATCTTTGGAATAATTTCACCTCCTTTTTCTACATAGACAAAATCATTCTCATGAAGATCAAGCTTTTTGATGATATCTTCATTATGTAAGGATGCTCTTTTTACAATAGTTCCGGCCAATAAAACCGGTTTTAAGTTGGCAACAGGAGTAATAGCTCCGGTTCTTCCTACCTGGTAAGAGACACTTTGAAGTTCAGTTTCTACCTTTTCAGCCTTAAATTTATAAGCCATAGCCCAACGTGGAGATTTAGCCGTGTATCCAAGCTGTCTTTGCTGCTGTAAAGAATTTACTTTTAGTACAATTCCATCAATTTCGAATGGCAGATTGTGACGTTCCGTATCCCAGAATGTGATAAACTCTTTCACCTCATCCAATGTTTTACAAAGCTTTGCCTGTTGGGAGGTCTTGAATCCCCAGCTTTGTGCCTTTTGTAGCAATTCCCAGTGTGTCTCAGCAGGAATATCTTCAGAAATGAATTGGTATAATACGGAAGAAAGTGAACGTTTTCTTACCTCTGCACTGTCTTGCATTTTCAAACTTCCACTTGCCGTATTTCTGGGGTTCATGAATGGATCCAGTCCCTCTTCTTCGCGAAGTTTATTAAGCTTGTCAAAGTTCTTTCTCGTTAAATAAATTTCACCACGCATAAAGAATTGCGAAGGGAAATCACCTTTTAACGTTAAGGGAATATCAGAAATGGTACGGACATTCGGCGTAATTTCGTCTCCCTGGAAACCATCACCACGGGTTACCGCCTGAGTAAGTTTTCCGTTTTCATAAAGAATAGAGATCGAGGCTCCGTCATACTTCAATTCAGCCACAAATTCTACAGGTCCATCAATAGTTTTGATAATTCTTTTCTCCCAGTCTTCAAGATCATCAAAGTCATAAGAATTATCCAAAGAATACATTCTGAATTTATGCTGAATCGTTGGGAATACCTTTGTAATACCACCACCTACACGCATGGTAGGAGAGTTTTCATCATAAAACTCAGGGTGCTTGGCTTCCAGATCCTGAAGTTCCTCCAATAACATATCAAATTCGTAATCTGTAACGGTAGGAGTATCCAGAAGGTAGTAGCTTTCGTTATGCTGGTGCAGCTCTTTGCGGAGCTGTTCTATTTTTTGTTGAATGTTTTCAGACATCGGGTTTATATCTTTTGAGCAAAAATAACTAAAGTAATCTCATTTAAAAAATAAGAGAATTAAATATTACAGGAAAATTAATAATCTGTAACATGCTTTAACCAACTGGCTCTGTAGAAAATAAAACAGATGTTTAAAGTAATTTAACATATCGTTTCAGTTTAATTAAAAAAATGTTAAAACTCCCTTAAACAGATGCCTCTCAAAGTAAAAATACCTTTGCACATCTAATTTGAAGACATGAGAAAAGTAAAGATTGTACTGGGGTTATTGTTTTTAGGACTTGGAACTATAGCGTATGCACAGACTACGCAGGCATCCATCGTAGGAAAAGTGACCGGGCCGGGAAGTGCGGCTCAGGAAAAAGTGAAAGTAACCATCGTTAATGAATCCACAGGGTTCAGGACGGAAACGGAAACGAACTCAAAAGGAGAGTATATTTTTAAAGAAATTCCTTTGGGAGGGCCTTATACGGTGATCGTAAATGATGATAAAAGAGAAGGTTACAATGTCAACTTCGGAGATCAGGTAACGGTGAACATGGATTTGGGTAATGAAAAACATATTGAAGAAGTAAAGATTACCGGAAACCTGAAAAACAAAATCGGAAACCTGGGAGCCGCTACAGCTATTTCTGCGAAAAACATCGGTATCTTGCCAGTAAACGGACGAAACTTTACCAATCTTACAGAGTTATCTCCTTTAAGTGGAAAAGGAGGAAACCTTTCCGGGCAGCTGGGATCTTCTACCAACTTTACCATTGATGGAATGACAGCTAAAAACCCAACTTCTGCAGGATCTACTACCAGCCGAAGTGGTGCCCCTTTCTCTATCTCCATTGAAGCTGTACGTGAATTTAAAATTACCACCAACCAATACGATGTGACCTTGGGGAGAAGTGGTGGTGGAACGGTAAGTGCCGTTACCAAATCCGGTACGAATAAATTTTCCGGAAGTGCCTGGGAATACCTAAGAACTAACTGGCTTTCTAGTCCCTATGACATCAGAGGAAATAAAAGACAGAATGATTTTTCTACTTCTCAGTTCGGATTCTCTTTAGGGGGACCGATTATCAAAAATAAACTTCACTTCTTTGCAGCATGGGATCACCAGCTGGATTCAAGACCTTTGATTATTGCAGATATCAGGTCTAAAGATGATGAAAAGAGATTCAACACCACAACAGAAACGCTTAATAAATTTTTAGACATTGCAAGGGCTAAATATGGAGTGGGAAATACTCCACAGTTCGGAAGCTTTGACAAAGTAAGAAACTCTGATGCTGCGTTTCTACGTTTAGACTGGCAGATTAATGAGAAGCATTTGTTGACTTTAAGAAACAATTTTACTTACGACCTGAATAAAAATGGACTTGGTGATAATACCAGTATCAATTTCTTTGAATCTTATGGGAATGATAAAAACCTTGACAACAGTTTATTATTGACTTTAAGATCAAATTTAAAGCCTAATTTAACTAATGAATTAAAGGCTCAGTATTTATATACTTTCCAGGATAGTTATCAGAATGATGAATTAGGAAGACCTGTACCAAGAGCGATTGTTGAAGGAGTAGCATCAAGTGCAGGATCTACGAATATCCAGATCGGTGGACATCGTTTTGCCCAGGAAAGCTTCAGAAATAATGTGTTTCAGATTGTAGATAACTTATACTACAATACAGATAAAGTAAAATATACTTTCGGTGCTGATTTAATGTATACCACTTCAAAATCTGTTTACGGAAGTGAGGTCAACGGAAGATTCCATTTTAAGGATGATCCGGATAAAAAAATAAGCAGTCTTGATAATTTTGATAATCTTAAACCTTACAGATTTTATAGAGAAGTCCCTTTAATGGATGATCCGTCAGTAAGGTCTAATATCTGGAATATCGGTGTTTACGGACAATTCCAGACTAAAATTGCAAAAGGTTTAGATTTGATGGCTGGTTTGAGATTAGATTATGGAGGGTATCCAAAAGCAGAACTCAATCAAAAATTGCTTGATGAAATGGGGATCAGAACGGATAATAAAATCAAATCTTTCGTCATTCAGCCAAGATTTCAGTTTGAATGGAATATCAACGAGCAGAATAAAGACTTCTTAAAATTCGGAGCAGGGGTATTCTCTTCAGATATCAACAATTATATGATTATCAATAATCTGGTATTTGACGGAAAACATCTGGCTACAGTAGATGTAGATCCGGCAACGGCTGGACTGACACCGGATTTTAACAGTTATAGAAATAATTACGCCTCTGTTCCTACGCTTGCTAAGGATCAGGTTCCAACCATCAACTATACCGGGAAAGATGCTAAAATCCCAATTGTTTACAAAGCGAACATCTCTTATACCCACTTCTTTAATGATAGATTCAGAGCAGGATTGGCAGCCTATATGGCTTTGGGTAGAAATAACTACTATTACTACGACAGAAACATGGTAGCTAATCCATTCTTTACATTGGATAATGAAGGAGGAAGAGGAGTGTATGTTCCTACCTCTGCAATAGACGGCGCAAAAATTGACTGGAAAAAAGGAAGAATCAACAATAATTTCGGTAGAGTATTGGAGCTGGTGAGTGATGGTAAAGTCAATCAGTTTTCATTTGTAGTAGATACCAGTTACCGTTATTGGAAAGATGGGGAAATTACAGCAAGTTATACCTGGTCTGATATTAAAGACAATACATCATACAACGGAAACGTAGCGAATTCTGCAACGCTATCTACAATGGTTCAGGGAGATCCTAGAGATTTGAAAATGACATATTCAGATAACCAGTTCCGTAATAAAGTGGTTATTTATGGTAACTCACCTACTGTTGCAGGATTTACACTAGGAATCAGGTATTCAGGAATTGGAGGAACACGTTTCTCTATGACAGCAGGAGGAAATATTAATGGAGATTTTGTAGATAGCAATGATCTTGCTTATATCTTCCCGAATATTGCCCAATCTATTATTGATGATCCTAATGTAGGAAAAGCATTGAAAGATTATGTGAGTGAATACAATGGTAAAATTGCAGAACGTAACGGCGGTAAGAACGGATTCTATGGAGTTTGGGATCTGCGTATAGCCAAGAAAATAAAATTTGATAAAATTGGTGCATTTGAACTTTCTGTAGACATTTTCAATGTTGCCAACCTGCTTAATAAAGAATGGGGTGTCAATGAATCCTATGGAAATACCTCTATGTACAAAATTAAAAGCTTTGATCCGGTTACCAAAAGATTTGAATATACAAAAAATGTGAGCGGTAACGGATTAGCACCTTTGTCAGGAAATCCATATCAGATTCAGATTGGAGCGAAGTATAGTTTTTAAGAAATTATAAAATAATAGTTGGTTGCCACAAAAGACAGGATTTTTAAGAAAGGTATTCTAAAAATACAAGATTAAGACCTTTCTTTTGTGGTTTTATATTTCTCAATAAGTCCTATAATAATTACCTTTATCAAAAGTTTCAGGACTTTGTTTTAATTATCTAAATTATATTATGAAAAATTTTATCTTAGGGTTAGCAGTTTTAAGTACAGTTTTAATGAAAGCACAAACCCAGATCATTGCCCATAGAGGATATTTCCAGGCTCAGCCTCCTACAACGGAAAATTCTATTACATCGTTAGAAAATGCACAGAAATTAAAAGTTTACGGTTCCGAATTTGATGTGAGAATGACAAAAGACGGAGTATTGGTCATCAATCATGATGAGCATCACGGTAAAATGGAAATCTCTGAAACATCATTCAAAGAATTAGAAGCTTTAAAATTATCAAACGGAGAGAAGTTTCCAACTTTAAAGGATTATTTAAAACAAGGGAAAAAAGATGCTTCCGTAAAACTGATTGTAGAGATCAAACCGGCTAAAACGCCTGAGATTGAAAATGAGATCACACAAAAGACAATCAAGATGATTAAGGATATGAAGCTGGAATCTCAAAGTGAATTTATTTCTTTCAGTCTGAATATCTGTAAAGAGATCAAAAAACTGGCACCATCATTTAAAGTTCAGTATCTGAATGGAGAATTGTCACCGGAGCAGATCAAAAAAGAAGGTCTTGACGGGATGGATTATCACTACAGTGTTTTCCAGAAAAATCCAACATGGATTGCTGAAGCAAAAACGTTAGGACTTATCACCAATTCATGGACAGTAAACGATATTGCTGTATATGATGAATTGAAAAAGCAGGGAATCGGTTTTGTAACAACAAACATTCCTGAGCAGCTGAAAAATAAATAACAGTAAGCAAAATAACAACCCATAATTTTCTAAAGTCTGTCCTTTCAAGGGCAGGCTTTTGTTGTATAAAAGTTCTTATTTGTAAGGATCATAAAATCAATGTATTCAATTGTTTGATCTTATATTATCTCAGGGCAAGACAATAAAGATACACAAATAAGCGGAAATTGAAAATAGTGTTAAAAATTCTTAATTTATTAAGTGGTTGTGAGTTAGGGTTTTGCCTAATATTGTTAAGAAATACTTAATATATTATTCAATGAACATTTAATAAACGTTAAAATGTTGTTAAAATCATACTCATAATGTCGTTTTAATTTTGCGCAAACAAAAAGGAAATGCGTAAAGAGACACAAAAGTTGTTGGTTTTGTCGCTGTTAGGATTATTCAGCGCCAATCTGACCGCTCAGCAAAAAGCTAAAAAAGACACTATTAAAGGACTTGACGAAGTAGTTGTGACCGCTTTGGGAATTAAAAGGCATGATAAGTCTTTAGGGTATTCTACCCAGACAGTTACCTCAGAAGAAATTCTAAGAACCCAAAATAATAACTGGGCACAGGCGTTAGAAGGGAAAGTAGCTGGATTAAAGATTCAGACCGCCGGAGCGGGACCTTTGGGTACAAGCCGTATCACCCTTCGTGGAGATATTTCTATGAATATGGGGAATAATGATGCTTTAATTGTGGTGGACGGCGTTCCTTTGAGTGGAAAAAAAACAGGAACCGGCACAGCGGCTTATGGAGCAGGTTCAGGAGGGGATTTACCTATTGATTACGGAGACAGTTTTAATAGCATTAATCCTGATGATATTGAATCTATCTCTATCCTTAAAGGACCTACAGCATCAGCCTTATACGGTTCAAGAGGCTCAAGAGGAGCCATTATGATTACGACCAAATCCGGAAAAAGTAAAAAAGGAAGGGTTCAGGTTGCCTTCAATTCTTATTCAAGTTATGATTCCGTATTGAAATGGCCGGATTATCAATATGAATACGGGCAGGGAACTCAGCAGAGAGATAAAAACGGGAATTATTATTACTCTTATAATGCATCTCCTGATGGGGTGAATACAGGTTCTACCAGTAGTGCTTTCGGACCGAAGTTTGACGGACAATATTATTTTCAATATGATCCCAACCGAGAAGGTCAAAGTTTAGAAAGACAGCTTTGGAGACCTTATAAAAATAATATTAAAGATTTTTGGCAGGTAGGATCTAATTATTCAAATAGCTTATCTGTAGAACATTCCAATGAAACTACAGCTTTCAGGACATCACTCAGTTATCTGAAAAATGAATGGATGATGCCTAATACAGGCCTGGACAGATTCAACGTGGCTTTATCCTTAGACCATAAACTAAGCAGCAGACTGAAAATAGGAACTAAGATTAACTTTAGCCAGACGAAAAGTGATAACCTTCCTGCAACGGGATATAACAACCAGTCGATCTCCTATTTTATGATTTTCCAGAATCCAAACGTAGATCTTGCCTGGTACAGACCTATCTGGAAGAAAGGACAGGATCAGGTAGATCAGATTCACCCTTTCAGCTCTTATATCGACAATCCTTATCTGATTGCCTATGAAAACCTGAACGGAACCAATAAGAAAACAATTACCGGAAATATTAATGTCAGCTATCAATTGGCAAAAAACCTTGATGTAGCCTATAAAACAGGTTTAGAATGGAATAATGAACTCCGTACCCAAAGAAGACCATGGAGCTCTGCCAACTATGCGAAAGGATATTACAGGGAACAGTACATCCGATACATGGATCTGAATAATGATGTTTTATTCACCTATAAAAATAAATTCGGTAACATTGGGATAACAGCTTCAGCTGGAGGAAATATCAGGTATCATGAATATACCATGAATGATTACAGAGGAAACGGACTTAACAAAGCAGGGCTTTACCAGCTTTCTAATGCTCTGCAGGTAGAATACAAATTGCCAAAGCCTAATGATAATCAGGTAAACAGTGCATATGCATTGGCTAACTTCAGCTATAAAGACATGATTTTCCTGGATGTTACAGCCAGAAATGATTGGAGCAGTACACTTCCTGCTCATAACAGATCATATTTTTATCCTTCTGTATCATCATCTTTTATATTATCGGATATTTTTAAGCTAAAATCAGATAATTTAAACTTCTGGAAACTAAGATTATCATGGTCTAAAGTAGGGAACGATACTTATACTTATATGCTGGACAAGTATTATGAAAATAGCGGTTTCGTTGGGTCTGTAGAATCTCCGCTGCTATATCCAAATCCAAACCTGAAACCTGAAATGATTACCAATATTGAAGGAGGTATGGACTTTACTCTTCTTAAAAACAGGTTGACTTTCAATTTTACAGCGTATCAGAATAACTCTAAAGATCAGTCTATCATTATTCCAATGTTGTATGAAACAGGATATAATAAAAGAATTATCAATGCTGGTGAATTGAGAAACAGAGGAATTGAAATGACTTTAAATGCTTATCCAATCAAGAACAAAAACTTCTCATGGAATGTAAGTGCAAACTGGTCTATGAACCGAAACAAGATCCTTTCCCTTCCGGAAGAATATAACGGAAAACCTTATACCATGGGAAGTATAGGAGGTGTAGTGTTCTATGATGCTATAGTAGGCGGTTCTCTGGGAGATATGTATGGTGCAGGGTTATTGTATTCACCGGATGGTCAGGTTATCTATGATGCAAAAGATGGTTTAACCGCGAAGTCTACCGAAATGAAAAAAATAGGAAATGCTTATCCGAAGTGGAGGGCAGGTCTTCAGAATGAATTCAAATACAAAAATATTACAGTGAGTTTCTCTTTTGACGGTCAGTACAAAGGAATTGCTTACTCTCACTCCCATCACAAGATGTCTGAACAGGGGAAACTTACCCATACCCTTGTGGGAAGAGATAACCCGGGCGGTTTAATCGTTGGCCAGGGAGTGGTTCAGAATCCTGATGGAAGCTTTTCACCTAATACAAAAGGGATTCCTGTTGCTACTTATTATGGAGATTACTACAGAAGAGCAAACGTGGAAACCAATTCATTTGATACTTCATTCCTTAAGTTGAGAGATGCCAGAATCTCTTATTCTTTCCCGAAATCAATTGTTGAGCCTTTAAAGCTTACAGATATTACCCTTGCTGTATTCGGAAGAAATCTTTGGATGTGGACAAAGTTCCCATTATTCGATCCGGAAGCGGCTACTTTGGATGATTCTACCATTACCCCGGGAGTTGAGATGGGTCAGTTACCTCAGGCAAGAACTATTGGTTTCCAGTTAAATGTTAAATTTTAAAATCAAAAAAAATGAAAAAGTTAATCTATATATCTTCATTTCTTGCTCTTATGGGCAGTACTGTTTCGTGTGACAGAAGTCTTGATGAGATCAATAAAGATACAAGTAGAATTAATGTACCGGTTGCCAGTGCCTTGCTGGTTCCTATTCAGTACAATATGTCTGCAGTAGGGTACAATAGAGCTAATGATCTAACCTTTGATCTTATGCAGGTTTCTTTAGATTTTCCCAATGAAGGAAATTCATTGAGCCGTTACTATTTAACAGAAAAAACTGGAAACGGTTTTTGGGACAATTCTTACCGATGGCTTAAACAGGTGGATGATCTTAAGAAGGCAGCCATTTCTGAAGGTGATAAAAACTACCAGGCTATTTCGATGGTACTGAATGCCTGGATTTACTCTAATCTTACGGATACCTATGGAGATATTCCCTTTTCTGAAGCTTCACAGCTGGATGACAAAATCATGTATCCGAAATTTGACAGACAAAAGGATATTTATATCAAGTTATTGGATGATTTAAAAACAGCAAACTCTCTTTTTGTTGCTAATAAAGCACTTACCGGGGGAGATTTGTTCTTTAAAGCAGATACAGATGCTGCCAACGGAATTCTAGGCTGGAAAAAATTCTGTAATTCTCTTTCTTTGAGATTGTTGATCAGAATCTTGAGTAAGGATGGAGAAGTGAACGTGAAGGCAAGAATTCAGGAGATTATTAGCAATCCAACAACATATCCTATTTTTCAAAGTAATGCAGATGGGGTAAAAGTAGATATAACAGGGATTTTTCCTTTAATGACGCCTATTGCAAGACCTCAGGATTTTACTACAGGTAGAGCTGCTTCAGAATTTTTTGTAGAAACGCTGAAAGCTAATAATGATCCTCGTATGGCTATGTTCTTTTCGCAGGCAAAAGATCCAAACAATAATAATATAGGATATTTAGGAGCACCATCAGGATATAAATTTGGAACTGTATTTAATTACCAGCCATCCAATCTTAATCAAAACCTGGCAAAAGCACCATTGAAAATTTTAGTGTATCCTTATGCAGAACTTCAGTTTACATTATCTGAATTAGCATTCAAAGGAGTGATACAAGGAAGTGCAAAAACCTATTATGAAAACGGAGTAAAAGCTGCTATTGAACAATGGGGAGCTGTAGTTCCGGCCAATTACTTTGATAATCCGGTGGTAGCATTTGGAACCGGAGATATGAAGAAAATTATGCTTCAGAAATATGTCGCTTTATTCTTTGTAGATCAGCAGCAATGGTTTGAAAAAAGGAGAACAGGATTCCCGGAACTTCCTAACAACGGAGGTCTTTTAAATGGTGGAAATCTTCCCCAGCGATTAATGTACCCAACGAATACCAGAGTACTGAATAAAGATAACTACCAGGCTGCAGTTCAGCAGATGGGAGGCGATGATATCAATGTAAAAGTTTGGTGGAGTAAATAAGTATAACCAATAAAAAAATAAAAAATGAGTATCAATATAAAACTTTTAATGCCATGCATGCTGGTATCAGCAATGGCTTTTTCCC
The DNA here is from genome assembly GCF_003815715.1 of Chryseobacterium sp. G0162. Classification (NCBI taxonomy): domain Bacteria; kingdom Pseudomonadati; phylum Bacteroidota; class Flavobacteriia; order Flavobacteriales; family Weeksellaceae; genus Chryseobacterium; species Chryseobacterium sp. G0162. Next base: position 1,286,339 of record NZ_CP033922.1, on the reverse strand, counting down.
AGTCTTCTGTTTCAGGATATGTATATGAAGACAGTAACAAGAACCAAAAGAAAGAAAACCGCGAAAAAGGAATTGAAGGGGTAGCAGTTTCCAATGGTATTCAGGTGGTATTAACCGATAAAAATGGACGTTACAGTCTGCCAGTTCAGGAAGATCAGACAATTTTTGTTATCAAACCATCAGGATATCAAACTGCTTTAAACAGCAATAATCTGCCACAGTTCTATTACCATCACAAACCCAAAGGTTCTCCGGCAGATTTTAAATATAAAGGTGTTGCTCCAACAGGTGAACTTCCTAAAGAATTGAATTTCCCACTTTACAAACAGAATGAAAACAAAAACTTTGATATTCTGGTTTTTGGAGATCCACAGCCTTATACAGAAAAAGAATTGGATTATTTTAAAAGAGGAATCGTAAACGAGGTGAAAAATACCAAAAAGAATGCGGTATTAGGAATCAGTTTAGGAGATTTGGTAGGAGATAACCTTAGCCTGCAGAAACCTTATGCTGATGTAATGAAGGAAGTAGGATTGCCTTGGTATAATGTAATGGGGAACCATGACATGAACTATGATGCTAAAGAAGATCAATTTTCAGATGAAACTTTTGAATCCAATTTTGGCCCTGCCAATTACTCATTCAACTACGGAAATGTACACTTCATTATTTTAGATGATATTCTGTATCCTGATCCAAGAGACGGAAAAGGATATTGGGGTGGCTTCCGTGAAGATCAGCTTCAGTTCATCGAAAACGATTTAAAATTGGTTGATAAAAACAAATTGATCGTAGTGTCTTTCCATATTCCGCTGGAGCATAATAACGAAGATAGTTTCAGAAATGCAGACCGTCAGAAATTATTCGATTTCCTGAATCCTTTCCAGAATGTATTGCTTTTGTCAGCTCATACTCATATTCAGCAACAAATTTTCTACGGAAAAAAAGCAGGTTGGAATGGGATCAAAGAACTGCATGAGTATAACGTAGGAACCACTTGCGGAGATTGGTATTCCGGAACGGCTGATGAAGCTGGGCTTCCTACTTCAACCATGAGAGACGGAACTGCAAAAGGCTATTCATTTATCAGTTTCACTGATAATCAATACAAAGTAAAATATAAGACTGCCGGAAAACCGGATGATTATCAGATCAAATTGTATGTTCCGAAAGTAATTCCGTTCCCGTCAAAAACTTCTGCAAAAGTGTTGGCTAACTTTTTCATGGGAAGCAAAAAAGACAAAGTGGAATACAGAATAGACAATGGCAAATGGGAAGAAATGGAATATGATGAAACTATAGATCCAAATTTTGCTCTTTCCGTTTTTAAATGGGATACTACAGAGAAAATTCTACAGGGAAGAAGACCTTCCAATCCTGAAATGTCAAAACATATCTGGGAAGCAGATTTTCCTAAAAAACTAGCCTTAGGAAAGCATAAAGTTGAGGTGAGAGCCGTAGACATGTATGGAAATCAATTCTCAGCTTCAGAAGAATTTGAAGTACAGAATGCCATCCAGATTCCTTAAGCCTTTTCATTTTTTTACTATAATTTTTTTAGATTTATAAACCGGTTGTCTATGAGCCGGTTTTATTTTGGATTTATGTTGAAGAGTTTAAACCACAAAAGTCCCAAAAGATTATTTTGCTGTTTTAGAATAGTAAAGATTTGTACAATTTTGGATAAAAGTTCACATAAGATAAAATCTATGATTTTATAAAACTTAAGTGTCATAATAACTTCTATTTTGCTTAAGTGTTTTAGACTTTTTTGCCTTTAGTAAAACCTAAGTTTTCAATATTCCTCTGAAAACCATTAAAAAACTATTAAATCTCCTTTCTTTCCATTCCATAAAAATGTTCTTTCGTAACTTTGTCTTACGAAAAGTATTACACTATGAATATAAATGGAAAAAATGCCATCGTAACAGGTGGTGGAAGAGGACTAGGAAAAGCTGTAGCACTGGCTTTGGCGAATGAAGGAGTGAACGTTGCCATTACAGGAAGAAATGAAGAAAATCTTAAAAATACAGTTGACGAAATCCAAAAACTAGGAGTAAACTCTGCATATGCAATATTCTCTATTGATGATGAAGCAGCGGTAAAAGCAGGAATTGAAACTTTAGCTGAAAAACTAGGCGGAGTAGATATCCTTGTGAACAATGCGGGAATCGGAGATTTCGGAACTATTGAAGAGATGCCGTCTGAAACTTGGGAGCAGGTGATTAAAACTAATTTATTTGGAGTGTACTATGCTGCTAAAGCAGTTCATCCATTTATGAAAGCTAAAGGAGAAGGAGATATCGTGAATGTTGCTTCTACTGCAGGATTAAAAGGAGGTCCAAATATGTCTGCCTATGCCGCTTCAAAAGCAGCTGTCGTTTCTTTATCTCAATCAATGATGGCAGAATGGAGAAAACAAAACATCCGTGTAATCACATTGACGCCAAGTACGATTGCTTCTGACATGAGTATCCAGGGCGGACTTACAGACGGAAATCCAGACAAAGTATTACAGCCTGAAGACTTCGCAGAATGGGTAAGAGATATCCTGAAAATGAACAGAAGAGCGCTAATTGCTAATGGTTCTATTTTCTCTACCAATCCATAAGAAGTAAAGTTTAAAATTCAAGGGGTTAAAGTTGTCATAAAACAATTCTATCCAATTTTAAATTATACACAAAGAAATTCAATAGAAGCGGACTTTAGTCCGCTTTCTTTATAATGTCAAATTCCAATGGCTTTAGCCAAAACCTAAATAAAACAAACACCTTTTTATCTGCGTTATCAGTACAATCTGCAAGAGATAAAAAATCAAGAGAAGAAAGCCTTATTCCAATAAACGGAACCCAAAATCTTTCAGCTTTACCCAAAACTTACCCTTTCCATTTTTTTAACCGTAATAACATTAGTATTTTTGCAGCAAATTATTCACATGCAAAATTATTTAGAATTCAATTTCAAGATTTCTCCATTGCAACCTTGGAACGAGATATTAATGGCAGAGCTTATTGAAATAGGTTTTGACAGCTTTACAGAAGAAATTCACGGAATTTTAGGATATATCCAGACCGATTTATTTAATGAAGATCAGCTTAAAGCACTTCCGATCTTTGAAAATGAAAATGTAAAAATCGAGTACTCTTTTGAAGAAATGCCGAATATCAACTGGAATGAAGAGTGGGAAAAGAACTTTTCACCCATCAATATTGATGATAAAGTACTCATCAGAGCAGAATTCCATGAGTCTGTACCGGGAATGCACGAGATCATTATTCAGCCTAAAATGTCATTCGGAACAGGGCATCATCCTACTACCCACCTGATGATCCAGCAAATGATGGATATTGATTTCAATGGAAAGAAAGTATTGGATATGGGATGTGGAACTTCCGTATTGGCTATTTACGCTAAACAACAAGGAGCCGGAGATACAAAAGCCATCGATATTGATGAATGGTCTGTAGAAAATTCAAAAGAAAATGCAACAAGAAATAGCGTTGAATTGGAAATTGAGCAGGGAGCAGCAGATAATCTAGGAAACGAAAATTTCGACATCATTTTAGCCAACATCAACAGAAATATTCTGATCTCAGATATTCCAACGTATGTGTCTGTGTTGAATGAAGGTGGAAAATTATTGCTTTCAGGACTTTGTTTCTTTGATGTAGATGATATTCTTGAAGTGTGCAAAGAAAGTGGTCTTACCTTAAAAAAACAGCTACAGAGAGAAGAATGGGTAAGCTTACTGCTTGAAAAATAAAAAAACGAAATAACAAACATGAAAACTTTATGGACTGCTTTATTTTTACTGATGATACAACTTTTTGTAGCTCAGGAAAATGAAGTATATGCAGATGGTGTTTTTAATTTTACTGAAAACAAGAATCAGAAGATCTTTACAGATTGGACAAGAGTCAGAAAAGAACCAGGTGTTAATGCTCAGATGTTGGATTCATTGCAGAGCAATCAGCAGGTTATGATCCTTAAAAAAGAAGAAGGGGTACCGGTTTTACAACTCGGAGAAAGAAGAGCTAATTGGTATAAGATTTCTTACCAAAAAGGAGATGTTACTTCTGAAGGATATGTTTGGGGAGGTAATTTATGCGTAGGGTACCGTAATAAAAACGGCTATGACTTCCTTTTTGGTCTTTCCAAGACTGTAGATAGGAAAATTAAGGACTTGAATGAACCCAATAAGCAGAATATTGCAGGAATAAAAGTAATGGAAGGCAATACGCTGATTGATGAGGTGTATTTTGATACGGGAAAAGGGGAAGAGTTGAGTACAGCTTCTTTTAGTATTGAAAGCAATCATAAGTTGCAGGAGGTAGAATTTACATTAAAGGCAATGGTGTCAGGAGAAGCATGTGGCATTGGAACTTATGACCAATACGTTCTTTATAAAGATAAGAAACTTATTGCCCTTCCACAGTTGATGAATATAGGAGATGCCGGAGCTTACTATCATAGTGAAGAATATGTTTTTCCTAATGATAAAGGAGGAATACCTAATGCATTTATCCTGAAAGTAGAAGATATGGAAACCGATGATAAAGACCGGGAGAAGAAAAAACGTTCTTCTAAAACTTATCTTTGGAACGGAAGTTCTTATAAGCTTAAATAGATTCTTTTATTTAAAATAAATGAAACCGTTGTCATTGTACAACGGTTTTTTTGTTCAGAATATTCCTTTCTCAATTGAAAAAAATAAAATACATTTAATGATAAAAAAACTGAACAATGAATATACTGGATGATGTACTTCCCATTCTTTTCTCTGTAATTGTAGGAGGTATAATCGGGATTGAAAGAGAATATCAATTGAAGTCGGCAGGGCTTCGTACCATGATATTGGTAACCTTGGGGTCCTGTATCTTTACAATGCTTTCTATGAACCTTGGAGAGACGGGGAGTCCGGATCGTATTGCTGCCAATATTATCACCGGAATAGGTTTTGTGGGAGCAGGAGTGATTTTTAAGGAAGATAACCGAGTTTCGGGGCTTACAACGGCTGTTACCATATGGATATGTGCGGCTCTGGGAATGACAATAGGAGCAGGATATTATCAGGAAGCAACAATTGGTTCGCTGGTTGTATTTTTATTGCTAATCATGTTCAAATATATTCAGAATGTAATTGATAGGATCAGTACCCGGTATACTTATCAGATTACACTTTCCTATGAAGATGGCATAATGGAGAAATATGAAAATCTCTTTAAAGAACATGGCTTAAAATCAATCAGAGGAAAGCAGGTGAGGAGTGGAGAAAAATATACAGCGATCTGGCGGGTACAGGGAGCTTCAAGGAACCATGACGTTTGCACGAAAATGTTACTGAATGATCCAACGATAGATGAATTTAAATTTTAAAAATAATTGAGCCTTTACCTAATGTAAGGGCTTTGTTTTGCTTGTAGATATTACAAAACAAAATAGGGCTGGAATACCCAACCCTACCCAAACATGATTAAGTGTATAGTTTAGCCATAAATGGCTATAAGGAATATTTGCACAAAAAGATTTTTATTGATGCTTAACCAATGTTTCCTTAAATAATAATTAAAACTAACTTTTATACCAGCTTCCCGGTAAAAGCTTACCCTGTAAAAATACTACGAATTGAAGTTCATCAGTGGAAAAGTTAAGTTGACTCCGCAAAATAGATCAGTGAAACGGAATTTTTTTGCTGTGAAGCGTATGAGATGATCCGTTCTTATCAACCATCAATTAAAGTCGGTTATTTTTACAGTTTTGTAAATATATATTGAATCGAGTATGCTATGGTTATTTTAAAAGATGCTATAAAAAAGCAAAGTAACAATTCTTGAATTTCTCTATGAAGTAGGTTTTAATTCAAAGCTTTTCTTTAATACTGCCTTTAAAAAAATACGGGAAATACATTTTTTTTATTTTTAATGTATTGTTTATTAGTGTCTTGTAATTACTCGTACTTGGTTTTGAAAGTATTTGTACTCATTTTTTTTAACAAAAAAGATCAAGTACGTTTATTCGGTCGTATAAGGTTTTTCTATTTTTCAAATTTGTATCGAAATAAATATTTAACCTTAAAAAACGATACAATGAAAACTTCATTCACATTTTTCGCAGTACTATTATTCATCAGCAGCTTTTCTTTTGGACAAGATTTCACCCAAAAAATTGATTCCATCGTAAAAGACAATTATCAAAAAAATCCGGAGGTAGGAATCAGTGTTGGCTTTATCAATAATAATAAAGAATATTATACAGCTTATGGAAAACTGAGTAAAGAAAGTAATGTAGATATTAACAAAAATTCACTATTTGAAATTGCTTCTATTACTAAAATACTGACTTCAAACTTAATTGCACAAGCTGTTCTGGATCATAAACTAAAACTGGATGATTATATGGATCGTTATCTTCCAAAAGGATATGCTTTAAATCAAAATATCAAGAATAAGATCAAAATTTCAGACTTAGCTTCTCATCAGTCCGGACTACCTGATATAGATTTTGCCAAATTAATAGAACAAAATCCGCAGCAGCCTGTAAGTACCATTACTGAACAATCATTAACCTCTATGATTAATAGCTGTACAGAGCTTATTGACTATGGAAAATACCGTTATTCTACCATTGGGTATACTTTACTTGGGCAAATATTAGAAAAAGTATATGGAAAGACTTACGATGAGATCATTCATGAAAAAATAATAAATCCTTTAAAAATGAACCGTACATTCACAAAAGAATTTAATGTAAAAAACAAAACAACAGGTTATAATCCTAGTGGAGGTGCTCAGGAGTTTTTTAATTGGAATGTTACAGCATCAGCGGGATTGATAAAATCAGATGCTTCTGATATGGTAACCTATTTAAAAGCAATTCTGACTAAAGGAAATCCAATATCTGAAGCGGGCTTAATCACAGAAAAAATTTATTACAAAGATGAAAAGAGAGAAATGGGACTAGGACTTAACATGAGTACTGATGAACAGAATACAATCTATCTGAAGTCTGGAGATTCTATGGGGCAATCATCCATCATTTGCTACAACAGAGCCAAAAAATGGGGAATTATCATTCTCTTAACCCAAAGAAATTCAAAAATGAGACAGAATCTGCTGAACGAAATCTATGAGAAAGTTCTAAAATAAATTGGATTAGAAAATAAAAATTATTAAAAATAAAACCCCTCACAGTTTTTGTTGTGAGGGGGTTAAAATTTTGATCCTATACCTATTTTGTCAGGAGTATAATATTTATAGAATGTATTAAGGAGCTGCCTTTACAGCGTTATACATCATTGAATCTTTTTGCTGAGGGGCGTAATCATACTTGTATTGATAAAAAGAAGATTCCCAATCTCCATATCCGACATTAGGAATAATAATGAATTTTTTGCCAAACTCATTTGCTGAATTTTTCACCGCAGCTGAGCGTTCCGTTTCTGATTTTTTATCAAATAGGTTAGAGAAATCGGCGAGATTATCACCCAGCAGGAGTACAATATTGTAATTTTTGGCAATATCCAAACGTCTGGCTTCCTTACTGCTTTCTTTAGATCGAAGAATAAGATGAGCTTCACTTTGAATAGGGTAATTGTATTTTTTCAGGTTTTTCAAAGTTCCTGCACGTTCCTGTTCCACGCGATTGGTAACATAGAATACCTGCACTCCTTTACTGGCGGCATACTGATAAAACTCCTGGGAACCGGTAAGGGGTGTTGCGATGCCTTTGGCAGTCCATTCCTCCCATGTTTTTTGATCGTAATCTTTTCCCATTTTTGAACGCTCAACAGCATAATAGGAATTATCTAAAAAGGTTTCGTCAATATCTGAAACAATAGCTAATGGCTTATCCGGTTTTTGTGCTAAGGCTTCATCCAGACGAAGTTTTGCGATATTGTAGGCTTGAAGACATAGTGCTTCATATTCTGCAGCCCTTTGCTGATAAAAAGCAGCATATATTTTACCGTCACGTCCAAGATTTTGATAAGGTACATTCTGCACAGAAGCCTGTGAAACTGGAGATGCTGTTTTACACGACAAAGTCAAAGCAAAGAAACAGCTTGCGATAATGAACTTGAAATTTTTCATTGAATTAAAATAGAGAGCACAAAATTATAACAATTTGAATTTTATGACAACTATTTTCGAGGTTTATAGTTTATTTGAATCCATGAAATGTCTGAACAAAGTCTGAATGTTTTCAGACATTTTTCAGATTATTGTGGAAATATCAGAATAGCAATCTAAAATAGATCATCAGAAAACAAAAAAAGTCTCTGAAACAGAGACTTTTATAAAGTGAGCGCGAAAGGATTCGAACCTTTGACCGTCTGCTTAGAAGGCAGATGCTCTATCCAGCTGAGCTACGCACCCTTTGAAAAAAAGTCGGGGCGGCAGGATTCGAACCTGCGACCTCCTGGTCCCAAACCAGGCGCGATGACCGGACTACGCTACGCCCCGATAAGGTCATCTTTAATGAATTTTACTTCATTGTTTTAATTTTAAAAAAACAAGATGCTTTCAAAAATTAAAATAAATAAACTTACATCAATCAGTAAGTCTTTTTGTGAGCGCGAAAGGATTCGAACCTTTGACCGTCTGCTTAGAAGGCAGATGCTCTATCCAGCTGAGCTACGCACCCTTTGAAAAAAGTCGGGGCGGCAGGATTCGAACCTGCGACCTCCTGGTCCCAAACCAGGCGCGATGACCGGACTACGCTACGCCCCGATTAAAGGTCATCATTAACGAATTTTACTTCGTTTTTGCGGTTGCAAAGGTACAATACTTTTTGAAATAAAAAAATAAATTAAAGGATAATTTTTAATTAAATTTTGGAGAAACTTTTTTGTTAACTTTACTTGATTAATAACCATGGATTTAGATTATCAGAGGAATTTTACATTTTTTTATGGTTCAATAGCAGATCCACAAATTTTGCCATCACAATTTTTAAAATTTAAAAATACAAGAACTCATGATTTTCATAAAATAGACCTTCCCATTCTTGAAAAAACATATAAAATGGTGACATGAACTATGAGATTTATAAAGAAGCAGAAGGAATAAATTGATGTCATTACTTTGTATACGCACTTGAGCATCTCTACACTGATGAAACTCATACAGCCTGTATATTGGGTATTTTGAAGATATAGAAATGTTCGAAAAAGCAAAAGCATTAATTCTCCCTGGGTTTAGAACCTATCCTGATGATTTTACAGTGGGAAGGTTTACTTTAAACAATTTGTGATGGATTTCTGGATTTTAAATTTATAAAAATGTGAAAATATTTCAGTTAGGATGCAGGTAGATGGTATTGTTAAATATGGATATAGTATAGATTCCAATTATAAAAGCATTCACGAAATAAAGAAAAAAGGAAAATAGATGGAGATATTATTAAGTAATAAGGATTTAAGAATAAGTTATATAAGGTTAACGAGAAATGAAAATATAATTAAAGATAAATAAGATAGTGTCCTTCTTTATCCAGATCCTTTAATCCTTATATTTGCCCCATGAAACGATTAATGTTGATGAGCATACTTTTCCCGGCCATCCTGTTTTCACAAACAAGCGGAAAAGTAATCAAAATCTCAGATGGAGATACAATTACAGTACTTTTAAAAGGCAATACCCAAAAGAAACTTAGATTGGCGGAAGTAGATTGTCCGGAAAATGGACAGGCTTTCGGAAAAAATGCCAAACAATTCACCTCTGAGCAGGTGTTTGGAAAAACGATTACGTTTAAAGAGACCAGTACGGACCGTTATGGACGTTCCATTGCCAAAATTTATTATGATAATGATAAATACCTTTCCAAAGAAGTGATAAAGGCTGGAATGGGATGGTGGTACTTTTCTTATTCTAAAGATGATTCTCTAGGAAAGCTACAGGAAAAGGCTCAACAGAAGAAAATTGGTCTTTGGCAGGATGTTCATGCTGTTGCTCCCTGGGAATACAGAAAAATGAGACGGGAACAATCGAAAAATAAGAAAATGGAAGCATCTAAAATTCAATTGAAAACGAAAAAAGATGCTTGAAAATAGGGAAGAGCCTTAGATTATTTCTAAGGCTTTTTTTTGTTCTTAAAATTATCAGAATAAAATAAGAGGTGTAATTTATTATATTTGTGATACAGACACTTACAATAAACGCAATAAATAGTCTGTGCAATTAAAGAACTTAACTATGAAGCAGACTGCTACTTTTATACTATTGTTCTCTCTGTTCGGACACTATCTAACGGGACAAAAAAATGATAGTATTTCCATTTTTTATAATGAGTTTAAAATCGAATCTAAAAGAAATATTGAACTTTGGAATAAAGATCTCTATGGTCCTCTCCTTTTAATTGATCCAAAGACAAGAGAAATTTTTGCCAATGAGGCTGATGAAAATGATATTTTAAAGGCTAATGGCACTATTTATACCGGAGTTTTGCCTGAGAAAATTAATATTGCCAATACGGCTGTGAACTGGAATGGAAAAAGATGGGCAATGATGATGCTTCCACTTCCTAAAAATAAATACAATAGAATGGGTTTGCTGGCTCATGAGTCATTTCATCGCATACAACCCTCATTAGGTTTTGAACTAAACAATGTTGAAAATAACCACCTGGATCAGAAAGAAGGTAGGATTTATCTTCGTTTAGAACTGGAAGCTTTGAAAAAAGCGTTGAAATCTGCTTCAAAAAAAGAATTACAGGAACATCTTACGAATGCACTCACTTTCAGGAAATTCAGACATAGTCTTTACAAAGGTTCAGGTTCAAATGAAAATCTTCTGGAACTCAATGAAGGAATTGCGGAGTTTACAGGGGTAATAGTAAGTGGTAGGGATAAGACGCAGACAGCTGCTTTTTTAGTTGATGGAATTAATGATTTTTTTAAGAATGCAACGTTTGTACGATCATTTGCTTATCACACAGTACCTGTTTATGGGTATTTACTCTATAATAAAGATAAAGAATGGAATAAAAAAATCACGGCAAAAACAGATCTTACCAACTATTTTATCAAAGTATTCAATAGTAAAGTTGCTGGTGATTTAGATGAGGTTGTTAAAAGATTAGCTGAGGATTACAATGGCTCAGCAATAACTGAGGAAGAAACAAAAAGAGAAGAGAAAACAAAAAAACTCATTGCTGAATATAAAACCAAATTTATAGAGAATCCCCATTTTGAAATAAAATTTGAAAAGATGAATGTCTCTTTCGATCCAAGAAATATAATACCGATTGAAGATAAAGGAACAGTATATCCCAATATCAGGGTTACTGATAAATGGGGAATTCTGACCGTTGAAAATGGAGCATTAATGAGTTCAAACTGGGATAAGATTTCGATATCGATTCCTGCTAAAACAGAAGGTAGAAAGATATCAGGTGATGGCTGGACTCTTGAACTGACTGATGGATATGGAATAAAGAAAAATGAAACTGATGGAAATTATGTGCTGGTTAAAAAATAGCCAGACATCATAAGTGAAAAATAGAATATAATAATCAGGTGGTATTGTTGAATAATAAAAGCCTTACAATTCAAATTGTAAGGCTTTTGTTGTTTATAAATATTAAGATTTATATTTTACAAGTCATTTGGGTTTGGGAACGGACCACATAAGCATAGTCCGTTAGGGTCACAACCTCCTTGTTCAAAACCTTGCTCCTTACATAAATCTCTACAAAATCGTGGAATACATTGATTTGGTAAGGTTCCTCCTAAAATAGTTTTCAATTCATTTCTCTTTAGAGCACTGTGTTGTTTTTTGAATGTTTTCACGGTAATTGTTTTTTTATAGGTTAGTGAACCAAATATATAAAAATATCCTTTATGAGTGAAAAAATGTTTATGATAAAATTATGATTAAAAACTTTAAAGATAGAACTTAGATGATAACCTCTGTTGCGAGTGTGAAATGTTGATTCTATCGACTATTTGCTTAGAGAAGAGATAGGGCTTCTTGTTAGGTTTAGTTTAGAATTAAGCTGACTGTGAATAAATTATTGGAAAATCAATATATTCATAATATAAACAGAAAATGAGGTTTTGTAATCGCAGAAGGATTCGAACCTTTAACCGGATTAAAAAATAGGAATGTTTTATCCTTGATAATCTAAGCTTTAAAATAAAGAATGGTAATAAAACAAAAAACCTCACCATAAAATGATGAGGTTTTGTGAGCGCGAAAGGATTCGAACCTTTGACCGTCTGCTTAGAAGGCAGATGCTCTATCCAGCTGAGCTACGCACCCTTAGAAGTTGATTCTCGCTTATAATAAGCACATTAAAAAAGTCGGGGCGGCAGGATTCGAACCTGCGACCTCCTGGTCCCAAACCAGGCGCGATGACCGGACTACGCTACGCCCCGAGATATATAGAGTGCGGAGGGTAAGGGATTCGAACCCTTGCGACACTTTCGCGTCGACAGTTTAGCAAACTGCTCCATTAACCACTCTGGCAACCCTCCTTTTTGTTTATTTTTTAATGATCGTTGTTCCGTTATTGCGAGTGCAAATATAGAATAGATTTCTTTATTTACCAAATAAATTTCAAGAATTTTTTGTGTATTTTTGAGCTAATAAATTGATAAAAAACCAAACTGATGCGTAAAACATTATATATCATCGGATTAAGCACTTTAGTTTTTTCATGTACTTCTCAGAAAAATGTGAAAAAAAATACCTACCAACCGAAAACCCCCGTGGCACAGCCAAAAACAGCAGTAAAGACCCCAACTCCTGAAGCTCCAAAACCAAAAGTTGTAAGTGATCATGGAGTAGACTTTTTTACTACTAATATAGCAGACCCAGCAAAAAATGATAATACGGCAAGTTATGGTTCTATTGTCTCGGCAAAACCTGCAGGATATAAAGTCGTAAAAACTTATTTCCCTGCCATGGCACAGAACTTCAGACAACGTTATCTGATCATGCATTATACAGTGCTTCCTGATGACAAGTCTATTACCGTTCTTACCCAGCCGGGAGTAAGTGCCCATTACCTGGTAAACAATACAGGAGATAATGAAATCTACCAATTGGTAGATGAGAATAAGCGTGCCTATCATGCAGGAGTAAGCTCATGGAGAGCTGATAAGAATCTTAATGATACTTCTATAGGAATAGAAATTGTGAATCCTGGCTTTACTACGGATGCTACAGGGAAAAGGATTTTTGTTCCTTTCAGTGATGCACAGGTAAGAAAAGTGGCAGCATTGGCAAAAGATATTGTAACAAGATATCAGATTCCGGCAACCAATGTTATTGGTCATGCAGATATTGCTCCTACAAGAAAACAAGATCCGGGACCCATGTTCCCATGGAAAAAATTATATGACGAATACCAGATAGGAATGTGGTATGATGAGGCAGCAAAACAAAACTACTTCGAGCTTGCGCAAACAGAACTTCCGGCAAAGTATAGTGATACGGTCTTTATTTTCACTATACAGACTGCATTACAAAAATTCGGATATGGAATAGAATTGAGCGGAAAATGGGATGATGCTACTAAGAAGACTATTGAAGCATTTCAGTATCATTTCCGCCCACAAAATTATGACGGAATTATGGATGCCGAAACATGGGCAATATTACAAGCTTTAAATGTAAAATATTCAGTAAAATAATTCAAATTAAAGCGCATCGGATCGATGCGTTTTTGCTATCTTTAAACGATCAAAAACAGTAAAATATCTGTAATGGAAAATTTCAGAAAAGAAAGTGATCTATTAGGCGAACTGAACGTGCCTTTAGATGCTTATTATGGAGTGCAGACGCAAAGAGCAATCAACAACTTCAAAATTTCGGGACAGCTTTTGTCTTCATATCCGGATTTTATCAAAGGACTGGCTTTCGTAAAAAAAGCTGCCGCAAAAACCAATTATGAATTAGGACTTCTTGATGAAAGCCTATATTTCAAAATAGCAGAAGCATGTGATGAGATTGTAGCAGGGAAATATCATGACCAGTTTCCGGTAGATATGATCCAGGGAGGAGCAGGAACTTCAATCAACATGAATGCGAATGAAGTAATTGCCAATGTAGTATTGGAAAAATTAGGGAAAAATAAAGGAGAATACGAATTCTGTTCACCTAACGACCATATCAACCTTTCGCAATCAACGAACGATGCTTATCCTACAGCCATCAAAATGGGGCTGTTGCAGATGAATATCGGTTTGGTAGAAAGATTGGAGAAAATCATAGCTGCTTTCCGTACAAAAGGGCAGGAGTTCCATGATGTTATTAAAATGGGACGTACTCAGCTTCAGGATGCTGTTCCTATGACATTAGGCCAGGAATTCGAAGCTTATGCTGCTACCTTGGAAGAAGATATTTCCAAACTAAACAATAATGCAGATCTTTTCGTAGAAGTAAATATGGGAGCTACAGCCATCGGGACAGGGTTAAATGCTCCGGTTGGGTATGCTACACTTTGTGCTAAAAATTTAGCTCAGATCACAGGGTTTCCTATTATTTCTGCACCTAACCTGGTAGAAGCTACACCGGATACAGGATCTTATGTGATTTATTCTTCAGCTATGAAGCGTCTGGCGGTAAAATTATCAAAAATCTGTAATGATTTAAGATTACTTTCATCAGGACCAAGAGCGGGACTTTTTGAAATCAACCTTCCGCCAATGCAGCCTGGTTCATCTATTATGCCGGGTAAAGTAAATCCTGTTATCCCGGAAGTGGTGAATCAGGTTTGCTTCAAAGTAATTGGAAACGATTTAACGGTAACGTTTGCAGCAGAAGCAGGACAGCTACAGCTTAATGTAATGGAACCGGTTCTTTCTCATGCAATCATGGAAAATATCAATTTCCTTTGCAATGCATTGGATACCCTTCGTGATAAGTGTGTAGTAGGAATTACAGCCAACAAAGAAGTATGCCTGAATATGGTAAAACACAGCATCGGAATTGTAACGGCATTGAATCCTTATATCGGTTATAAACAATCTACACAGATTGCAAAAGAAGCATTGGAGACTGGGAAAAGCGTATACAATCTTGTTTTAGAGAAAGGGATCCTTTCTCAGGAAAAGCTGGATGAAATCCTTGATCCGAAAAACATGCTGATGCCACACAACAAATAATATAAAAACAATCAATAAGTGATAAGTGATGGTTTTCATCATTTATCACTTATCATTCATTACTTATAAATTACTCCGTGAGGTTTTTAATTATTATTCCTGCCCATAACGAAGAGCAGAACCTCTCCTTCACTCTGGACTCCTTACAGCAGCAAAGTAGTAAGGATTTTAAAGTGGTAGTCGTTAATGACGGTTCCACAGACGGTACTTCTGATGTTATCAGAAAATATACTGCACCTGATTCCCGTTTTGAAACCATTAATCTTCAAAAATCAGAACATCAACCCGGTTCAAAAGTAGTTCATGCTTTCAAAAAAGGTTTGCAGACACAGTCAGTAGATGATTTCCATATCATTTGTAAATTTGATGCCGATATTATTCTTCCTGAAAATTATCTGGAAACTGTAGAAAAAGCTTTTAATAACAATCCCGAATACGGATTGGTAGGAGGGTTGCTCTACGTAGAAAAAGATGGAAACTGGGTATATGAAGGGAATTCTAATAAGCATCATGTAAGAGGCCCTATGAAGGCTTACCGGAAAGAATGTTTTGTTCAGATGGGAGGCTTAAGGGAAACATTAGGCTGGGATAATATAGATTCTATTCTATTGGAGCATTTAGGCTGGAAAGAAGTTGTCTTACCTGAACTTCATGTAAAGCTTATTAAAGTAAAAGGAGCGGATTATACCATAAGACCAGCCGATTATTACGGGCGTTATTTCTATTTTTTAGGATTGAACAGATTTCTGGCTTATATTGCCTCATTAAAGGAAGCAATGAAAAGCAAATCTCCATCATTTTTCTTTGATATTGTGAAATCCTATGAAGGTTGTAAGGCTAAAAAACTGGAACTTAAAATTTCAAAAGAAGAACAAAAAGCCGTTAACGATCAACGCTGGAAAATGCTGAAGAAAAAATGGCTGAAAATGTAATGCTGTAAACCAATATAAACATCAATAGAAACGGACTTTAGTCCGTTTAATACAAAATAAAAATTCAACCGGCTTTAGCCAAAAATTAAAAATAATTCCAATCGGTCAGTGAAAAAAATAGCCTACATAGAAATAGATACCCACGCAGAAATAGTACAGGCTTTCATGAATGTCATGGAGGGATCTCAGAATTTCAGTGTAGATTATTATTTTTCCAAAAGGATCAAGGATCAGATCCGTGAGACCGGATCAAAGGTTTTTCTGTCGGATAGTTCTATGATTTTAGATCAGCTGAAGACCAGAGAATATGATTTGGTTATTATCGGAACTGTTCATCGTTTTTTCAATACATTTTTAGCGATAACAAAAAAATACAATACGGCTGTTATTACTCATAATCTCAATTTTACCAGAGCCTCAAAACTTGATTTAATAACAAATGTATTCAAAGGTGATGTCATCTACAGACTAAAACTATGGTGGAAAGAAGGATTATTGTATGCTGGTAAAGTGTATCAGCAATCAAAATCTCTGATAGTACTGGATGAAGCGCTGATCTCTGACAGGCATCAGTTTCTGCCTCTTTTTTATGCCAGAGACTATGTGTCATCTGAGAATGAAAGTCTCATGATTGTTATTCCGGGTGGTGTTTCTCAGAAGAGGAGAGATTATGCCCATATTTTTGCAGCCATTCAGAAGATAAGATCGGATCAAAAATGTGAATTTATTTTTCTTGGAAAAGCCCAGAATTATGAATTAAAACAACTTGAACGCCTGTCTTCACACTTGCCGGAGAATATCTCTGTAAACTATTTTCCAGAAAGAGTCTCGTCGGAAGACTTTGAGGCATGGATGCAGAAGGCAGATGTACTTTGGTGTCCGATTCAACAGGAAACGGAATTTTTCAGCATAAAAGAAACGTATGGGAAAACCAAGATGACAGGGAACCTTGGTGATGCTATTGCCTACGGAAAACTGGCTGTTTTCCCCAAAAATTACCCATCAAAACTGAATTTCATTTTTCCCGAAAAAGAAAATATCCTTGAGCAGATGAATGGGCTTATAAACACCCGTTTCGATTTTCAAAAAAATTACGGTAAGTCAGAAGTCCAAAGCAGATTAGAACAGGTATTAAACAGCCTTATTGCTGATTAAATTGGTCTTGTTCTGTTGTTTTTATCTTCTAAGTCTTATTTAAACTTAAAAATACTCTTAATAAACCTCATATTCAGATAATCCTCTATTGGGAAAATCTTTGTAAAGTAGTTTCCAATATAGATTAATAGGAGTACTACAGCAGGTTTGTAGATCAGATTGATGAAGTTGCTGTTGAAATTAGGCAAAACAATGGCTACAGTAATCGCTAAAGTACAAATGATTGAAATGAAGATCATTTCGATACTCAATGGTGAAACTTTGAAAAGAATATAGTTGAATAAGATTTTAACAACATTATAAATCGTAAGGGAAATGGCTGTGGATAAAGCAATTCCGATAAGTTTCAAGTCTGTATTTTTGATGAAATAATAGTTCAGCCCAATCGTTAATCCGGCTAATAAAAGCATCACCAGAATGTTGAATCTGTAATACTTTGAAAGAGAGATGATATTTCCGTTGAATCCTGTGGCTAAGTCAATTAAAACTGCAGATCCCCAGATCCATACAACCGGTTCATATTCTCTGAGCATTACCCCATTTTTTGGCATAAACTGAGTCAGGTAAGGAAACCCGACCATAATGCAGGAAAATAATACCGCTCCCAGAAAATATAACGTTAATGAAGTCTTCTTATGGAACTTATCCAGGCCTTCCATGTCACCATCAGCAAGATGTTTACTGATAATGGGTGCTGAAATATTAAATAAACCCAGCTGTGGAATAGAGATCAATGAAATAAGAGCATATAATACAGAATAAATACCATTTTCTTCCATACCCATAAACTCTCCGATCATAAAGCTATTAATCGCCAGGTAATTTCCAAATGTTCCCAGAAAGCCAAAGAAACTGTAGTTTAGAAATTCTTTCCAGAAATTGTCTTTCTTAAAATAATCTGTACTGATGTCAAAATGGATTTTCTCAAGTTTATTGGTATAATAAATATATCCGAAAAGCATTAAGGTAAACATTCCAAAGAAGAAAGCCAATGCTATATTCTGAGACAGAGAAAAATAAAAGAACAGACAGAATGCTCCCAAATTGGCTATTTTAGGGAATAGATTGTCAAAGATATTAGAAACAACAATCCTTTTATAATTAGAAGTGTATTTATTGAAAATAGCACAGATAGATAAAACTAAAATAAGAGGTAAGATAATTTTTTTAATTTTCCAGGCTTCCGAATGAATGAACTTGGGATAAAAGTAAGGAAGAACAAAAAATATAATGGAAAATATAATGAAGTTAATTAAAACAGTAACAAGCGATAAGGAAAGCATATTCTGATTTTTACCATCTTTCTGTAAAGAATGAAAAAATTTTACATTCGCATAAGAAATTCCAAAAACAACGAAAGGAACAAGCATTTCTGCAGTTTGCATACTGTAGCGGAGTTTTCCATAAAATTCGAAGTCATTGGGAAAGATGAATATTGCAGAAACTGTACCCAGCAAAAAACCAATATAACCGATAATGGAATATTTGAAGCCTTGTCTCGCTACTACGCTCATAAAGTTGTTTTAAGGGTTTTTAGGTATAAAAATAATATTGTTGATGTACTGAGTTTTATTTTTTTCGTCGTTTGTATTTTGTAGCAGAATATTCTCTGTAAGGGTTTCAAGGGTAAAGGTGTTCCTGTTCAGGTACTTTACTTCATATCCCCAGCGTTCCACTTCAGAGATTTCATTCCATATAGGTGTTTGGTGATGCCTTTGTTCCATCTCAACCATTAAAGTAGGCATAAACTGTCTGATGGTTTCTTTAGCTCCCGAAAGAGTCTTTATTTCATTGCCTTCAACATCAATCTTGATAAAATCCAGTCGGTTGAAGTGTTCCAGAGCAGCCCATTCGTCCAGTTTGATAACCTTTACTTTCTCAGTATAGCTTTTCTCTTCGCCTTTTTCTTTGTAGTCCGTATTTAAGGTTCCACGGGAAGCGATGGTTTTTCCGTTGATAATGGGAACTTTGAATTCCGCAATTGTATTTTCGTCAGAAAGTGCCAAAGGAAGTACCCTCATCGTGGGGAATAATCTTTTCAGTCTGGTGTAAAGCTTTTTATTAGGCTCAAAAGCATAAATATGCTCGTGGTCTAATTTATTTTCCAGTTGATATAGGAAAGTTCCTACATTGGCGCCAATGTCCAGTATTACAGCATTTTTTGGAAGGTATTCTTTGATCCATACCAGTTCCGGTTCTACATTGCGTTCCGAAAAATTATCTTTATTAAGATTGTTTAAGGTCTTAAAATATCTTTTCTTATAAAAATCCGGACTTATATATTGTAGTTTTTCTGCAATTTTTTGGTATAAAGACATCCTTAGCTTTTTGACGAACAGCAAAGATAAGCAAAAATGTAAAACTTTTCTTAAAAAATGTTAAATATAATGAATTGATTTTCAGTTGATAGTGTTTGTGTGTTGTTTTGTAAGACCTTGAGCTCTAGTATATTTTGAATTTGTCACATAAACGCCTTGTAGGAGTGTTTTTTACTTTGTAGAATATTTATGCGTAAAAAAACAGAATTTCATAGGTCTATACAGGCATTTTTTAGATACTACAATAGTAAATGCAGTTGCATCTGTGAAAGTCTTAGCCATCTGTAATAAAAAATACAAATGAAATCCAAAAGTTGCTTATTCTTGAACGATTTTTAATCCTGGAAAGGAGTATTCAGGAAATCATTAAAAGGTTTCATTAGTTTGAAAATCTTACTGAGATTTTTCACAGCATTTTTATCTAAAACTTCTTCATCTTTGATGGGGTATACCACAATGAAGTTTTTAAGCTTTAAATATTCCGCCATAGGATCTTCTTTTTCAAAACCCTGAGGCACCTTTTTCAGTTTATCTTCCTGATCTAGTTCAGGAAAGTGTTTTTTGAAATCTTTATGATTTAAAATTTTAAGAAAATCATCGCCATACAAAGAGATTTCCTTCCGTACTTCTTTTAAAACTGAAGATTCAGGCATATATATACCACCGGCCAGAAAAGATTTACCAGGTTCCATATGAAGGTAATATCCGCCTTTCTGATTTCCTTTTCCCATCCCCAGAGAAGCTCCGAAATTAGTTTTGTACGGGGATTTATCTTTCGAAAAGCGGGTGTCACGGTAAATTCTGAAAAGTGATTTTTTACTGTCAATTTTAGCAAGTTCTTCATCAAATCCGGACATTTCTTTAATCAAGCTGTCTAAAAAATCAATGACATTTGACTGAGATTCAGTATACAGATTCTTATTTTCATTAAACCATTCACGGTTGTTATTTTTGGTTAACTTTTTTAGAAAATCAAAGGTTTTAGAAGAAATACTGGCTGACATATTTTGTTGATGTTTATTAATTTTTCTGGTGGCTATATTCTGAATCTCATCATCCCGAAAACTCGAAACCCGTGCCCATACTCCACAACACTATCCAAATTTACATAAAACTATTCATATCTCAATGCTTCAATAGGGTCAAGTTTTGATGCTTTTAAGGCAGGATAATAGCCGAAAAATACTCCGGTGACGGCACAGACAATAAACGAAATAATAATGGATGACTCGGTAATGAAGGTAGGCCATGAAAGAAAAAAAGTAACCAACTCTGAGGAAAGAATCCCGAGGATGACTCCCAATATTCCTCCGGTAATACTGATGAGTACGGCTTCGATCAAAAATTGGTACAGAATGTCTTTTCCTCTGGCTCCAATTGACATCCTTAAACCGATTTCTTTGGTTCTTTCAGTCACAGAAACATACATAATGTTCATAATCCCGATTCCTCCTACAATCAATGAGATTCCGGCAATAGCAGAAAGCAGTACGGTCAGAAGCTGGCTGGTAGAACTCATGGTAGAGATCAGTTCCGCCTGGGTTTTTACACTGAAGTCGTCGTTGCTTCCATCAACGGGAAGCTTGTGCTGTTTTCTTAAAATTTCTGAAACCTGATCCGTAGCCTGTTGTGACGTGTTTGCATTCGTAGAAGCCGCATAAATGGTCTGCACATAAGTAATTCCCAGAAATCTTCTCTGAACTGTATTAAAAGGAGCAAGGATGACATCATCCTGGTCCTGGCCGAAAGCATTGGATCCTTTAGGAGAGAGAATTCCAATAACCTTCATGGGAACTTTATTAAACCTGATAATACTTCCTATCGGGTCTTCTCCGTTGGGGAAGAGATTCGTATAAACCGTCTGTCCAAGCAGGCAGACTTTATTGGCAGAGGAAACATCTTTCTTGCTGAAAAAATTACCACTTGCTACACTCCAATCCCTGATTTGAGAATATTCTTCATTAACACCCTGCAATTGGGTAGGCCAGTTATTGGGTCCGTTGATCGACTGTCCATTGGTTTGTACAGCGGGAGAGACATAAGAAACATCAGGTGCTCCTTTGGAAATAGCGTCAGCATCCTGTGATTTCAGTGTTTGCAATCCGGAGGCTCCTATTCTTGCCCCTCCTGAAACATTCACATTGCTTGAAGGCCGAATCGTAATCATATTGGAACCCATAGAAGAAAGCTGATCGCTGATACTCTTTTTAGAACCTTCGCCAATGGCAGTCATAGCAATTACGGAAGCAACACCAATAATGATCCCAAGCATCGTTAAAAATGCTCGAAGCTTGTTTCTTAAAAGGGCTTTCCAGGCAATTCTGAAGAGGTTTGAGAGGTTCATTGCAATGAGGTTTTAGTGTTTATTGATAATCATCATTGACAGGAAGAGCATCCAGCGCTTCTCTGGCAGATTTTATATTGTCATTTTTAACATCCTTAATTACTTTTCCGTCCCGCAGTGTGACTGTTCTGCTGCTAAAAGTAGCGATATCGGGTTCATGCGTTACAAAAACAATGGTACGTCCCTGTTTATGTAAATCCTGCATGAGTGCCATGATCTCGTAGGAAGTTCTTGTATCAAGATTTCCAGTGGCTTCATCGGCAAGGATCATAACAGGTTCATTCACTAAAGCCCGGGCAATAGCTACTCTTTGTTGTTGCCCACCTGACATTTGATTGGGAAGGTGATCTATTCTGCTTTCCAATTTTACGGCAGTCAATGCTTCTAATGATCTTTTGTGTCTTTCCTCTGTTGAAATTTTTGCATTGTAAAGAAGAGGAAGTTCCACGTTTTCCCTTGCTGTAGTTCTGGGAAGAAGATTGTACGATTGGAACACAAAACCTATTTTTTTATTCCTAAGAACAGCCAATTCATCTCGGTCAAGATTTTTAACATTAACTCCATCAAGAATATAATCGCCGCTGGAGGGTTTATCCAGGCAGCCCAAAATATTAAGCAAGGTAGATTTTCCCGAGCCACTGCTTCCCATGATCGTCACGAATTCTCCTCTTTCTACAGAAAAAGTAACTCCTTTCAACGCATGAACAATCTCTTCACCCATTCTGAATTCCCTTTTCAGATCCATGATATCAAGAATTTTTTCTGCCATGACTTTTTTTTTGCTAAATATTAGGTTAGATTTTGGGCTTTTTATTGTCTGGGTCCACCGCCGCCGCCTTTATTATTGTTACCACCACTTCTTCTTTGAGGCATAAACGGGCTTTTTGTCTGTCCACCGGAAGATTTTTTAGAGAGCAGCTTGTAGCCTGTGATGATATTATCATTTTTATCTAAACCAGAAATAACTTGTATTTCAGTATCACTGTCCATTCCTGTTTTAATCCTTTTGTGGGATATGGTGCTGTCTTTGGCAATAACCCATACACCGGCCTCATTTTTCTTGTCTGTACCTTTCTTCATCCCTTGCTTTTTCCCTTGCCCTTTTTCATGGGCCTTAGCATTGGCAAATGGTGAATTGATCTTGTATTTTTGAATAACCAGACTGTCTGGTCTGAAGCTGGTTGCAGCAGTCGGGATTTTCATTACATTCTCTAAAACCTGTGTGTAAATTGTAATATTTGCGGTCATTCCTGGCTTTAATTTCAAACCAGAGTTGTCAGCATTAATGATGGTAGTGTAGTTTACAACATTCGATGAAACGGTAGGGTGGAGCCGGACTTCAGCAACTTCACCATTAAATGTTTCATCAGGAAAAGCATCTACAGTAAAAGTTGCCTTCTGTCCCACCTTCACATTTCCAATATCAGCTTCATCTACTGAAGCACGAACCCTCATTTTAGTAAGGTCTTTAGCAATACTAAATAGAGTAGGGGTACTGAAGCTGGAGGCTACAGTCTGCCCTTCGCTTACATTCCTGTTGAGAACGGTGCCGTCTATCGGAGAATAGATATAGGTAAGTGAGAGGTTTTTATTAGCAGTAGAAAGCTGGGCAGTTACAGTACCTACCTGTGCTTTTGCCATATTGTATTGATTGGTGGCAATATCATAATCTGCTTTGCTGATGGCTCCTACTTTATAAAGCTGTGACTGTCGGTTGATGTTGATTTCATTGTAAGCAAGATTACTTTTTGCATTCTGAAGATTGGCTTTATACTGTTCAGATTGGAACTGAAGAAGATCCGGATCCAGAGTCGCTAAAAGCTGTCCCTTTTTTACAGTAGAATTAAAATCTACATAAATATTTTTGATAATTCCTGATACCTGAGTACCTACCGCAACAGTATCCACTGGTTGAATAGTTCCTGTGGCAGTAATAGAATTGGAAAATTCTCCCATTTCAGGTTTTACCGTTTCCAATTGGATTTTTATTTCTTTTTCTCTGATGAAGAAAAACCAGACTGCACCTATAGCAATGATGCCACCCACAACCCAGTATAACCATTTTTTATTCTTTGTTTTCATATGCTAGCCGTTTATTGTTTTTAAAGGTCATATGCAATCGCGTTATCCTCATCGGTATTTTGTTTGTAAATCATAGCGATTTCATAGTTTACTTTAGATTTATAGGGTTACCTGCATAAAATTCGTAAATCTGTTTATTGAGAACCGCAGTGTATTTAGCCTGCAGATAATTTTGAATAGACTGAATGTAAAGCAATCGTTGCTGTTGAAGCTGTACATAGTCAATACTGCCAATTTTCATCTGAGCATTCACAATATCGTAGCTCTGTTGGTTGAGCTCCATTTGTTTGGAGGCGGAATCGTATTGTGATACTGCATTTTGTAAATTGATATAGGATTGCTCGATCTGTTGGTTGAGAATCGTTTTGGTATTTTGAAGATCAAGATTAGCCTGCTCTATCGCAATTTTTGATTTTTCAATCTGCGTTTTGTATATTCTGTTATTATAAAGCGGAATACCAAGGCTTAATCCGATAGGCATGTAGAAATTATTACCTAATTGATTAAAATAATTGCCATTCCCATTGGTATAATTGGTTGAAACATTTCCTACTACACTTAAGGTGGGTTGAATAGAAGCCTGAGCCATTTTAAGATTGGTATTTGAATTTTCCACATTCAGTTCCCCATATTTTACTTCAGGGCGTTGGTTTTGGGCAAGACTCTGAACGTCTTGAAGGGATTTTAGCTGGTCATCCACCATGAGACTGTCCGGTTTTACAATCTGGAAGTCATAATTCGTCGGCAATTGCAAAATTTGTTTTAAATTAACAATATTGGTGCGCAAATTATTCTGAGCTGAAATTAAATTATACTGATCCTGAGCAACCTGTGATTGAATCTGAAGATAATTAAGTTTAGAAAGACTTCCCGCTTTATAAAGTTGATCTCCCTGTTTTAACTGGGTTTGGGTTGTTTTTAAAACATTTTCCAGTGAAATGATATTTTCTTCATTCATCAAGATATTAAGATATGCCTGTGTGATGCTTATGGTAATATTGTTTTCAGATTCCTGTACAGATAAATCAGCCATCTGAACGAGCATGTTTTTTGATGCTTCATTATTTTTAATATAATTGGCATGGTAAAGGGTCATCGAAGAATTGGCTCCAATACTTTGAGTTTGTGCTCCGGTTACGTGAAGCCCGTCATTTCCGTTAAGAGAAAAAAGACCTTGTGAAACCGTTCCGTTAAGGTTGGGATATTTTGCTTCTTTAGCCTGCAGCAGATCCTGCTGAGCTGAATTTTTTGAAAGCCTTAATGAATTGATAGAAATATTGTTCTCCTTTGCATATTCAATACAATTATCCAGGGTCCACCGGGTGGGATAATTGGGGGTCTGAGCAAATATTTCAAGCGTTATCAATGAGAATATCAAAAAGAAAAATCTGCGTTTCATAGTTTTGTTTTCGAAAATTCATAAATAATCCAGAAAAAATCAATCCAATTTAATAAAAAAAACTAATGTTTAACAAATTTTTAACCCAAAGCTTGTTTTTTTGGATTTAATTTTTCAAATATTAAAAAAGTATTAAAAGATTCTGAATTTAAGTTTGTATATTTAAAACTTTGTTCAAAAACAAGTCAAATATTTATTGTATCTTTGCAAAAATTTTAAAATAGTTAATGAATTTATTTACGGAAACCAATTTAAGTCCTGATATCCTTAAGGCAATTGGCGAACTGGGTTACGAAAGCCCAACAGAAATCCAAAAACAGACTATCCCTTTTATTCTTTCAGATATTCGCGACTTGATCGCACTTGCGCAGACAGGGACAGGCAAAACAGCAGCGTTTTCGCTTCCGATTTTGGATATGATTGACGATACGAGTCGCAAAATCCAATTATTGGTGCTTTGTCCGACACGGGAATTATGTCTTCAGATTTCTAAAGACATAAAGAATTACTCTAAATACATGGACATCAAAACTACTGCGGTTTATGGTGGAAGTAGTATTGTAGATCAGATGAGATCTTTAAAGGATAAACCACAGATTATCGTGGGAACTCCAGGTAGGGTAATTGACCTTATCAACAGAAAAGCATTAGACTTTTCTGCGATTCATTGGTTAGTATTAGACGAAGCTGATGAAATGCTTTCAATGGGATTCAAGGATGAATTGGAAACCATTCTAAGTGAAACTCCGGAAACTAAACAAACTTTCTTATTCTCGGCTACGATGAATAAAGAAGTGGAAAGAATTTCCAAAAACTATCTTACAAAACCACACCGTATTTCAGTAGGTTCTATCAACGAAGTGAAGAAGAACATTACGCATGAATATTATGTGGTAGGATACCGTCAGAAAAAAGAAGCATTAAAAAGATTAATTGATGCTAACCCGAACCAGTATTCCATTATTTTCTGTAGAACAAGAATGGAAACTCAGGAGGTTGCAGATTTCTTAATGCAGAACGGTTATGCAGCTGATGCCCTTCACGGTGACCTTTCTCAGGCACAGAGAGATACAGTAATGAAGAAATTCAGATTGAAAAACATTGATATTCTTGTGGCTACAGACGTTGCAGCAAGAGGATTGGATGTTAACTCTCTGACTCACGTTATTCACTTCTCTTTACCTGATGATCCTGAAGTATTCGTTCACAGAAGTGGAAGAACTGGTAGAGCAGGAAAAGACGGTATTTCTATGGCTTTAATCAAGCCTGAAGAAAGCAGAAAACTGAAGCAAATCAAATCTGCTACTAAAATTGAAATTAATGAGAAGTTCATTCCTACAGGTGGAGATATTATCAAAGCTCAGGTAGGAGGTGTTTTTGAAAAATTATTGACGGAACACGAAGATATTTTCGAATTTGATGACAGTTTAATTCCAGATCTAAGTAACTTTACAAAAGAAGAATTGGTGCACCAGTTGTTACAATTCCAATTGAAAGACCTTGCTTTATACTACAAGGATAAACATGATCTTGCTGAGCAGAAATTGAGCAGCAGAGATGATGATTATTCAAGAAGAGATCGTGGTCGTGATAGAGACAGAGATAGAGGAAGAGATCGAGACAGAGATCGCGGAAGAGACAGAGATCGTGGTGGAAAGCCAAGAAGAAAAGATGAAAACATGGTAAGATTCTTCTTCAACCTTGGTAAAAAAGATCACTTGAAAAAACTTGATGTTTTAGATATTATCAATAAAGCTACTGCTGGTGGAAAAACCAAGAAAAGAGCTGAAATCGGAGATATCGAGATTCTTGAGAAATTCTCTTTCTTTGAAGTTGAAAAATCATTCAAAGACAATGTTTTAAGTAACATTCAATCGATGAAATTTAAAGGAAAAGATATGAGAGCTGAAGTAGCTAACTAATCTCTTTTTATACCCTATAAAACTGGCAGTAATGTCGGTTTTTTTATTTGGTAATCAGCAGGTAAGCGAATGTTAACAAAACTTAATGTTATATAGTTTCAGGTACAATCCTTTTTTAAGAAATTTGCACTCGAATTATAAATACTAAAAAATGGGAATTGGTAATATTTTCCACGCTTTTCAACCAAAAGATAAAATCTTCTTTGTACTTTTTGAAAAGGTAACTGAAAACCTAGTTGCAATGTCTGAGGAATTCAATGCTGGAATCAAGGATTTCGATCTTAATGACGATTCAATGTTGAAAAAAATGAGTGATTACGAACATAAGAATGACGAGCTTACTCACGAAATCTTCGTAGAACTGGGAAAAAACTTCATTACTCCTTTTGATCGTGAAGATATTCACACACTGGCAACAGGATTAGATGATATTGCTGATTATATCTACGCTTCTACAAAATATATCTTCTTATACAAATCTCCTGAGATGAAAGCTTATTCAGATTTCTCTCTTTTGATTCACAAAGCATGTCTTGAAATTCAGAATGCAATGAAAAACCTTAAAGGGTTTAAGAACATGGAGCAGGTGAAAGAAGCTTGTATTAAAGTAAACTCTATTGAGAATATTGCAGATGATTTGCTTTCCAACTCAATGGTAGATTTATTCGAAACTAATGATGCAATTAACATTATTAAAGTTTCATCTGTATTGAACTATCTTGAAATCGTAACGGATAAAGCAGAAGATGTTGCCAATACAATTGAGAACATCATGATTAAATACGCCTAAAAGATAACAATACATAGCAAAAAATGGAATTTCCGATTTTACTTGTAGTTATTATTGCGTTGGCGTTAATCTTTGATTATATCAATGGTTTCCATGATGCGGCCAACTCAATTGCAACTATAGTTTCTACAAAAGTTTTAACTCCATTCCAGGCTGTACTTTGGGCGGCACTTTGGAACTTTGCAGCTTTCTTTATTGCTGCTTATATTATTGGAGAATTTAAAATTGGTAATACAATTGCCAAAACAGTTAACGAGAATTTTATCACGCTTGAAGTTATATTTTCCGGTTTGATGGCAGCTATTGCCTGGAACCTTCTGACATGGTGGTTTGGGATTCCTTCCTCATCATCACATACCTTGATTGGAGGATTCCTGGGAGCAGCTTTAATGCATGCTTTTATGATGGATTACCATGATGTGGCAGCAGCACAGCCTGAACTTGGGGTGTGGGAAACGACTAAAGAAGCTTTCAGCCAGGTAACTCATCAGGGAGTGGTAAAGTTTGATAAAGTTATTCCTATCTTCCTGTTCATTTTCATGGCACCGATCATAGGGATGATTATCTCGATCATTATTACATTAATTATTGTTCACCTTTATAAAAAATCAAATCCACACAAAGCAGACAAATCTTTCAAAAGATTGCAGTTGGCTTCGTCAGCACTGTTTAGTTTAGGACATGGTTTGAATGATGCCCAGAAAGTAATGGGAATCATTGGAGCGGCGGTAATTTATTATCACGTGAATATGCTTCAGGATGCACAGTATTTGAATATTCCTTCTGCAGGACGTTTCGATTATTTTGCTCAACACTATATCTGGGTTCCTCTGGTTTCGTTTATTGCTATTGCTTTAGGAACTATGAGTGGAGGTTGGAAGATCATTAAAACAATGGGAACAAAGATTACTAAAGTAACTTCATTAGAAGGAGTGAGTGCAGAAACTGCAGGAGCAATTACTTTATTCATCACAGATCACTTTGGTATTCCTGTATCTACCACACACACCATTACAGGGTCTATCATCGGGGTAGGATTAACAAAAAGAATTTCAGCAGTAAGATGGGGAATTACAGTAAGCTTACTTTGGGCTTGGGTATTAACCATTCCGATTTCAGCAATAGTAGCTGCTATCACTTATCTTATTGTAACTTTCTTATTTTAAGATAAAAAATCACAATTATCATATAAACTTTGTCCATTTGGGCAAAGTTTTTTGTTTTATAAAGCCTTGAAAAATCGTATTTTTGTTCAAATTATAAGATTTTATGGAATTTTTAGACAGATACCAGCAGCTTGTTGGGGACGCCATCAATAAGTATACTTTTAAAGATAAGCCTACGCAGTTATATGAGCCGATGAATTATATTATTTCCCATGGTGGAAAACGTCTTCGTCCCATTATGGTGCTGATGGCTTGTGATCTGTTCGGTGGAGATCTGAAGCAGGCTATAAAACCGGCTTTGGCTATCGAGTTTTTCCATAATTTCACCCTGATTCATGATGATATTATGGATGAGGCTCCTTTAAGAAGAAATAAGCCTACAATCCATACCTTACATGGAATTAATGTGGGGATTCTTTCTGGAGACGGATTGATGCTTAAAGCATATAAATTCTTTGAAGATCTTGAACCTGAAATCTTTAAAGCCTGTATCCGAATCTTTACCCATACTGGTCTTCTTTTATGTGAGGGACAGCAGTATGATATTAATTTCGAAACTCAGGAGAATGTAACTTTTGATGATTATATCAGAATGATTACCTATAAAACAGGAGTATTGAGTGCTTCTTCTTTTGAGATCGGAGCTTTAATTGCAAAGGCTGATTTTAAAGATGCTAAAGCGATTTTCAACTTTGGAAAACACATCGGAATCGCATTCCAGATTATGGATGATTATCTTGATGTATTCGGAGATCAGGCACAGTTTGGTAAAAAACATGCCGGAGATATTTATGAGAACAAGAAAACAGTTCTTTATCTGTTAGCAAGAGAACATGCGACAGAAGAAGAAAGAAAAGAACTGGATTACTGGTATTCTAAAAAGACTGATAACATCGATAAAATCTACGGTGTTGAAAAGATATTCAGAAGAACAAAAGTAGATGAAAAAGCCCTTCGTCTGATCGAAAAACACAATGAAATCGGACAAAGCTATCTGCAGAAAATTGATATTCCTGAAGAAAAGAAAAAGCCGTTCATTGAACTGGCCAACTATTTATTAAGAAGAGAAAGCTAAATAAGGTTGCAGATGATAGGGAGTAGGTCGCAGAATTGCCTGCTACCTATTGCCTCCCACCTAAAATCTATACAATGAAATTCAGAACAGAAGTTGATATTCCGAAATCAGAGAAGAAGATAGAGATTGAAGATAGGATATTCTCAATTGGTTCCTGCTTTGCCTCTGAAATGACTGAATTACTGAAAGATGGCCAGCTTCAGACGCTAAATAATCCTTTTGGGACAATTTTTAATCCCTTTTCCATCAATAATGCAGTAAAAAGGCTTCATGATTCGGAGTTTTATATAGAAGATGAGTTGATTGTTTATAATGAAGAATATATTTCTTTAGATCATCATACGAGTTTTGATACCAGGTATATTCATCAGACTTTAGACAAGATTAATGGAGCCATTGAAACAGGAAATGCATTCCTTCAGGAAGCTGACTGGATTATTATTACTTATGGATCTTCTTTCATTTATGAGTTTCTTCCAAAGCAAAAACTGGTAGCCAACTGTCATAAGATTCCTCAGAAATTCTTTGAGAAGAGGCTGCTTACCCATCAGGAGCTTACAGGGTCCATTTACAATACCATTCTGGAACTTAAGGATATCTGTAAAGAAGGAGTTCAGATTTTGTTTTCTGTTTCTCCGGTAAGGCATACCAAAGATGGAATGGTGGAGAATCAGTTAAGCAAGTCCAAGTTAATTACCGCCATTCATGAATCTATTTCCCTGTTTGAAGACTGTCATTATCTCCCTGTTTATGAGATTTTGATGGATGATTTGCGGGATTATCGTTTCTATAAAGAAGATATGATTCATCCAAGTACTCAGGCCGTTAATTATATTTTTGATAAGTTTGGAGACTCTTATTTTTCAGAAGAGACTAAAGAATTTATTAAAGAAAATTTTAAGATCATGCGGGCACTGGAGCATAGAACCAATGATGTAAAAGATCCTAAATTTATAGAATTCAGGGGAAAATTGGATCAGAGAATCGAAAATCAAAGAAAAAAAGTAAAACATACCATATTCAAATGATTGATTTTACAAAGATCGACTATCTGAAAACAGGAAATGAAAGGCAAAGAAGAGCTTATGAAATTCTCACAAAGCATCGCATTTTTGAAAAGCTAAAAGAGTATTCACCAATTTTAGCAGGAACCATTCCTATTGAAATTGACATAGAAGGAAGTGATCTCGATCTTATTTTTGAGGTGGATTTAAAATTTGAAGAAGACTTTCTAGATGATTTAATGTTGAGTCGCTTTATTCCTCATGATGTAGGAGTGGAATATCCCATTGTAAACGGCGAAAAATGCATTACATTAAATTTTATGTTAGAAGGGCTTCCTATTGAAATTTTTGGACAAAATAAACCTACGACTCAGCAAAATGCTTACCTTCATATGATTGCTGAACACAAAATATTACAGGAAAAAGGAGAAGAATTTAAACAAAAAATAATAGAACTTAAAAAAAAGGGAATCAAAACAGAGCCGGCCTTCGGAATGTTGCTGGGCCTTGAAAATCCTTATAAAGATCTGTTGAAATTTTAAATAAAATGATTGATACACATACCCATTTATATGCAGAAGAATTTGATGCAGATAGAAAAGAAGCCATTCAAAGAGCTTTGGATAAAGGAATTACAGAGTTTTATCTTCCTGCTATTGATTCCGAATCCCACGGGAAAATGTTGCAGCTGGAAGCTGAATATCCCGGACAGATTTTTTCAATGATGGGGCTTCATCCGTGCTATGTAAAACCTGAATCCTGGGAAAAAGAGCTGGAAATCGTTAAGAATTATCTTGACCAAAGACATTTTCCTGCAATAGGGGAGATCGGAATTGACCTGTATTGGGATAAAACAACTTTGGATATTCAGGTACAGGCTTTCGAACAGCAGATTGATTGGGCGATAGAAAAAGACCTTCCGATTGTAATCCATACCAGAGAAAGCTTTGATGAAACCTTCGAAGTGCTGGAAAGAAAGAAACATCCCCAATTAAGAGGAATATTTCATTGTTTTTCAGGAAATCTGGAGCAGGCACAGCTTGCAATTGACCTGAACTTCATTTTAGGTATTGGTGGAGTAGTGACTTTTAAAAATGGGAAAATTGATCAGTTTTTGAATGAAGTTCCTTTAGATAAAATTGTTTTGGAAACAGATTCTCCTTATTTAGCTCCGGTTCCACACAGAGGAAAAAGAAATGAGAGCTCGTATCTTGATCTTGTAGCCGGGAAGTTGGTGAATATTTATGGTAAAGATTTTACTGAGATAGACAGGATTACTACGGAAAATGCAAAGAAGATTTTTGCTATCTAAGAGATAAATTAAATATGAAAAGACTTCCTAATATTACTTCCTTGAGATTTTTCCTGGCTTTATTGGTTGTGATTTTTCATATTCCCCAGTTTTTTGATAACAGAGGATTGCCTACTTTTTATGGTTTACCTCTGTTTGATAAAGGACGTGAAGCTGTATATATGTTTTTCTCTTTAAGCGGTTTTCTTATTATCAGACAGCTGTTTGATGAAAAAAGAATTACCGGTAAAATAAATCTGAAGAACTTCTATATCAGAAGGATAATCAGGATTTTTCCCCTGTATTATCTCGTGGCCATTATAGGATTACTATACTACAATATTATTCTTCCACAACTAGGTTTTGAATTTAAAAGTGAATACAATCTATGGGAAGGAATAATTCTCCTTTTTACATTCTTTCCTAACATATTTGCAACTTTCGAACCAGGAGGGATTCTTGAAATACTCTGGTCTATAGGAATAGAAGAGCAATTTTACCTGCTGATTGCTCCTCTTATTTTGTTGATTTCTTTAAAGAATATCAAAGCATTCTTACTGATCTTCACCGTTCTATTCATAGGGTTATATCATATGCCCGGTCTTGAATTCTTAGATGAATATAGAATGATGTTTTTCTATTTCTCTTTTGCGGGATGGTGCTCTTTGCTAAAGTTTAAAACTAATAAATATTGCAATATTCTTCAGATCATAAGCGGTGTACTCCTCCTGATTTATTTTACGACAGACCTATTTATTAATAGTATGTCTGAATTTCAGTACAGAGTTTTCAGTATGGTTCTGTTTGGTTTTTTCCTTATTTTCTTTACCCAAAAAAAAATCAGTTTTTTTGAAAATAAAAAACTGATTTATCTTGGAAAAATTTCTTATGGAATCTATATGTATCACACCATTGTAATGCAATCCATAGGGTTTATTTTACTTCAATTGGTTTCAAAATACAATATAAGTGATTATGCCGTCATTGTTTCAAGTTATCTGATGATCCCATTGATAACAGTATGGATCGCGCACTTTTCATATCAGCATTATGAAAAAAGATTTCTTGCTCTGAAAAGTAGTTACAGAAACATCTCTCAGTAATCTTTATTTCTTTCTTGTAAAATTCTTATTCTTAGGCTTTTTAAATCCAGTAGAAGGAGTTTCTGAAGGGTTAGGCTTCTTTTTATTTCTATTATTGGGTCTGGAATTATTGTTAGGCCTCTTTGGTTTCTCCCCACCTGGCTGAACAGGCTTATTATTGGAATCTCTTTTCTGTGCTACAAGATCATCTGTATGGAACGGATGGTCTTTAATAATAGGAATTTTCTTCCCAATTAGTTTTTCTGTATTTTTCAGATTAAGAAGGTCTAATCCATCTACAAAAGAAATAGAAGTTCCTTCTGCTCCGGCTCTACCTGTTCTTCCGATTCTGTGTACATAGGTTTCAGAAACATCGGAAAGTTCAAAGTTGATAACGAATTTTAATTCATCAATATCAATTCCTCTTGCTGCAATATCAGTAGCTACCAGAACTCTTGTTTTCCCTGATTTGAAGTTATTAAGGGCGTTCTGTCTTGCATTTTGAGATTTGTTCCCATGAATAGCCTCTGCAGAGATATTGTCTTTTTGAAGCTTTCTGGCGATTTTATCAGCACCATGCTTTGTTCTGGAAAATACCAATACGGAATCCGCAATATCATTTTGGAGAATATGAGATAATAAATTTAGCTTGTTTTCTTTTTCTACAAAATAAACGGATTGTTTAATGGTATCTGCAGTAGAGGAAACCGGAGTAACTTCTACTTTTACAGGATTGTTCAGGATAGAATTAGCCAGTTTCTGAATTTCTCCCGGCATCGTTGCAGAGAAAAACAAAGTCTGTCTTTTCTGTGGTAAAAGTTTGATGATTCTTTTCACATCATGTACAAATCCCATGTCAAGCATTCTGTCTGCTTCATCAAGAACAAATATTTCAAGATTTTTTAAGCTAATAATACCCTGGGCAATGAAGTCAAGAAGTCTTCCCGGTGTAGCTACCAAAATATCAACACCTCTTTTGAGTGCAGCTTCCTGGTTCCCCTGTTTCACCCCGCCGAAAATAACAAGTTCTTTTAAAGGAAGATATTTACCGTAAGCATGAATGTTTTCCTCAATCTGAATCGCCAATTCTCTGGTAGGCGTTAGGATTAAGGCTTTAATATTTTTGTTCGGTATTTTATTTTTAGATAGATTCTGTAAAATAGGAATGGCAAATGCTGCTGTTTTCCCTGTTCCGGTTTGTGCACAGCCTAAAAAGTCTTTGCCTTGTAAAATTTCAGGAATAGATCTTTCCTGAATGGGCGTTGGAGTTGTATATCCCTGTTCCTGGATTGCTTTAGCAATAGGTTCTATTAAGTTTAAGTCTGTAAAATTCAAATGAATTATTTTAAAATTTAAATAAAAATTCCCTCTGTCTGAAAGAATTACATTCTGCAAAGGTAGGTTAAAAAATTAAGAACTTAATAACCTCTGTTTGATTGGTAGATCGTTGTAGGTGAGAAAGGGGAGAGATGAACATGTTTTTAATTTGGAATTGTCAGGATTATATCAAAAGTAGAGAAATCGAAAGGCTTAAAAAAAATAATTCCTCTTTAAAGAGGAATTATTTTTCAGAATATAATTTAGATATTTTATTTCACCTTAGTCCATTGCTGGTTCTTTCTCAGATCTTCAAAAAAATGATATACTTCTGAGAGTTTTTCACTTCCACGTTTTCCATAATCTTCCACATTTTTTGAAGTACCATCATCAAATTTGATTTTTAAATAAGAGGTAGGTAAATCCGTGATGTTTTTTTCTCCGTATTTGTCCTTCAAGTTTTTTACTTCTAAACCATCTAGTAAACTGATGAGTTTATTGTAATCCTCTTCTTTAATAGTTCCTTTAAAAGTTCCTTCGCGAGGTTTGGAAAATTCGTCTTTTGAAGGCTTATCATTAAAATTAAAGTGCTCTGCTTTAAAAACGGCTGTTCTATCCGGATTGATGGTCATTGTGAATACAGGACAGAATCCAAAACAGGGAGTTGCCTGATATTCTATTTTAGAATATTTAGAATTTACTTTCTGAGAAGTACAGGAAAATATAAATATAAAAGCACAAAGGCCTAGGACATATTTCATAGCCGACAATTTTATAAACAGTCTTCCAATAATTGTTCCAAAGAGTTTTAAGGCATCTTTTCCCAGTCCTGATTAAATCTTAGGTTGAACAAGATTTTATAAAGTTTTTTAAGCCCATAAGTTCCTACTAACCCGTAGTCTTCAATCTTCTTTATTTTTTTTATTTTTCCAGTATTGTAAACAATCGTAAGGGTAGAGGACGGATTATCAGTTGCGGAGATTGAATAACTGTTATTGAGGTTTGGAAAGTCAATATAATTCAATAGCTCTTCAATAGCAGCAATGTCTGAAGGCTTTATCTGACTTTTAAAAACCCCTTCATTTTTACCTTTATTTAAATTTCCGATTGCATTAGCTGCTGCTGCTCGATCATTATCATCTATGAAGTTAAAAGCAAATGCTGTGAATGTAGAAATCTTATTTTTATTGAGTTCTAATTCAAACATGGGGCAGGTTCCGTAGCATGGCCCTGCTTTGTAAGAAATCTGTTTAATAGAATGCTTTTTCGGTTGGGAATTGTATTCTATTCTATGAAATCATCAAATTTATAGGTTAGAATTTTAGATAACATTTTTTCGGGTGTATTAGAAAACATGCTGTTGTCTTCATAGGTGATGTTAATATAATCCATTCCATTAATTTTGATGACTTTTGGAATGGTAAAATCACGATGACGTCGCATCACATCTTTAAGTACATACCCCGATTCCAAGTCGAAGATTACCTTGACACTGGTATTACAGGAGGTCTCTTTTTTTGAGTCCATGGAAGTTTGTATACAGCTTTTATTATCACCTATAAAAAGGAGATCGGTTCTGCCATCATGATTGAAGTCTCCCTTGTAAAAGCTTTTACCAACACCTAAGGCTTTTGCTTTTTTCTTAATTTTTGGAGAAATGACCGTGTTATCAAAATCCTTGATGGTTTTCAATGTAAATTTAGAAAGAAAATCATCTTTGCTTTTGGAACAGGATCTTATAAAAGACTCAACCTCGGGGATCGTCCCGAGGCTGTCTATTTTTGAAGTATTACTTTGTGAGAAGTAATATTGATGAATTACAAAAAGTAAAACTGTAATTATTTTCTTATCCATGCAGTTGTTTCCAGATGGCATCTTTCAGTTCAATAAGACCCTCTCCGGTAACTCCTGAAAAGAATAATGGCTGTTTGTTCTCTGGGAATTCAGCAGCAATTTCTTTTTTCAGTTCATTATCCAAAAGATCAGATTTTGAAACGGAAACAATGAAGTCTTTATCTAAAAGCTCAGGATTGTATTCCTTTAATTCATTTTCCAGAATTTTAAACTCCTGGAAGTGATCTTCAGAATCTGCAGGAATCAAAAACAAGAGGATAGAGTTTCTTTCAATATGTCTCAGGAATCTGTGTCCTAATCCTTTTCCTTCTGCTGCCCCTTCAATGATTCCCGGGATATCAGCCATTACAAATGATTTGTAATTTCTGTAATCCACAATTCCAAGGTTAGGAGTCAGGGTAGTAAAGGCATAGTTGGCAATCTTAGGTTTTGCTGCAGATACAGAAGCAAGAAGTGTAGATTTTCCGGCATTTGGAAACCCAACCAATCCTACATCGGCCAAAATTTTAAGTTCGAAGACAATATAGCCTTCCTGCCCATCCATTCCGGGTTGAGCATATCTTGGAGTTTGATTGGTAGAAGATTTGAAGAATTCGTTTCCTTTTCCTCCTTTTCCTCCTTCCATCAAAATGATTTCCTGTTTGTCCTCAAGGATTTCGCCAATAATTTCTCCTTCTTCATTTTTAGCGATCGTTCCGATAGGAACATCAATATAAATATCAGAACCGTCAGCACCGGTAAGCTGGTTTTTTGCTCCGTTTTCACCACGTTCAGCTTTTATGTGACGGGTGTATCGAAGCGGAAGTAAAGTCCATTCCTGTGCATTTCCTCTCATAATGACGTGTCCACCACGACCTCCGTCGCCACCATCGGGACCACCTTTAGGGATATACTTTTCACGGCGAAGGTGGGCAGAACCAGCACCTCCGTGTCCGCTTTTACAATGGATTTTTACGTAATCTACAAAGTTAGACATATAGTATTTGTTACGAGTTGCGAGCTACGGGACGAAAATACGAATCCCGTATCCCGAATCTCGATTATTTAATTTTCTCTACCTCAGCGAAAAGTTTTTGGGAAATTTCATTAATTTCACCTACACCGTTTACTTCAACATATTTACCTTGTTGCTTATAAAGTTCGGCTACTTCTGCTGTTTTAGTATAATATTCTTTAATTCTGTTTTCGATGATCTCTACATTGCTGTCATCTGATCTACCGCTGGTTTCTCCTCTTTTAAGAAGTCTTTCCACCAAAATTTTATCTTCTACGATTAATGAGAGACAGATGTCAATCTCGTCATTTAATTCTTCTTTAACGATTTTTTCCAAAGCTTCTGTCTGAGCAGTCGTTCTTGGATATCCATCAAAGATAAAACCATTAGTGTTGGTAGGTTTTCTGATTTCGTCAATCAGCATATCTGTTGTTACCTGATCCGGAACCAATTCTCCCTTATCGATATAAGACTTAGCCAATTTTCCCAGTTCAGTGTCATTTTTCATATTGTATCTGAAAAGATCACCTGTTGAAACCTGCTTTAAATTGAATTTCTCGATTAGATTCTGAGCTTGTGTTCCTTTTCCACTTCCTGGAGGGCCGAACAGAACAATGTTTATCATAATGTTGTTTCGCTTCCGGCAATGCGCAGATGCTTCTTGCTTTTAGCTTTATTTAGTTAATATTTTACTTTATTTCGATTTAATATTTAAAGCTAAAAGCCAGTAGCTGATAGCTATAGGCATTTAATGATTGATTTGTCCGTCTTCTAACTGGTACAAATTAGGTAGGTTTCTTCCCAATTCATCATAATCCAATCCATAACCAAGAACAAATTTATTTGGAATTTCCTTTCCAATATAGTCCAGTTTGAAATCCTTCTTGTAAATCTCAGGTTTCAATAAGAAACTTGCTAGTTTTACAGATTTAGGACGTTGTGTTTCCTGGAAATATTTGAAAAGACTTTCAACCGTATTTCCTGTGTCAACGATATCTTCTACAAGAATGATGTGACGGTCTTTTACGTCTTTTGTCAGTTCCATTTTTTGGTAAACAATCCCTGTAGATTCAGTTCCTACATAAGAACTCATTTGTAGGAAAGCGATTTCGCATTCCCCAGGATAATATTTTAAAAGATCTGAGAAGAACATGATAACTCCATTCAAAACACCAATGAAAACAGGAACTTCGTCTTTGTAATCTTCATAAATTCTTAATGCGGTCTCTTTTACAATTTCCTGAATTTCGGCATCCTTTAAATAAGGAACGAAAGTTTTGTCGTGAACTTTAATACTTTCCATAAAAATTTTTAGTAGTTGGCAAAGTTACGGATTTTTGATTTTTCATTAAAATCTTTTTGTGTTTAATCATGTATTTATACTATATTTGTTCTTTCAAACCCATAAATACAGACATGTAGGATATAATTTCTTTCAGATTCAATGAAGCGGTAACCAATGAGTTGCCGGTGTTTAACCTTTATTAAGAAAGAAATCATGATTTTACTGCAAAATATATCCTTTGGGTTTCCGGGAGGAGACCTCCTTTTTAATCATATCAACTTAACAATATCATCGAATACCAAATCTGCTTTGGTAGGAAGCAACGGCGTGGGAAAATCTACCCTGCTCAAAATAATAGCCAATGAACAACAGCCATTAGAGGGAACTGTAAACATTCAGGGCAACATTTTTTATGTTCCCCAAATGTTCGGGAATTTTAATCATTTAACCATCGCAGAGTGCCTGAATATAGATCAAAAGCTTTTAGCACTTGAAAAAATTACGAGTGGGGAAGTGGATGAACACTATTTTGAAATTCTGAATGACGACTGGGATATTGAAGAGCGTTGCCAAAGCGCATTACAGTATTGGAATCTTCAGGATTTTGATTTGAACCAAAAATTAGAAGGACTAAGCGGCGGCCAGAAGACTAAAGTTTTTCTTGCGGGAATTCAGATCAATCAGCCTGATGTTATTATTTTGGACGAACCTACAAATCATCTGGATTTGGAAGGAAGAAAACTGTTGTATGACCTTATTGAAAAAGTGAGTGCTACTGTTGTCATTGTAAGCCATGACCGTACATTACTGAACCTTGTAGACACAATTTTTGAATTAAGCAATCAGGGAATTGCGACCTACGGCGGAAATTATGACTTCTACGCAGAACAGAAAGATGTGGAAGACGAAGCTTTACAAAATGATATTCATGCGAAAGAACGGGCTTTGAAAAAAGCAAAAGAAAAAGAACGTGAAACCATCGAGCGGAAACAAAAGCTTGATGCCAGAGGAAAACAGAAACAGGAAAAATCCGGGGTGGCCAGAATTATGATGAATACCCTTCGGAACAATGCGGAGAAAAATACTTCAAAACTGAAAAGTGTACATACAGAAAAGATCAGTGGCATTTCAGGAGATTTGAGAGAATTGCGCTCTTCTGTAAGAAATTCTGATCAGATGAAGGTCAATTTCAATGATTCCGGGTTACATTCAGGGAAGATTTTAATTACAGCGGAGGATATTAACTTTAGCTATGGTGAAGAAAAGCTCTGGAAAGAAAATCTTGATTTTGAAGTGCGAAGTGGTGACCGAATTTCAATTAAGGGTTTCAATGGCTCAGGAAAAACCACTTTGATAAAACTTTTGCTGGGAAATATTTCGCCTTCAACGGGAAACATCAGCAGAGCTGAATTCAACAGCATTTATATCGATCAGGAATATTCATTGATTGATAATGATCTGACAGTTTATGATTTTGTACAAACCTTTAATGATAGTGCATTACAAGAATCGGAGGTGAAGACATTGCTTGCAAGGTTTTTATTCAGTAAAGAAACCTGGGATAAAAAATGTGGGATTTTAAGCGGTGGAGAACGCCTGAGGTTACTGCTGTGCGGACTTTCCATCAGCAATAAAACTCCGGATATGATGATCCTTGACGAACCTACCAATAATCTGGATTTGCAGAATGTAGAAATTCTGACCAATTCTATTAAGGATTATCATGGAACGCTGATGGTGATCTCACATGATGAAGTTTTTCTGGAAGAGATAGGAATTGGTAAGGAAGTAATGCTGAAATAATTTGTTTCCCACAGATTACACAGATTTTACAGATGTTTATGTATGATTTTTTTCTCTGCTTGATCTGAAAAATCTGCGAGAGATAATATGATATTAATATTTTATAAATTCAATAGCAGCGGGCTTTAGCCCGCTTTAAAATAAAATGTCAAATTTCAATGGACTTTAGCCCAAACCTAAAAAACAAAATCCTGGATATAAACTCCAGGATTTTTATGTTTATCAATTTTAAATATTATTTCTTCGTTTTTTTTATGGCATCCAGATAAATTTTCTTGATGCTGTTCTTTTCCTCTTTCTCGCTCATGTTCTCAAGGGCCGGAAGAAGAGTCTTGTTGTGAGGTGTTTTCAGCTTCAGAATTTCTCCTAATGCAAATGCGGCACTCCAACGGACAACAATTCCTTCATGTTCTGTGTTTGCGATCAAATTACTGATAGCCAGCTCCAGATTATCAGGGAATCGTTGAGCTGTATTACCAATTACTTTGGCGCTTTCCCATTTTATTTTGGGGGCTTTCTCAGTAAGGGTATTGGTAACAAATGCAAATACGGTTTCATCTGCCAGGTCAGGATTTTGCTTGGTGGCATATTCCATGGCTTCTATACAGGTTCCCTTTATCGGATCTTTTGATTTCTCGGCAAAAGCGATGAGTTCATCTGTAGGTAATGAAGTGTCAATGATCCATTGGCTGATGATTTCTGTTTTTTCCTTGGCTTTGGTAGCTTTGTCTTTAAAAAGTTCTTCTATCGTCATGGTGTTTGATTTTAGTTTTTCCAGCGTTCTAATTTAGGAATTCCTTTTGAAAACAAGCCGGCTAGAATGTTAGCAATAAAAAACTCTCACAGATTTTGCAGAAGAGGCAGGTAAAAGAATACTTAGGCACCTGTGTAACCTGTGAGAATCTCATTAGAATTAAAAACTAATAAAAAATAAACTTATTGATTCATCCTGTTTCTTTCCTCTTCATTTCCAAAATTTCTATCCTTAGATTTAAGATCATTATTCCCGAATCTATAGCTCAATGAAAGCCGGAATCCTCTTGTATAATTATTATTTCTGAAATTGGTTTCAATACCATTAGACTGATAGGAGATCAAAGGTCTTTGGCTGTTCAGAAGATCAGTTCCGGTAAGAGATATGGAGAACTTTTTGTCAAGACATAGTACTTTTACAGTCACATCCAAAATATTCATCGTGGAAATATGAAAGATCTGATATCTGCCTGGAAGCTGTAATCCATAATTAACACTTACTAAAATTGTTTTTTTCTTGTTAAGAATAAAGTCATTATTGCTGTACAGGTAAGCATTATAGCCATCAATAGAAGCTGTGTAAGGAACTTTGGATTTTACGTTCTGGTAATTAACATTAAATCCTGAAAAGCTGTTCCACCATTTTATAGCGCTGAAATTATAAGAGGTTGAAAAGCCAATCTGATAAGTATCTGCATAATTTATAGGAGTATTTCTGGTAACATTGGTTTCGGGATTCAATATAGATAATGCCTGTCCGAAATCTGAAACTTTGGAAAAATACAATGAAGAAGTCCATTTTTGTCCTTTGATATAGGAGAGCTCAAGGTTATCAATAATTGAAGGTTTCAGATAAGGGTTGCCTTCAGAATAATAAAACGGACTGGTTCTCACAACAAACGGATTCAGATAATCAAAATCCGGACGTCTGATCCTTCTGTTGTAAGTCAGTGAAAAAGAATGATTATTGTTCGCAGTATAAGTAAGATAGGCTGTGGGAAACAATTTGATATAATCATTTTTATCAGTCTGGTTGCGGTTTTCAGAAAACCCAATTGTTTGAGTAGCTTCTGCTCGTAATCCCAGTTTAGCTTCCCACTGACTGTTGAATTTTCGGCTCAATGAAAAATATAAAGCTTCATTATATTCCTTGTAAATAAATGTATTGGATTGATCGGTATTCAGAAGAGCCGGACCGGTTTCTTTATCGTATGCTAAAAAATTATTGTCAGTGCGGGTGAAAGAGAAACGACCACCGAAATTAAGATCTGCCCAGAGAAGTTTGGTCTCCAGATCAGCTTTTCCTGAATAGTTACGAATTTTATTCACATTTGAATTCAATGCTGAAAAATAGGAGCCGGGAAGCATCTGCATTTTGGCATCAAGTTCGCTGCCGTAGAAATCTCTTGCATCATCTTTTTTATATTCAAAAAAATCAAAATCTGTGGTAAGTACAGTTGCTGCACTGTCCATTTTTATGGTGTTAAACCAATTCAAACTATTAATATTCGGTTTGTTGGAAGATTGGGTATCAGAAGAAATAAATGAGGTAGGCTGCGAATTTTGATAACTTATTCTTGAAGTAAGCGGTGAGCTTGAGCCAGTTTCCGAAGTGAAACTACCCAGGTATTTTAATCCGGTTGTCCATCGGTCTGTGATTTTGTAATCTACGCCTAAACTGATCCCCAGGTTTTTATTTTTACTGATCCCCTGTGTATCCATAGACCATAATTCATTTTGGTAATACGTGTTGGTTTGAGAACTGGAGCGGAGTTTTTGCTGTTCCATATATACGGAAGACTGTAGTGAAAGTTTCCCATGATTATAATTAAACATTCCCTGTACGCTGTTTCCTGCATAAAACCTTTGGGTATAATTAGTTCCTAAACTGGCGTTCCATGAA
This sequence comes from Chryseobacterium sp. G0162, assembly GCF_003815715.1. NCBI lineage: Bacteria > Pseudomonadati > Bacteroidota > Flavobacteriia > Flavobacteriales > Weeksellaceae > Chryseobacterium > Chryseobacterium sp. G0162. Next base: position 1,242,764 of record NZ_CP033922.1, on the reverse strand, counting down.
TTGCTTTTAGCTGTTTTAAGTTTGATATTGATGATACCATTGTTTCCTTCAGCTTCATATTTTGCCGGTGGAGAAGTAATCACCTCAATACTTTTAATATTATCTGAAGGAATTGTTTTCAGAAAAGTAGCTACTTCACTTGCCGGAATTTTTTGAAGACGGTCATCAATCATAATCAACACTTCACCTTTACCCACAATGGAAATCGTTTCATTTTGTACCCTTACCATAGGAGCAGATTTTAAAGCATCCAAAGCATTACCACCCGTTGAGGCTGTAGAATTTTCAACATTATAAATCAGGCGGTCCACCTTTCTTTCAATGATTTTTTTCTGCTTTTGTATGACAACTGTTTCTAAAGAGGTTTCATTGGTGGTTTCTTTTTCCTGAGCATTCATTGTATTTAGGAATAAAAGAAGTATTGCTGGAAGAAGTAAAGTTTTCATAATCTTTGTCTTAATTTTTCAGCAAAACTGCAGCTTTGAGCCAGCTGAAACCAATTTTATCGACGTTCCTCCGTATTTTGTCGACAAACCCGGTGTGAGGCTTTTCCATAAAAACCTATTTTTACAAAAAAATAATAACCCATATGGGAAAACTATATCTGAATAAAAAGACAGAAATTGGGCTCCACATCTTATTTTGGTTGCTGATCCTGTACTTTATGCTGATTGGTAAACCGCTTTCTTTCGAAATGCCGGAGCTGGATTTATTCCTTAAAACCTATGCTGTAGTCTTTGTTTTGACCTTTTATTTTAATTATGGTGTTGTGATGCCAAGAATCTTCACTGATTTTAAATGGATAAAGCTATTGTTAGGAATTATCATTACTTTTCTGTTCTTTGCATTAGCCCGTTTTGTAGTAGAACAGATTATAACAGACTGGTGGCTGGGACAGGTGAATTATACAAATCCTGTGTTAGGAAGCTATCTTCTGGACAATCTTGCTTACAGCAGCAAACCAATTATTTTTAGCTCATTTTTATGGCTGATCATCCATGTGATAAGACTTTTAGAATATAATAAAGTGATTTTGGAAGAACAGAAAAATACAGAAATCAAATTTCTTAAAGCACAGATCAATCCGCATTTTATTTTTAATACCCTCAACAATATTTATTCAATGGTTCATTTTCAATCTCCGGAATCTCTTTCGGCTATTGAAAAACTCAGCAATATCATGCGTTTTACTACCTATGAAGCCCAGAAAGATCATATTGCCCTGTCTGAAGAACTTGATTATATAAAAGCCTATATAGAATTGGAAGAGTTAAGGCATTATGAAAATAATATTGTAAAATGGCACTCAGGAATTAAAGATGAAAAACGAAGAATAGCTCCCTACATTCTATCCCCATTGGTAGAAAATGCGTTGAAACATGGAACCTATTCTGAGCAAAACCCAATTGAAATCAGTATTATTACCGATGAAAAGAGTCTGAATTTTGAAGTCATCAACTCTATAGGAAATAAAAAAACAGATAAACTGGGGGGCATTGGGCTGGATAATCTTAAAAACAGATTAGATATGCTGTATCACAGTAGATATACACTGGAAACCATCCGACTTGAAAATAAATTTAAAGCATCTATACAAATTCAACTTTCATGAAACAAAAGATCAATTGTATTATCCTTGATGATGAACCCTTTGCGGTAAGGCTTTTGAATGATTATGCCTTAAAAACTGATCTGTTAAACATCGTATATGCAGGAAGTGATGTATATGAAGTGATGAAATTACTGGGTTCAGAAAGTATAGATCTTATCTTTATTGATATTCAGATGCCTGAGCTGACGGGTATTGAAATGATGAAGATGTTCAATAAAAACCATAATTTCATCGTAACCACTGCGTATGCTGAATATGCTTTGGAGGCTTTTGATTTTCATGTAGTCGATTTTTTACTGAAACCTATTACTTTTAACCGCTTTTATCAGGGGGTACAGAAATTTATACAATGGCAGCAGGCTTTTATTCCTGAACCACAAACAGAACACCTTTTTGTACGGGCAGACCGGAAGTATTACAAAATTGCTTTTGATGAGGTCATTTATATTGAAGGGTTAAAAGATTATATCAGAATTCACACGATCAATGATAAAGTGATGGTATTAGAAAATATGAAAGATATTCTAGAGAAACTCCCGGAAAACAGATTTATGCGAATTCACAGGTCTTACATTATTGCTACCGATAAAATCAAAGTTGTCGATGGAAACCGGATCCAGATGAGAAACCAGGACTTCGTGACAGTAGGAGAGACCTACCGAAAACCTTTCTCAGAATGGATTGAAAGTAGTGGCAGGTAAGAAGATTGAATACTTGTTCACTACTTTGGTAAGTAGGTTGTATTTCTTAATCGACCTAGGAATTAGGAGTGTTAAGAAAATTTCAATATAATCCGTTAAAAAATTCCCACTGTCTGAGCATGGCTGGTCCATTGAATCGAATCTACATTAAATGATCCATGCGAGTTTGGGAATTTTAGGAATATATTTAAATTTTTAGCGGATGATTCCAGTCTTGAACTTTTGTATACTTTTGTTTCAAGACAAAAGTATAACAAGAAAAAAACAGTAAGAACCTTATTTACAATGTTTCAACATCCAATCATAAATTTCACTCAGCACCTGTTCCCGTATTTCCTCATTTAAAATCTCATGGCGCATCTCCGGATATATCTTTGTCTCCACATCCTGAAAACCATCACTTTTTAAATTATTGATGGTAAGTGTAACCCCTTTACCAAAATCACCAATCGGATCATTCTGTCCGCTTACAAATAGAAAAGGAAATGATGGGGAAATAGAAGAAGCCCAATTTCTTGAAGTTGCCCTTTTATAAACTGTAAACAGCGTATAAAAAGCATTGTGAGTGAAAGGAATTCCACACAATTCATCCTGTTCAAAAGCTGTTCTGTTTTTAGGATTAATGCTGATCCAGCTTGTATCGCTAAAGTCTTTATCTTTCTTAAAATGTTTATTGTTAACTTTCGTGAAAACAGAATTTAAAAAAGTACGATGCTTTGGAGCTATAGCATTGGCTAAAAATAAATATCCTCTTAATACATCAATTCCCGGCAAAGGTCCACTGGTTCCGGTAATAATAGCTCCTGCAAATTTATGACTAGCCTTTTGAAGAAGACAACGGGTAATAAAAGATCCCATGGAATGCCCCAAAATAAAGTGCGGAACATCCGGATATTGTGCTGCAAGATGATCTGCCATCATTTCTGCATCAGCAATTAATCTTTCATCCGGTTTATCAACCTGGAAGAAACCAATCTCATTTTTATCTTTTACAGATTTTCCGTGACCAAGATGGTCATAAGTAAGGACAGCAATGCCATGATTGGCAAAATACGCCGCTATTTCCGAATATCTTCCGCTGTGTTCCTGCATGCCATGAACGATGAGGAGGGTGGCTTTTGCTGTTTGTGGGGAAAATAGGGTGGAGTAAAGCTGGGAGGCTTTGTTGTGAGGGGAGGGGAGGTATGAGGATTTAAAGTGGAGCATTATGTGATTTTATTAATTTTAAAAAGGTTAAGATACGATGTAATCTATATTTTTATGATTTGGTATCTATTTTTTTTATTATACTTACTAAATCATTTATCCAGTTAGAATTATTTAAAGAAATATAACGGTAGTCTTGAAGAAGTGGAGGAATTTCATCGTGAGTTAGATCTATATTGAGACAAATAAAGTTTTTTTTACCGGAATTTATTCTTTTTTGAATAAAGAAGTTCATTTCATTTTTTGTCCAAGGAGAATTAAGGAAATTCTTTGATAGGCATATTATTCCTAAATCAGATTTATTTAATCCTGAATTTATTTTTTCAGTAATGCTATCTCCGAAATCAATTTGATATTTATCATACCATGCTTCAATTTCTTCTTTTTGTAATTCATTAAAAATTTCATCAATTAGTTTTTTATCGTGAGATGAGTGTGATAAAAATATTATTGGATATGATTCACGACTTATACCTCCCCAAATTCTGTTATAATCTTCTTTAGAGTTATATAAAAAGAACTGATTAGGACTATGTGTTAAAAACGGTTCTATATCTTCAATTTTACTGAAAGAAAACATACTATATCTATTTTCTAGTAATAATTCTGTTATTTTTGTTGGGGTATAATTGAAGACTCTTTTCTTTTGATGGAAATTTTGTTCTAACCAGTTATCAAAAAGCTTATCATCTTTTTCGAAATATAACAATAATAGAAATTCCAGATTGTAAATATTATTATTGATAAACATTGTAACTCCTGTTAAAGTCTTATTATCAAAATTATTAAGAATAGAATTAATAAACTGTTTCTCATCCACTCGGTTGCCATAAGAAAGTTCAAATAAATAGTTTTTCATTTTAATTTTTTTATCATTATAAGGTTCCTTGTAAATATATTGTAATAAATATTTGTATTGACATTCTTAATGTATTTATTATTATGTCAACCTCATGATTTTCACCCCACCTAAAAATAAATATCCCCTATAATTTGGCAGTCATTTTTTTTAAAAGTAATTTTGCACGAATCTTAAAACAAAAGTAAAATATGTCAACTTATGTAGTTGTAGGTCTTCAGTATGGAGATGAAGGTAAAGGTAAAATCACGGATGTTTTATCAGCAAAATCGGACTATGTAGTACGTTTCCAAGGAGGAGATAACGCTGGTCACACGGTATATGTTGGTGAAGAAAAATTCGTTCTGCACCTTCTTCCTTCAGGAGTTCTTCAATGCAAAGGGAAATGTATCATTGCAAACGGAGTAGTGGTAAACCCTAAGTCTTTTATTAGAGAAGTTGGTCAGATCGAGAGCAAAAACTTGAGAACAGATCACATTTTTATCAGCAGAAGAGCGCATGTCATCATGCCTTACCACATCCTTTTGGATACTTACCGTGAAGAGGAACACGGCGGAACTCAGATCGGAACAACCAAAAAAGGAATCGGGCCTTGTTATGAAGATAAAATTGCAAGAGTCGGAATCAGAATGGTTGACCTATTAAACCCTGAGATTTTAAGAGATAAAATTGAGAAAAACTTAAAAGTTAAAAATTCTCTTTTTGAAAAATATTACGGAAAACCTGCATTAGACGTTGAAGAAATCTATAACGAATATTTAGAAATCGGAAAACAGCTTCAGGACAGAATCGTTGATACTGAATTAGAGCTAAACGAAGCGATCAGAGACGGTAAAAACGTTTTATTTGAAGGAGCACAAGCATTAATGCTTGATATCGACTTCGGTACTTATCCATACGTAACTTCATCTTCACCATCTACAGGAGGAGTTTGTTCAGGAGCAGGAGTTCCACCAACATCACTTCAAAACCTGATCGGGGTAGCAAAAGCATACTGTACAAGAGTAGGAAACGGACCTTTCCCATCTGAATTAGACAACGAATTGGGTGAGAAAATCAGACAAATCGGTGGTGAATTCGGAGCAACTACAGGGAGACCAAGAAGAACAGGTTGGTTAGACCTTGTTTCTTTAAAGCACGCTTGTATGATTAACGGAATCAATAACCTTGTCATTACTAAACTAGACGTTCTTACAGGAATTGAAAACCTTAAAATCGTTACACATTACAAAACTGAAGACGGAAAAATTATCGATTACTTTACTTCGTCAACAGAGAAATTATACAACTATGAGCCAATCTACCAGGATTTACCAGGATGGGAGGAAGATATCACAAAAGCAAGAAGCTATGATGAACTTCCTGATAACGCTCAGAAATACATCGAGTTTATTGAGAAATATTTAGGAATTAACGTATATTTAGTTTCTGTAGGTCCTGAAAGAAGTCAGAACATCATCAGAAAAGAATTATTCTAATTTTCTTAGAACATACACATAATAAGAGACTGTCAGATTTGATGGTCTCTTTTTTTTGTTTCATGTCAGGGTTTTAAACCTTGGCATGGATAATCATATATTCTCAAAATGTTGATGTTATTGAAAACCCTTATATTTACTTATAATATAATCAGATGGAAAACAATAAATTACCTCAATCTACCATGAACAATATTGTAATTAGCGTATACTTTACCATAGCATATGCTGTGTTACTAAGTGTTTATTTAGGGTTTCCAATAAATATCCGCAGTAATTTTCTGCTGATGTTATTTGTTGTTTGTAGCTTACTGTTTAGTGTTGCCGCTATATATTTTGCTGCCAAAAGTTATAAAAAAGCAAAGATCAGTTCAGTAATTCTCATTATGATCAATGCTCTGGCGTTATTAATACCATTAATAATGTTACTGATGATTTTTACATAATTCAATACTTCGATGGATTTTAGGGATATATTTTCAATAGTTGAAATGTTAAATTTTAAACATTTTCATAAAATTTTATAATATTATGTTGTTTTGGTAAAATTCTGGCAAATCTTTTGATATTGAAACATTGCTTATCGATAAGAACTAATAAAACTAATAATCACTTTTTTTAACAGTTTAAATAGTAATAGTGATGAAACACCAGAATCAGAACCAGGAATTTCGCTTCAACGAAGTTCTTTTTGAGCACCGGAACAAAGAATACGGTGCTTATGTATTAAGAAACGAATCAGATAGAATATTAACTAAAGCACTTTTTATAGGAGCAAGCTTAATGGCTGCTGTATCCATTACACCATTTGTAATATCAGCTTTTAAAGGTCCGGAGGTAATTGAACAACCATGGGAACTTCCACCACCAATGGTGATTCCCGATGAACCTGTTGATACACCACCGGTAACCATTGCACCTGTAAAACCAGCCACTGCTCCTGATACAAAAACATTTGACAGTACAGTTCCTACACCCTCAAGAAATGCTCCGGATAATGTGAAAAAGGACCCTATTCCTGATGATGCTGTAGCAGGTTTTAAGGATAATTTTAAAGGCGATGTAGTAGCTCCGAATACACATGTGCCAACAACGGCGCCTGTGGGACCGGTAATCAATATGCCACCGCCGGTAATTCCGGAAGTTGTGGATAAAAGTAAAATTGTGGAGTCAGGAGAACTTGGCGTAGAAGCCAGTTTTAAAGGCGGAATAGACTCTTTCAGAAATAAAGTCATGAAGAACTTCGACGGTTCAGGATTTGAATCAGAAGAAATAGTAAAAACTACGGTTACATTCATTGTAGAAATGGATGGAACAATTTCAGGGGTAAAAGCTAACGGAACCAATGCCGATTTTAATAATGAGGCAATCAGAACAGTGAAGTCAATTTCAAACAAAGGAACCTGGATTCCTGCCAAAAATAAAAAAGGTGAATTTGTGAGAAGTTACTTCAAGTTTCCAATCTCCATGAAGTTTGATAATTAATATCAAAAATCAATTTTTAATAGTTATCCACAAAGATTTTTTTTTGTGGATAATTTTTTTTATACTTAAATTGCTTATTAACAATATTTTAACTCTATTTTGATTTTCTCTATCTATCGGGAGCAAAGAAAAAAGTGTATTTTTGAAACTTAAAGTTCTAATAATGGCAAAAATCATAGGTATAGCTAATCAAAAAGGTGGGGTAGGAAAAACGACCACTGCCGTAAACTTAGCCGCAGCATTAGGAGTATTGGAAAAAAAAATATTGATTATTGACGCTGATCCTCAGGCCAATGCTACATCTGGTTTGGGAGTAGAAGATGTTCAGTATTCCACATATAATCTATTGGAGCATAGTGCAGATACAAGAACGTGTATCAAAAGAACGGCAACGCCGAATCTGGATATTATTCCATCACATATTGACCTGGTAGCAGCAGAGATCGAATTGGTAGACAAGGAAGATCGTGAATATATGCTGAAAAAAGCCTTAGCCAGTGTAAGAGATGATTATGATTATATTATCATCGACTGTGCACCGAGTTTAGGTTTGATTACAGTAAATGCTCTTACAGCAGCAGATTCTGTAATTATCCCGATCCAGTGTGAATATTTTGCATTAGAAGGACTTGGAAAACTTTTGAACACCGTTAAAAATGTTCAGAAGATCCACAACAAAGATCTTGGAATAGAAGGTCTTCTACTTACGATGTATGACAGCAGATTAAGATTGTCTAATCAGGTAGTGGAAGAAGTAAACCTTCACTTCCCGGAAATGGTTTTCGAAACCATCATCAGCAGAAACGTAAGATTGAGTGAAGCTCCGAGTTTCGGAGAAAGTATCCTGAACTATGATGCCGAAAGTAAAGGGGCAGTTCAGTATATTCAGTTAGCTGAAGAAGTTCTTTTAAAGAACGAAAACTTAATAAAGAATTAAATTAATAATAAATGGCCAATGAGTGATTGGTAACCATCACTTTACAAACATCATTTATCAATTATATCTATGAAGGACAAAAAAAGAGCTATGGGACGCGGCTTGGGCGCCATTTTAAGTGCAGAATCCAAAGCAACTGTAAACTCTGCTACCGATGAGGGGGCAGATAAGTTTGTGGGAAATATTGTAGAAGTTGCGCTTGAAGATATATATCCGAACCCAACGCAGCCGAGAACTTATTTTGATGAAAAAGCACTAGAGGAATTAGCACAGTCTATTAAAAATTTAGGGATAATTCAACCGATTACCCTAAGAAAAGACGGTGAGAAATTCGAGATCATATCCGGGGAAAGACGTTACAGAGCAAGTAAAATTGCAGGTTTAACAACGGTTCCGGCTTATATTCGTTTGGTAAATGACCAGGAGCTTCTTGAGATGGCTCTTGTTGAGAACATCCAGAGAGAAGATCTTGATGCAATCGAAATTGCCCTTACCTATCACAGGCTTTTGGAAGAAATCGGTCTTACTCAGGAAAATCTTAGCCAGAGAATAGGGAAAGATAGAAGTACTATTACCAATTCAATTAGGCTTTTAAGATTGAATCCGGATATTCAGAATGCGATCAGAAGCGGTGAAATTTCTGCAGGACATGGTAGAGCAATCATCAGTCTTGAAAGTGAAGAAGATCAACAGGTTTTATTCGATCTTATCATTAAAGAAAAATTAAATGTGCGTCAGGCTGAACAAGCCGCTGCAGCATTAAAAAATCCAAAGTCTCCGGCAGCTAAAAAAGCAAACGCCGAACTTTCGAATAACTATAAAAGAGCCCAGAAGACTATCGCTGACATCCTGGATGTAAAAGTGGAGATCAAGGCTTCTGGAAATGGTAAAAAAGGTAAAATTGTTCTGGACTTCAAAAATGAAGAAGAGCTGGAATATATTTTATCCCATATTAAATAAATGAAGAAAATATTTTTCACATTTTTCTTGTGTATTACTGCATTGGCATACTCACAAGTTGCACCTATTGATACTGTTCGGGTACAAACACCTACGAAAGAAGAACTTCGTTTGATAAAACCAACCAAAACAGAATCCAAGATCATCGAAGATCTTGAAAAAGCGAATGGTCCTACCAGGGTAACTGTAAAACTTAACCCAACCAGAGCTGGGCTGTATTCTGCAGTATTGCCAGGTTTGGGACAGTTCTATAATAAAAAGTACTGGAAAATTCCAATCGTTTGGGGAGCTGTAGGAGCAGGAGTCGGTATTGCAGTATGGAATGATAATCAATACAAGAAATACAGAGAATACTATATCGCTAAGCTAAACGGTACTCCAAATGAATTCGTGGATGCTCGCCCTTGGCTAGATAAAATAGCGTTAGGGAATGCTCAGGACAGAGCGAAAAGACAAAGAGATTACGCCATTGCCATTACAGGATTGATCTATATATTGAATATCGTAGATGCCGTAGTGGATGCCCATCTCTATGAAAGCCGTCATGATCCTGATTTAACCTTTAAGCCGTCATTAATCCAGGATCAATACGGATTTGATGCACCCAAAACAGGATTCGCTTTAAGTTATAGATTTTAATAGACAATACATACAGGATACAGAAAGGTGGAAGGTAACAATCAAAATAAAAAAGATTACATGAAAATAGCATTAGTTGGTTACGGTAAAATGGGTAAGATCATTGATGAGATCGCACAGAAAAGAGGTCACGAAGTAGTGGCTCGCCTGAAGGAAACCCCAACTGCTGAAAATCTTAACAATCCGGATGTTGTTATTGAATTTTCCTTACCGGAAGTTGCCTATGACAATATTAAAGCTTGCCTTGAAAATAAAATTCCGGTAATTTGCGGAACAACAGGATGGCTGGAGAAAAAAGCTGAAATTGAAAAACTGGCTGTAGATAATGATACTGCCTTTTTATATGGTTCAAACTTTAGTTTAGGCGTTAATTTATTTTTTGCTTTGAACGAAAAGCTGGCTGATCTAATGAAGAATGTTAATGAATATTCTTGTCAGTTGGAAGAAATTCACCATATCCATAAAAAAGATGCCCCAAGCGGAACTGCAATTTCTATAGCAGAAGGGATCATTAATAATAATCCAAAATTTGACGCCTGGAAACTGGAAGAAACAGAAGGTAACCAACTGGGGATTTTCGCTGTTCGTGAAGACGAAGTTCCAGGAACACACAGTGTTTTCTATAGAAGTGAAGTGGATGAAATTGAGATCAAGCATACCGCATTCAACCGAAATGGCTTTGCATTAGGAGCAGTAGTTGCTGCCGAATGGATCAAAGACAAAAAAGGAAACTTCGGAATGAAGGATGTTTTAGGGCTTTAATTGTAACAAATTCTGTAAATTGCAGACCAATATGAAAATGATGAATAGTGAATTGTCAATAGCGGAAAAGCTGTTATCATTTATTACTCATCATTTATCATTTATATCATAAGAATAGGCACAAAAAAATTATGAATTATTTTTTAACGTATACAGTGTATGTCCTCATTTTATCCGTATTAATGGGGATTTCAACATGGAAGTTGTTTAAGAAAATGGGGTATAGTCCTTTATTTGCATTTATACCTTTTTATAACTATTTTATCATTTTAAAAGAAACAAAACATCCGAAATGGTGGGCAATCCTTTCGTATCTACCGATTGTAGGGCCAATCATGATGTCTGTTTTCCATCTTTATTTAGTAAAGAAGTTTGGAAAAACGCTTTTCAAGGATCAGATCCTTACAGTGATTCTTCCGTTCATCTATATGGCAACCATCAACTATTCTAAAGATGTAGAATTGGAAGATGAAAATGCAAATGACCTGTTTCTTACTGATGAAGAAAAGGAAGCCAAAAAGAAAGATACATTTCTGGGATCTATTACTTTTGCAGTAGTATTTGCAACGATTATTCACGTTTTTGTAACGCAGCCATTTGGGATTCCTACAGGTTCCATGGAGAGAACCTTATTAGTAGGAGACTTTCTTTTCGTAAACAAATGGAGCTATGGATACAGACTTCCAATGCGTCCTTTAGCAATACCTTTCCTTCAGGGAACAATCATGGATACAGGACAGAAAGGAAACCCTAAAGATGATCCTAAATCTTATGTAGACGGAGTAAAATTACCTTATACAAGAATTTTACAGTTCAATAAGCCGCAGAAAAATGATGTAGTAGTGTTCAACTATCCTCAGGATTCAGTTCACACGGCAATCGACAGAAAAGATCCTTATGTAAAAAGATGTGTGGCTACAGCAGGTGATACTTTTGAAATGAGAGCCGGAAGACTTTTCGTCAACGGAAAACCGGAAACAGTTTTAGGAGATCAGGAAGTACAGCACAGGTATATTGTAACTACTGATAGCCAGTTAGACATTCCTACATTATACAAAGCCTATGGATTTTTACCGGTACAGGAAGTGCAGCAGAATAATGGTGGATTTATCTATGGTTTCCAGGGGCTGACAGATAAAATTGCGAAAGATATTAAAGAGCTTCCTCATGTTGTAGACATGAAAGAAGATGTTTCGGTGAAAGGTGAAGCTGCAATAGCTTATAGAGACGAAGCCAGAACTAAAATCGATACAACACAGTCTATTTTCCCTGTTAATAAACCTTGGAACCAGGATTGGTATGGTCCGGTAAGAATTCCTAAAAAAGGAGATGTGGTAGCGATCAACAACGAAACCCTTCCAATGTTCCAGTGGATTATTTCGGAATATGAGCACAACAGCTTAGAAAAGAAAAACGGGAAAATCTTTATCAACGGAAAAGAAGCGAACCAATATACCATCCAGCAAGATTACTACATGATGGTAGGGGATAACAGAGATGCTTCATTAGATGCAAGGTTCTTTGGTTTTGTTCCGGAAGAAAATATTGTTGGAAAACCAATGTTTACATGGATGAGTCTTCAGGGAGCTTTTGCAGACAGCAGCTCTACTTATCAGGCACCGTTCAAGATCCGTTGGGACAGAATGTTTAAAGCAACCAATACAGGAGAAGCTAATAAAACTTCATACTGGTGGATTGCAGCTATGATTTTAATATTATTCTTCGGTTGGGAGTATTTCGTGAAATTATTCAGAAAGAATAAGACAGAAGACGAACTATAAATAAAATTAAACTTAAAATAGAATGAAGTATTTGAAAAAATACTTCATTTTTGCATTATGAATATGAAGAATGTTTTATTGCCGGTATTTTACATGCCACCGGTTTCATGGTTTTCAGTGTTTTTAGACGCTGAAAATGAAATTGTATTGGAACAGTTTGAAAACTTTCCGAAGCAAACCTATAGAAACAGAACCAATATCTATGGGGCTAACGGAAAATTATCTCTTATAATTCCCATCAATCATAACGGGAAAAGAGCATTTAAAGATATTGAGATTTCTTACAGGGAAGATTGGAGAACACTTCACTGGAAATCAATTCAGACAGCCTATCAGAGTTCTCCTTATTTTGAGTACTATGAAGATAAATTCAGAAAGATCTTCGACCTGAAAGAAAAGTTTCTTTTGGATTTTAACCTTAAAGGGTTAGAAATCATCCAACAGATACTGAAAACAGAAAAGGCACACTCTTTGAATGAAGAATATATCAAAAATCCGGAAGGAGTCAGTTTCAGAGAAAAATTTTCTGCAAAACATCCTTCAGAATTTGAAATGGAAAGTTATTATCAGACCTTTTCAGACAAATTAGGTTTTTTGGAAGATTTATCGGTTCTGGATCTTATCTGTAACAAAGGTCCTGAATCGCTTGTTTACATAAAAAATATAAAACATTAATATAGGATCGTCACTATCAGTATAGATTACAAAAACAGATGACGGTTGTATATGACTTTAAACAAATATCAATATATGAAAAAGGTATTATTAGCTGCAGTTTTTTTGACGGGTTTTGGATTCTCCTTTGCACAGGAGTCAAAAGCTAAAAGTGTTGACCCGAATGAAGATAAAAATCTGATGATGTGGTATCACAAAGATTTTGCAACTTCAAAAGTATATGGTGTCAATACTGAAAATGCATATAAATATCTGGAATCAAAAGGATTAAAGCCTAAAACGGTAGTCGTTGGAGTGTTGGATAGTGGCGTTCAGGTAGATCATCCGGGATTGGTGAAAAATATGTGGAGAAATCCTAATGAAATACCTGGAAACGGAAAAGATGATGATGGAAACGGATATATCGATGACATTCACGGTTGGAACTTTATTGGAGGGAAAAATGGTGATATTGACATCGATAACATGGAAGTAACAAGAGTTGTAGCCAAATACAAACCTCTTTTTGAAGGAGATGACTCTGCAAAGAACAAAGCTAATCAGGCTAAAATGCCGGAAGACTTTGCCATGTATATGAAAGCTAAAGATCTTTTCACAAAGAAAAGTGTGGAATCTCAGCAAAATTTCAGAACTTATTCTATGATTAATGAGCTGATCCCTAATATGGTGAAGCTGTTGGCTGGAAAACCAGTAACGGCAGAAAATATTGCAGCCATTAAGAAGCCTACGGATCAAAAGGATGCTGTTGCTTTGGAGGTTTTAAGCCAGGTTTCTCAAAGTCCGGATTTTAAAGGAAAATCCTCTGCTGAATTTGAAGAGAGGATGAAAAAAGATATGAAAGAAGCGATTGATCATTTTGCACCGGCAGCAAAACAATATGACCTTTCATATGATCCGAGAAAAGAAATCGTAGGAGATAACTATGATGATTATTCTGAAAAGAATTACGGAAACAATCATTACGAAGGACCTGATGCAGAACACGGAACCCACGTAGCTGGAATTATTGCAGGACTTCCACAAGGAAAAGAAATTCAACATGGGATTGCTTCAAGAGTAGCTAAAATTATGACTGTAAGAGCTGTGCCTGATGGAGATGAAAGAGATAAAGACGTTGCCAATGCAATCAGATACGCCGTAGATAATGGTGCTAAAATCCTGAATATGAGTTTTGGTAAGCCGGTTTCTCCAGGTAAAAATGTAGTTTGGGATGCGTTTAAATATGCTGAGGATAAAGGAGTTCTTTTGGTAAAAGCAGCCGGTAATGAGAATGAAGATGTAGCAGAACATTTAGCATATCCTACCAACTATAAAAATGTTAATGATGAAAAACCATTTGTCAATAACGTAATTGTAGTAGGAGCAAGTACAAATGATAATAATGCCCTTAGAGCAAGTTTCTCCAACTTCAATAAGAAAATGGTAGATGTTTTTGCTCCGGGAGAAAGAATCTATTCAACGGTGAAAGGAAGTAAGTATGAGTATCTGGATGGAACATCGATGGCTTCTCCTGTAGTATCAGGAGCTGCAGCAGTTCTGCTGGCTTATATGCCCAACCTTAAACCTGATCAGATCATTGAATCATTGAAAAAATCGAGTAATCCGAGCTCAGCGAATGGTTTTACTGATTTTTCTGCTGCAGGAGGTGTTATAGACGTAAAAAAAGCCGCTGAATACGCTTATAATAATTTCTATAACGGAAGCAAAGCTCCTGGTGTTAAAGTGATTAAAAAAGCAAGTAAAGCTGTTAGAAAATAATTATTTATAAATGATTATGATATCCATTTTATGAATGGAGAAGTTGGAGATATCAATGGTGAACTACGATAAGATGCTGTTTTTGTTTTCTTCAGCAAAAATGTTAAAATATTCATTTTTAAATAGCTAATAAAAGAGTCCGAAATTTTTCGGACTTTTTTATTTTTTAAATACAATTTTGGCACGGTTTTTTGTAACTTTAATGTAACAAAATAATAAACAACAAAATGAAAAAGTTACTACTTGCAGGGATGTTAGGAACATCACTTTTTGCAGTGTCTTGTTCCTCTGTGAATAACGCAGCTACATCTCAGAATCAAAGAGCTGACTTCCTTAAATTAAAAGGAGACTGGCAGATTGTGAGCATAGACTACGACAAAGGTTATAAAATTAAGCCTTTTGACGAAGGGGCAGATGCGCAGTGTTTCGTAGGAAGCCACTGGAGATTGATTCCGAACAACTGGACAGGCGCTTATACCCTGAACGGAGGAGGAAGCTGTCCAGCCATTACACAGCCTATCAAGTTTGAAATAAAGAATGGTGATACATTTATGTTTAAAAAAGTTCTTGCAGGTACAAAAGCAAAACAGAATATTGCAGGGTATACTTTATCGGTAATCAACCAAAGCACAGATCAGTTTTCTCTTCAGCAAGACGTTCCATTTGAAGGAGGAAGTGTAAAAGTAGTTTACAACTTCGAAAGAACTGGAATGAAATAATTTAAATAACATAAAAGATTAAAAAAATGAAATTTACTAAAACATACGTAGGAGCTCTTTTCTTGTCATCAGCATTATTATTGACAAGTTGTGAAGCCGTTCAAAATTCAAATCACCAACAAAGAGGTACTGCTGTAGGGGTAGCTTCAGGAGCTGTGCTAGGTGGTATTCTTGGAAATAATGTAGGAAAAGGAGGTAACGGTGCTATTGGTGCTGTACTAGGTGGTATTATCGGTGGTGTTGCAGGTAACGTTATCGGTAACAAAATGGATAAGCAGGCAAAAGATATTAAAGAAACTTTACCAGGTGCTCAGGTAGAAAGAGTAGGGGATGGTATTAAAGTTACGATGAATGAAAGTATCGTAAACTTCGCTTTCGACTCTTCAAATCTTACTTCTGTAGCGCAAAGTAACTTAGATAAATTAGCTAAAGTATTGGCTGATAATCCTGATACTAACATTAATATCTACGGACACACAGACAGCGTAGGTAAGGATGCTTACAACATGGCCCTTTCTCAAAGAAGAGCAGATGCTGTAAAAGCTTACTTAGTAGGAAAAGGATTGGCAGGAAGCAGAATGTTCACAAAAGGTGAAGGTAAAAACATGCCGGTTGCAAGCAACGATACAGACGAAGGAAGAGCTAAAAACAGAAGAGTTGAATTTGCTATTACTGCAAATGAGAAAATGATTAATGATGCCAAGCAAGGGCAGTAATTAATTTAATATATAAATATTTTCGTAAAAGACCGCCCCGGCGGTTTTTTTTGTATTTTTATACCTGTCAATTTTGAATTTATTATTTTTGTAATTGAAATAACATAAATGAAAAAATATTTAAAGCTGCTCCGGGTGGAGCAATGGGTGAAAAACCTTTTTGTATTTGTCCCTCTATTTTTCTCCGGTAACATTACCAATTTTGATTTACTTACCAAAAGTATCTTTGCTTTTATCATCTTCTCATTTGCAGCAAGCGTTGTTTATATTCTGAATGATTATAATGACATTGAGGCAGATAGGAAACATCCTGAAAAAAGAAGACGCCCGCTGGCGAGTGGTGCCATTTCAAAATCTACGGCCATAGGAATCCTTATTGGGCTTTTGATTGCAGATATTGCTTTTGTTGGCTTTGCACAACTGTATTTCCATCAGCCGTTATGGAAATTTGCAACGATTATCGCTTTTTATGTGATGATGAATCTTGCATATACATTCAGATTGAAGCATGTTCCGATCATTGATATCTTTATCATTGCCATAGGATTTGTACTGCGTGTTCTGGCAGGTGGTTACATTACCGGAATCAGTATTTCCCAATGGGCAATCTTACTGACTTTTGTACTGGCATTGGTATTAGCCATCGGAAAGAGGAGAGGTGAACTTATTAATGCTCAGGTTTCAGGAAAAACTAGAAAGGCCCTGGATGGTTATAATGTACAGTTTGCGGACATTGCATTATCCATATCCATCACACTGGCAATTGTTTGTTATCTGATGTTTACCCTTTCGCCGGAAGTGCAGGCAAGATTTCATGAAAGAGTTTTTTATACGGTAGTTTTTGTTGTATTTGCTCTTTTAAGATATCTGCAGCAGACCCTGGTGTACAACAGAACAGAATCTCCGACAAAAATTGTGTACAGAGACCGTTATATACAGGTTACTTTATTACTTTGGGTGGCCACATTTTTAATTCAAATTTACTTTAAGAAATGAAGCCAAATTTCACACAGAAAGTTACAAACTGGGGCAATTTCCCGGTAGTGGAAAAAGAAATGAGATCTGAGGACAGCTTCAAAAATATAAAAGAGTTCGTACTCAACCACAATGAAGTTATCGCAAGAGGAAACGGAAGATGTTATGGAGATGCCTCATTGGGGGAAAGTATATTTTCCACCAAAAAATTAAATAAATTTATCAGTTTTGATCGTTTGAACGGGATCATAGAATGTGAATCCGGGGTATTGCTTTCGGATGTACTTGAAATATCAGTTCCACAAGGATATTTCCTATATGTAACTCCAGGGACAAAATTTGTTTCTGTGGGAGGAGCTATTGCTTCTGATGTACATGGAAAGAATCACCATGCAGAAGGTTGTTTTTCAGAATATGTGATTGAGTTTAAACTGATGGTTGAGAATGGGGAGATCATTACCTGTTCAAGAGAAGAAAATTCAGAAAAGTTTTGGGCTACGATTGGTGGAATGGGACTTACAGGAATCATTCTGACCGCAAAATTTAAGCTTAAAAATATAGAATCTGCTTATATCCGCCAGGAGAGCATCAAAGCAGAAAATCTTGATGAGATTTTTAAGCTGTTTGACGAAAGTGAAAGCTGGACGTATACCGTAGCGTGGATTGATTGCCTTCAGAAAGGAAAAAACATCGGAAGGAGTATTCTGATGAGGGGAGAGCATGCTTTCCAGCATGAATTGCCTCAGAGTATGGGAAAAACTCCCTTAAGATTAAAGAAAAAATTACAGCCTACTGTTCCTTTTTATTTTCCGGGATTTGTATTGAATGCCCTGACGGTAAAGATTTTTAACTGGCTGTATTATAAAAAACAATCCAAAAAAGAAGTCAAGAACTTCATTGATTACGAAACGTTTTTCTATCCTTTGGATGCCATCAATGAATGGAATAAGATCTATGGTAAATCCGGTTTCATACAATATCAGATGGTGATTCCGAAAGAAGCAGGAAAAGAAGGAATGAAGAGAATTCTTGAAACGATTGCTAATAGTGGGAACGGTTCATTCTTAGCGGTGTTGAAACTTTTCGGAAAGAATAATCCGGAGGCTTACAATTCTTTCCCTGTGGAAGGGTATACATTGGCGCTGGATTTTAAAGTCAATTCAAAACTGAAAAAGCTGGTAGACCAGTTAGATAGTATTGTTCAGGAGTTCGGAGGAAGAATTTATCTTACTAAAGACAGCATGAGCAGATCTTCATTAACTAATTACCTGAAAAATATTAGAAGTCCTAAATTTGTGTCTTTACAGCACAAAAGAATCTTAAACAACAATTCATAATGATAGTTCTGGGAAGTACATCTGAAGTGGCACAGGCTTTTGTGGAAAAAGCACTTCAGGAAGGAGAAAAGTTTGAAAAAATCTATCTTTTTACCTCAAATAAAGAAACTACAGAAAGGTTTGCAAGACATATTGATGTGAAATTTCTGCAACAGTCCGAAGTAATAGAACTGGATCTGATGAAAGAAATAGATTATAACAGATTTGATTATATCAATTCAAATGTATTATTTTGTGCCGTAGGATATTTGGGTGAAGGAACAGAGGAAGGATTGTATGATAATAAGAATACAGAACGTATCATTAATATCAATTACTCTAAACTGATTCCGGTAATGAATTATTTTGCCCATAAATTTGAAAGCAGAAGATCGGGAACAATCATCGGACTTTCATCAGTGGCAGGAGATCGTGGAAGACAGAGTAATTTTATTTACGGAAGTGCAAAGGCTGCTTTTACAGCGTATCTGAGTGGACTCAGAAATTATCTTTTTAGTAAAAAAGTACATGTACTGACGATAAAACCTGGGTTTATGGCGACTAAAATGACAGAAGGTCTGCCCTTAAATCCTAAATTAACGGCAACGCCCAAGCAGGCAGCAGCTTGTATTTATAAAGCGTTCAAAAAACAGAAGAATGTGGCATATGTTTTGCCGATTTGGAGTATTATCATGATGATTATCAGGAATATCCCTGAATTTATATTTAAAAAGTTAAAGCTTTAAAAAAAATGAAAAAGTTGTATTGTTTTGATTTTGACGGAACCCTGACGTATAAGGATACTATGTTTATGTATCTTAAATTTTACGATTCTACAAAATATAGAATACAATTTTTAAAGCATGTACCGCTTTTTATCCTATTGAAGCTTAAATTGGCAGAAACTGAAAAAGTGAAGAAAAGCTTTATCGGATCTATCTTAAAAGGACAGACCCAGGAGAAGATAGAATTGAAATCCAAGCAGTTCTTTGAATTGCATTATCCCAGAATCGTAAGGGAAAATGCACTGGATTTTATTCAAAATATCGATAGGGATCATACAAAAAGTTTATTGGTAACTGCTTCTTTGGATATCTGGGTAAAACCTTTTGCTGAAGTATTAAAAATGCAGCTTGTTTCTACACGGGCTGAGTTCAAGAACGGGGTCTTCACGGGAAACTTCATTGGAAAAAATTGTAACGGTAAAGAAAAACTGGTGCGGATAAAAGAAGAAATTAACGATTCCAGATATGACAAAATTATTGCATTTGGTGATACTTCCGGGGATAAGCCAATGTTGAAATGGGCAAATGAGGGACATTACCAATTTTTTCACTAATTTTGGGTGATAAAAGTGAAAAAAATGAAAAGTCTGTTAATGGCATGTACAGCGATCCTGATGAGCTGTGCAGGTACAACAACATCTCAACAAAAATTGTCTGATATGCAGCAGAAAGCAGAACTTCTGGTAACCAACTCTCAAGGGGGTGCCGAGCAGCCAGGTTTCAGGATCATTAAAGATGAAAAAGAATATCTTGCTTTGGGAAAAGTAGGTTTTCAAGTGATAGAAGAAGGAAAGGATGCTGCATCCAATTATCCGAAATTCCCTAAAGACAAGAAAGTTATTGTATACAATCTTGGGAGTTTCAGATCAGGTAGCCATAGTATCAATGAAATTAAAGGGGTATCTGTAAAGAATAATGTCCTGTATGTAGAAGTTCCGGCTGGAGAACCTTCCGGTGGAATGGAAATTCAGGTACTTTCCAATCCTTGGTTCGTTTTTGCTGTTCCTGCAAATTACCAGTTTACCTCCGTAGAATTAAAATATTCAAAATAATAATGGATAAAATATATTTAGATAATGCCGCAACCACTCCTCTTGCAGAAGAAGTTATAGATGCAATGGTTGGTACGATGAAGATGAACTTCGGAAACCCGTCTTCAACTCATAGCTTTGGACAGGAAGCCAAAATCCTTATTGAAAATGTAAGAAGACAGGTTGCAGACTATCTTCATGTAACTCCTGCTGAGATCATTTTTACTTCCTGTGGAACAGAATCCAACAATATGATTATCAAATCCTCGGTAGAACACCTTGGAGTAGAGAGAATTATCAGCTCGCCTTTGGAACATAAATGTGTTTCTGAAAGTATCCTGGATATGAAAGCGAGAAAAGGGGTAGAAGTAAATTATATCCGTCCTAATGAAAAAGGAGATATTGATCTTAATAAACTAGAAGAATTATTAAAAGCTTCAGATAAAAAGACTTTGGTAAGCTTAATGCATGCCAACAACGAGATCGGTAACCTTATGGATCTTAAAAAAGTAGCTGAGCTTTGTAAGGCGCATAATGCTCTTTTCCATTCGGATACTGTGCAAACGATGGCTCACATGAATCTTGATTTCTCAGATATTCCTGTAGATTTTGCTTCATGTAGTGCCCACAAGTTTCATGGACCAAAAGGTTCAGGCTTTGCTTACATCAGAAAATCAACAGGTTTAAAAGGAATTATTACCGGAGGACCTCAGGAAAGAAGTCTGAGAGCAGGAACTGAAAATGTTTGTGGTATTGTAGGATTGGGTAAAGCTTTAGAGCTTTCTCTGGATCATATGAATGAATATACCCAGCACATGCAGGAAATCAAGGATTACGCTATTGAAAGATTATCTGCTGAAGTTGGAGGGATAAAATTCAATGGAAGAAGTGCTGAAAAAGAAAACAGTCTTTATACGGTTTTAAGTGCTTTATTGCCATATAAAAACCCGTTAATCGGTCTTCAACTGGATATGAAAGGGATTGCTATTTCTCAGGGAAGCGCATGTTCTTCCGGAGCATCTAAACCATCAATGGTTATGATGATGGTACTTTCAGAGGATGAAATGGATCATTGTACGCCATTACGTATCTCTTTCAGTCATATGACTACAAAAGCTGATATAGATGCATTAGTGGATGCTTTAAAAGAGATTTCAAAAGACTATGCTATAGAAAAAACTAATGTTGAGCATAGATAGTCTTATGATGTAAAAGTCGTAATTTTGAACACTCAATAGAATTGAAAAAGAAAAATAATATTAATTAAAATAAAAGAAACAAAATGGCTTTAGAAATTACAGACAGCTCATTCCAGGATACGGTTTTAAAATCAGATAAACCAGTTTTAGTAGACTTCTGGGCAGTATGGTGTGGACCTTGCAGAACGTTAGGACCAATCATCGAAGAAGTAGCATCAGATTTTGAAGGGAAAGCAGTAGTGGGGAAAGTGGATGTTGACAACAACCAGGAGATTTCAATGCAGTATGGTATTAGAAATATCCCTACCGTTCTTATTTTTAAGAATGGAGAAGTAGTAGATAAATTAGTAGGTGTAGCTCCAAAAGAGGTAATCGCTGAAAAACTAAGCGCTCACTTATAAAAAAATAAGTTTGATAATGAATGCCTTCCACGATTGGGAGGCATTTTTTTTGAAAATAATTTGCAGGTAATAAAAAAAGGTGTAATTTTGCAACCACGAAAAAGAAACGACGTTCTTTCACAAAAAACATGATCCGGTAGTTCAGCTGGTTAGAATGCCGCCCTGTCACGGCGGAGGTCGCGGGTTCGAGTCCCGTCCGGATCGCATAAAGTTTTTCAATTACTTTTAAAAAAATTGATCCGGTAGTTCAGCTGGTTAGAATGCCGCCCTGTCACGGCGGAGGTCGCGGGTTCGAGTCCCGTCCGGATCGCAACTACAATATCAAAGTAGTACAAAAAGCTTTAAAACGTATGTTTTAAAGCTTTTTTTGTTTTATGTCTGTTCAAAGAGAACTAAAAAAGCATAATCTGAAAGTGACCTATTCAGTGACCTGTTGAAATAGGTTAAAAAGGTCACTGGAAATTCAGACAAACCCTTTTCAGCAGCTGGTTCAGCAACTGAACATCTTGTGTTAAGTTTTTACTAAGGTTAATTTTAAATCTCAAAAGCTAAACGATATGAACAAGACATTCAATTTACTTTTCTATGTGAAGAAATCGAAAATCAATTCTGTAGGAGAGTCTCCTATTTATTTGCGGATTACCATCGACGGCAAAATAACCGAAATAAGCACAAAGCGTACAGTAAAGCCTACGAAATGGAATTCTGCAATGCAGAAGGTTAGTGGCTCTTCGGAAGAATGCAGATCCCTTAATTATTATTTGAAAACATTTGAGCAAAAAGTTTACGATACCTATCACGAATTAATCAGAGATAAGGAAGCCGTAACTTCTGAGGCTATTAAGAATAAGTTAGTAGGTAGAGGTAGAATAACCCGAACACTCATTCCCGTTTTTCAGGATCATAATGATCGAATGGAGAAACTTATAGACAAAGAATTTGCCCAAGGAACGTTAACCCGTTATAAGACCTGTCTGAAACATACCAAAGATTTTTTGAAATGGAAATATAGTATTACCGACATTGAAATAAAAAAGATCGATTATGCTTTTCTAAACGATTTTGAATTTTTTTTAAGGACTGAAAGATCCTGTAATAATAATTCTGCAGTAAAATATATCAAGAATTTTGGTAAGATTATACGTATCTGTCTTGCAAATGGATGGATGGAAAGAGATCCTTTTATGAACTATCATTCTAAGTTTAATGAAGTGACAAGAATGTTCCTTAATGAAAAGGAGATAGAAGTACTTTTTGCCAAAGATTTTAAAAATGAGAGATTGTCTTTGGTAAGAGATATTTTTCTGTTCAGCTGTTTCACCGGACTAGCGTACATTGATACTCAAAAACTAACATATCAAAATATCAATTTGGGACTTGATGGCTCTCAATGGATTTATACAAAACGTCAGAAAACTAAAACTACTTCTAATATTCCCTTACTTTCTCAAACAGAGAAAATTATTGAAAAATACAAAAATCATCCAGTATGTCTTAATAATGGAAAGTTGCTGCCTATTCTGAGTAATCAAAAGATGAATGCATATCTTAAGGAGATTGCCGACCTGTGCGGAATTAACAAAGAATTGACCTATCATATTGCACGACATACCTTTGCAACAACGATAACTTTATCTAATGGGGTTTCCATTGAAAGTGTTAGTAAAATGCTAGGTCACAAGAGCATTAAGACAACACAGCATTATGCGAAAATACTTGATAAAAAAGTCAGTGAGGATATGATGGAATTGAAGCAAAAATTTACTAATAAGGAAATTGTTGTAATTTTTTAGGTAACTCATTTTTGCTGAAGGATTCTTGATAATTGTAATAATAAAGATTATCTACTGAACTCTGGAAAAAACCTTAATTTCAAGGAAATCGGACTGCGTTTTCCCATCATCTATGTGAAACACTCTTTCGATTTTTATTGATTTATAATAGCTAATTAATTGAAATCTGTGAGTATCATTTATATGTTATTTAATAAGTAATGTATTAAAAAAATGCTCAGCAAAAATAAAACAGTGGTGACTATGAGCAAGAAAATGTTGTTCTCGTAAAATGTATTATTATTAATACGTTTTTTGTTATTGTAGTAATTAATATATGAAAATAATAAAACTATAGCTCCAACAATGACAATTACAATCCCTACAAGACTGGAATGTCCATTTTGAGCGTGCACTGTGTTTTTAGCTTCTGCAACTAAAGGTATCTGCTTAAGAAATAGGGAAAATTTAACTAGTATGAATCCGAAACCCATCAATGCTATCGATGTTCGCATCCACGCAAGAAATGTTCTTTCATTTGCCAAATGTTCACTGGTATGATTTGGTTTATCTTTATTCATATCTTA
Source organism: Chryseobacterium sp. G0162 (assembly GCF_003815715.1). Taxonomy (NCBI): domain Bacteria; kingdom Pseudomonadati; phylum Bacteroidota; class Flavobacteriia; order Flavobacteriales; family Weeksellaceae; genus Chryseobacterium; species Chryseobacterium sp. G0162. The sequence goes on along the minus strand of NZ_CP033922.1, from coordinate 1,218,410 downwards.
TTCAAAATTTATCTTATGCCTACAATAGCTAACAATACCAAATTTACAAATTAAGTTTGAAATAGATTTTTTATCTATTAGTAATTTGCAACAAAATAAAATGTTCTAGGTTACATATTGACGGTTTATATTCAGAAGAAATATATTATATTAGAAGAAATATTTTTGCAATGGAACATACTGAATTTTCTTCCGATGTCATTTCTTCACAGGAATTACTTGATAAGCTTTACCAAAATGGTAATATAAAAACCTACCGGGAAGGTGAAATCATTTTAGATGAAAATGCTTCGATCCGATCTATACCACTTGTAATGAAGGGATTGTTGAAAGTAATACGAACGGAAGAAGATGGAAGAGAAATATTATTATACTATATTAAAGCAGGTGAAAGCTGCATTATGTCTTTTCTTGGTGGAATGCATAATGAAAAGAGTATTGTAAAGGCAGAAGTTGAAGAAGATTCCGAGATACTTTTCTTACCTGTAGAAAAGGTTTCGCTCTTTATCAAAGAATATCCGGAATGGCTGGACTATATTTTCAGACTATATCACAAACGCTTTGAAGAATTACTGGATATTATTAATGCTATAGCTTTTAAAAAGGTAGATGAGCGACTACTAAATCTTCTTACTAAAAAAGCAGAAATAGCAAATTCAAATACTATAGTCGTTACTCACGAGCAGCTTGCGAATGAACTTGGAACAGTAAGAGTTGTTGTTTCCCGACTTCTAAAGCAATTGGAAGATTCTGGAAAAGTGAAATTGGGAAGAAACAAAATTATTTTTTCAGATCTGAACTAAAATTTTCTTATGTAACAAAAGTAGCGGTGCAGTAAAATAGAAATATCCATTTTTGTCATATAAAATTAAAGAGATGGAAATTTTCGGATACATTGCCGCAATATTTATTGGTATTTCCTTAGGGCTGATAGGAGGAGGGGGAAGTATTCTTACTGTGCCTGTCTTAGTATATCTCTTTGGTATAGATGCCTTCGTAGCCACAGAATATTCACTTTTCATAGTTGGAATCAGCAGTGTGGTAGGTTCATTTTCCTACTTTAAGAAAGGGCTGGTTAATATAAAAACAGCTTTGGTTTTTGGTGTCCCGTCAATAATATCTATTTTTTTGACCAGAAATTTTATTTTGCCTCTGATTCCTGATGAAGTTCTTACAATCAGTACTTTAGTGGTTACCAAAGATATCTTATTACTTCTGATTTTTGCATTATTAATGATTCTCGCATCGTACAAAATGATTCAAAGTAGAGTAGCGCCGCAGATAGAATCGATTCATTTTAATAAAAATAACAATCTTTTGGCAGCAGGGCAAGGGTCGGTTGTCGGGGTGCTTACTGGTTTGGTCGGTGCGGGTGGTGGCTTTATGATTATTCCTGCACTCGTCAATTTGCTCAAGACACCAATGAAGGTAGCCATCGGTACCTCGCTTGTCATCATTTCCCTGAATTCCCTTATCGGATTTTTCACTTCAATGCACAACGTCCCGATCAACTGGAAACTACTTGCAACGGTCTCATCCATTTCCATAGTGGGGATTATTATAGGAGCACAATTGTCAAAAAAAATAGACGGTAGAAAACTCAAACCTGCTTTCGGCTGGTTCATCTTAATAATGGGAATTTACATTATTGTAAGAGAGCTTTTAATGTAGCTTTTGAGCATCTTTTGCAGCGTGAGTTTGTCGGAAAATTATTGCATCCAGGTTCGCTGATTCTCAATAAAAGAATTCAGTTATTTTTATTCGAAAAATCTATTTTGTATTTTAGAAAAGAGAAATAAACTGCTCTGTAACAAAAGTAACCGTATATGTAATCTTAAACATATATTTTTGAAATAAATTAATTAAAATGATAGAAGTTATAAAACAACCCTGGCCGTGGTATATTGCGGGTCCGTTAATAGGGCTTACAGTTCCGGCTTTGCTGATACTGGGTAACAAATCTTTTGGAATCAGTTCATCTTTAAGGCATATTTGCGCAGCGTGTATTCCAGCCAACATTATTTTTTTCAAATACGACTGGAAAAAAGAACTCTGGAATTTGTTTTTCGTTTTTGGGATTTTGCTCGGTGGAGTTGTCGCATCTCAATTCCTTATGAATCCTGGAGAATTATCGATTAATCCGAATCTGAAAGCCGAACTTGCAACCTACGGAATTACCGATTACAGCAATCTCGTTCCTGCTCAATTGATGAATTTTGCGAGTCTTTTAACGATAAAAGGTTTCATTACTATGGTTGTCGGTGGATTTTTGGTAGGTTTCGGAACCCGTTATGCAGGTGGTTGTACCAGTGGACACGCCATTATGGGATTGGCAAATTTGCAGTTACCATCACTTATTGCCACAATATGCTTTATGGCAGGAGGTTTTCTAATGGCGAACGTGATTTTGCCGATAATTCTTTCACTTTAATTTAAAAAAATATGGCAACAGAAAAAGATATACGTCATCAGGACAGCGTTTGCACCAACGAAAGTCATCTTACTCACAAATGGTATTACAATCTTAAATACCTTTTGGTAGGAATTGTATTTGGGATTGTATTTGTAAAAGCAGAAATCATCAGCTGGTTCAGGATTCAGGAGATGTTCCGTTTGCAGTCGTTTTTTATGTACGGCGTAATCGGTAGTGCAGTTCTTACAGGAATGATTTCAGTGTTTATTATTAAGAAATTCAACATCAAAACAATTTACGGGGAAAGGATTTCAATTACACCGAAGAAATTTAACAAAGGACAAATCTATGGCGGGCTGATTTTTGGATTTGGCTGGGCAATGACGGGTGCCTGTCCGGGACCTCTTTTCGCACAGATTGGAACAGGTGCATTGGCTGTTGGAGTTACTTTGCTGAGTGCCATTTTTGGAACTTGGGTCTATGGATATTTGAGGGATAAATTGCCCCACTAATATATTTTCAGTAAAAATCTAATCGTAAGAGACTGATTCAATTTTGAATCAGTCTCTTTTTTACAATATTATTTGATGACTGTTGTTAATATTGAGGTATTTTGAGTTTATTTTTAAATTATTTTATATTTTATGCTTAGTTTTTAGCTTATGTAACAAATGTTACTTACTGTTTTTATCAGATTATTTAGCTTTACAAATCATCAAAAAGTCTGGCTATGGAAAATCATTTTCAAATCATCATTATCGGAGCAGGAACAGGAGGAATTATGACTGCTGCTTCTCTCATAAATACCAATGAATCCCTCAATGTTCTCATCATAGACCCTTCCGAGAAACATTATTACCAACCAGCGTGGACTCTCGTAGGAGCTGGAACTTACGATTTTAAAGACACAGCAAGACAGACAAAAGATTTAATTCCCAATGGTGTAACCTGGCTTAAAAACAAGGTTACAGAAATTCATCCCGAACAAAACAAGATTTCTGCAGATAATGGCACGAGTTATTCTTACGAATATCTCGTGGTTGCACCTGGGCTGGTGAATAATCTTTCTCTGGTAGAAGGTTTAGAAGAGGCGGTGAAAACGGGTATTGTTTGCAGTAACTATATAGATCCCGAGTTTACGTGGAAATCTCTTCAGAGCTTTAAAGGAGGAAATGCGCTGTTCACTTTGCCTACAACGCCCATCAAATGTGGAGGCGCGCCGCAAAAGATAATGTATCTTGCCGCAGATTATTTTAGGAGAAAAGGTATTTCAGATAAGGTAAAAATTACTTTTGCGCTTCCCGGTGGTGTTATTTTTGGCGTAAAAGAAGTCGCTGAAACGTTGATGAAAGTCATTTACCGTTACCATATCGATTTAAAAACACTGCACGGACTTTTTAAGATTGACCCGGTGAATAAAATTGCCTATTTCAAAAACGAAGATCGTATTGTTGAGATTCCGTTTAATTTTCTTCATCTTGCGCCGCCACAGGAAGCTCCACGTTTTATTAAAAATTCAGTTTTAGCTAATGAGGCAGGCTGGCTTGATGTTGATATTAACAGTCTTCAGCACAATAAATTTCAAAATATTTTCGGAGTAGGAGATGTAGCCGGACTTCCAACTGCAAAAACTGGTGCTGCAATTCGAAAACAAGTTCCTGTAGTGGTTTCTAATCTCATCAATATGATTTTAGGTGCAAAACCAGATAACAAATCTTATAATGGATATTCTTCGTGCCCGCTTGTAACAGGTTACGGAAAAATGGTTTTGGCAGAATTTAACTATAAAAATGAGTTCACACCAGACCCGAATCTCAAAAAGATGCTCATTTCAGACAGTTCAAAAGAGCATTGGAGACTTTGGATTCTCAAGAAATATATTCTCCCGTATCTCTATTGGAACAAAATGCTGAAAGGAAAAGAAGTTTGAAATGTATACCAAAAAAGTTACGTCAATAATTTTGGTGTTTGCTTTTTCAATGGTTAAAACGCAATCTGTTAATTTAGATAATCGTGATAAAGTCATCATCTCAGGAAATCTACGAAACTTTTTGATGTCAACAGACAATCTTACAGGTACCGATTATTGGGCAGATGCTTTAGCAGGAAATTTAAAGGTTGAATACAAACCCGTAAAACGTATTTCCATTGGAGTTTCTGCTTCGTATCTTTCTAAAGTTGCATCATCAGATTTGGAAGAAAAGGATTTGAAATCCGGAAAATCTTCCAAGTGGGAACGGGAACTTTTTGACTTATCTTCTCCTCAGAATCTTTATGCCGTTTCAAGGCTTAATCAGTTGTATTTACAATACGAGAAAGGGAAATCAAAATTTACGATAGGAAAAATTCCGATTAAATATTCTCCGCTTATCAATCCAAGTGACGGCAGAATGTTACCTATAGAATATGGCGGATTGAGCTGGAATTTTACTTCCGGTAAATCACAGGTTGATGTAGCATTGCTGAATTCTGTTTCAATGCGTTCAAATTCAGAATGGTCAAAAATGAAAGACGCAATCGGAGTATTGGATAACGGATTTCAACCAGACAGCTCAAAAGCAGATTATCTCAGTGAAAATAACAGCACAGGTGTTGCCATCTTTCACTACGGAAGAAAATTTCGAATTGCAGATATTAATTTTTACAACATACATTTAGATAAAACACTCAATACATCTTGGTTTCAGCTGGGTTTAAATTTTCCTAAATGGGATTTTGGGTTGATTTACAGTTATCAGATTCCGGATTCTTACCAAAGTCGATTAAAATATTACGAAAGATATGTCCAGCCAGATGAAAACGGTCAGGTTGCAAGTTTTTTGTTTCGATATAAGATCAAAAATTTCGCTTTGGAGTTTGCTTATTCTAAAGCATTTGATACCGGCAGATTTTTATTTCCGAAAGAATTGGGAAGAGATCAGTTTTTCACATCGCTTCCGAGAAGCAGATTGGAAGGTTTTGGAAATGTTGATATTATAAAAGTTTCGGTCTTATTTCATCATGGAAAATGGTCGGCTCACTCAGATTTTAGCATCAGCAACGGAGTTTCCGAAAATGATTTTAAAAATAATAAGTACAATACAGATGATTTTTTGCAATGGAATAGCTTTGTCGCTTACAAAGTCAGTCATAAACTGGAAGTTGATTTGCTTTACATTTTTAAAAGAAATCTGCAAAGCTCAAACCCAATTGCAGTCTATCAAAAGACCAATTATAATCAGTTAAATTTAATTACGAATTATTGGTTTTGAAAAATTTAACTTATGTAACAAAAGTAGCGGTATAACACTTTGTAAACCCCGAAATTTGTACTATAATATTAAAAAAGTATAACCCTAAAAAATTACATTATGTTTTTTCAGCATATTTATGATAAGAGCCTTGCGCAGGCTAGCTATTTAATAGGATGTCAGGCAAAAGGTGAAGCCATTGTTATCGATGCCAAAAGAGATATCGATACCTATCTTCAGATTGCCAAAGAAAATAATCTCACGATTACACATATTACAGAAACTCATATTCACGCCGATTTTTTGTCGGGTTCTAGAGAACTTGCGGAAGTGACGGGTGCAAAAATGTATCTTTCGGATGAAGGTGGTGAAGATTGGCAATATCAGTTTCCACATACCGGATTAACGAATGGAGATATCATTAAAGTTGGAAATTTAACTTTAAAAGTCATTCACACGCCGGGACATACGCCGGAAAGCATCAGCTTTTTATTGACCGATCATCCTGCAACGGACGAACCGGTGATGATTTTTACAGGAGATTTTGTTTTTGTGGGAGATATAGGAAGACCAGATTTATTGGAGAAGGCGGCCGGAATTACAGGAACTCAGGAAAAAGGAGCGAAAGAAATGTTTCATTCTGTTCAGGATTTTAGCAGATTGCGGGAGTTTATCCAAGTTTGGCCGGGACACGGTGCAGGTTCGGCTTGCGGAAAAGCTTTGGGTGCAGTTCCGAGTTCAACGGTAGGTTATGAAAAAATCAGAAACTGGGCTTTTCAATATGAAGAAGATGAGGAAGGTTTTGTAGAATATCTGCTGGAAGGACAGCCGGAACCTCCAAAATATTTTGCAATGATGAAAAAACTCAACAAAGTGGAAAGACCTTTATTAAAAGAAGTTCCAAAACATCCGAAACTTTCCAAAGAAGAATTTTTGAAAGCTTATCAAAATGGAGTTAAAATTATAGACACGAGAAATAAAGTAGATTTTGCCCAAGGTTTTATACCAAACAGCATCAATATTCAGGGTAATAATTCATTTTCCACGTGGATGGGATGGATTGTCAATTATTCCGAGCCGTTTATTTTGGTTGCTCAGGAAGAACAAATGGAAGATCTTACCAGAAAACTGATGAGAATCGGGATGGATCAAATGATGGGCTATATTGATGACGTGAAAAATTTAGACTTAGAATTACAGACTGCCGATATTATTGATATTGAGGAATTCAAATCTTATCTGAACAGAGATAATATTCAGGTGGTTGATGTAAGAAATAAAACCGAATATGACGCAGGACGTATTGAGAATGCTGAGAATGTCTTTGTGGGAACTTTGGAGGATAATCTGGATAAAATTTCCCATGAAAAACCAATTGTAATTCATTGTCAAAGTGGCGACAGAGCAGCAATTGCCTATTCTCTACTGAAGAAAAACGGTTTTGAGAACGTCAAAAATTTCTCTGGCGGAATGAAAGAATGGACAGAAAAAGCAAACCCTGTAAAAAATTAAGATGGATTTATTATCAATGTTATTCGGAAAAAAAGACAATGCTGCGCTGGAAACTGCGTTGGGAGAAGGTGCTTTTTTGGTAGATGTAAGAACGCCCGTAGAATTTGCTTCGGGAAGTGCTGAAGGGGCTGTTAATATACCTTTGGATGTCGTCAAAGACCAGATTTCCAAGTTCAGGAATAAGAAAAACATCATTGTTTTCTGTAGAAGTGGAAACCGTAGCGCAATGGCAAAAGGAACATTGGAACGAAACGGAATCACGAATGTTCTCAACGGTGGCAGTGTACAGAATATGATAAAACTAACGGAACAATAATGAAAGATTTTTGGGACGAAAGATACCGCCAGTCAGATTTTGTGTACGGAGATCAACCAAATATCTATTTTGCCGAAAAATTGGCTGAACTCACTCCCGGAAAAGCTCTTTTTCCTGCTGAAGGAGAGGGTAGGAATGCTGTTTATGCGGCAATTCAGGGTTTTGAAGTTGAGGCTTTTGACCAAAGTGAAGAAGGCAAAAAGAAAGCGATGCAGCTTGCTGAAATAAACTCGGTGAAAATAAATTACACAACGGTTTCGGCAGATACAATAGGTTATAAAAAAGAAAGTTTTGACCTTTTAGTAATGGTTTTTGCCCATTTTCCTGAAATATTGAGGCGGGATTTGCACAGATGGTTTTCATCGCTTGTGAAGAAAGGTGGGGGAATTATTCTGGAAGGTTTCAGTAAAGAGCATTCTAAATTTCAAGACGAAAATCCAAATGCAGGCGGACCAAAACATTGGGAAATGCTTTATGATTTAGAAGAACTGAAAACTGATTTTTCCGATTTCGATTTTCAGGAAGCATATATTTCCGAAACCATACTGAGTGAAGGCGCTTATCACAAAGGAAAAGCTTCGGTTGTACGCTTTTTTGGTACAAAAAGATAAAGAAAAGTATGGATAATTTATTTAAAAACTGGAACTTTGTAAGGTTGCTTCGTCTGGCAATGGGAATTTTCCTTGTTGTAGAAGCCACACAATCTGGAATGTGGATTTTGGTGGCTGTCGGAATGGTTTTTGTTGTAATGCCACTATTCAATATCGGCTGTTGTGCTGCGGGAAACTGTTCTGTCCCAACAAGAAATTCAAAAAAAAATGGGGATAAGGTTGAATATGAAGAAATCAAATAAAATCTGAAAAATGAATAAATTTCAGGAACTAATCAGTCAGGAGAAACCCGTATTGGTAGATTTCTTTGCAGAATGGTGCGGTCCATGCAAAATGCAGGCGCCTATTCTTCAGGATCTCAAAAAGAATATTGGTGATGTAGCAAGCATTGTTAAAATTGACATCGACAAAAACCAGGCGGTTGCCTCGCAATTCGGAATCCGAAGTGTTCCTACTTTGATGATCTTGAAAAATGGAGAAGTAAAATGGAAACAATCCGGTGTTTTTCAGGCGGATGAACTGGAAAGATTAATCAAGCAAAACCTTTAAAATGTATAAAAACCTAATCGTTGTATTTTTTCTCATCGCAATTACAGGATGCGGAAAAGCTCAGAGTAACAAAAGCGAGAGCAGTCTTCCTGCCAAAGAATTTTCTAAAAAATTGGACCAGACCAAAGATGCACAATTGGTTGATGTAAGAACACCTGGAGAATTTCGTAACGGTCATCTTAAAAGTGCAATGAACATCGACTGGAATGCAGATGACTTCACAGAGAAAGCAAAAGCGCTCGATAAGGATAAACCTGTATTTGTGTATTGTATGAGCGGACCCAGAAGTACGGCCGCCGCTGCAAAACTTCAGGAAATCGGTTTTAAAAATGTATATGAAATGCAGGGAGGAATGATGAAGTGGAGGAACGCTGAGCTTCCGGAGATCAAAGCATCAACTGCTACAGGAATTAGTCTTGCCCAGTATAAGGAAATGTTGAAAAGCAATACTCCCGTTCTGGTGGATTTTTATGCAGAATGGTGCGCTCCCTGCAAAAAGATGGAGCCTTACCTTAAAAAGATGGCTGCTGAAATGCCGGATAAGGTGAAAATTTTAAGAATAGATGCAGATGCAAATACAGAACTCTGCAAAGAACTGAATGTTTCTGCACTACCGGTCCTGAAGCTGTATAAAAACGATAAATTAGTCTGGGATAATTTAGGTTTTGCAACAGAGCAGGAAGTGAAAAACAAGATTGCACAATAATGTATTTCATATAAATTCTGTTAATGTTTTTGACCTTAGTAATTAAAAATTTATATTTGCAGGAATGACTTATCAGAAATTAAATACCAATCATATAATGAAAAGCGTTATTGCAATGTTTTTCATTATATGTATTTTAATTTCTTCCTGCGCTGTAAAATACGGTATCAAAAACCTACTCAGTCTGCAGCCTTCCGCTAAAAGTCATACCTCCGCACCAAAGGAGAAATTTACCACCAACACAACCACGGCCTCTGTCTGCAACTTTTGCAAGGAAAGAGAAATTACCGCTAAAAATGATACCCATTTTTCAGTGGCGGAATTTCAGGAGCTTGCTGCATTTACATTCATTCTATTTGCAGGGGCATTTCTGTTTATAAATCTTAGAGAACATCCATTTTACAGTACTTCCAAAATTGGAATTACGGTTCCCATCTTCATACAATACCGCAAACTTATCATTTGATTTAAAATTTAATTGGTCTCTTCTTGTAGAGACTCAAACGATTGATTTTAAATTTTTATTAATCCTTATCGGAATCATTTCGGTAACTGTTAATCTTTCATACAATGATAAGAAAAAGTCTTTCAGTCCTTATTTTTGGGCTGATTACTCAGAAGTCTGTCCTTTATGCCCAGCAAGAATCACTTTTGGGTAAAATATGGACAGAAACACAAAAAAACTATTCAGGGATCCGTGCAGCCGAGTCTGCAATAGAATCTTCAGAATATAACGAAGAGACAGTAAAATCCAAGGCATTACCACAGGTAAAGCTTCAATATCAAAATACCTACGGAACATTAGAGGGAAGCAGTGGTGGTTTTTTCCCACAGTCCGGTTTTTTTAATGTTTCCGGAAACAGGAATTCGGGCTCCTCTTTATCCTCAAACAATTTCGGCTCAGCCATTGCGGAGTACGAGATCTACAACTTCGGGCGTCAGAGATCCGAGGAAAGATCAGCAAATGAGTTCACACAAAAGCTCAGGACAGATAAAGAATCCTATTTGCTGAGGCTCAAAAAATTGCTATCACAACGTTATCTTGACTATGTCTTTAATGGCGCCAAGCTCAGATGGGCAGAGAGAAACTCGACGAGGCTCGAAGAAATCCACAGTTCAAGCAAAGCCCTTTCGCGTGCCGGTCTCAAACCGGAAGCAGATTCTGTACTTACCTATTCATCGTACGTTCAGGCATTGGCAATGCAAGATAATTGGTTTGGAAAGCAGCAGGCAGCCACAGAAAAACTTAAGGAATTTTACATTGATAATTTTAAAGTAGAGGATTACCAGGTCAGTCATTTTCTTGACCCTGAAATAAATTCTTTTAACAGTGAGAAGGTTAATCCATCACATCCTTTTTTAAAGTCCATCCATCAGGAGTCCGAATACTATCAGACCAAAGCGGAAACAGAGAGAAGATCATCACTTCCGTCGCTTAAGATCTTGGGAGGTTATGCTTACAGAGGTTCAGGATCCGATCCATATGGCAATGTCTCAGGGAAATTTACCGATGGTTTCTCCAATTCTGCCAACAATGCTCTTGTTGGACTTGGATTGACGTGGAATATCAGCAGTCTTCATACGAACAGGCAAAAAGCCAATATGCTGTCAAAAGAAGCGGAACGTCTGGGTTATCTCGAAAACCAGTATCAGCTATCAATGCAGACTGAGATTAAAGCCCTTGAAAGCAGGATTGTAGAACAGCAAAAACAACTTAAGAAAGAAAGTGCTTCTGTGAAAGGCGCATCAGATGCCTACGAAATGTATGTAGCAAGATACAAGAGTGGTCTTATTACCCTCACTGAACTGTTACAGATCCGTCAGATTCTTGAAAATGCAGAAAAAAGTCAGATCGATGCCGCAAAAGAATTCTGGGAGCAGGTCATAGCAAAGGCTGAACTCACCGGCGATTTTGATTATTTATTTACCCAACTTTAAAATTTTAGAATGAATTTAATACGTTTTGCGCTCAGAAAGCCCATTGCCGTCATGGTCGTTTTCCTGTCGGTCATTGTGCTTTCGCTTACAGCTATAAAAAAAATAAAAGTAGATATTTTCCCGGAGGTAGAGTTGCCGTCAATGTATATTGCGATGCCTTACGGAGGGCTTTCACCTCAATATATGGATGGTTTTATGTCCAATGAATTTCAAAAAGTTTTACTCTTTGTGAATGGTGTCAAGAATATTGATTTCAAAAGTGTTCAGGGACTGACCTTAATGAAACTGACCTTTTATCCAGGCACCGATATGGCGCAGGCTGCAGGTGAGGTTTCCACGCAGGTTTCACGGGCAATGGGATTTTTACCACCCGGTGCAGTACCGCCTATGGTTGTGCGGTTTGACGGTAATTCACTCCCGGTCGGTCAACTTGTCTTTGAAAGTGACAATCACTCTGTAACAGAGCTTCAGACAATGGTCCTAACCAAAATCCGGCCGATGTTTGTTGAGATTCCCGGTATTACGGCTCCGGCACCTTTTGGGGGTAACATCCGTTCGATCGTTGTAAATATTGACCCGGCTGCAATGCAGAGTAACGGACTAAGTCCGGAAGAAATTACTTTGGCGATCACAAAAAGCAGCCATCCTTCGCCAGCAGGAAATATCAGAATGGGCGAAACGAATTATATGGCACCGATCAATTCCATAGCCAAAGATCCTGCGGAGTTTCTTAAAATCCCGATAAAGACCCAAGACGGTAGAACTCTTTACGTGGGTGATGTAGCCAATGTTCAGGATGGAGCTGACCAGACATCTGGATATGCATTGGTCAATGGGAAACGCTCTGTGTATCTCCCGGTGATCAAAAAATCAGATGCTTCAACACTGACAGCAGTTGAAAATCTAAAAAAAGCAATGCCAAAACTGAGAGATCAGCTTCCGGATGATGCGAAGGTGAGTTATGAATTTGACCAGTCAAAATATATTGAACGTTCCCTTTCAAATCTAATTCATGAAGGACTTTTGGGTGCACTTTTTACAGGACTGGTCATTATTCTTTTCCTTGGTGACCTTCGAGGTGCACTGATCGTGGTCTTTACAATTCCCATAGCAATATTAACAGCCGTCTGTGTGCTCTATTTTGCAGGATATACTATTAATATAATGACCTTGAGTGGGTTAGCCCTATCCATCGGAATTTTGGTAGATGAAGCTACGGTCACGATCGAGAATATCCACCAGCATATGGAAATGAGGAAAACCAAACCCAAAGCCATTCTTGATGCAGTACTTGAAATTTCCATTCCGAAGGTGCTGATATTATTATGTATTCTGGCCGTTCTTACGCCTGCCTTCATTATGACGGGCATTCCAAAAGATATGTTTCTTCCGCTTTCTTTTGCAGTTGCATTCGCAATGATAGCTTCCTTTCTGGCATCCCAGACCTTCGTTCCGATCCTGGCTAACTGGATGATGAAGAATAAGCATATTGAGAAGCATTATGTTAAAAACAGGAGTTTTTTCTATCGATTCAGAACGGGCTACAGTCACAAAATGAGAAAATGGTCGGGAAGGACTTTGGTATTGTTTTCGGCCTATATCATTTTCTCGGGCCTTTTAATATTTTTAATGATGCGCTCATTGGGAACCGATATTATGCCTCTTTCCAACAGCGGTGATTTTCAGATGAGAATTGATGCGCCACAGGGAAGCCGTCTGGAGAAAACTGAAAAGCTGGTGAAGGATATTCTCAAAGATATTGAAGGTATTTTGCCGGAAAATGCGGTCAGCATCAGTTCGGCCTATGTCGGTTTACATCCGGCAGCAACGCCGATCAATCCCATATTTCTTTTCACCAACGGAACACACCAGTCTGTTTTGCAGGTTTCTGTAAATAAGGAGATCTTTTCAGGGTCTATGGAAGATCTGAAAGAAAAGATCCGCAAGAAGATTGCTGAAAAGCATCCTGAAGCACAAATCAATTTTGAACCGATGGAACTTACCGAAAAAATTATTGGACAGGGATCGATGACCCCGATAGAAATCAAGGTAGGATCTCCGAATCTGAAACTGGCGGCATCTCACGCAAAAAAAATAGAGGAAAAGCTGAAAAGCAACGATTTCCTGCGAGACGTCCGCATTGCAGAGCCACTTCAATATCCGACGTTACAGATCAACGTAGACCGAAATCTCGCTGCGCAGTTCGGACTGACGATGCAGGATGTGACACGCAGTCTTGTGACCGCTACCTCTTCAACCCGCTACACCGACAAGAACCTCTGGGTCGACCCAAAATCAGGACTTGTCTTTCAGACACAGGTCCAGATTCCAGAAAGTATAATGAACTCTGAAGAGATCCTGAAATCACTTCCACTGAAAAAAGACAGCCCGAGACCCGTTCTTGAAGATATCGCTACAGTTAAAAAAACGACCGCACCTGCACAGGTCAACCGAAAGGGACCTATGAGATATGTAACAATTATCGGAAATGTGTACGGAAAAGACCTGGGCTCTGCTTCCAAAGCGGTAAAAAATGCCATCAGTGAGACCGGAAAACCTCCAAAAAGTGTTTCTGTCTGGACAGAAGGCACACTGCAGCTACTGGATGATACACTCGACAGTCTTGCAATGGGACTTTTGGCGGCAGTACTAGCGATATTCCTAATGCTTTCTGCTTATTATCAGTCATTTAAAGTACCTTTTGTTGTTCTTTCCGTGATTCCTTCCGTGATCGTGGGAAGTCTTGTTTTGATTTTCATTACCGGCAGTACGCTCAACCTCCAGTCATATATGGGGATGATTATGTCCATCGGTGTTTCGGTTTCAAATGCCGTATTACTTATCAATCAGGCAGAGTACTACCGTAAACATTACCATATCAGTGCGCTTCATTCTGCGAGAATGGCAGCGGCGTCCAGACTCCGCCCTGTACTGATGACCGCTTTGGCGATGCTTGCCGGGATGATTCCTATGGCAATCGGTATCGGGGAAGGTTCTGAGCAGGTTGCTCCACTTGGTAGAGCTGTTATCGGTGGTATCATCGCATCCACTCTTACCATTCTGCTTTTGGTTCCGCATTTTTTTGCAGCAGTAATGTCCAATGCAGGACATTCAAATCCTTCCTTGGATCCGGAAGATGAGGAAAGTAAATTTTTCGTACAATCTTAAATAATTAAAAAATAATGAAAATCATCAATAAAATAAAATACATCTTCATTCCGGTCGTTCTTTTGGGAATGGCTTCCTGCTCGGGCGAAAAGGAAAGTAAAAATGAAACAAAAAAAACAGTTCAGCCTGCTCGGTCTTTCGTGACCACAGAAATCAAGCTGATAAATCCCACTTATCAGATTTCCGTTCCAGGCGAACTGAAACCTTATGAATCGGTGCAGATCTTTGCGAAGGTTGCCGGATTTATCAAGAAAATTTATGTTGACAGAGGTTCAGTTGTGACCAAAGGTCAGCTTCTTGCAGTTCTGGAAGCACCAGAAATGAATCAGGATTACCTATCCGATAAATCTTCACAGCAGAAAACATACACCGACTATCTTTATGCTAAACAGGCTTTTGAGCGATTGCAGGACGCGGCCAGTACAAAAGGAGCTGTTGCCGACATAGAACTGGATAGGGCTAAAAGCATTATGCAGAGTTCCAAAGCAACATACGAGGCATCAAAAGCGGGCACCGGTAGGTCTTCACAGATGAATCAGTACCTTAGGATCACGGCACCTTTCAGTGGTGTGATAATGGATAGGAATCTGTCGGTAGGAGCCTTGGTTGGTCCCAATTCAGGAATGGCTCTTTTCAGTATTGCTCAGAAAAATAAGCTGAGACTGACGGTATCTCTTCCTGAAAAACATGCATCAAGTGTCAATGAGGGGATAGTGGCGCAATTTACGGTCAACTCTATCCCGGGAAAAAATTTTGAAGCGCATCTTTCAAGGAATTCCGGTGTTATCAGTCAGGAAAACCGTTCGATGACCCTTGAGTTTGACGTTCCAAATCCGGGCACTGTCTTAAAAGGGGGGGAATATGCACAGGTCCAGCTCAATCTGAAAAGAAGTGCACCTACATTTTTTGTACCCACGAAAAGTATTCTGCAGACTCAATCCGGAACCTTTGTGATGACCTTCAATGATAATACGGTAAGCAGAGTTGCTGTGAAAGAAGGAATCACCTACGAAAAAATGACCGAGGTCTTTGGTGCACTATTCGGCCATGACAAAGTTCTAGTAAAACCTTCCGAAGAAATTGAGGAAGGAAAGATATCAACCCCAAAAAAAAATAAATAATGATAACGACCTTAAAATTTAAAACACCTATTTTCATTCTTATGATGACCCTGTTTTCTTTTTCTTTGAGTGCGATGCAATCAAGAGTTGAGAATCAGGATGGGCCCATCCCACAAAATAATGTAAATGATAATGAGGATATCATCTTAATCGATGAGAACGGAAAGAAAATTGCTTTGAGTGAACTGAAAGGGAAGGTGGTCTTTGTAAATTTCTGGGCCACATGGTGCAGGCCTTGTGTCGAAGAAATGCCGAGCATCAGAGACCTGAAAGACAAATTCAAGGGAAATGACAATATCGTTTTTGTCCTTCTCAATGTGGAAGCCAACCTGACAAAGTCTAAGAAATTTATGAAGGATAAAAACTACGATCTTCCGGTGTATGTAGCAGCAGACACTATTCCTTCGCAGTACTTTCAGGGAGCAATTCCGACGACTTTGATCTTTAATAAAAAAGGAGAACTCGAAGCACAGATGCAGGGAGGGCAAGATTTTGACCGACCTGAGATTTATGAAGCGCTGAAAAAGTTAACCGGACAATAATTTATTAAAATAAGAACAATGGAAAAATTTAAAATATGGCTTCGGAAGAACTGGAGTACGGCACTTTTGGTGTCAATATTCATCGTGTTGCTTGTGAGTCCCGATGCAAAAGCCTGGCTGATGCGCCAGATCATCTCTACCGGTCTTATGAACTCAAAGATTGAAGAAAAGGAAACAGAGCCGGCCGTTGAGTCGACTCCTTTGTCCAGTACTGAAAACTTCAGTGTCAGAAATGATAAAGGTGAGATCATCAATACTTCTGACCTCAAGGGAAAAGTGGTATTTATTAACTTCTGGGCGTCCTGGTGCCCGCCTTGCCGTGCGGAATTCCCTTCGATTCAGACATTCTACGTCCGATTTAAATCCAATAAAGATCTTGTTTTTCTTACAGTCAATCTGGATGAGCAGACCGCCTTGGGTAAGATGTATCTTGAAAAAGAACAATTCACTGTTCCGTTTTTAGTTGCAGAAGGTTCGATTCCAACTGCTTTTTTTAATGGTTCACTTCCTACGACCGTCGTTTTGGACAGATCAGGAAAAATTAGGATGCATCATGCGGGAATGGCAGACTACAGCAAAGAATCATTCTATCAAGAAATCAATCAACTTTTAAATGAAAAATAATGAAAAACTTAATTAAGATATTGACCTTCTCAGTTTTCCTGACAGGGTTTATGGGTTTTGCGCAAAAGGCAACAGTTTACGAACCTGCAAAATCTATTAATAAGGAGTACAAGGCTTTGTATGTGATCAATGAAGGTGATGACCAGAAAATCAGAGTCATTATCAGAAATATCAATAACGCGATGGAAGATCCCAGGCTGAAAGGCAAACTGAAGGTCGAACTGCTGGCCTTTGGGGGCGGAGTGGAAATGTTCAGAAAGAAAAACCCCTACGGGGAACTTCTTACAGGTCTGCAAGATAAGGGGGTAGTGATGGTACAGTGCGAAAATACCCTTCGTGAAAAAAAGATCGAAAAGTCCGAATTATTTGAGTTTGTAAATTACACCCCCAGCGGAAACGGGGAAATGATTTTGAGACAGGATGAAGGATGGGCAATAGTTAAACCCTAAAATTGGAAATTATGAAATTATCAATAGGATTCATCAACGATGTGCACGGCTATATGGAACCCCATCCAGAGCTGTTTTATGACTATCAGAAAGAATATGTTAAAAGTGCAGGAGGTTATGCCAGAATTCAGACCATCTTCAAAAAGATCAGGGCAGAAAATCCGAACGCATTGCTCTTTGACGGAGGGGATACGTTTCACGGAACAGTTCCGGTGGTACAGTCGAAAGGAGAGGTCTTGATTCCCATACTTAACCAACTTGGATTTGATGCAATGGTAGGACACTGGGACTTTGCCTATACACCAAGACATCTGTTAAAACTGGAAAGCCAGCTCAATTATCCCGTCTTGGGCTGCAATGTTTTTGATGAGCAGGGAAAACGATTTCTACTACCTTACAAAATATCTGAAATTGGAGGACTCAAAATTGGTATAATCGGGATCTGTTCCAATATTATCGATAAGACAATGCCGGAGAAGTTCAGTGAAGGCATAACGGTGACCGATGGAATTGAAGAGACGAATCAATGCGTCAGAGAATTAAGAGAGGATGCTGTGGACATTATTATTCTTTTGTCGCACAATGGTTATCCGCAAGATATCGAACTGCTCAAAAAAGTGGAAGGAATCGATATTTGTCTCAGTGCACACACCCATAACAGGATGTACGAAGCAGAAAAAGCAGGAAACTGCATTATCATCCAATGTGGCTGCCACGGATCATTTGTAGGAAATCTAAAGCTTGATGTCAAAATGGAATGATTACACATTTTGATTACAAGATCATTGAAACTGACGACAGTATTGATGAAGATGTAGAAGTTAAAGATCTGGTGGAAAAAAGTCTACAGTCTTTTGCTGAAATGAAAAGTACAGTATTGGGGACGACAGAACATATTTTGCACCGCTATTCCACGCTGTCTTCTACTATGGATGACTTTCTTCTGTCTGCCGTCAATTTTGCGACGGACGTTGAGATCTCCTTTTCCAACGGATGGCGCTATGGTGCACCTATAAATGTCGGAAATATTACCCTCTGGGACTTATACAAAATCGTGCCGATGAATCCGCCTATTTCCACCACAGAGCTTACTGGAAAAGAGATCTTTGAAATGTTAGAAGAAAATCTGGAGCGGACCTTTTCCGCAGAGCCGATGAAACAAATGGGAGGTTATGTTAAGCGTTGCAACGGATTGAGAATTTTGATGCGCATTGAAAATCCGCCGGGTTACAGAATTCAGGAAATCTATTTTCAGGGAAGACATTTACAAAAAGACAAGGTTTACAAAGTTGCTTTCCTCACCGAGCAGGATGTTCCAAAGAAATATGGGAAAAACCGCACAGAGACAGGATCTAATGCCATAACAGCAATGACATATTATCTTGAGAATAATTTTCACATTGAAAGATCTGAAGATTCTTTTCTTTTGGTCTGAAATAAAGGCAGAAGATCCGAAGATCCTCTGCCTTTTATTTTATGTGCTGGGCAATTACGATGATTGAATGTTGCTATAAGATCAGGCTGTTGATAAAGTTTTCCAGATTAGTAAATCCTGTTAGAGTGATGACTGATCCGTCTGCGGCATCATTCAAGTTCAGTCTGTTTTATTATTAATATAATCTAAAAATATTTGTAAAAATAAAGTAGGTTTTATATCGTAGGAAATCTGTGAGATATTAATCGTTCAAATTGAAATTTTCCACAATATTTTTTTAAGAGATAAACTACAACGAGTCTCTAGTAATAAACTTCCTATAAAAATCATTGAACTCAAAAATATTATATGTAAAAAATTCGTGTAAGTATTGCTCTACCCTTTCAATTTTTGTCATTGGCTTGTAAGTTTATTTATAGATTTAGATTACCAATCCATATTTGCTGAGTTATCAAATATTCCCTGCAAATGATCACAAAATTTTTCCATAATATCATTATCGTGCATTGCAGATTCATACATCCCATTGCTTGCATAAGGTAATATTGTGATCAAACCTTGCCCTTGGGTATATGTGAGTGCAGGTTTTAAATTGCTGCTATTCATATCAGAGATAAAAGATTCTATCAAACATATAACTTCATTATCTTTAAATTCCAGTGTGCCTTGAAAAGAAAACCTATTTTTAGTCTTATTAAAGTTCATCATTACTGGTACAGCACCGGCTCCGGAATGAAAGTGGAATGCATTGCCGTCTTTTCCAAATGCACCGTGAGCAACAAAGTTCCTTACCTGATTCCTTATCATCAGTAATTCAATATAATATTCCTTTAACATATCGTCAGATATGACAGTATTGAATTTAGTTTTCCATTCGGCATCGATTAATTTTGTGACTTCTTCCCCTGTTTTTATTTTTTGTGTAAGGATAGCAAGATGAATAAATAGATGTTCTGTCCAGCTAAAAAATGATTCAATAGTTGAAATTGCTAACCATTTTGTGCTTTGCCGTATCTTGTAGTAATTTTTGGAACCTAGAACAAAAGTGCCATCAATAGAAATCCTTTCTTTAGATAATTTTTCTAGTTTCTTATTTTCTGATTTATATAGATTTAGAAAATAGTTAAATCGTTCAAATAAATATCCATTATTATTTACAATATTTATTTCGGAACTCTTGATAGCCTCTGCTGCCAAGTGGTTAAAATATGGTCTTGAAGATTTTATCGCACCGTTAATTTTCTTAGTAATTATTTTCGCATCTTCTTCATCTTCCTTATTTTGAATAAAAACCCCAACTCCCATTTTCCTGTGTTCAATCAGAAATGCTTTACCATTAAAATCAATTGGAATAGACCAAGCCAGCTTTTCAGATCTTCCTGTGTCTTTGAAACCTAATAAATTTACAAATAGAAAATAAACTAAGTAGTAATCCTGTATCTCCCTTCCTGCATCACTTCTTTCAGCAAAAAATAATAGTTTTTCGTTTGCTTTTGTATTATCATCGACTTGCTTTATTGGAAATAATATTTTCAGGGCATTTTCTTTGTATTTTTCAATATTCATATTCTATTTTTATGCAGGTAGTTGGGTTTTCATTTTCCGGCTTTAAGCATCTTCAATGATTTAGATAAAATAATTTTAAACTATTTTAATGTGTTTTTTATATAATAAATCTAATGTATCTAAGTTCAAAATTCGAATTAATTCTTATCGATTCAACTGGCGCATTAAGATATTTGGCTAGGACTGTCTTTAATCCATTTTCATTATACCCATCAATATAATACTTCGATATTTCTTTTTTAATATCATTTCCGTTAAAGATTATTGATTCGATCACCTGGACTATTCTATCTCCAAAACCATCGTTTGTTGTTTTTTGGCTGCATTTAATTTCAATATTTATTGTCTGCGAATTTGGTAAAAATAATACAGAGTAATCCTGTTGAATTAAAATACCATTTATGAAATCGAATGATTGATTGAATGCTGGATTATCTCTTAATTTAAAAATTTCTTCTCTATAATTTCCTTTAAAATTATTAAATCTGAATTCACCTTTGCTGTCGTAATACATTTCAAATAGAATTCCATTTAGAATATGATTCTCGGAGTTTATTTGAAAATCTAGTAGTGACCTATTAAGATTTTCAAAAAATGTCATAGCGGAATTTGCCCCACCAATAGCGCATTGTAATAAATTTCTTCCTAAAATGAACATTTGGTCCTTATCTAATTGACTTACTGGTATTGTTATTAAATAATCAATTGCAGGATTTTGTTTGTACCAATTGTAGGTCTTTAGTTCTTTAATTTTTTTGTAAAATTCTGAATCTTCATAATAATTTTCATCTTTCAAAACATTCGGATTATAAGGTAGGCTTAAAATATTTAGCTTTTGATGTTTGTAAAAGTAAAAATCACCAATTAATGAGGTGTGTTCCCAAGTTGTTTGTCTTCCTCCTGACAATGCAAAAACTGTCTTTCTTACAGATTTAAATAGATCTTCGACAGCTATCCTTTCGGACGAGAGGTGCTTTATTAGTGAGCCCGTATAAATACTATTATTCTCATATCCGACATCTAAAGCACCTTCATTTGGAGATGTTGAAAATGCTATTAGTGATCCTTTAGGAGCTATAATTGGACTAAATCCAAGTGCAGTCCCGCGACCAAATGATCTTCTGCAAGCATCTAATATCACTATGTTTAATTTAGTAGGATTTTGCCTGTATATGTCAAATAAATCATTTAAAGTAATACAATTTTGTTTTGCCACATATTTATTTTCAGGAGGAATTTGCGAATCGATACTCGCCAAAAAATTCTCTCCATCTACTTCGAATCCGTGACCTGCAAAATAAAAAATAGATGCATCAAAATCTTTTAGTAAGTCGCTATATTCTTGTAAAATTTCAACTATGTTTTTTTGATCGATATTTAGATATAATTTTACCTCATAATTGTAATCTTTAAAGATTCCAGCAATTTGATTTGCATCATTTTCTCCGTTAGTTAATTCATTTCCTTTAAAGTAGTTGTTATTGCCAATTATAATTGCTAATGTTTTCATATATCTAAGTCGATTTTGGATGTTTTTAAAATATTCGTTGATAAAATGTAGAAAATTAGAATTTTGCAAGCTATTCTGATTACCTAAAAGGATAACCTTTAAACAATCAACTTGTGTTTTTCGATATTGATATTCTCCATCACTTTAGACCTCAATATACAAAAGATATTGTTAGAAAATTACGGTTTCCTCTCAATATGAAAAAAGTTTGTCGCGACAATAACGCAACCAGAATATTTAAATTTGGCAAAATAAAAGAATTGTGTTTTACTAATATGCAAGGTAACACACAGTAATAATATGAGCCGGTCTTATTCTTCTAATAAACCTGAATTTTTGGTAAGAAAAACTTTTATAATTTCATCTGAATTAAAATTATCAGAATTGTGTGTTTCCTGATTGTTGTTACTCCCTTCCCTTGAAAGATTTTCATCAAAAGTTAAATTGAGTTTTGAAGTCTTTCCCTTAGTCATAACATTTGAAGATAGATCTAACTTTTCATAATACTTTGCAATTCCTTGTGGCTGTGTTTCAGCGAAAATTAATGGTGGGCAAAGTGAATAAATTAATTCTTCACCCTGAAGTAAAACTTCATCTTCTTTATGGCAAGGTATGTAAAACTGAATGTACGAATCTTGGTAATAAAGTTTAATCCAGTGAGAAGGCAATTTACTTTCTAAATTTCTTTTTTTGAAAATTAATACATAGGGAAATTTTACATTAAAACCAGATGCCCCCCTATGAATCTGTTTGGCATGCTGTACAAAATAAGCCTCATTGTTATTTCTCATCAGAAAATCAAAACAGAATTTATAGTTGTCTACTTCAACATCAGGAATTACAGTCAAGGCAATTTTCAGTAAACATTTAAAAATGTTAATCGGTATATAAGGATTATGTATAACGTTAAATTCTATAATACCTCCATCTAATTTTTTTTAATTACCCCTTGTTTATTTGATTCTATATCAATGCCATGAAAACCATTAAAACTATTTTTTTTAGCTACAATATTACCATCGTATGATTTAAATGTTGGAGGAGTTTGTGCTCCTAAGGCATTAACACTTCTATTCAAACCTAAAAAATTTGCCATATCACTTTCGAAACCTGAGAAATGATTGTTACACTTATCACATTCGTAATCTGACACCCCAGAATTATTTCCAAATAATCTTGAAATAATGTGAGGCTTGCTTTTAAAGGTTGTTGCATCGGACTTTTTACCACAGAAGCGACAGATTCTTTCTGATATTTTTTTTAGAGGACGCCTTTGATTATTTATTGGAGGAGTATACATACTTTTTAATTGATAATCCTTATCAAAAGCTTTTAGATGCTCAATATTTCCAGAGTATGTATATATGTTCATTAGTTATCCGTATTATTTTTCATTAACTTTAAATAACTTCGATTTTTACTACCTCACTACTAACCACTTTTGTATTTGTATCATTCATCTTCTGTCTAATTGTAACTTTAATTTTATCATTCTTAGGAGTAGGAAAATTCATTAAATCTGAAATATTTTTAAAATCAAAGGCTTTACAAAGTAATGTTATATGACGAGTAGAATATTTATGTCGCTGTGTTAATGACTCCACATTACTAACAAAACTTTTGGCCAAACCCATTTTTAGGCTAAGCTGATCTTTGCTTAGTTTTTTTGCTTTGCGAATGTTTCTTACGTGATTAATAAAATCCAAATCGAATTGTGTTGTTTCTAAATAAGTAATTTGTTCCATATATTTTTAAAAAAAATAACCCAATATGTTGGGTGTTAAATAAATATTTATTATTTTTGCTTTAGCGAATAAATCATTAACCTTCAACAAGGTAAAATGAACGATGTATCTCGAATCAAAAAGACCAATTTTCCATCGAGAACCTCGTGAAATCGCTCCATGTCTAAAAGTTTCTTACTTTTGTATACGGCATGCGAGCGGTTCTCACGTATACTTTAGGTGGAAACTTTAATCTTCGGTTTAAAGTGGGTTGGTCGCCCTGATTCTAGAGTGTGAGACCGCCGCATGCTATTTTTGCGTATAATTCTCATATCTAAAAGCATCGTTCCATATATAAAAATAATATTTATGAGGACGACATTTTCAACCATTCTTCTAATTTGCCCACCGGAGTAGTCCGCCAGCATAACAGAAAAAAAATACGGCTTTATGCCAGTTTTGCTTGCAAAATGCTGGATTGGTATTACCTGGCTATTATCGACAAACTCCGAAATTCCTTTAAAAGTAAAAGGAAAGCCAGACTACAATTTAATCTCGCACATTAAAAGTACTCGCTTTCTTTTGATATTCCAAATTATTTTCAGAACGAAGGGAATTTAATACTGAAGACAAAAAAATTCAACGGTCTGAATAATGCAGATGGTTACGGCTGTTTTTAGATTTCAATAGAATGTTTTCTTATTAGAAATGACACTTTACAATGAGTAAACTCATTGCGGCTTTACAGCTTACACGGGACACAATTTCATTCATATTATTTCAAGATGTGCTTGGGAAGGAGGTTTTGATATGTCCTTACTGAAGCTTCCTCCCAAGCATCATCAAGTAGATACGCTGAAAACATATTCAAGAAACAGAAAGTAGAATGTAACCATAGAAAAACAAAAGCCCTTTCCACAAAAGTTGACCGCTAGCGTAGGAAAGAGCAAAGTCTAACGAATTAAACCTATTCAAAAGTATGAAAAAAAACTTTTGCAGCCTAAGTCATCTTCAATTGGCTTTTGGCTTCACCTTGCTCGTCTCCGGCGTAGCAATAGGGCAGATGCGCACCATTACAGGCACTGTCTCGGAAAATAACCAGCCAGTCAAAGGAGTTTCCGTATTCCAGGAGGGTAGTGAAGAAGTGGCTGTGACCAATGCAGCAGGCGTTTACCGTGTTCAGGTATCGGGAGAGAAACCCGTAATTATTTACCGCCATCCGGACTATCCCGAACGAAAAATCACTTTAGGCAGTAGGATAAACGTCAATATCTCATTAGGTAAAGAAAAAGAGATAGAGGAAGTCGTTCTCAACGCAGGGTATTATAAAGTCAAAGACAAAGAAAGAACAGGAAGCATTGCCAAAGTCTCTTCAAAAGACATCGAAAACCAACCTGTTATCAATGTGCTTTCCGCTGCACAGGGTAGAATGTCGGGCGTGAGCATTACCCAAAATTCAGGAGTTCCGGGCGGAGGATTTGATATTCAGATCAGAGGGAAGAACAGCATCCGAAGAGAAGGAAATGAACCATTGTATATTATTGATGGTGTTCCAATTCTTTCAGAAACTCCCTCGTTGTACAGTGCTGCAATTTTACCATACGCTACCATAAATCCTCTAAATTCCATCAATCCCAATGATATAGAAAGCTTCGAGGTATTGAAAGATGCCGATGCCACGGCAATCTACGGATCACGAGGTGCCAACGGAGTCATCATTGTGACGACCAAAAAAGGAAGAAAAGGAAGAACCGATTTCAAGATTAATACCTCTTATTCTCTCAGTACGGTAGCCAACCGATTGAAGCTGCTGAACACTGATGAGTATATTAAGATCAGAAAAGAAGCATTTCAGAATGACGGCATCTCCACAATTCCTGCGGCAGCGTATGATTTCAACGGTGTGTGGGATCAGACCCGAAACACCGACTGGCAAAAAGAACTCATTGGTAATACGGCAGATGCGTCTGTAGTCCAGCTTTCTTTAAGCGGAGGTTCTGAAAACACCTCCTACTTAATCAGCTACGGACATAACGAACAGACAACGGTATTTCCTGCAGATTTCAGATACAAAACTAATAATCTAACAGGGAATTTCAGTTACAGAACACCTGATAAAAAACTGGAAGTCAATCTCAGCAATACCTTTTCGTTTCAAAGTAACAATGTCCTGAATGATGATTTAACAAAGAGAAGTTTAACTCTTAGTCCGAATGCTCCAGCACTCTACAATCAGGATGGTTCATTGAATTGGGAGAACAATACGTTTACGAATCCTCTGGGTGTTTTTAAAAGCGAGTATCTCAATTCTTCCAACTTTATAAACAGCGGAGCGCAGATTTCGTACCGCTTATTTCCGTTCATTACACTAAAATTCAACGGAGGTTTAACGTATCAGAATTTTGAAGAGTTTTCACTCAAGCCCCATACGATGTACAATCCCTCATCAGGATTGACGAGCGCAAGTTCCACTTCATTTAAAAACAGCAGTTCCACATTCTCTTATATTCTGGAACCGCAATTGGTTGCCAATCAAAGCTGGGGAAACCACAGCCTCGAAATGTTGTTGGGAACCACATTACAGCAATCTGAAACCAATCAGGGTTCAATACAAGGTTATGGCTTTGAGAGCAATGCCCTGATTCAGAATTTGGGAGCAGCCAAAACAAAAGTCATCAGTGATCAGGTTAGAAACCAGTATTACTACAATGCTGCGTTTGCAAGAATCAATTATCAATTCATGAAAAGATACATTGTCAACCTTACAGGCAGACGGGACGGTTCAAGCCGTTTTGGTCCCGACAACCGTTTCGGAAACTTTGGTGCAGTGGGTGCAGCGTGGCTTGTTTCAGAGGAAAGCTGGATGAAAAATATCCCGTGGTTAAACTTTGCCAAAATCAGAGGAAGTGTGGGAACTTCCGGCAATGACCGGATTGGAGATTATCAGTATCTCAATACCTATACGATTTCATCCAATATCTACAACAACATCACCGCTCTGAATCCTTCAAGACTGTACAATCCCAATTTCAGCTGGGAGAAAACACTCAAAAAAGAAGTAGCACTGGAATTATCATTTCTGAAAAGCAGAATTAATTTTTCAGCGGCGTATTACAACAATACATCATCCAATCAATTGGTCGGTATTCCATTGCCTGCGACGACAGGGTTTGTTACGATACAGTCGAATCTTCCTGCAAAGGTTCAGAATACAGGCTGGGAGTTTGAAGCATCGATGCAGGTTTTGAGACAAAGCAAGTTCAAATACGACACGTCATTCAATCTTTCTGTTCCGCAGAGTAAGCTACTGGAATTTCCCAATCTGGAAGGATCAACCTATGCCAATCAGTATGTTTTAGGATATCCGATGTCACTTGTTAAAGTCTATCAGTTTGAAGGGGTTAATCCGGCAACAGGATTATACCAATTTACCGACTTTGACGGAGACGGAAAGATCAATTCTCCCAATGACAATAAAGTGATTGAAAGAATAGGCGTGAGATTTTTCGGAGGCTGGTTGAGCAATTTCCGCTACGGACAATGGTCGGCATCATTTCTTTGGCAATTTGTGAAGCAGAGAAACTGGAATTATAATCGTCAGATGCTGGTACCGGGTTCTATGAACAATCAGCCTGTAGAAGTTTTGGATGTTTGGTCACCTTCAAATCCTTCGGGAATGTATATGCCGTACAGTTCAGGAGCGAATGCGCAGAAAAATGCTTCGCACGTTTTGTTCCAAAATTCTACTGCTGCCATTGGCGATGCATCATTCATCAGACTGAAAAATGTACAACTTAATTACAGCATTCCCGTTCAGAAATTCGGAATCAGAGAAGCGATGATTTATGTGCAGGGACAAAACCTCTTGACCTTTACTAAATATTTTGGGGTCGACCCTGAATTTGTACTGACAGGATATTTACCGCCACTGAAGACCTACTCACTAGGCTTTCAGCTAACCTTTTAAAATGTTAAACTTTTTAGAATCTGACAATGTAAAAAGGTAAAGTTTTATAGAAGCAATAATTAGATACTGTAAAATTTAATCCTTTAAGAACTTGAGACTTGTTGAATGTAGGTTTTCTGTGAAAATTAAAAGTCAGATGATGTAAAAATTTCACATTCTAAGAATTGAATAAAAATTAAATCTTTAAAAAATTGAAAAAATGAAAACAAGAATAGAACATATTATTGTGGCAGCAATATTATCTGCTGTACTAACTACCACAATTTCCTGCGAAAAATTTGTAGAAACCGATTTTCCCAATAACCAGCTTCCGACAGAAGTTGTTTTTGAAGACGAGCAAACCGCTGAAGCGGCATTGGCAGGACTGTATGCAGGACTTTGGACTAACTCACTTATTTCGGGAGGCATCGACGGGATGGGTGCTTTGATGGGGACGTATGCTGATGATCTGACTTGTGTGTACACATCAGGATCAAACGGTATTTTAGATATAGCAAACAATCAGCAGGTGGCTACAAATACCGTTGTAACGACGGCTTGGACGAATGCTTATGGGCAGATTTATGCTGCCAACAGCATCATTGAAGGGGTAACCAATTCAAAATCATTAAGCCAGGCATCCAAAGACCGAATCAAAGGTGAAGCATTATTCGTGCGCTCTATCATCTACTTTAATCTCTATCAGATTTTTGGAGAAATAGCTTACACAGAAACAACCAATTATGTCATCAACAGCCAATTGGGCAGAATGAATAAAGATCAGTTACTCATAAAACTAGAAACCGATTTGTCTGAGGCGGTTAATCTTTTACCATCCGCTTACAGAAATGCAGAAAGAATCTATCCCAACAAATTTGCAGGATATATGGCATTGGCAAAGATGAAAATGCTACTGAAGAAATGGGCGGAAGCAGAAGTGCTTTGCAGTACGGTATTGCAATCATCTCAATATACATTTCAAACCGACCCTTCAAAAGTATTTCAAAAAAATGGAACCCATATCATTTGGCAATTGAAGCCAAAAAACACGAATGATGCGACCAAAGAGGCATCACTGTATAACTTTACAGGCGCACCTTTATCGTTTGTTCTCAATCTGAATCTCATCAATACATTTTCTTCGGGAGATTTGCGGAGACAGCATTATATCACGGCAGTACCTTTTAACCAACAGCTCAATTACCGCTCTTCAAAATATAAAAACCTTGCGGTCAATAATCCCAATGAATATTCAATAATCTATCGTCTGGACGAAGTCAATTTCATGATGGCGGAAAGCCTGATCGAGCAAAATAAAGCAGTAGAAGCCGTTCCGTATATCAACCGTTCCTGCCAACGGGCAGGATTACCAGCATTGAGCACTTCACTGACGGTTTCAGCAGCAACCGCAGAATTGAGAGAAGAAAAACGCAGGGAGTTTTTTGTGGAACACGGCATCCGTTTTTTTGATTTGAAAAGATGGGGATTGCTTGATCAGTTGATTCCTGTAAAAACCAATTGGAAAAGCTACCATGCTCAATGGCCGATACCCCAGAAAGAACTGCTGCTTAATCCAAACCTTAATCCCCAAAATACAGGATATTGATGATGAATAGAAATTGGAAAAATATGATGAAGAACAGGGAAAACATACTTGAAAGTAATAAGACAGTAAATACGATTCAAAAAATATTGTTGCTCCTCATTGTGTTTACTTTTCTATTGTTACCACTACCACTCAACGGGCAACATGATTTGAAAAAATTGGAAGCATTGGCAGAAAAAGCTGAAGTTCCTGATTTTCTGAAAATGTCTGATGACGGAAAATGGGTAAGCTGGCTGATGAAATATGAAAGTAAATCGCCGATGTACATTTTACAAAATGTACATGATAAGACTCAAAAGTTTGAACGAAAATCAATCAGGACTTCATTTTTTATGGGTAGTGAAAAATTCGCTTTTTTGAGTGGTGAGCAATTAGAACTAATTAATCTAATAGATCAAACTATTGAAACAAAAGATCATGTAAAGACGATTGATCAGATGAAACCGCAATCTTTATTTTTGATTCATTATGATGAGCATCAAAATAACAGACTGGAAGTTTACGGTAAAAACGGCAGAAAGATTCATGAGTTAGAAAATGTTATTAGATATAGCACTGTTGATGAAGAACTCATTGTTTTTCAGAAAAATGATCAAAATGAGACTGACGTTTTGAGGGTTGATACAAAAAATAAAAAGATCATAGCCCGCGCGTTCGATGAAGTCTTGAAAGTATGGAAAGGCACTGCTACGGAAGGAGGATATACCGTCTTTGGTAAAGACAAGCATGAATATACATTGAAGCATTGTGTTGATGGTTTACAGATTCCTCGAAACCTTGATTTGATGCGGAGTAAAAATTACCATTACGTAAATCTTGACTATTCATCAGATCCTGATGCATTATTTATCAAGCTAATCAGAAAGATTCCGAAAGAAAAAAAACTTTTAGAGTTTTGGTACGGCGTTGAAAAAGATCTCACTCATCATATTAAAGATATGCAGGTTGAAGAAAATTTTTTGTGGTATCCCCAAACAGGTAAAGTAATTCCGATGGATTCGATGTTTCATACAGAAATAGCGATTGGAAATTCCGGTAATTTTTTGAAGATAAAGAAAGACCAATCATTTGTAGATAAGAAAGATGATTTTTTCATGCCCAAAAGAGATTCCTTGTTTGTATGGAATTCAAGATCAAATGAACATCGTTTTCTTTGCGTGATTGATGAAAGACTGTATGTTTCACCTGATAGAAAATGGGTTCTTACGGCTGATAATAATGGCTGGAATCTTGTAAACACATTTACCCTGAAAACTAAAAAACAAATATCAGATCCTGAAGCTTCGCCATACTTTAAAGGAACTGAGCTTATTACCTGGGTAAAAGGTAATAATGTATGGCAACAAAATATTTTGAACGGCAAACTGGAGAGGAAAGTAACTTTAGATGGTGACAATGTTGAAATTATCAACAGTCAACACCAAAAGATTACGGAAGGGCTTCCTAGAGAAATTATTTCAGTGCCTGACAATAATTATTTATTTCGCATTTCAAAAGGTGATTTGTTGAAATCATATGTAGAGTGGGATCATCGTACAATAAAAAAAATTATAGCTGAAACTACAGATAAAATACGAAATTTCACCTATACAGATAATCATTCAAATTTTGTGTGGACGAAAGAAAATTACAATGAAGCGCCATCCATTGTATTTAAACAAAAACGAAAGAAAGATCATATCGTATTCACTTCCAATGCTCATGACAAAACTGCAGAAAAAATAAGAAAAATTCAGCTGTTTTACAAAGGAGCAACAGAAGAATCTTTAACTGCAACTTTATTTTTACCACATGATTATGATCCGGGTAAAAAATATCCTGTCGTACTTAATATTTACGAAAAACAGCAGAAAGGTACATCAGCCTTTTTGCTTCCGACATTAAAAAACGGGAGAGGCTTTAATGCAAGGTTGCTATTGGAATCAGGCTATATGGTGCTCATTCCGGATATTACATACGCAGATAAAGGATCAGGTCTTTCAGCACTTGAGTCTATTCATAATGTTCTGGATGAATTGGTAAAAATAGAACAAGTAGATGCGAGGCGAATTGCATTGACAGGACAGTCTTTCGGGGGATATCAGACCAACTTTATCGCAACGCACTCAGATCGTTTTGCTACATTTATTTCGGGAGCATCGGTGTCGGACATTGTTCATACTCCTTTTTCTTTCAATTACGATTTTGGAAGTCCTGACTATTGGCGGTATGAATATGGTCAAATGCGTATGGGTGGCAGCTTTGTAGAAAATAAACAAAAATACATGGATAACAATCCGTTGTATTTTGCTTCGGAGGTTAAAGCACCCATATTACTTTGGACAGGCGAAAAAGATAGTAATGTAGACCGTGAGGAAACCCGCTCATTATTTGTTGCTCTAAGAAAATACCGCAAACCTGTGATAGCATTGTTCTATCAGGAAGAAGGTCATTCGCTTCTTCAACAAATTGCACAAAAAGATTTATCTGTAAGAATGCTTGAATGGCTGGATTATTTTCTGAAAGGTAAGAATGGTGTTGAATGGATTGATAAACAAATGAAGGGTGCGTTGTAGCACCCTTCACCTTTTTAATTAGTTAGGAATTTCATACAGTGGATTCCCGCACGAGGTTCCGCCTGCATTTTGGAATAGATTATGAGTGTTGACTCCGTCTGACCAGGTACATACTTCACCTAAAATATCAGCCTGACATGACTTTTCCGTCATAATACATTTTTCAACAGGTGCTAACGGATCAAAACGATAACCGTTTTCCACTAAACTGTTTTTTTTCACAACGCTTGTAGCGTACGCACTCCCTGCGCCTAAAAGCAAAACTGCTAAGGGCAATGCGATTTTTCTCATTTTTTTCATGATGTAAAATTAAATTTGGTGCCTACTCTTGGTTCAGGTTTTCGGCTTCCCCTGCAATGAAATGTTGAGTGATGTTCTGCGCAAAACGATATTTAATGATTTCATTTCCTGTTAATACATAAAGATGCTGATCTGTAATATGAAACTGTACCTTTTTTTCCTTTTTGGGATTTGGTAGATAAAAACTTCCGATATATCCTTGTTTTACAGTTGAATAAACATCAATAATAAAAGAATTTTTCCATCGGTCCCTGTCTTCAAATTTTCCGATGAGATTTGATTCTATGAATAGCAGACCTGCATATACAAATGCTTTTTTATTGACTTTCAATGGGGGTTTGCTCATCTTCTTTTTTCCGTCCGAAAGTTCAGAAACCTTAATCTGCGGAATGCTTATCGTATCAATGGTTTTATACTTCGCTTTGACGGTAAGATGGTCATCCATTATCAAGAGCTGGTTTTTGTAATAGTGTACATAAACAGCAATCTGAGTGAGCGGGTCAAAATGTAGTTGTCCATCAGTATCAAAGATTCCGTCATTGGTTTTTCCAAGAATTCCCGATTTCAGATTCAGAGGATTTTTCTGCAAAGGATTCAACAATCCTAAAGTCTGCTTTTCTGAATCTTTGAAATAAGTGCTGATTGCAAAGGCATCTTTACTGATATTCACCAATTGGCTAAAGTACGCCTGTCCTAAGCTCAAGGTCTTTGCTTGATGATTTCCCAAGATTCCCTGATAGATTACAGGAACACTTCCGTCATACAGATAATAATTCTGGGCATTCACTTTCAGCTGTACTCTTTTAAAATCAAAGTTGTAACGATCCGGTAATACCCTGTTTTCTTTCGTTGCTTTAAAATTCAAATCAGTTGATGTCAGTAGAAATGGAGCGGTATAGTTCCCCAGATATACTGAATCTTTTGAAATGCCCGCAAAGTAATAGGAGTTGATCTGAAGATTGGACCGTTTTTCTTCTGTTATCGGATGCTGTAAAAACCTTCGTGTAAAATTATTTTCCTTTTTGATCATAAATTCTGATTGTCTGTACATCAGAATAATTGCTGAACAACTTACTATTGATAAGACGAGCAGCAGACTCACAGATTTAAAAATCTCCTGTCGTTTAGAATCTGAATATAAAATAACTGCAAAAGCAGCTATGATAACAGTGGCAATATTAAAGATCAGATGGGTTTTCCAATCCATTTTTTCTAAGATTCCACCACAAGAGCAAGGAATAAACTCGCTATAGTTCAGTATCATGTAGATATATACAGTGAATGAAACCATCAGAACAAAAGAACTGTATAATCCGATTTTTCTGGATCTCTCAAAGATCAATAAAATACATATTGCAAGTTCAATGACTAGAACTCCGTAAGACATGACATTTGAAAATGCACTCAATAGGGGAGATTGTGCAATCTGAATCTGAAAATTTTCAAAATCCATCATTTTACTGATACTTGCATAGCAGAAGAGCAATATGAAAAAATAGCTGACAAATTCTATAAATCTTGTTCTGAAGGTTTTCATAGTTTTCTTTTTTATCCTTTTCTGACTAAAATCCATTTGACATTTTTTCCACAGTAGGCGGGCATTACTTCGCCTTTTGAAACGTAAACTGCAGTGCTTATTCTTCCTTCAATCTCCCATTTTCCACTTTCGGTACACTTCTTTCCGGTACTTAAGATCACTTTCTGATTTTCCATTTTTTGAAACTGTTTCAGTTTAGCAGAAGTCGTATTTATCAGATCGTATCTTTCACTATCCTCCAGTGCTGCTTATCTTTTTTTGGTTCATCATCATCACCGGTCTCAAAATTATTAGAGCCATTTGTTTCTGAAGATCCATCTGCATTCTTTGAAGATTCTTTATTGTTTGGAATTTCAATACTTTGTTGTTTCTGTTCTGTCATGTCAGAAACAGATTCGGTTCTTTCACAAGACTGCATAGCTGTTAGACTTAAAAGTGAGATATACTTTTTCATTTTTTTAATAATGGTTTTAAAATTTATCCCGGCCGGTTGTTGATATTGATTAGAATTCTGATGTCGAAATTAGGAGGGTTAGGGAATTAAAAAAAACTATTGTTGCATCAATTGATACATTAAATGTCACTATTGATCAATTCTACCAACAAAATTTATTTGTATATCATTGATAATCAGTTTATTGTTTTGATTGTAAAGTTTGAAAAAGCGTTTAATTGTGTCTTTTTTATTAAATTTGAATATATCTTATCATAATGTATTATTGTAATAGAATTTTACCACTATTGTTCACTTTGTTTGTGTTTATGACACAAGGTAAAGAGATACAACAACAATCTTACAAGGAGATTTCCCGATTGATCAATTCCTACTCAGAGAATGACGAAAGAGCAATGGTTTTTGTCAAAATGTACATTGACAAAGCAAAAAATGACCATAACCTTAAAAAACTAATCCGAGGTTACGAAGAAGCCATCTATTACAGCAAAGAAACCAGCAGAAAATTATCATACGCTGACAGTGCCATTGTCACCGCTGTAAAATCAAACGACCAGGATCAGATCGCAAGAGCCTACGCAGGAAAAGGAATTATTTATTACTATAATCTAAGACAATATAAAAAAGCTTTAGAAGAATATTTAATAGCATTCAAATATTCAAAAAATTCAAAAGATGGTTACCTTAAAAATAAGATCATCTATCATTTGGGAATGATCAAAAGCTATTTGGGATACTATAAATATGCAGCCTTACATTTTGAAGAGACAGCTGATTTTTTTGAAAAAAATGCCAAACAGAGTTTAGATCGGAACATCAGGTTCAATAATGAATCAGGTTATTTTAACAGTATTTATCGCTTAAGCACTTGTTATAGAAATCTGAAATTATATCATAAGGAAGACTCCCTCATTAATATTGGGCTGGAAAGGCTTCATAACAACAGCGAGCTGATGATTGAGTTTGGGTACTTCCAGAAAGGAAGGGGAGTGCAGTTACTTAGAAAGGGAAAAGCAGATGAAGCATTGAAGCACTTTAAAGTGTCTCAAGATATTCTGAGCAACAATCAGGATTACGCTTCCTTGACGAGCGTCTATTTTTATATAGGGAAACTATATAGATCAAAGGGAAACAGAGCTGAATCGTTAAACTATTTTAATAAAGTTGATTCGCTGGTTAATAAATTTTGGTTTATTACCCCTGAGATCAGATCAAGTTACCTGTATCTGATCGATGATGCTAAAAAAAATGGGAATTCTGAACGGAAGATATATTACGCGGATCAGTTGTTAAAGGCCGACTCCATTATTAATGCTGACTTTGTGATGCTCACGGACAAAATTTATAGCGAGTATGATACGGACAATTTAATAGAAGAGAAGAAGCAGATGATCAGAGGTCATCAAGTTATTTTATATTCTTTCATTGGTGCGGGACTGGTAATCTTGTTTTTTTTAATTTGGAGGTTCAGGAAAAGAGAAAAGGAATTGAATGCCAGGTATCAGGAAGTGCTGGAAAAATTAAATACCTCAAAAGAAACCATTACTTTCGACGTCATAGCACCCGCTTCATCTGATGAAAACAGTTTAGACTTATACAGTTCAGAAATTATCGAGGACATCAAAACAAATCTAAAGATTTTTGAAGACGAAAAACAATTTCTTCAGCAGAATTTAACACTTGACATTGTTGCCAAAATGATAGGAAGCAACCGCACCCATTTATCGTATGTACTCAATGTACACTTTGATGTAACATTTCCAACATACCTTAAAGCTTTAAGAATCAAATATATCACCAATTTACTTGTAGAGGAAACTATATATCTTAGTTATAAAATTGAAACACTCGCCAAAATATGCGGGATGGCGAACAGGCAGATCTTCTCAGCACACTTTCTCGAGATCAACAGTATCAGGCCTAGAGATTTTATTAGAATGAGACAGGAAGAATTAAAGAAGACCTGACTTTATTATTTTTTAGCCCGATTTTTACGTTAACAAAAAATTGAAAAACGTATGAACGGACAAAATTTTAAAAAAAAAGTGGATCAGCTTTGGAAAGATCTTACAACGGCAGTGGATCAGATCAACAGAAGTGAGAATGATATTGTGATTCGGGCAGAAGAAATTCTGATGGAAACAGACGCTTCTATAAGACAATTGAAAGACCTATTGCGCCAATATCAATTTCCGGACTGGAGTAACGAAATATATTTCTTTAAAAATACCAAACCGCAGTTCGTAGCAGTTTATATTTACTACTCCAAAGTGCTTGCCATAGAAGCCTCAAAACCCTATGCTGATTCGCAGGCGTTAAGATCGTATTATGAAAACGAGAGATCCAATCTTTTATATTTCTATAATGAGCAAAGAGAATTCATCAGTTATTATCGTCGTAAATCTACATACTTGGACAAAAAATATTTCGTTCGGTTCAAATTTGATTTTAAGTTGAAGCTCAGTCCGGAATTGTACAGTTATGATGAGGAATTTTCCACTTCCCACGACCATATTGTGTCTCAAATAATGGCAAATGATCTTCTTGAACAATATTTAACAAATAAAATTGATTCAAAAGACAGTAAAGAAAACTCTATTGACCATATTAAGAATCTGGAATGGACAGCCCCGAAAGTTGCCCTTATTGAGCTGTTGTATGCACTTCATCAAACGAAGTGTTTTAATGGAGGTCATTCAGATCTGGCGGAAATTTTCCGTTGGGCAGAAAATTCATTAAATATTGGTTTAGGGAATTATCATAAAACATTCAGCGAAATACGGTTAAGAAAAACGGATAGAACAAAATTTCTGTCATTGCTTCAGCATAATTTTAATCAGTATTTGGATGACTTAGACCTATAGGAGAACAATTAGTTTCTACACATAATTCTCCAATTTCAAATAAGACCATATTCTATTTTCACCTATTAAAACTTATAACATCTTAAGCTGCCTTAATCTTGATGTACTATAAATTAAGAGTCCTTATCGTTTATAATTCCAACAATTGACCTATGAAATAGTATTTCATAGGAATTGTAATTGTAATCTTTCGGTAGTATCGATAAGCTACCGAAAGATCTTCTGTGTGATTTATTCATAGAGAAACTTTACACACACCATTATCAAAGAGATTTCTACTTAGATGATAGTTAAAAGTACTTCAAGCTAATTTGAATTCGATCAAGCTAATTCTTAAAAATGTCGGGAAAACTATAGTCTTAATGGGAAGGAATAAAAAATTTATATAAATATTGAATTATAATCCAATAAAAGTGTTGCTTATCGCAATGCATTGGAGGTTTTTTTTCCAATTTCAAAAAAAATCAGTTTAATCACCAGTAACCATTGATCTAAGACTCTTTATCCAAAGGGTGTACAAGAGAATCTTTCGGTAGTACCGAGAAACTACCGAAAGATATTAAGCGTGATTTTGAAATTTTGTCGAACAAAATAATTGACAAATGGCAATATCTATTATCACCAAGGAAGACCTTCAGCAATTCAAAATTGAACTATTGGAAGGCATTGAAATATTACTCAAGGGTAAGACGACAGAGCAAAAATTATGGCTTCGGAGTTCTGAGGTCAAGAAGCTGCTTAACATATCTTCAGGAACCTTACAATATGCATTACCTTGAATTAATGCAGCGGTTTTGGGATTTCAACCAAAAAACATCAATTGGAACAACGGGAATTTCAATGTATTTATACCTGCTGAAAATTGGTTCTGACAATGACTCTTGTGATTTTCAAATTTCAGATGTTGTCATAAGCATAGAATTAGGAGTCACTCGGAAAACAGTAAAATCCACTAAAGAAAAGCTCCGAAATTTAGGATTAATTCAATACCAAGCTACAAGCGGACTTGCGTGTAAATACAGGTTAATAGGAGATTATCCTTCACAAATTTCTAGCCCTGAAATGGTGAGTAAAGAAGAAATTGGAAAGGAAGAATTGATTCAAAAAACAGTAGAATCCGGAGTTTCATTACTTACAGATCGTCCCGTTCAAAATTTTTCTGAAAACACCATTGATCACGAAATTGAAAGCTATTTATTACAAACAATACAATCCTCACAAACACAAACAACAAATCAAAAAGGGAACGATGAAAATATTCCGTCTTTGGAAGAATTTATGACGTATGCGGAAACATTAAAAATTTATGAGCCTGAGTTAGATCCTGAAATACAATCGAAATATGAAAACTGGAAAAACAATGGCTGGAAAAATAGTTCTGATAGACCCATTACCAATTGGAAATCTTCATTGAAAAGTACGTTACCTTTTATGAATAGTCAAACGGAAAGCCATCAACTTTCACTTCAATCCATTCCGGATATAAAACGTCCAAAATCCCAAAACGGCAACCTTTGAAACCTAGGCAAATGTCTAGGATAAGAACACACTAAAAAATTGAATTATGACACTATCAGATTTAAAACCCGGTCAAAAAGTAACCATCAACGGAATGCTTGCCGAGTACAAAGGAATTCAAAAAGTGAAGATCCCAAATTTCGGTAAAGTCGAGAAAAGGGTCTTTTAAGGTGAAGGAATTAATATTTACAAATATTACAGTATTGCGGACGGTACTAAAACGATCGAAAGCGAGATAATCAAGTTGATATAAAATTACAAATCGATTTTAATCAATTTAGAATATAAGGAAGGAAAATAAAGACTGAAATTTTAAACCAAATTGAAGCATTATTATGGCTGTACCGGAAAAGGATTTACGGTTGATCCGCAAGAATTTTGAAAGTAATAATGAAGTAAATCCTGAGAGAATTCGGTTGGGAAACCATTTCGTGGACGATTTTATTTTCGAAGGTCACGAGGCTGCGGATATTCCCATCAATGCTCTTAGGGTGATATTTAATATTGTTTCTACCATCAGCAATGAGCAATTCCGGCCTGAAGACCGACCTAAACAACTCTCCTTGTTTGATGAGGAGTTTGAAACTGAGAACAATATTTTCGCTTCCTTAAAAATCAGGAACAGCAAAATTTCACCAAGCGGTTCTACTAAGCAAGTGGTAGATGCTTACGAATTTCTTACGAAGTTCAAAATGAGCTGGTACAAATCCACTAATTCCAAAGGCAAGGAAATCAAAACTTTTGGTGGACTAATTTCTATACCTAGTTATGACCAAAGAGGTTACACCACGTTTTTAATCAGCAGTTATTGGCTTAAGAAACTAATGGTCATCCCGGAATACAATTACGTTTTGTATAATTTGGTGTACAATATCAGGAACAATAAGCATATTATTTTCGCTATCTGGCTTGCAAAACTGCCTGAAAACGGAGCCGTTTTAAAACTGTCTACACTGAACAAAAAATTTGGATTGAAGTATAAAACTTCCAAGGATTTTTGTTTCAAATTTTTGAAGCCTGCAAGAACCAGTTTGAATACATTCAACACGCTTTCATTCAATTACAAGTACAGAGGAGATTCAATCTTTATTATTCCTCATTTAACTAAAACCATTTTGAACAACAATTTATCTCGTAACACAAGAGAACAATTAGAATCAAGCGAAGCATATCTGAACCATACGGAAAAAATAGCACAAAGATTAAGTTACATCAGGAAAAGATATGGTCTGCACGAAAATGAAATGCTCCAGTTTTCCCATCAATACAGAAACGTTCTACAAACCAGAGTTTTGATAGAAAAGGCATTCAAAGAATTTATCCGAACTGCTCGATTGAAGGAAATTAAATCTACGGAATTTCAGGGGAAATTATTTCTGAATGAAATTCAGGAACACATTATACAAATTTATCGGCGTACAAAAATGGGAGAATTATTACCAAATGGTTACCCGATAATTATTTGAATTCGGAATTGCGCTCACCGGAATTCGGAATTGCGGTCACTGAAGTTAAGAAAATGTTAAAGTGCCAAAATTTTTGAATGATATTTCGGAATTGCGGTCACTCCGAAATTCAAAACCCACTAGAAATATGGATAAGCATAAAAAAATGTGGATAACTACGAGTCTTGTATTAAAAATGAATGAAAATAGAATGTTGAATTCGGAATTGCACTCACCCGAAAACTGTTGTTTTTTCGGAATTGCTGTCACTCTATTTTCGGAATTGCGCTCACCAGAATTCGGAATTGCGCTCACCGAAAAAGCGGCTCAAAACCTTTACTATAAGACGATACAATGCCTCATTAAAAGTATATTAAAAGTAATTAAAAAGTCTTTTTTTTATTAAAAAGGAAAATGTGGATAAAAAATTTGCTTTAAAAAAGAAAAAAAATGAATTGCGAAGAAGTAAAAGAAAAAGTGAATATAAGAAAAGTTTTGGAATCGTTCAGCCTTTTTCCTGCAAAAGAAAATCGGAAAACTGCATTTTACTTTGCGCTTGACAGGGAGGAAAAAATCCCGAGTTTGTCTGTTGATTTTGTGAAAAATAAAGCATTTGATTTTGGAACCGGGAAAAGTTATGATGTGATTTCAATAGTTCAGCAAATGAATCGATGTTCAGTTTCTGATGCTTTGAAGTATCTTGAAAAATTTGACTTCTCAGTTCAAAATAATACTCAGATTGAAGAAGCTGTCCAAATCAAAAATTATCAAATCATAAAAGTAAATGAAATTCAGCACCCTGCTTTAATTCAATATTTAAAATCCCGAAAAGTGTGTGAACAAAAAGATTTGGTAAAAGAAATTGAGTATCGTTTGAATGGTAAGAAATATTTCGGGATTGGATTTTTCAATAATTCCGGAGGTGTTGAAATCCGAAGTAAATATTCAAAAATCTGTTTGGGCAAAAAAGATGTCACTTTGATAAAAAATGATTTGAATAATTCTAATGAAATTGTGGTTTTTGAAGGTTTTTTTGATTATCTGACTTTTAAAAATTTGGAAAGTGCAGAAAGTTCAATTTCAGATTGTTTGATTCTCAATTCTACAGCAATGCTTTTTAAAGTCGATGATAAACTTAGAGAATATTACAAAATCTCACTTTTCCTGGATAATGATGATAATGGAATTACAATCAAACAGGTTATCCGGAAAAACTATAAAAATGTTGAAGATTGCTCTTTGTTGTACAAAGATTTTAAGGATTTGAACGAGTGGTTTTGTGCAACAAAGTAAAATGTAAAAATTCTGAAAATAATTTTAAAGACCAATTAAATTTCAAGAAGTATAAACTTATAAAGCCTTAAAAAAGCAGAATTACCCAATGCTTTATTTTAATTTTCCCACTGTCAATACCGTCTATTTAATCACTTCCAACTGATGTTTGACTTTTTACTATTGCAAATGTAGGACAGCATCATTCACCTAAAAAAATATTTTTGGGTTTCTATAAAAATTCTTTCCACGAGTTCCAATAATTTTTTCAGACACTCCTGAATCCTTCGGACAAAAATATTTCGAGCCACAATCCTCCAAAGCTTTGGAGGATTGTGGTTTTATATGCCTGATACTTTCCTATGATCATCGGCAAAGAAAAAGACGGAACCTCAGTTATACGAATCAATTAAATCGCAGACGGTCTTTGACATCAACGGAAAAAACAACAAAATAAAACAACAAATAATTCTGCTTTTCCAATTGGATATAAGCAGTAAAAAAAACGAGTGTCCTCGAAACCAAATCAATCAACTCGAAAATTTTAACAAACTCGAAAATAATTATTAACAATCAAAAATTAGCATTATGAACATCGTAGGCAGAATTACAAAAAACGCAGAAATCAACACTTTAAAAAATGACAAACAGGTCGTTAATTTTTCAGTAGCCATCAATGACAGATTTAAAACCAAACAAGGCGAACTAAGAGAACAGACCACTTATTATAACTGCTCCTATTGGCTAAGTGCCAACGTAGCTAAGATTTTAACGAAGGGAACATTAGTAGAGCTTATAGGCAGAGCAAGTGCTAGTGCGTGGATTGGAAAAGATGGAGAAATAAAATCGGGACTGAATTTTCATACTTCCAATATCAAAGTACACGGAGGCGGAAAAAAGTCTGACACAGAAGAACAACCAGCTTCACAGCCACAAAAGTCCAATGCTTTTGCGGAAGATACGGACGATGATTTACCATTCTAAAAGCATTCAAATATGGAAGCACAATATAACTTTCAGATGAAGCCAAAAAGTGATAAGAATGATTGGGAAAAGGTGGAGGTCTTTTCCCAATTCTATTGCGAGAGAACGACAGCAATACGGTATGCAAAAAGTCTTTCAAGAAAATTCAAATCAGAAATCCGTCTTACAGAGGGAAAAGACCCTTTCAAAACAAGCGGAACATACATTTACGAAAACAACAATTAATACAACAAATATTATGGCAAATTGGTGCAACAATAAAGTAACATTCACAGGAAATCAAGAGGTTTTGGACAAAGTCTCGAATGTATTTCAAGAAATGATAGAAAAGGAAACTAAAGGAAATATTGGACAACTGCCCGATTTTGTCAAGAGCAAAAACGGTCACTTCTTTGAAATTTATCGAAGTGAAACAGATGAATGTTCTTTCAATTATGAGACGAGATGGAGTCCAAATATCGAAGTATTATGGATTGTTGCAAATCATTACGATGTCGGATTTGTATTGAATTACGAAGAATCTGGCTGTATGGTTTTTGGCAAGACCATATGCGAAAACCAAATCTTACAGGATTATTTTCTCAATCAATGTGACTTTCAAGACTTCATCTACAATGTAGATACAGATTGTTACGAATTCGAAGGTGAAAATTACGATTACAAAGAGGAGATTATGAGAATCCTATTAGACAGGAAAATAAATAATAACAAACAAAAAATTGCATAAATGAAAACATCACTTCAACAAACAGAATATTTACTGATAAAAACAATAACCAACAGTGAATGGGATAATGGCGATTTTGCCATTATTCACATTTCGGGAGAATGGCAAGAAATCCAAAAGAAAAGGCTCGAATCCGTACAGCCTTTGGAAAATGATTATGATTTAAAATGGCTGAATTATGCCGATACCAATGTAGAGTTTTTCAAATTTTCGGAAGAAAATTATCCCTAAGTTGAAGAATGGCTTTCGGAGAGAAGCAGGATTTTTATCGAATTGGAAAAAGAGGATTTGAAAAAATTTTTGCAACCCGAAAATAATCTGAATTGCTACCAAATGCAAGTCTATAAAAACGGAAATGCCATTTACAACGCTTTTGGAAAACAGACAGGCGAAGAATTTTGGACAGAAGAATTTTCATTATATCAATTAACTCAACAACAATGAGAGTAACAGACTTAAACGGTTGCAAGATTAAAGTAACCAATCTTGATGAAGCTATCCAAATTACAGCAGAGTAAGGAATATGAACATACAAACAAAGAATTTTCAGAATTAGATAAAAGACTGAGAAGGTTTTGGAAAGATATGTACGGAAAACTACTAAAATCAAAACAATATGAGCAATCTCGCAGACAAAACGGAGTATAAAGCATTGAACATTATTGCCAAAATGGTAAAACAATATGAAAAATTACACTATTTGGATATGACCAAAGAAGATGATTGGAATGCCACAAACGCAAGAAACCTATTACAGAGCATTATTCAAAATAATGAATATAAAATTAATTATAACAGAAATAGTAAAAAATCAATTTTAAAAACAAAATTATGCAAACCAATTTTTTCAGACAGATAGGCAAACTCAATCTTACAGGAGATTTGCAAATCACACTCCGACAAGGGGCAGAAAACAGTTTCGTTCTTTCCGTATTGCTCAACAATGAGCAATGCGGAGACGAGGCAAGGAAAACGATTCCGCCACTCAATTTAAGGGGGACAGCGGAAGAATTGGACAACGGATTTTTTGAAAGTATTTCGACACCATTGCAGACCGCATCGGGCTTAATGGTAGATATGGAAAGTTTTATGAAACAGGTCGAAGAAGCCAAGAAGAAATCGGCAATGGAAAAGGAGAAATCCGACAAGGAGAAAAAAGAAAAGGAAGGCAAAGATAAAAAGTACAAAGAAGCCTTGCAAAAAGCCGAAGAACTCGAAAAAGACGGCAAATACAAAGAAGCGTGGTCAGCTCTTCCAAAAGTATCGGAATTTCCCGATTATGCTGAAATCATCCGCAAAAAGCAGGATGAATATGAGAAACATTTTGCACCAAGCCTATTCTCTGAAACGACCAATGAAAATGTTGAATCTTAAAAATATTATAAATGTTACTTGCAACCCTATTAGACCGAGTTTTTATACTCAAAGATAACGGACAGGAAATACGTTTACCTGACCCTGAACCAAAATGGAGCGTAGAATCAGTAATGAACTTTTACGCCAACACGTACCCGATACTGACCACTTCAAAAATTTCAGCACCGAAAATCAAGGATGATGCTGTTGAATATCAATTTGAAAGTGTGATGGGAACAAAAGGATAATAAATAGTTGATGGTTTTTGGTTGACAGTTGATAGAATTACAATCTAAAAGCTAACAACCATCAACCATAAACTGACAAACAAAAATAAAATGAATGCAACGAAAAACCATATCGGGGACAATTCAACCTCCCGAAGAAAAAAAACAAAGGCAA
Organism: Chryseobacterium sp. G0162; assembly: GCF_003815715.1. Taxonomy (NCBI): domain Bacteria; kingdom Pseudomonadati; phylum Bacteroidota; class Flavobacteriia; order Flavobacteriales; family Weeksellaceae; genus Chryseobacterium; species Chryseobacterium sp. G0162. The sequence goes on along the minus strand of NZ_CP033922.1, from coordinate 1,174,030 downwards.
CTTCACTTACAATTGAGGGAATACGCACAATGGATGCATCAGATAAAAGACAGTTCGGAAGTTCAGAAAGACCAACGGAAATCCGTTCCAATCTCCCAACTTCCAATGCTTTTCTGAGAACCTGCTTTATGCCGAAATTAAAGGAGAATGAAATAACAATAACACAGGGCAAACGTAAGTCTGCTAAAACAGAAAGGGATTTTTATAAGTCCCTTTCTCAATTAGCAAAGCATTATGATATAACCCCAATGCCGACACAGCATTTTAATTATCCATACAATATCAGCCTTGCTTTGAGAGATATTGAAACGCAGTTGAAAACCAAGACTGAAAATTGGCAGAGTGTTAGGCTGATAGAAAAAGGGAGTAAGACTTGCTTTGCAATAGAAGAAAGATGCAACACAGGGGCAACCTTGTTTTATGTTCCCGTCGTACCGCTTTATCAATTGCTCCGCAATAAGGTACACAGAAAAGCAGCTTGCTTACTATTGTCCGTATGCACTTATCTGTATAGAAATGTAGATATTCCATATTACAGACAGGAAGATTCTTATCTCTATTGGAATTACGAAATGCTTACTGATTGGATAGAGCAGGACGAAGAAATAGAAGATAACCACATCTGCAAAAAAGAACTTCAACGGGCGGAAATCATCGGAGATATGATGGGACAAAAAATTTCCAATGCTAAGAATCTTCTTTTTTTTGAGCAACGCTTGAAACGTTTTATACCGAAAAACAGGTTTGATAAAGAATGCCTTCAATTGGCAGAAAAAACCTTTAAACTTTATTGTGATTACCCTAATGAAAGCATTTTCAGAAATGCCCACTATAATAATGCAAACAAGCCCTCAGAAATGGAGGGAGATGACAATTATAATGAGGAAACTGTTATCGCAATGGATAAATATATTTCCTTTTTTGCCGAGAGTGACGGATTGATTTATGATAATCTAACGAGTATGGTCAATAATGAGTTCAACGAATATGCTGAAACACAGCAACCAATGATTTTTAAAACCTTTGACGGAAGTGATATATTGGATAAAAACCTTGATTTTGAAAATCAGTTGTTTAAGGTCTTAAACGAATTGTGCCGATTGCTCAACTAATCTGTGCATACACGGCGCAAATAATTCAATTATAAAAACAAGCTATGAGAAATACAGCCAATACAATTAAGAACGAAGAAACCGACATAACCAATAATTTTGGAACACTTTACTATCCTAAATCAGCACTGGTCTTTTATGAGACAGAAGATTATAATCGCGATGGTTATGTTGAACATTTTGATATTGACCCTAATGGAAACCCTGTCAATGCCCACCCTTTGACTGTAAGGGAGGCACAACGACTCTCCAAATCTTTAAATATTCAAAATAAGAAAGAAAAAGATTTTCTAAGACCAAGTGGTATTATTTCTGAAACTGTACTATTTATAGATACATCGGAAAATGGAAAAGTGGTCTGGTACACAAAAGCACAGGAACGACAGTTACTATTTACCGAAAAGCTTTCCATTCCAAATGGTTTAGCGAATGTGCCACCTTTGCTATGGTGTGCCAATAAGCAGGGAATGAAAATATTCGCATTGGAGACAGACCAACGCCCCAATACAGATACACCACTATTTCACGCTCCGTTCTTTAATGTTTACGAAAGCGGAAGTGTTTGTATGGGAACGGTCGACGTAAACATTAAAAGTTCCGCATCACTCGAAGAGTTTACTAAGAAATGGGAAAACTATTTTTTCAATTCTTATTTCAGCCATTTGGTCAACAGCCATAATCCGATTAAAGGAAACTTGGTAATCCCTTGGAAAAGCCTTATTGATTCAAAAGAGCCGTTTCCGACAGATATTCTAATCAATTCAAATCTAACTTTAAAAAATCTACTCTAATGATACAATCTGAAAAAACAAAAGTCCATTTTACCGATAATAGCCTTTTAAATCCTACCAATCCTGTAATGGTAAACCTCATAGGTGCAGGTGGTACAGGTTCTAAAGTATTGACCGCCTTGATCGAAATGAACCATTCATTGATTGAATTGGGACACGCAGGATTACAGGTGCGGTTGTGGGATGATGATATTGTCACAGAAGCGAATCAAGGCAGACAGCGTTTTGCAGAATGTGAAGTAGGATTACCAAAGGCAGTTGCACTGATAAATCGGGCAAACCGATGGTCTGGAACGAATTGGAAAGCCGAAGTCAGAAAGTTTGAAAGAGATTCTTTAGGAAGAATCCAAGAGAATATGCAGTCCGCAATTTATATGTCGTGTGTTGATAATGTCAAATCACGATTTGAAATTGCTGATATTCTGAATGAATTGAAAGAGGGTAGGAGATTATACAGAAACCAGGCTAAATATTGGATGGATTTTGGCAACAACCGATATTCTGGACAGGTTTTGCTTTCTACAGTTGAGAATATAAAACAACCTGATTCCGAAAAATATCAAACAACGTCGAATCTTCCTTATGTGACGGAAGAATTTGGAGAACTGCTTTTGCAGTCTGAAACGCAAGATGATACACCAAGTTGCAGTTTAGCAGAAGCATTAGAAAAGCAGGATTTGTTTATTAATTCTACATTAGCACAAATGGGATGTTCTCTATTGTGGAACTTGTTTCGCAACGGACTGACTGAAAACAGAGGTTTTTTCCTTAATCTAAAAAATTTCCATTCTCAACTGATAAAAATATAAAAAACCGCCTGACCAAAAGTTGGGCGGCAAAAATGCAATTCCTCCCTGCGGTCGGAAACGTATTTTTGCGGAAAGCGGAACAACCCCATTTCTAAAACAATTCCGGACTTTGGCTTTGGTTTGTTTTAGAAAAAAGGTTGTAAGTATTAACTGACTATAGAAAACTCGTTGTGCATAGTTTCAATTAAGCATTAAAATAGTTAGTTGAAACTATGCACTTTCAGTGCAAGAATTTCAGTTTCTATAAATTTTTTATTCGACACAGATGCACAGATAATAAAATGAATTTTTTAATATTTTATTATCTGTGCATCTGTGGAGTTTTTTAAACGAATTTCATTCGTTGTTCAAATCTATGGACTGAAAGTCCATAGTGGTTTAGTTATTTACAACAAGCATTTCCCTCTTGAATAGGTGGGCACTTTACTGTACCGTAACTACAAAACACGCAACAATCTCCCTTTATAGGTTTTAGAGTTGTTTTGCAACTCTCACACTGATAGAAAAATTGACAAGCATCAGTTGGCATTTCTTCGGATTTCTTATGTCCGCAGGTTGGACAAGTTATTTCGGATATTAAAATGATGTCCATTATGAAATAATTTTGCTTTTTAGTGATTTGTAACCAGTAGAGTTGATAGCTTTTTCGATTTGCTCGATGCTGGTTTGTTTGTTGTCGAACTTTACAATTGCGTTGCCTTTTTCGTAAGAAACAATAACTTCAACAATGCCTTTTAGTTTGCTAATTTCTGTCTTTACATGATGTTCACATCCTGAACAAGTCATTCCTTTAATAGTAAATTCAACTTTCTGAATTTTAGAAGTCGAAGTAACAATTGCCGTGATTTTTGTCTTCGGAACAAAGATGTGAGCATAACTCGGAAATGATAGAAGTAAAACTGATATTACGGTAATACTTCCTAACAATGATTTCGTTTGCATAAAATTTTGTTTTTGATTTGTTTCACAATTACAGTCAATTTGTTTTTGAGGTTTCAGTTTTTGATACCAAGCAAAGCCAAGAACTAAAACAGTCATACCAATAAAATAAGGTCGAAAAGGTTCGAGCCACGAAAAGGTAGAAGCAATTCCGCTTGAACCCGCAACTATAGCCAAAATTGGCGTAATACAGCACAAGGACGAAGCAATTGCTGTCAAAAGTCCTGCACCGATTAATTTTTTTTCTGTTTTCATATTGCTTCCAAAATTTTGTTTTCGTTAAGGATTTTGAAAAAAGGTTTGAGCATTTTTTCATACTCTTTTGCCAACGAATAGAAAATAGTTTGCGCTTGTCTTTCCGTTTCAATGAGTTTTCTGTCTTTGAGTTTTCGCAAGTGCTGAGAAACTGCCGAAATGGTCATACTGAGAATATCGCTTAGGTCGCAAACACAAAGTTTCTTTTCTTCATAAAGAAGAAAAAGTATTTTCAGTCTTACATTGTTACCCGCTAACTCAAGTCCGCTGGATAAATAATCAACTGTCCCTTTGATTTCACTAATCCGGTCTTTGCAACGCATTATCTGCTTAACGTCCGCCTGCTGCCTTATACAAGAAAGATTATCCATAAGTACAAAGATAAGCAAATTGTTTATTTAAGCAAATACTAAAATACAAAAACATCTTTTTATACATTTTCATAAAAGGATAAAAGATTTCCGTATAAGTCTAATGCTGCAAATTCTCTTGTGCCATAATAGGTACTTTCTATCTCTGTTTTTTCATTGTGAAGCACCTCTTTTTCTTTTAGCTCTTTATACAGCTCTTCAACTCCTTTTACTTCAATTCTGCAACTGTGTGTTCCTGCTAAAAAGCTTTCTGCCCCACTACTAATCGGTTTTAGAAATAGAAAAATGCTTTTCCATTTCCAACTATAATTGCAGGAAGCCCACAAATGCAGTTCTATGTTGCCCCGAACCAAAATTGCAAAAGTGTCTTCCTTGTGCCGACAATCAAAACCAAATTTGTCTTTGTAAAATTGAACTGCTTTGTCAATTTCCCTGACAGGAAATGCGGGTGTTGCCTTTATCAGTTCTATCATTGTCATGTGCAATTTTAAATTGTAATATTGTGGTAAATAGTTGAGACAGCTCAAACGGATTGAAAAAACGTTTTCGGTTTCCTGGCTTAGCTGTTTATCCTTTGTTTTAATAATTTAAAGATAACCCAATACCCCAGCCCATATCGCTATCATAATGTGTACGAATACCCACATTTTTATTGATAATATATTTTAGCTCTGTCATATATTCCATATCGGTGTTGACCATAAAACCAGCCCTCAATCTCTTTGTGATGGGAATATCTTCACGCATTAAAGAAAGACGTACAATTCCATCGTGATATACCTCTGCCTGAAAGTTTACTAACATTGGTAATGTGTACATAAAGCCCAAGCTAATAGCTCTACGTGTATCTTTTTCATTTTTCTGTCCGAATAAATTGGTTTCGTGTTCATCCATACCCATTTTACGATACCTCCAATCAAAACCTATAAACGGCATAAACCATTGCATTTTTCCAATGTACCTTCCTAAATGTGTTTCTACTTCATAACCGTGCATATCGTTATAGCCTAATCGCCATTCTGTCCCTAAACTCCATCTTGAATTCTGAAGCATCGCATCACCATCATTTCCATTGCTAGCAAAATCATTCTGAGCCATTAAGTGTGGCATATTGCTTTCTCTTTGCAACATATTATATGCTTGTTTTTTGTTAGGTAAATTCGGATTTTGATAATCGTCAACTGCAAATACCCTGTTCATTCCTGACATCATATGATAAAGGATATGACAGTGGAAAAACCAATCTCCTTCTTCGTTTGCTAAAAACTCAATGGTATCAGTTTCCATTGGCATTATATCTATAACATTTTTTAGTGGTGATTTTTCGCCTTTGCCATTGATTACCCTGAAATCAAAACCGTGCAAGTGCATTGGATGGCGCATCATTGAGTTATTATGAATGGTAATTCGTAGAATTTCTCCTTTTTTCACAGGTATTTTATCAACTTCTGAAAGTATTTTATTATCCATACTCCACACATAACGGTTCATATTTCCGGTAAGGGTAAATTTCAATTCTTTTACTGGCGCATCTTTAGGAAGTTCCGTATTGGAAGGAGATTGTAGCATTGCATAATTCAGCGTTTTGATTTCTCCCAAAGCATTTGCATTGTAACGGTTGGGATCATTTTCCATATTCATATTGTGTTGACTATGGTCTTCTTTTGGTTTTGCCTCTCCAGTAATTTCAGGATACATTACCACGTTCATATCCATTTGGTTCAGGCTCATTTTCATTCCCATATCGTCCAAATCTCCATTCATCTTCATCATATCGTTCATCATCTTCATCCCTTCAAAATATTTTAATTTAGGAAGTGGTGATATTAATTGTTTGATGCCATTGCCCACAAAATAACTTGCGGATTGTGTTCTGTCTTCAGTAGTAGCTAGAAACTGATAAGCAACACCATCTTCAGGAATTGTTACTACAATATCGTAAGTTTCAGAAACCGCAATGATTAATCTATCTACTTCCACAGGTTCTACATCATTACCGTCATTTGCAACTACGGTAATTTTACCGCCTGCATACCGCAACCAAAAATAGGACGAAGCACCACCGTTTGAAACTCGCAATCGTACTTTATCGCCCGCTTTTAGCGTTTTGCCGTCCACCTTTTTTAAATCGGTCGTATGGTTTCCATTGATTAAAATTTTGTCATAATACACATCGCTTACATCCATTGCCAACATCCGTTTCCATTCGTTGGTTAGTTTTGTTTTGAAATGTCCTTCTCTAATAGCTTCTGCATAAGACTGTGTTGCATTTTTTTTAATAGCTGCCCAATCGTTGGCATTATGCAGCATCCTGTTGATGTTGTCGGGATTAAGATTTGTCCACTCGCTTAAAATGATGGGTACAGTCGGCAAATCGTCAATTCCTTTTCTAAAGGTTTTATCATCATCCTTTTTCTTCATTATAAAACTGCCATACATCCCAATTTGCTCCTGCAAACCAGAATGTGAGTGATACCAATGCGTTCCGTGTTGGATAATTGGGAAGCGATAGGTATAGGTTGTGCCTGCCTTAATAGGTTTTTGTGTAAGCCAGGGCACACCATCTTCTTTGTTGGGCAGGAACACTCCGTGCCAATGCAATGAGGTACTTTCTTTTAATTGGTTATGTACAACGATTTCGGCTGTATCGCCTTCGGTAAAAGTGAGCGTTGGCATTGGTATTTGACCATTTACGGAAATGGCTCTTTTTTCTTTGCCTGCGTAGTTTACAAGCGTATCTTTTACATACAACTCGTAACGAACTACTTTTTGTGCAAAGAGAGATTGCGAACATAACAGTATAAAAACTGCTTGCAGCAACCTGATCGTAACATTTTTAGGTATATTCATTTTGATATTTTTTTTCTTGAAACTTAATCCTGCTCTTTTAGCCAATTGGTTAAAACTTTGATTTGCTCATCATTCAGTTTTGTGTTTTTATGCATCATTGTATATGATGCTAAGGGCATTTGTTTAGTTTCGATTTGTTCTTTAATTGAGTTTAATAATCTTTCCTGCTTCCTATTTGAGTATGTACCCCATTCGTTGAAATTCAAATCCTCTTTTGCGTTTTTTATGTGGTTTTCTACTAATGCTCTCATAGGTTGCACATAGTCGTACCAAACATAATTAGTATTGTTACTATGACAATCGTAGCAAGAGGTTTGAAGCATCGCTTTTACTTCAACAGGCATTTTATACGCTTGGGTAAAATCGGTTGTGTAAACCTGCCCTTTATCTACATTAAGGGCAGGCTGATAAAATTGAATAGCAATAAAAATAAACAGCACTATTGTCAACATTATCTTTAATACTCTCTTCATTTTTAGAACTCTTTTTTTACAGAGCCACAGGTAAGCATCTTGCTGCCATAATAAGGATTTTTGATAGTCTTAGCTTCGTTAATCCAAACCGCACCTTTACCATCATTGTACATTGGGCAGTAGTCCTGATATAATTTTTGGGTAGTTCCAAATAATGTGATAAGGTCAGAAACGTCTTTACTTAGCGATGCTAAATGCTCTCTCTGGTGGTCTATTTTACCAGCATTGTCACTAATATGCTCTGCATTTTCTTTGGCATTTTCCGCTATTTCCATATATTCTTTATGTTTATTCGCTGGGATAGCGTTCATATCCACATTTTTTAAGGTAGTAAACAATTGCTTTCCTGCATTAGCCGCTGCTTTGTCATTATCTGCAACAAGTGCATTTTTTAAAGCCAAATAATCCTTAATTATAGGTGCGACAGTAAACTTTTGAGCTTGCTTCACATCGGACTTTTCTGCCTCTTGAGAAGATGTATCCGTTGAAGTAACAGTTGCTACCGTATCATTGTGTGTAGGTGATTGTAACTCCGGAGTTGCAGCAATTGTTGTGCTATCATTAGCTTGCTGGTCGCTATTTTTATTTGAAGATTGATTGCAGGAAATTGTTACCGCTGCAACTGTTACTAATGTAATGATTGAGAAAATTATATTTTTCATTTTATTTATTTTTGATATTATTGAAGAAATTTGTCTTATTTATTTGTTTTCAAATTCATTTAGCTTACGCTTCATAAATTCGATTTCTTGTGCCTGTGTTTCCAGTATGTTTTTTTGTAACTGTATCAATTCGGGGTCGGTAAGCTTAGCTTTTTCAGACATCAATACTGCTGCTGCGTGATGCGGTATCATACCTTTTACAAACTCTTTATTTCCCACAAATAATTGCTCCCGAATACCAAACCAAGAAAAGATACCAATCGCAAGGGAAACCGTTATGATTGCCCAGTTGATTTTTTTGCTTTCATACATTCCTTTCATTATCAATAGTTCTATAATCAACATTGCAGAAACCATCAGCAAAGTCATATACAAATTATTGATGTTCAGGATAAGGTTCTGTAAGCCGTCAATCATAGCATACATAATGAAGTACATAGCTATGAACATAGCAACAGCCATTACAGCAAAGCGTTTGTACATTGCTAAAGAGTGATTAGTATTATGCTTTTCATTCTTATGGTTATGTTGCATTTCGTGTTGGTTTTCCATACTTTCCATAACAATAGCGTTTTATTTGTTATTAATAGTTTCCTGTACGCTACCGCAAGTAAGCATTTTGGAGCCGTAATACGGGTTTTTAATTGCTTCTTCTTTGCTTAGCCAATTTGCTCCTTTACCATTATTGTACATTGGGCAATGTTGATAATAAACAGGTGTTTCTTGTTTTGAAACTTTGGCTAATTCGTACATATTATTAGCCAGTAAAGCGAAAATTTCTCTTTGTTTGGTAACATCTTTTGCTATAGCAATTTTTTCTGCATTAGCAGTTAAATCTTTCATTACTTTCATCCAAACGGTATGTTCTTCGTTGGAAAGTTTTGTCATTTCTACTGCTTTAATGGCTTTTACCAATTCGGTAGCTTTTGCGGAAGAAGTACCTGCATCAGTTTTTACCAACGCATCTTTCACTGAAAAATAGTTATTGAAAACGGCTTTTAATTGCGGTACATTTTGTGTTTCAGTGGTATTTTTTTGAGCCATATCGCTTTGGTTATGGTTGGCGTGTTCATTTTTCATATCCATACCTGCATCTCTGGTTTTTGCAACTGGTTTTAGTTCCCTTTTATACTGGCAACAGTCGGATAATTTTGCATATACATCATCTGGAGCCAAAAATTTCTCACTGTCATAACCTGCTAAGGCAATGCGTTTCAATATTTCGTCCTGATTTGTTTTTTTACCATCATAGTTGAGTGTAGCAATCTTGGTATCTTTATTCCAATCTACCGTGGCTACATTTTTTAAATTTCCTGCTTTTTCGATGGTTGTTTTACACATTTCGCAGTTGCCATATATTTTTACAGTTTCTGTTTTTGCATTTTTGATTTGTGCAAAACTGTTTACGGCTGATAGTAATACGATGATTACCATCAATATTTTTGATATTGATTTCATTTTTATTTTTTTTAATTTAATAAGATATACGAAGAGTTTGCGAAAACTGGATTCAGCTTTCGACAAGGCACACGTATGGCTAACAAGCCATCGTTTTAGCTTATTTTAGGTGGTTGCCAAATGGAAGAGTAGCCTGAAGAATAGTAGGCTTCTTTGAAACCGAATTTTTGCTTTTTAATTTCAGCAAAAGGGTTAGCTGTTTTTAAATCTATTGGTATTGGTAAGCTTACAGAAGATGAAGAAGTGCTACATCCACATGAACTGTGCTTACAATTGCCGTCGCAGTCGTGACCATTTTTGCATTTTTTACAGGACTTGTCCTTGCAACTGCTTTTATGTTCTGCTTTTGCAGATTGATCTTTTGAGCAGGACTTTTGCTCTGTCTTAGTTGTTTTTTTTGCACAAGCATAGCTTATGCTTGGCATTAGGAAAAAGCCCAAACATAGTAAGATGACAAAGCTGATATGTTTACTCAAATTTTTCAACACTACAAAATTATGAAATTATTTCTTTTAATTGCTATATTTTGCACTTTCGTGAACTGCAAACACAGAATTATAGATAAAATATCTAAATCACTAGTCTGCCTAGTCCTTTTTATGCTTATTAAAATAAATATACAGTTAATTACCTAAAGTGTTTGTTATAAGTTAAATAACTAAACAGGTTATTAGGATAAGGAAATTATCTTTGTTTAATGGTTCTATCTTAAAACCTGCTTTCTGTACAGTTTCAATTACCTGTTCTTGTGTAATTCCTTCTGATTTTACGGTAAGCACCTTGTCTTTAGTTGTATCTACTTCCCAATGGCATATTATACCATGGTATTATCCAAATGAGGTTTTACAGATGCTACACATCCACCACAGTTAATATTTGTTTTGAATCGTAAGTCTTGATTATTCTTTTCCATTTTGTTTATTGAATAATTCATTTAAAGTTTAAAACTGCGTAATCGCAATGCATTTACGATTACCGATACAGAACTTAAAGACATTGCTAAAGCTGCAATCATTGGAGATAATAAAATTCCGAAAAACGGATATAAAATACCTGCTGCAATTGGAACACCAAGCACATTGTAGAAAAAGGCAAAGAATAAATTTTGCTTGATGTTTTTCATAACAGCATGGCTCAAATTTTTTGCTTTAACGATACCTAATAAATCGCCTTTTACTAAAGTTATTTTGGCACTTTCTATGGCTACATCAGTTCCAGTTCCCATAGCTATTCCTATATTGGCTTGTGCTAATGCCGGAGCATCATTTATACCATCACCAGCCATAGCTACAATTTTCCCTTCTGCTTGTAAACGTTTAATTTCGTTGAGTTTATCTTTGGGTAAGCATCCTGCTTTATAGGAAGATAAACCTAATTCATCCGCTACTGCTTTGGCTGTATTAACATTGTCGCCAGTAAGCATAATTACTTCTACACCTTGGAGCATTAGTTCTTTTATCGCTGCTGCACTCGAAGTTTTTATCGCATCGGTAATTGAAACAAAACCAACTGTAACATCATCAACAGCAATGTAAGAAACCGTTTTACCAAGTTTTTGTTCTGCAATAATTTTGGTTTCTAAATCGTCAGAAATAGTTGCCTTAACCTGTTCCATTAGTTTTTTATTGCCTAATGCTACTTTTCTATTGGTAACCGTTCCTGTAACTCCTTTTCCTGTAACATTTTCAAAATCTTTGACTCCAATTAATGAAATAGATTTTGTTTTGGCATAATTGACTACTGCTTGTGCCAATGGATGTTCACTGTATTGGTTTAAGGAAGCTATATTTTGCAATAAATCATCCTCGTTATTAGTTGATGCGTAAATTTTTTCTACAGAAGGTTTTCCCTCAGTTAGCGTTCCTGTTTTATCTGTTATTAAAACATCCACCTTATTCATATTTTCTAAGGCTTCGGCATTTTTAATTAATACTCCAGATTGTGCTCCTTTGCCCACACCCACCATCACAGACATCGGCGTGGCTAAACCTAAAGCACAAGGACAAGCTATGATTAAAACTGCAATGGCATTTATAAATCCATAAACCTTCGCTGGTTCTGGACCAAATAGTGCCCAAACAAAAAAGGTAATTACTGAAATGATTACTACAATGGGTACAAAATATTTAGAAATACTATCGGCTAATTTTTGAATGGGTGCTCTTGAACGAGAAGCATCGTTAACCATTTGTACAATTTGAGAAAGTAATGTTTCAGAACCTACTTTTTCGGCCATCATTACAAATGATTTGTTCCCGTTGATTGTTCCCGAAATTACATTATCGTCTTTCTTTTTGTCAACGGGAATTGGTTCTCCTGTAATCATTGCTTCATCAATACTGCTTTCACCATCGGTTATTTTTCCGTCAACTGGAATTTTATCTCCTGGTTTTACGCGTAATAAATCACCTTTCTTAATATCATGAATGGAAATCACTTTATCGCCCCCTTCACCAATCAAAGTAGCTTCGGTTGGTGCTAATTGTAATAACGCTTTTATAGCTCCACTGGTTTGGCTATGTGCTCTTGCTTCTAACAATTGTCCCAACAAGACCAGTGTAATGATTACTGTTGCTGCTTCAAAATAAAGATGAATGGTTCCGTGTTCGGTTTTAAATTCTTCCGGAAAGATATTCGGAATCAGCATTCCTACAATACTAAACAAAAATGCAACTCCAGTTCCTATTCCGATAAGGGTAAACATATTTAGATTCCAAGTGATTATGGATTTCCAAGCTCGTACAAAAAACATCCAACCAGCATAGAAAACAACAGGAATTGAAAACAGAAATTGCACCCAGTTCCACATGTTGCTGTCCATTATTTGAAATAACGGATTGTTATGTACCATTTCCATCATGGCAATAATAAAAATTGGCACCGTAAAGAGGGTTGCAATTTTCATTTTTTTAAGCAAATCCAGATAGGTTTTTTTTTCTTCGGAATCGCTTGGTTCCATGGGTACTAAATCCATTCCGCATATAGGACATGAACCCGGACTATCTTGAATAACTTCGGGATGCATTGGGCAGGTGTACATCGTTTTCTTTACATTCAATTCTGCTTCTTTTACCAAATGCATTCCACAAACAGGGCAATCGCCAGCTTTATCATAAGTTTTATCGCCTTCACAATGCATTGGACAATAGTATTTGCCTTTTATATTGCTAGTCACTTCGATTGTTTTTTTATCATCGTGAGAATGAGCAGAGCAGCAGGATTTTGCCACTGGTTCATTTGTCGTGGTATGTTGTGGGCTTTTGTTATTGCTCATTTCTATGGTATATTTTCCAACAGCGGTTAATGCTTTTTGCAATTGTGTAGTTGGAATGTGTCTATCCATTGTCAGGGTAGCTGAGTTTTCATCTTTTGAAACTTCAACATTTGTCACATTTTCAACCTTTAATAAAGCTGATTTCACCTTTGCTTCGCAACCTCCACAGGTCATACCTGTTACTTGATATTTGTGTACCATTTTGTATGAGTTTTATGATACAAAGTTCCGTATTGTTTCCATTTTTTCGTTGTGGAATTTTGGGAATGATTTGTAAGATTTACTTAGACCTTATCCAAAGGTTTTCTTTTATCCTCTCGTATTCGCTTGAAATAACTTGGGGTAAGTCCTGTTACCTTTTTGAATTGGTTGCTTAAATAGGCTACACTTGAGTAATTTAAACGGAAAGCAATTTCACTCAAAGATAGTTCATCATATACCAATAATTCTTTTACCTTCTCTATTTTTTGGGCAATAAAATATTTTTCGATAGTAGTGCCTTCAATTTCTGAAAATAAATTAGAGAGATAATTATAGTCGTGGTGTATCTTGCTATTTAAAACATCCGACAAATTGTATTTTGTTTCGCCATCCTGATGATGAACGAGGTCAATAATAATATTTTTTATTTTTTCTATAATTCGGCTTTTTTTATCATCTATTAATTCAAAACCTAATACAGTCAGTGCTTGCACTAAATTGGTTTTAACGTTTTCAGCTAATTCTTTATCCAAGGTAACTTCTCCCAGCTTTATATTTTTCACAGTCAATCCAAGCTTCTCCAATTCATTCTGCACTACCATAATACAACGGTTGCAAACCATATTTTTTATAAAGAGTGTTGTCATATATTTTGTGCTTTATTTGAAATTAGCTTAAAATAAGCTCTATAAAATTACAATTAATATTTTCTTGTAATTGTAGAACAGTTGTCAATTGATGTATTTATCCACTGCGTTGTCCAATTCTTCATTTTTAATATTGCTTATATTTATATCTGCCAAATGGAAAACTGGTCAAGTAGTTTGCTGACTTTCTTTATATCATTTCTTTATTCAAAGCATCAATGAGCATTTTGGTCATAATATTTCTTCTTTAGCCACAAACTTGCACGTACCAATAATATCAGTACAGGAACTTCCACCAATGGGCCGATAACGCCCACAAATGCCTGTGGCGAATGAATACCGAAAACCGATATTGCTACGGCTATTGCCAATTCAAAATTGTTTCCTGTGGCTGTAAATGCGATGGATGCGTTTTTATCGTAAGGAACTTTAAGAGATTTATTGATAAAGAAGCTCACGAAAAACATAAGTATAAAATAGATGATTAACGGTATTGCTACTTTTACTACATCCATTGGCAACTCTACTATTTTATCGCCTTTCAGACTGAACATCAATACTATAGTAAACAGTAAAGCATACAATGTAATGGGCGATATTTTGGGTACAAATTTCCGGTTATACCATTCTATACCTTTTGATTTTACAAGGATGTATCGGCTTAAAAAACCTGCCAAGAAAGGAATACCTAAATATATCAATACGCTTTCGGTAACATCTTTCATTGATACGCTTACATTGAAATTGGCTAATACTAATTTTGCAGGTAATACGTTGATGAATAACCATACTAAAAAACTGTAAGTAAATATCTGGAAGATACTGTTTAATGCAACTAACATAGCTGTATATTCTCTGTTTGCTTTAGCTAAATCACTCCAAACGATTACCATTGCGATACATCTTGCCAAACCTATCAGTATCAAACCTGTCATATAATCGGGTTCATTCCTTAAAAATAAAACGGCTAACCCGAACATTAGCACTGTACCGATAACCCAATTCAGCAATAAGGATATACCAATTACTTTTTTATCCTTAAACGCCATAGGCAATAATGAATAATCAACCTTTGCTAATGGCGGATACATCATCAATATTAAACCTATTGCCAACGGAATATTTGTAGTGCCTACGGATAGCGCATTTGTAATTTTTGAAATACCGGGAAAAATATATCCCAATCCTATACCTACTGCCATTGCAAGGAATATCCATAAGGTAAGGTATCTGTCTAAGAATTTTAGTTTTGGTTGCATCGGCTACATTTTAATCATTGAAAAAACATAGAACATTTCCGTTGCTATCTGTAAACTTCTATCAGCATAGACCTTTGATTGTTCCGGTGTATTGTCTGAAATTTTAGGGTCTTCAAATGTGATAGGTATTCTCTTTTCTGCTCCTGCAATAAAAGGGCATCCGCCGTCTGCCTGTGAACAGGTCATAATAGCTGCAAACGCTGATACAGGATTGAAAGGGCTATCATATTTTTTGGAGAAACCAACAATCGGCAAAGAATTATCACTATACTTTATGGCATATACAGGATTGTCGGTATCTGCTATTTTGAAAATACTTAATCCCTGATGTGTCAATGCTTCTGCCACTTTCGGGAATAATGCCGTTTCTTCTGTACCACCCGAATAACAATGTACCTTTGGGATAACATAGTGTGCTGCTGCTACCTGTGCCCAAACCTGCGATAAATGGCTTCTTCGGGAATTGTGGGTACAAATGAAGTTGATACTTATTTCCTGACTATTGTTTACTTTTTGCTGTACAAAATCTATCAGTGGTCGTAATATATTTTTGCGTTCTTCACTGATGTTTTGAAAAGTAGTAACATTGTTTATTGTTTCAACTAAATTCTTATACATTTTGATTGATTTAAAGGGTTTAACAACATCCTGAATTAGGTGTGCAGGAAGCATTATTCAACGCTGATAATTTTATTTTTTGCTTTTCGACAGGAATACCGCAAGCATCCTGAGCAAGACAAGCTGTTGTTTTACTTTTCAGTACGAATGTTTTTCCGTTGAAATCCAAATCATATTTCCCGATAGTATCAATTTGATATTCTACTTCAATTTCGGCATCTTCCATACCTAATTTTTCTTCGGATAGTTTGATGATATTTAATAGTTTGGTTGGCTTCAATCTATGTTCGTAATCGTCAGCATTCCATAATTGGAAATTGACAACTTTTTCATTGCGGATTACACCACCACAATCAATAAAAATTTTATTGATTTGCCCAACTTCGGTAACGTGGAAATGTTCGGGAACAAACGTTCCGTTCTCTAATTGAAATTCAACATGCTCTAATGTTGGTAAGATTTCTTTGATTTTTGATAGTTTCATAATTTCATTATTTAATTGTTATATTGCATTATTACGATTGATTTGGTTAAAATAAATGCTTAGCAACATTTATCAATACCTATATCGTCAACAAAGAAAGTATTGAGTTCCTTCTTAATCTGCTGCCAGACATTTTCATCAATGCAGTAGCATACACTGGTTCCCTCTATATTTCCTTTGATAATACCAATGTTTTTTAGTTCTTTCAAATGCTGCGAAATGGTAGCTTGTGCCAATCCCAATTCCTCTACCAAGTCATTACAAATACAGGCATTTTGTTTAATGATATATTGCAGGATAGCTATGCGTGCAGGATGAGCCAATGCCTTTAGCGAAGTTGCTAAACGGTTCTGCTGTTCCGTGTATATTTCAGTTTTTGTAACTCCCATTTTTATCAAAAATTATACATCGCAATATTACGATTAATATTTTAACTACCAAAATTGTTTAAAAAAATATTTAGTGAAGTTTACCCCTGTTGCACCAAATGTTGCAAATTCGGATCATTTTTTTTATCCGCTCTTTTTCATTTTCAATAATATTTACAATGTTTATTTTTATCTGGCGGTAATTCAGTAAAGATATCCTGTTGTTGATTTCCGGGCAATGATGGCGGTTGCTTTTAGGGTTGGTTTTGTTGGATGTCCTTTCAAAGCCACTTCGCTTTTTTGCAAAACGCAATTCCAAAGTCTAAAGTCCTACGTTTTTCCGAACAAAAAAGCTTTGAGGGGATGTCAGGTTCTCTTCCCTTTTTTAATTTGACGGAATGTATTGTGAACTCTGCTGTAGCTTTCCCTGCAAACTGTATAAAAAGGATTATACTAGTCATCAACCTGCATAAAATAAATACAGCTTTAAATTCATACCTGTGTAAATAAGATACAGATCATCATCATAAAATAGAATCATGCCGATCATCAAACCTGCGTAATACACATACAGCTGGAGTTCATACCTGCGTAAATCATATACAGGTCACCTGCTTAAGATAAGTACAGGTCAAAATCCTTACGATTTGATCTACAATACGATAGATAAATTATCACTTTGAAAGGATTTATTATTTACTTTCGTATGCTCAGACTTCACTTCCACACATTTCCAATAAAAACAATAAAAGAATCAAAACTGCTGATTATCAATACTATTAATCGTTTTTCAGAACTCCGAAAAATAAGCGGCTTTTTTTGAGCAAGATGTGTCTTTGTATATACAAACTTTTCAAGTTTGATATCCAAAGACGATCTTGCCTTTTTTGCAAAAAGGGGAAAAAACTGCGGAACTTGTTTTTTAGATTTGCCAGCTGAAATTTTTTAAGAATAGTATTTTCTTTTGAACCATAAACTCACCCTAACTAATAAAATTAAAACTGGTACTTCTACCAGTGGCCCAATCACACCAACAAATGCTTGTGAGGAATGAATTCCAAAAACAGCTATCGCTACAGCAATAGCTAACTCAAAATTATTTCCTGTTGCTGTAAATGCAATCGATGCATTTTTGTCGTAAGGCACTTTCAATGACTTACTAATGAAAAAGCTGATGAAGAATGTAAGAACAAAGTAAATTACCAATGGGATGGCAACTTTCACAACGTCCATTGGTAGCTCTAAAATTTTATCGCCCTTCAAACTGAACATCAGTACTATGGTAAACAGCAAAGCATACAATGTTAAAGTTGAAACAGCTGGAATGAATTTTCTATTGAACCATTCCTTTCCTTTTAATTTAATAATGAAGTAACGGCTCAAAAATCCTGTAATAAACGGAATTCCCAAATAAATGAATACACTTTCGGCAACATCTTGCATTGGTACCGCAATATTGAAATTTCCTAAACCAAGTTTTTGTGACAGTACATTAATAAAAAGCCAGACATAAAAGCTATAGAACGCCAATTGGAAAATACTGTTTAATGCGATTAGCAGAGCTGCATACTCTCTGTTACCTTTTGCCAGATCGTTCCAGACAATGACCATTGCAATGCATCTTGCCAGACCTATCAAGATTAGACCAATCATATAGTCTGGCTCATCTCGTAGAAAAATAATTGCCAAAACGAACATTAAAATAGGGCTGATAATCCAATTCAGTAGCAATGATACTGACATTACTTTTTTGTCTTTAAAAGCCATTGGTAATAGACTGTAATCCACTTTTGCCAAAGGTGGATACATCATTAAAATCAAGCCTATTGCTAAAGGAATATTAGTTGTTCCTATAGATAAAGAATTTGTGACAGTAGAAATATCAGGAAAGAAATATCCCAAGCCAACACCCAAAAGCATTGCTAAAAAAATCCATAGGGTAAGAAAGCGGTCGAGGAATTTTAGTTTTGGTTGCATCAATTAATTTTTAATCATAGAAAATACATAGAACATTTCACTTGCTATCTCTAAGCTTCGCTGTGCATAAACCTGTGATTGCTCTGGTGTGTTGTCTGAAAGTTTAGGATCTTCGTATGTAATGGGAATTCTTTTTTCTGCGCCTGCAATGAAGGGACAACCTCCGTCTGCCTGCGAACAAGTCATAATTGCTGCAAATTCGGAGATAGGATTGAATGGACTGTCGTATTTCTTTGAAAAACCAATGATAGGTAAAGCATTCTCACTGTACTTTATAGCAAATACAGGATTATCATTGTCTGAAATTCTGAAAATAGTTAAGCCCTGATTTATCAGTGTCTCCGAAACTTTTGGAAATAATGCAGTTTCTTCTGTACCTCCAGAAAAACAGTTTACTTCAGGAATATTAAAATATTTTGATGCTACCTGTGCCCAGATCTGCGCTAAATGGCTTCTGCGTGAATTGTGGGTACAGATGAAATTGATATTGATGTCCTTCTTATCATCTACTTTTTGCTGAATAAAATCTATCAGAGGTTTCAATGTGGTTTTACGTTCTTCATTGATTTTTTTTGTCGCTATTTTTTCTATAGTTTTTGCTAATGCTGAATACATAATGTTTAGTTGATTCCAGTAATTTTACTTCTTCGTTCCATCAATACAGTGTCTTTCCAAACCCCATTCTTTCTTCCAATTTTTTCCCTATAGCCGACGATCCTGAAACCACATTTCTCGTGTAATCTTATGCTATTTTGGTTTTCTGCAAATATCCCGGATTGTAAAGTCCATATTTCATTTGACTCACTTTGTTTAATCAATTCATTCAACAACATTTCACCAATCCCTTTTCCTCTTGCAATTGTTGCTACATAAACACTTACTTCAGCTACGCCCGAATAAACACATCTGCTGGAGACAGGAGATAATGCAGCCCAAGCAAACATTTCGTTATTTTCATAAATACTGATCCTGCAAAAATTAAGGTGTCCTTTATCCCAATCTTCCCATATTGGCGAATCATTTTGAAAAGTGGCAATGTTGGTTGCTAATCTCTGACCATAGATCTCCACCAACTCTGGAAAATTTTCTTTGGTAATCGGCTTTATTTCCATAGCAACTGAATTAGCAACATCCGTCACCTGGTGTGCAAGAATTGTTTTGATTAACATTAAGTTCGGATAAGTTTTTCTTTTCTTTTTCTGATGCAATTCCACAAGCGTCCTGTGCTAAACAAGCTGTGGTCTTATTTTTTAGAATAAATGTTTTCCCATTGAATTCTAGATCATATTTTCCAATCGTATCACTTTGATATTCAACTTCAATATCAAAATCCTCGATTCCTAATTTATCTTCAGAAAGTTTGATAATGTTGAGTAATTTGTTAGGCTTCAAACGATGTTCAAAATCGTCTGCATTCCAAAGCTGAAAATTCACAACCTTCTCTGAACGGATCACACCGCCACAATCAATAAAGTTTTTATTAATCATACCTACTTCCGTAACGTGAAAATGTTCCGGAACGAAAACTCCATTTTCTAATTGGAATTCAACATTTTCTAATGTTGGCAAAATTTGTTTGACTTCTGATAATTTCATAATTAAATCTATATAGGTTAAATGCAATATTGCGATATATTAAGGTTAAAAAAACGCTTAGCAGCATTTTGATTTGGTAACCGTTTGTACTATTGCGGAAAAATAAGTGTTGAGAATTTCGATGGTCTTTTCGTCTATACAATAGCAGATAGCGTTTCCGGAAATGTTACCTTTTATGATCCCGGCATTTTTCAGTTCTTTCAAATGCTGAGAGACGGTCGGTTGAGCTAAAGGCAATTCGTTCACGATATCTCCACAGATACATTCATTGACTTTCATCAGATACTCAATAATCGCTATTCGCGCAGGATGCCCTACTGCTTTTGCAATAGTTGCAATTTGATTTTGTTGATCTGTAAAATGTTCTGTCTTAGTAGCTCCCATAATTTTGTTATTAAATATTGCAATATTACGATTTATACTAAATATAAAAAATAATTTATCTTTTTTCTTCAATCACGTGTAAGATAGTTTTTACTAAAAGTAAAACATAAATAAAAATTTTATACTTTTGTAAAGTGAAAATTTTGAGACTTCTATTAACATTTTATTTCGTAGCACTGCTTATCATTCCTTGCAGTGATGTTGAAACGCAGCGTGTTGTAGGTCATCATAGTGAGATTTCCATAAGTTCCGAGAATTCCCAGCCGGGTAGTAATGATGGTACTTGTTCTCCTTTTTGCATGTGCAACTGTAGCCATGTAAGTGTTATTGCCTTTAAGGTAGAACCTTTGCTGGAAATTCCTTTGCAGGTTCAATTCTATTTTTCCAAAAAAATTCTTTTTCATAAGAATAACATTGCCTATCAGGTTTATGACCATATCTGGCAACCCCCTAAGATTTAATTTTTTTTGATAGTTTTAAAGATTTTGCCGTAAAGCAGTGTCTTTAATGGTTAAGACTTCTGTACTTTTTACAGGAGTTTGTGGCTGCTTTGAATTCGTAAGCAATTTCAATAAAATTAAAATTAAATGTTAGATAAAATCATAAAATTTAGCATCAACAACAAGATCGTCATAGGAATAATGACCTTGTTACTGATACTATGGGGTGTATGGAGCGCAAACCGATTGCCCATTGATGCTGTGCCCGATATCACCAACAATCAAGTGCAGATCATAACTGTCTGTCCAACACTTGCGGGTCAGGAAGTGGAACAGCTGGTCACTTTCCCCATTGAGCAAAGCATCGCCAATATACCAGATATTGAAGAGACTCGAAGTATCTCAAGATTCGGCCTTTCTGTTATTACCGTGGTATTTAAAGAAGATGTCGATATATATTTTGCACGCCAGCTGATCAGTGAAAAATTAAAAGAAGCTTCAGAAGAAATTCCAAAAGGTGTTGGCACACCAGAACTTGCACCTGTGAGTACTGGCTTAGGAGATGTATATCAGTATATTCTGCATCCGAAGAAAGGAAGTGAAAAAAAATATTCATCTAAGGAGCTGAGAACTATGCAGGACTGGATCGTCAGAAGACAACTGAACGGAACGCCGGGAGTTGCGGAGGTCAACAGTTTTGGAGGGGAACTGAAACAGTATGAAGTGGCTGTCGATCCCAATCGGCTCCGAGCAATGGGGATCAGCATCACAGACCTTTTTACTGCATTGGAGAAAAACAATCAGAACACAGGAGGTGCTTTCATAGACAAAAAGCCGAATGCCTATTTTATCCGTGGCATAGGTGTCGTAACTTCTCTTGAGGATATTAAAAATATAGCAGTCAAGAATGACAAAGGAAATGTCCCTATTTTCATTAAAGATGTAGCTGATGTTCGTATTGGAAGTGCAGTTCGTTACGGAGCCATGACATACAATGGTAATGTAGATGCTGTTGGTGGCATTGTAATGATGCTAAAAGGTTCGAACAGCAGTGAAGTTGTAAATCTCATCAAAGATAAAATTCCTACTATTCAAAAATCTTTGCCAGACGATATTGTAATAGAACCTTTTCTTGATAGGACAAACCTTGTTGGCAGAGCAATCAGTACAGTTGAAAAGAATCTTATTGAAGGAGCACTCATCGTGATTTTTGTATTGGTTGTATTCTTAGGGAATTTAAGAGCAGGATTGATCGTTGCCTCAGCAATCCCATTATCACTCCTTTTTGCATTAGGAATGATGAATGTTTTTGGGGTCAGTGCCAATTTAATGAGTTTAGGCGCAATAGATTTTGGGTTAATCGTTGATGGTGCCGTGATTATCGTGGAAGCGACACTCCATCATTTAGGACTTAGAAAATCTACGCAGAAACTGACGCAGTCTGAGATGAATGAAGAAGTTTTTCTTTCCGCCTCGAAAATCAGAAATAGTGCGGCATTTGGCGAGATCATCATTCTGATCGTTTACATTCCTATTTTAACTTTGGTCGGTGTTGAAGGGAAAATGTTTACACCGATGGCAAAAACAGTAGGGTTTGCTATTTTGGGAGCTTTGATCTTATCTCTGACCTATATCCCGATGATGAGCGCATTGTTTTTATCAAAAAAAATATCACAAAAGGAGACTTTTTCAGATAAGCTGATGAATAAACTTCAGGGTATCTATCAACCATTACTAAAAAGAGCTATCAAAATCAAGGGTATAATTGTTTCCGTTACGGTACTTTTATTTGCAGTGAGCCTATTTATATTCAGTCGAATGGGTGGCGAATTTATCCCACAGTTACAGGAAGGCGATTTTGCTTTTCATTGCATCTTGCCTCAGGGAAGCTCCCTGTCGCAAAGCATTGAGACTTCAATGCAGGCTTCCAGAATTATCAAGAAATTTGATGAGGTAAAAATGGTGGTGGGAAAAACAGGGGCTGCCGAAGTACCTACCGACCCAATGCCTTTTGAAGCTACAGATCTGATCATTGTTTTAAAGCCACAAAATGAATGGAAAAGTGATAAATCTTATGATGAATTAGCGGACGAAATTTCAGAACAACTAGAATTGATTCCCGGTGTATTTTTCGAGAAAAACCAGCCGATACAGATGCGCTTTAATGAACTGATGACGGGAATTCGCCAGGATGTGGCCGTGAAAATTTTCGGTGAAAATTTGGATTCTCTCGCTATTTATGCGGATAAAGTTGGAAAAGTAATTCAGACTATTGACGGAACAACAGCGCCTCAGATTGAGCGTATCAGCGGACTTCCACAGATCAATGTGGAGTATGACCGCACAAGAATGGCAAATTACGGACTAAATATTGAGGATGTCAATAATACTTTAAGCACTGCATTTGCGGGTAAAGCCGCAGGTCAGGTTTTTGAAAACGAAAGACGGTTTGATCTGGTGATTCGTTTGGACAGCCTGCACAGAGCTAATATTGATGATGTCAATAATCTGATGATATCCACCAATACAGGAAACCAAATCCCACTTTCTCAAGTGGCTAATATCGGCTATAAACTCGGCCCGGCACAGATCAGCCGTGAAGAAGGGAAACGAAGAATAGTTGTAGGTTTTAATGTCAAAGGTCGGGATGTAGAAAGTGTTGTCGATGACATTCAAAGCAGACTTGAACAACAAATAAAGCTGCCATCGGGATATTATTTCACTTATGGCGGACAGTTTGAGAATCTGCAGGATGCGAGCAAGAGATTGCTGATTGCTGTTCCGGTTTCTTTACTCCTGATATTTTTCTTGTTATACTTCACCTTCCGCTCATTTAAGCAGGCTGCATTAATTTTTACTGCGATACCGATGAGTGCCATCGGCGGGATCTTCGCCTTATTGATCAGAGATATGCCATTCAGTATCAGTGCCGGAATAGGTTTTATCGCATTGTTTGGCGTTGCTGTTCTCAACGGAATTGTCCTCATAGGAACATTTAATCAGCTGGAAAAAGATGGCGAAACAAATCTTATGAAACGTGTCGTAGAAGGTACTAAAACTAGACTTCGGCCAGTTCTGATGACCGCAACAGTGGCTTCATTAGGATTTCTTCCAATGGCAATTTCAACAGGAGCCGGAGCAGAAGTTCAGAAACCTTTGGCAACGGTGGTAATAGGTGGCTTGATCACTGCGACGTTTCTGACGCTATTTGTTCTACCGATTCTTTACATCATTTTCAACAGTAACTTCAGAATTAAAAATATGAAGATGAAATCTTTGACAACAATTATCGTGTTAGGATTTCTACTTGTCGGACAAACATTGAATGCTCAAACAACAAAAACACTTTCTGTGGAACAGGCTACAGAAATGGCATTGAGCAATAGTTATTCAATAAAAACGAAAGATTTGGATATTAAAGTTTCCGAGGCCTTGAAACCGACCGCTAATGAACTGCCAAAAATGAATTTCAATGCACAGTTAGGTCAATACAACAGTCCGAAGTTCGACCAGTCGTTTTCCATTTCGCAGAGCATACCATTTCCGACTCTGTTCAAAGCCAGAAAAGACCTGATTGCAGAAGAGATTAAAGCTAAACAGATCAGTAAAGACATCACCGTCAACGAAGTTGCACGGCAGGTCAGAACTTATTTTTACCAGATTGAATATCTGCACTACAACCAGACCAAACTGATGAAGCTCGACAGCCTTTATCAGGATTTTATCAGGATAGCCACTGTCAGATTCAATGCAGGTGACATCAAAAAAATTGAAATCAGTACAGCAGAAACTCAGAAAGGGGAGATCGGTCTATTGCTAAATCAGAATAAAATTTATCTTGATAATGCATACAAAAATCTGAAAGCACTATTAAATACAGACAATGATATAAAGGTTTTGTTTAAAGAAAATTATGAGCCGATGAAAGCGGAGTATGTTCTGGACAGCACTACAATTGCCAATCATCCAACCGTCAAAGCATTCTACCAGGAAATGGAAATTGCCGAGAAAAATAAAAACGTAGAGCGATCGCAGGGCTTACCTGAGTTCAGTTTGGGTTACACGAACCAGTCAATCATAGGTTTTCATACACTCAATGGGCAGGAAAAGTATTTTGATGCAGGAAACCGATTTCACATTGCCAATGTTGGGATTTCAATTCCTTTGACTTTTGGAGCGACGAAAGCGAGAATCCAGTCTTTGGATTATCAGAGGCAAATGGCAGAATCGAACGCAAAACTCCAGCAAAAACAATTGACGGTTCAACTTGAGAATGCCTTAGACCAATACAAGCAGGATGTACAGCAATATGAATATTATGTAAGTCAGGCTATTCCAAATGCAGAAAAAATCGTAAAAGCAGGTCAGCTCGGTTACAAAACCGGAGAAATCTCCTACGTCGAATATCTTTTCGCTCTGCAGACTGCAACCAATATTCAGCTTAAGTATCTGGAATCCATTCAACAAGTCAATCAGTCTGTAATCATCATTAACTCTTTAATCAATAAATAATATGAAAAAAAATATCATCTATACTGCTTTCGTTTTTGTTATTCTTATGAGCTGTGGAAAGAAAGAGGCCAACACAGAATCGGAAAGCGAAATCAAAACTGAGCAGGCAGAAGAACGCGGTGATGAGGTTCCCCAGACCATAGCAAGCCTGTCTGAAGAACAGATTAAAGCGGTTGGCATCAATCTAGGAAAGATTGAGATGAAGGAATTGACTTCTACCATCAAAGCCAATGGAGCACTTAGAGTTCCGAACAATAATAAAGCGACCGTCACATCAATGTATGGTGGGATTATTAAAACTTTGAATGTACAGATCGGGGATTTTGTAAGAAGAGGACAGGTAATTGCCTCCATTTCAAATCCGGAATACATTCAGTTGCAAGAGCAATACCTGACCGTGAAAAGCAGGATTGCATTTGCAGAACAGGAATACAGGAGACAAAAGGAATTATTTGATAATGATGCCGGCGCAAAGAAGAACCTTCAGAGTTCAGATGCTGAACTGAAAACCCTGAGAACACAAAGATCATCTTTGCAGAGACAGCTTCAGATTATGGGCATCAATCCCGCCTATGTCAACAATGGAAATCTGCGATCGGGTTTAGTTATCACATCACCAATCAGTGGAACGATCAGTACTATTTCTGCACAAATTGGAAGTTATGTTGACATCTCATCACCCGTTGCGGAAATTATAGATAATGGTTCCCTACATCTTGATTTGCAGGTTTTTGAAAAGGATCTGCCAAAAATGAAAGTGGGGCAAATCGTTCATTTTAAATTAACAAATAATCCTGAAACCGAGTACGATGCCAAAATCTACAGCATTGGTTCATCCTTTGAAAACGACAGCAAAACAATCTCGGTTCACTGTTCTGTAACAGGAAACAAATCCGGATTGATCGACGGAATGAATATCACAGGAATCGTAAGTCTCGATAAAAGTACCACGCCGGCGGTTCCCAATGAAGCCATTGTAGAAGCGGACAGCAAATATTTCATTTTTATCAAAACAGACAAAAAGGCTGAAGAGCATCAAGAAGAGGGAGAAGGAGAACATTTAAATGAAAAGAAAATATCTAAGAAAGCAGAAAAAATGGCTAATTTCGAAAAGATAGAAGTTGTAAAAGGTTCTTCTGATATGGGTTACACGGCGATTACAGCTATCAATGAGATTCCGGCAAATGCTGAAATAGTAGTAAAAGGCGCATTTTTTGTCAATGCTAAGCTAAGTAATTCAGGTGAACACGAAGATTAAATTTTTAAAATAACTGTAATGGAACACAAACATATTTACGACGAGGAAGGAAACCAGCTTTGTTGTACAGCGCAGGAAGGCAAAATTTACAAAGACGCAGGTGCCAAAAAATTGCTTGATAATGGTAGCTGCTGCTCTACAGAGAATAATAAATCTGAAACGCAAAATGAAGATGATGGGCGCGGCCATAACGATGGGGAGAAAAATACATTTCAAATGTTTTTGCCAGCAATT
This sequence comes from Chryseobacterium sp. G0162, assembly GCF_003815715.1. Taxonomy (NCBI): domain Bacteria; kingdom Pseudomonadati; phylum Bacteroidota; class Flavobacteriia; order Flavobacteriales; family Weeksellaceae; genus Chryseobacterium; species Chryseobacterium sp. G0162. Next base: position 1,147,058 of record NZ_CP033922.1, on the reverse strand, counting down.
ATTTCTCTGGTTATACTTTTGATAGGGATCGTACTGGATAACTTTTTTCCGCAGGAGTGGTTTAAAGGCTGGGTAAGGATCGTATGGTATGCGGTGGCTTATTTGCCTGTCGGTTTACCTGTTTTAAAAGAAGCGTATGAAAGCATCGCCAAAGGTGACGTGTTTTCGGAATTTTTTCTAATGGGCATTGCTACTATAGGCGCATTTGCAATCGGTGAATATCCGGAAGGGGTTGCTGTTATGTTATTCTACAGTGTAGGAGAAGTTTTCCAGACACTTGCTGTTTCGAGGGCGAAGAATAATATCAAGGCGTTGTTGGATCAGCGTCCTGATGAAGTGACCGTTCTCGAAGGTAATCAACCAAAAACCATCCCTGCCAAACAGGCGAAAATTGGGGATATTGTACAGCTAAGATCAGGAGAGAAGCTGGCTCTGGACGGAGAGTTGGTAAGTGAATCCGCATCGTTCAATACCGCTGCATTAACTGGTGAGAGTAAGCCTGATACCAAAAACAAAGGTGAGAGCGTGCTTGCCGGAATGATCAATCTACAGACTATTGCTCAGGTAAAAGTTACAACTGCTTACGAAGACAGTAAGTTGAGCAAAATTTTAGAATTGGTACAAAATGCGACGGCTCAGAAGGCACCTACCGAACTTTTTATCCGAAAATTCGCAAGGATTTATACACCCATTGTCGTCGGACTCGCAGTACTGATATGCCTACTACCATATCTGTTCGTGGAAAATTATGTTTTCCGTGACTGGCTTTACAGAGCATTAGTGTTCTTAGTTATCTCCTGTCCTTGCGCTTTGGTTATTAGCATTCCTCTAGGTTATTTCGGCGGAATTGGCGCAGCTTCAAAGAACGGTATACTGTTTAAAGGAAGTAATTTTTTAGACATTATCGCCAATATTAAAAATGTGGTAATGGACAAGACCGGAACAATGACCGAGGGCGTCTTTAAAGTTCAGGAAGTTACTTTAAAATCTGAATTTAATAAAGATGAAATTCTGAAGATGGTAAATGCTTTAGAAAGCAAAAGTACCCATCCGGTCGCTACGGCAATCCATCAATATGTCGGCGAAATCGACCATTCTATACAATTAGAAAATACAGCAGAAATTGCTGGGCACGGATTGAAAGCCAGTATCAAAGGAAAAGATCTGCTTGTGGGAAATTTTAAATTGATGGATAAGTTCAATATCAAATATGATCTTGACCCTACGCATATCGTTTATACAATAATTGCAATCGCTTATGGCGGAAAATTTGCAGGCTATCTTACTATTGCAGACAGTATAAAAGCAGATGCACAGCTGAGCGTTGATAAACTTAAAGCTTTAGGTGTAAAAACCACGATGTTAAGCGGAGACAAGAGCACCGTAGTACAATTTGTTGCCGATCAACTGGGAATCAATAATGCCTTCGGTGACCTGCTACCGGAAGATAAGGTCAACAAAGTAAAAGAGATCAAATCACAAAATGAAACAGTTGCCTTTGTGGGAGACGGCGTCAATGATGCTCCTGTTGTTGCCTTGAGCGACGTAGGTATTGCAATGGGCGGATTGGGAAGTGATGCAACCATCGAGACTGCAGATGTAGTCATCCAGGATGATAAGCCAAGCAAAATACCGATGGCAATCAATATCGGAAAGCAAACCAGGAAGATCGTTTGGCAAAACATTTTCCTAGCTTTTGCTGTAAAAGCGATTGTATTGGTTTTGGGAGCTGGTGGATTAGCAACAATGTGGGAAGCCGTTTTTGCAGACGTAGGCGTTGCTTTATTAGCTATATTAAATGCTGTTAGAATTCAGAAAATGAAATTTAAGTAAATATTTTCTTAGAAATTATATCAAGAGATTCGATGTAACTGCAAGTAAAATTGTAAGTTGCAAAAATATTTTTTACGAGTACAAAGGACGTTAGATTAAAACTAACGTCCTTTCGCTTTAGTTATTAATCATTGTTTGTGGAATCCTTTATTTAATTTGCTTAACTATTTTATTTTCTATTAGTTCCATACTTCCAAACCTAAGTAATTTATCGTTTTATAAAGAATTATTAAATTACTAACATAAAGGAAGAACATTTCATCAACATTTTTTAGATTGTTCTTATTTTGAGCGAATATTCCAGATTAATCTTTTTTAGTCTTTTTTAATCTTCGCTATTTTCCAAACTAATCCAGATTATTCTTATTTAGCCCAAACCCTTTGAATACTATTGTTTTAGAAGGTTTTAACTCCCAATTTTGTCACAGAATTTTTAATCAAATACTAATGAAAAAATTGAGTCATCTTCTACCAGCATTAATAGTAGTATCAATCCAAGGTCAGGTCGGCATCAATACCCAAAATCCGGAAGCGACTTTAGAAGTGGTAGGAAAACCAAATGATGTCAATCATTTTGACGGAATTATTCCTCCACGAATTACAGGAAACCAACTCGCTGCAAAGACCTATTCATCTTCAAAAAAAGGAACTGTCGTCTTTGTAACATCTCCGGCTACCAATTTATCAGGACAAGTCATTCAAATAAGTGAACCCGGATTATATTATTTTGATGGTAATTTGTGGCAAACATTTTCAAAAGAAAAGCAACCCACTGAATATAGAATTCTATTGACGTTTGACCATACCAGCACTACAGCTCTTACTGCAACTTCTACCTGGTCCGCTCCGGTTAATTATAATGGAAATACAAATAATTATTTAACCGCTTCTAAATACAATACGATTGGAACCAAAAATTATGGAGGCTTAAAAGGATCCGTATCATTCAGAAAAGTTAATGGTATCGTCAATGTAAAATTTCAAATATTCAGGTCGACTGATTCAGAACCAATTACTTCAGACGCACTTATACATATCCCGGATATCTTTAGTGACATAGGGTATATTCCTAACCAGATTGTTTTTTTACATCCTGAGAATTCAACAATGCTTATTCCAGCCTTGCTTGAAAATTTTACCATAAAAATTCCTCAAGCTTCTTTAGGCGCAATATCAACATCATATTATACTTATGGAGAAGTTCAGGGCTACTCAAATTGGATCAGACCCTATCTACAATAGGATGCTAAAATTATAGCAATTAATACAAATTAAAAACATTTAATACGATTCTTAAGACAAAATGAATTTTAATCAAAAAATAAAATGAAAACACTAATTTATTTTTTTCTGCCTTTCATCGCAATATCAATTCAGGGACAGATTGGTATTAACACCCAAACTCCGGAGGCTACTTTAGAAGTTGTGGGAAAACCAAATGACACCAATCATTATGACGGGATTATTCCTCCACGGATTACAGGAAACCAACTCGCAGCAAAAACATATTCATCTGCAAAAAAAGGAGCTGTCGTGTTTGTAACATCTCCAGCTACTAATTTATCCGGTCAGGTCATTCATATCACAAAGTCCGGGTTGTATTATTTTGACGGTGATCTATGGAAGTCATTTATACAAGAAGACCCTCTAGATACAGTTGCACTCAAGGGCAACACTTCTACGGTTGAACTTATTGTCAAGAACAGTCTGCATCTTAATTTTGATGAGAAAGAAAATTACATACTGGGAAATTCCAGAAGTCCAATTACCGGTGACTACAATTCTATTTTTGCAACCGACTCTAATATAACCTCTGGAAAAGGAAACTCAGCCAGTGCTTATGCAATGTCTCAGGGTGAAGTTACAGGCAAACTTAATTATGCTGCAGGAGTTTCTGCTTTGAATGGCATAGCAAACGGCGTAATCTCCGGCAGTAGAAATATTGGAATTGGTCCAGGAGCTATGTCATATATCACATCGGGAAATGATAACATATCTATTGGATATCTGTCAGGAACGGGAAACCGAACAGGGTCTAACAATATTTTCATTGGCATTGGCGCTGGTAGCCCGGCCACAGGAAACAGAAGCGTAAGTAATAAACTAGCTATACATTCAACCCCCGTCACAACAAGTTCAACCAGCTTTTGGGATAGTATCACGAACAATTATACGGATTACAAATTTGCTTTGATTTCGGGGGATTTTTCTGAGAGATGGTTAAATATCAATGGCAAGCTCAGCGTAATACCTTCCCAAATGCCCAATGCAGACGGAGATTCATCCTATACAAAAAAAGTGGTTGCCAAAGCTGATGGATCATTTGGTTTTGCAACAGAAACGGTTCCTAACGCTCCATCTACCGGAACATATATTCTGAAAAGTGTGAACGGCGTAACAAGTTGGGTAACGCCATAATCATAAAACTATGAAAAACTTTTTTAAATCCTTCTTGCTAATAATTATCCTTTCGCTAACATCTTGTAGAGCTATTATTTCGAATCCGGGCAAACCATTAAAAGATAATTCTTTAGAAATAAATCATAAATATGAAGTTCAGGATTTTACTGCAAAAATCCACAAAATAAAAATCACATCAATTGATAATAATAGTATTTATGGCATTTCCAAGAAAGGAGAGACTATCTCAATCGATAAAAAACAAATCAGGGAAGTGAAAAAAGTAAAGGTCGTGAGTTCCATTGTTGTGGGCATTCTGGCAATTGCGGCGGTCATCTTTGTTCCAATATAGAAAACAACATTTATAAAATCAGATTTGAATTTGAAAGATGAATATTGATGAGCAAAAAGATGAAGTTATTTTTTTCAGAATTAAGAGTGAAAAGAAGAAAGATTGGAGAAAAATCTGTTCCAATAAACAAATTTCCCTGACTAGTCTAATCATCAATTCTGTAGAGAATAGAATGATGGATGACGAGAGACGAAAAGTATTGGCGTTCATTGAAAAACAGGATAACATCTTCGGAAAAATTGAAAATAATATCAATCAAGTTGCAAAAATAGCAAATGGTCAGAAGTTTATCAGCGAAAGTCAACTCAGCAATTTTTCGGATAAGTTATCAGAAATCGTAATTCTGAAAAAAGAACAGAACGAAATATTTACAAAAATCTATGCAAAGCTATCAAGATGATTGTTAAGATAATGGATCCGGCAGGTCCCAGTTTTCCAGGAGTTCATTATAACGATAAGAAAATTGACAAAGGAACCGGAGAATTAATGCTGATGAAAAATTTTCCTTCCTTCATTAACGAATCAAGCAGCAAGGAAGAAGTAAGAAACTATTTGAGAGCTATTTCGATTGGGAACAAAAAAGTATTAAAGCCTCAATTCCACGCGATGATCTCTACGAAATTTCAAGGACATTCGAAGGAAGAGCTGACTAAGATCGCTGAGAATTTTATGGATGAAATGAAATATGGCGAACAGCCTTTCATCGTGGTTTTTCATAAGGATACAGATAATAATCACGTACACATTGTTTCAACCCGGGTTGATAAACAGACAGGGAAAAAGATCAGTGACAGTTATGAAAGGTTTAAAGCCCAAAAAGCATTAAGCTTTACAATGGAAAAGTTGTATGGTAAGAAACCGGAAGAAGAACTGGAAAAACTGCTGAACTACAAAATAAGTTCATTCAATCAGTTGGAAATTTTACTCAGCAGAAATGGTTACAAGATAGGCAAAAACACAAATGATGAAAATTCTTTTAACATTTTAAAAAACGGGGTGATACAGAAGACAGTTTCAGGAAACCAGATTGTTTTTGATAACAGCAAAAATGAAAAAATGCCTAAGCAGATCAAAGCCATATTAAGCAAATACAAAGAATTGTATTCCAACAAGGTTTTTAAAGTGGAGGATAATAGAAAAAATGAAGCAGTGCTTTCAAAAGAGAGAACTATTGACGGAGGAAATGATTCAAAAATGAAGATTGCCTTTGAAAGCGAGCTCCAAAAAAAGCTGAAAGATGTTTTCGGGATCGATATGGTTTTTCATCACGAAGAAGATAAAAATCCTTTCGGCTACACCGTAATCGACCATAAAACACAAAAAGTATATAAAGGTAGTGATCTACTGAAAATGAATGAAGTGTTTGTATTTACTTCTGACAAGCTGGATAAGAAGACTTTTGAAATACTCAAGGATTATAATATTCGCAGCCAGGAATCAAAAAAGATCCTGCTTCAATTTTTTAATAAGAATAAACCGGAAACAGAGATCAAGGACTTTATGCTTTTTAAAAACCGGGGTAAAAAGGATATGGAAACCTATCGAAAAGTCCACTTTGAAGTAAAGGATTTTATTAGAAATAACAAAAACACAAATGATGAAAAAAAAGATATTTCTATAACGACTGCAGAAGACGGAAAGCTTTATGCTGTTCATACCAGATTTCATTACGTGGGTGAGCTTCAACCGTTAATCGGAGAAAAGGAATATCAAAAATTTCTGAATCCCATAAGAGTAAATGAAGTGCAGACAGAAAACCGGACTGAAAATAATGAAAAAACAGAATTAAACAAAGCCGTCAACGCACTGCTTTTTGAGTTGATGAAAAGTTCGGGAACTGCAAAAGATCCTGCCGAAAATGAACTCAAAAAAAGACGCAAAAAGAGACGATAAAGTTGATGGAAAAATCATCTTCAGTCCAATAAAAATCAACTAAAACCTATGATCATCACATTTGCTACCCAAAAAGGAGGAACCGGAAAAACGACATTAGCCATCGCTTTTGCCAATTACATTTCCGCACTTTCAGATAGGAAACTCAATGTTTTCGATTTTGATTATCAGAAGTCATTCTATCACAAATGGAAAGAAGATGAGCTGTTGGACATTCCAAAATTGTACGATGTAGAAATTATTGGCGAGGAAGAAAAACAACCTTTTTCAGACTTTGAAACTCTCATTAATTTAAAAGAAAGCGATGAGATCAACCTCTTTGATTTGGCCGGAACATTAGATGCGAAATATAGCGATCTGCTTATTTACAGCGATTTTATCGTAACACCTTTTGAATATTCCGATGTTTCTGTAAAATCGACTTTGGTCTTCATCAATATGCTGGGACTACTGGAAAGTGAGGCCGAAAGAATATTTATTCGTTCCAAATATGATAAAGGTTACAAGTATCTGAATCAGGAAGCAATGGACATTGAGCTCGCAAAATATGGAATGCTGCTGCCAAGTCCGGTATTCAAAAGAAACTGCCTACAAACTATTAATACCAGAAGCCTCATAAGCAAACAAAAATATGCAGTAGAACATACATTCGATGAACTTATAAAATACATCAATGAAAGCTCAAAAATCAAGATACAAGTAATTAAAAAGAAGGAAAAAATCAAAGATTCAATACCAACATAAAACAACGATTGACTGACAACTAAATCAATAAAAAATGATAAAAATCTCACTTACCATTCTGGCTGTTTATCTGATGTATTATGCAGGTAACATTGTATACGATCTGTTTCTGAAGAAAGAAAAAAAAAGTTATAAACAAGAGACTAAGGAATTTTCCTTGTCCGAAATTTCCGAACAGTACGAAGATCTTACTAAAAATGTAGGGATTGAAGATGTAGAAAATCTCAACACTCCCAAATCCTTTAATAAAAATCCAATCCATTCTGATATCACTGGAGGAAATGAAGAAAGACAAGATCTTGAGTATTTGAGGGAACAATTTGAATCTGAACAAGATCTGGATGAATTCGACAATCCATCAAAAAAGGATTTTACCGAAATTGAAAACCAACCTTATCCTGAAAATGCTGAATCAAGCGAAGAGTATTTTGACCAAAAGGAAAAAATATCAACAGAAAAGGAAAATCAGAAACCTAACGAAGTTATTAGCGAAAACCCAATCACGGTTAGTGCAGACCAGGAAACTTCGAGAATAAAAGATTGGAAGGCGATGCTGAATCTTTCTGAAACCTTGGTTCAAATGGTTGCGAACTACGACGGATACAAAGTTTATCAATCCATTATGTAGTTAGCCAACTTAACCAAAATCTAACGTACTGATTATTAGACTTAACAGCGGATTTCCATCCGTTGTCCGGGACTCCTATGCCCAAAATTTAACACTCAATTGATTATTAACCCTTTATAAATTTTTTGAATTATGATGAAAAATTATTTCACAAAAAACGTGACAACAAAAAAAGTTCTAACTCTAGCCTTGGCAATTATGGCAATAACCCCCGCATTTGCACAAGGAGGAGCAACAGCGATCTCGAATGCAGCAAGTGATATTACAGATTATTGGGACCCCGTGAAGCTGATCTTGAAAGCAGTAGGAGGATTGGTCGGTTTTATTGGAGGTCTTCGGGTTTATAACAAATGGACGAATGGTGACCAGGACGTCAACAAAGAGATCCTTGGTTATGGAGGAGCAATGATCTTCTTGATTGTAGTTCCGGAATTCGTAACCGCATTCTTTGCCTAGTATGGGATTCTACCTTTATAAGGGGCTGAAAAAGCCCCTTGTATTCTTCGGGCTTAAAGGAAAATACATCTTTTACGCAGTCGGTGTCATCGGAGGCGGGGTCATTTCAGCATTGGTGCTCTCGAAGTTCGGTCTCTTAGGCTCTTTACTTGGTCTTGCAGTCACCGCAGGCGGGGTTTATCTCATTTTCAAAAGACAGGACAAATATGGTTTGTATGACAAAACCAAAAACTTCGATCATATCTTAATTTTTCCAAAAAGGTTAGACAGTAATAAACTTTTAAAGAATGGCAAAAACAAAAAAACAGGCATTTAGCATTCCATTTATCGGATATGATTATGGAAAGGATTTCAATTGGGATTTTGATGTTCTTTTCGGACAATACGGGAATCCCATTATTGGCATCAAGATTAAAAATATTGTTGAGCAATATTCAGCAGACCCGGATAGCTATCTCAATTTCCACACGGTTTTAAATCAGGTTGTATCGATTATTGGAGAAGGAAGAATTGTTCAGAAGCTCGATATTTTTTCTAAAAAAAGATACACCGCTGAACAATCAAACCAATTTCTACAACAAAAATATTCGGAACATTTTGACGGCAGGCTTTTCAAGACCATTGAAACGGTTCTGTTCTTTACCGATATTATTGATGATAAGCTGAAAAAGAAAAGAAAGCATTACAATTTCTCTGAAAAAAGCTATAAAGAGCTACGGGACAAATGCCAGAAAGTATTGATGCTTTTGAAACAGAATAATTGCGAACCTGAGTTTTTATTTGAGAGAGATTTTGAGTACTACATTTCGGGAGTTTTGTCGATGCAGTTTACCGAATCTCCAACATTTGATAATATCAAAAGCACCAACGAATTTCTGCAGATTGGAAACAGGTTTGTAAAAAACATCTCCTACGTGGATGTAGAAAATATTGATTTGCCTTCAGAAATTGAGCCTTATTCTGTTCTCGGCGGTAACGGTGCAGCAGCTGAGACAGCAGTTGATAATTTTAGTTTTATCAATGAACTGGAAGACTACGAAACGATTGTCTATAACCAGATCATTACGATTCCGCTTCAGGCACAACAGCAAAGGGAGCTGGATAAAAAAAAGAAAAAGCACGAAGGAGCAGCCAACAATTCTCCGTCCAACGCGATCATAGCAGATGAAATTCAGACACTGCTTCATAATATTGCCATTGATGGACAGCTCGTTGTGAATGCCCATTTTTCAATCTTATTTTCCGCAGAAACATTGGAGAAAATGGAAAATATTCAGTCAATGATTGAAAATAAACTGTTCACAAAAGGAATCATCGTTTCCAAAAATGCCTACAACCAATTGGAACTTTGGCGATCAGCAATTCCTGGAAATGGAACAGAACTCAGGGAGTATGATCTATTTATGACGACAAGCGAAGCGGCCTTGTGTTTTTTTTTTAAAGAAAGTTACCCCGTCAATGAAGAATCCAATTTCTACATGAGATTTACGGACAGACAAGGCGTTCCGCTGAAAGTAGATCCTTCGGATTTACCGATGAAAACGGGAAGAATAAACAACAGGAACAAATTTGTATTAGGACCTTCCGGTTCGGGGAAATCATTCCTGATGAACAATATTATCGAGCAGTATTTGACCTACAATTATGATGTGGTCATTGTCGATACAGGAGATTCTTATTCAGGAACCTGCAAATACAAAGGAGGAAGATACATCCAATACACCGAAGAAAGACCAATCACGATGAATCCTTTTCTGATGGATAAGAAAGAATTTAATATCGAAAAAATAGAATTTTTAACCAACCTGATTTTCCTTATCTGGCAAGGTCCGGATTCTTCAATGTCATCAACACTAAAATCCGTTTTAGATAATGTTTTGATGTCTTATTACCATCAATATTTTAACTCAGGAACAGAGTGGTATGAAAATAAAACTTCTGAAGAACTCATTCTCTATCTGGGTAAATACAACATTCACGAAGACGATCTTTTTTCTGAATATGAAAACGAAACCAAAGGACAGCATACTTACTATGATATTTTGGGAATTACTTTCGATGCCAGTTCCGATGAAATAAAGGAAGCGGGAAGAAAATTATTGAAATTTTATCATCCTGACAAGAACATCAATAATCCGGAATATGAAAGCGAAAACTTCTATAAAGTGTATGAAGCGTATGACACGCTGAACGATGAAGAAAGAAGGAAAATATACAATGAAACGCAGTTGATTTTAATCAAGTCGAATGACATCATCAGGCAATCCAGATCAGCAGAAGAATGGAATGAATCCTTTAGAAAAGCCATTATCAGAAAAATAAAAGAACTGGAAGAAAAGCTGGTTGTAACAGAACTTTCCTTCAATGGGTTTTATGATTATTGCGATCAATTTCTTCCTATTTACCTGAATAATAAAAAACATAATATTATAGAGAAAGAGTTTAATCTGCGCACCTTTTTATTTGTACTGAAAGATTTTTACAAAGGCGGAAGGTACGGAACAACGCTCAATGAAAGTGCAGATAATACGCTGTTCGACGAATCTTTCATCGTTTTTGAAATTGATAATGTTAAGGATAATCCGAAACTGTTTCCGATTGTCACGCTCATTATTATGGACACCTTTATTCAGAAAATGAGGTTAAGAAAAGACCGCAGAAAAGCACTCATCATCGAAGAAGCGTGGAAGGCAATTGCGAGTAAACTGATGGGAGGCTACATTCTTTATTTATACAAAACGGTGAGGAAATTTTGGGGAGAAGCGGTGGTGGTAACGCAGGAATTGGATGATATTATTGGCAATGCGGTGGTCAAAGATTCAATTATCAATAATTCGGACACTTTTATATTGCTTGACCAGACGAAGTTCAAAGACAACTTTGATAAAATAGCTTCATTGCTATCACTCAATAAAGTAGAGCAAAACAAGATTTTTACCATCAACAATCTCAACAACAAATTCGGGAGAAGCCGATTTAAAGAATTCTATTTAAAGAGAGGTTCAAAAGGAGAAGTCTATGGAAATGAGGTTTCATTGGAGCAATATCTCACCTATACCACAGAAAAACCGGAGAAATCAGCAGTGGAGTATTATGTTCACCGTTACGGTGACTATGATGAAGCACTACGCAAAATAGTTGGTGATCTCAAAACCTTCGGAGACAGTCTGGAAAACTTAGTGTCACTCGTGAACTTATATCAAAATCCATTGGATGATAAAATCAATTCTTTCTACAGAATGATGAAAAAAGAACACATAGGGAAGAATGTTTTCAAGACTATCACACAGGAATTAGAAGACCAGAATATCAGTTTTTCAGAATTAATAAATAAACAACGATATGAAAAAATTTAGCATTTTATTTTTAGGTTTTGGAAATTTCCTCTATTCACAAAACACTTACATCGACCCCACAGTAACGGCGGCAATGATTCTCTATTCTGAAAATCTAAAAGCCAAACAAAACGAAGTCATTGAGGAAACTTCAAAGTTAAAAGATGCACAAACCTGGGTCGGAACACAGATGGTGGCAGCTAATGACATTCAGAATAAAATTCTGAGGGGTTTAAAAGAGGTTTCCGGCACTTTACAAAATGGAATCCAAGCACAGGAGATCTACTCAGAACTCAATAAATGCTATAATTATTCCTCACAAGTAGTACAATTGGCATCAGAACATCCGGAATATGCCATTTTTGGAGTTAAGGCTTCACAAAAAACCTATGAGCAAAGTTTAAAGATTGTGACCGATGTTTCTGACATTCTCGCCTCCGGACAGCTGAATCTGGCTACTGCCGGAGATCGATATAAAATTCTGCATAATATTTCCGGTAATGTCAAAAATCTGAAGCTTTGGCTTTTGGCGATAAAATTACGACTGGAAAAAGCAAACCGATTAGGATTCTGGAATTCTATTAATCCATTTGCAGGGTATATCAACACCGACAAAGGTATTGTTGAAAACATAATGAACAGGTATAAACGGAATTTTTAAATTTTTCTATTATGAGAAGAAGAATTCTTGTAAGCTTATTTATTCTGACCGCTTACTTCGTATTGACATCTTCCGGTGGTGGTTCTACACCAGCATGGCAACAGGAAAATGTTTCCTTTCCGATGATGGATATAGAAATCAATGCCACAATGAAAGAGCACGACAGGCAAAAAGAAATGCGGCAAAAGCAAATTGCGAATGCTACTGTAGAAACAGCCAACAGAACCCAATGGAACCAATTCAAAGATAAGATTACCAAAGTTCAGGACAGATTGCGAATTGTTTCATTTGCCATTCAAGCCATACCAACCGGAATAGCAATGAGCAGGGAAATAACAAAAATAACAAACAATCAAACTGCTATTATCAATGAAATAAACGATGCTCCTTATTCCATTGTAGCCGTTTTGCCTTCTCAAGTTCAGTTTGTAGATGACCTGCAAATGGTAACAAGGCTCGTAATGGGAATCGTAATTTCTTATGGGGCAGTTAACCAAATGGAAAAATCAGAACGTAAAGTATTATTGGACTATGCTTTAGGCGAAGTAAAAACATTGAGCAGGAATTCCACACACATGCTTTTGAAGATAAGAGATATTAAGGCCAAAGTAAAACGTAACAAAAGAGCCTTTCAATATTATGTCAATAGGGATAAGCAAGTAGTTGAAAGCATAATGGATAACATCAAATCCTTTTAGAATTGAAATCGAAGATTATTTCCTTTCAGTCGATGAAATCGAAGATTCGGCAGCCCCCAATGTATTCGCAAATTTCATAATGAAAAAATAATAACAATATGAGCAAAAAAATAGTAGCCTTTGGAATGTTGGTACTTTCAGGAATCACTGTTGATAGCCAGCAAATAGTAATTAATGATAAACTTCTGTCACAGATCACCGTCAATCACGGAGTTAGATTAGCAAGCGAACAAACTTTTTTGGATTCGTACGAAAAGCAAAAAGAATTGTATGACGATATCAACAATAAGATAACACAGATCATAGCCATTCAGGAGTACATCTATCAACAGCTGAAAAATGTTAATTCAGCACTTACCCAGAGTAAAAAACTTATCTACCTCTATCAGTATTTGGGTAAAATCGTGACGAACTCCAATAAAATGCTGGATCTATCCGCACAGCATCCTGAATATTCGGTACTCATTTCAAAATATTATGTTGAAATAGGGAAGCAGACGATGAAGCTTCAACAGGAAGTTACTCAGGATATTCTCAAAGAGGACAAAGATTTTCTGATGGATGCAATGGATAGAGAAATGCTGATTGAAAAGATCTTTACCCGTGTCAGAAATATCAATGGAAATATTTTATACATCAATCTGCGATTAGAGAATGCTAAGAAAATTCCCTACCTGTATCAAGTTCCTGTTCTCCGCAACTACATCAATATAGACAAGGCCATTGTTGGCGACATCATTACGAAATTCAATCACATCTTTAATTAAAACATCATGAAAAATTTAGTAAAAAAAATAAGCATCCTACCACTTTTACTCTTGACAGTTGCACTCTCTGGACAATTCAGCGTCAAGAGATTAAATGACCCTTCCATTGTTGCTCAACATAAAAGAATGGTCTTTCAAGATTGGGGAGATTGGAGACCTTATCCAAAATATTTTTTAGGCATCCAAACCAATTTTGCTTATGCAACGGTTTGGGGGTTGTGGTCTCCAAAAATCAACAGGGATTATAAAAATGGTGAAGACATTAGACCATTAAAACCGACAGGGGTGCAAAATCAAAGATTCGCTCAATTAAAATTTCAGGAAGAAGAAGCAAAAAAAATAAAAGCCGCTTCGGACACCATCCATAAAAGAAGCGTTCAGGATTTTGCCCATTGGACTTCCGCCACCGTTGACGCAGACCCACTTTGGTTGCTGTATTACAAAAGAATGCTAAAACCAATTACAGAATTCCCCGACCATCCACAAAATTTTATTGAATGGAGATTGAAAGACCAACAAACGTTTGAAACGCTCAGCACAACAGGAACAATAAAAAGACTTCAGGAAGAACTGGATTTAATCAAAGAAAAATATTCAATGTCCAGAAGTATGGATATGCCAAGAGGAAAACGATTCATAATGTACCACCAAACCCTCATCAAGTGGAGAAAATTTGTAACGGAATTAAGGAAGCACAATAACAAGACAACACTTCTTACAGATTACAAGAATATTCTGAAAAACCATTCAAATTATGCTTTGCCACCTGCGTGGACACCGGCATCAGACCAACAAATTGTTCATAATATGATGAATCATTATAAACACCGATTTTAAAAATGAATAAAACGATAACATTAACTTTTTGCTTATTAGCAATTCTTTTACCTGCTATGGGTTTCGCCCAAACAGACGGCGATTATAGCAATCTACTCCAATTTTTAAAAGGTGACGGTGCTTTTGAGAAATGGTTTATGGAGGTTTTTACAAAGCTTGATAACAGAGTACAAGAAAGTGCTGCAGGATCTGCTTTGGTAGGTAAAGCAATTGGCGGTTTAGGCGCTCTGATGTACCTCGGATATATGGGCTGGCAAATGGCAGCCGGAGATAGAGAATGGGAAATCACACCGATGCTGAAACCAATCCTTATAGGATTTACCCTTGTTTACTGGAGCGGATTTGTCAGTATGATTCAAGCACCATTTGAAGCCATTGCCGAACCCGGAATCTCAATTTTCAGCGAAATAGAATCTGAAGTTAACGACTTACGTGTTGAGAGATTTAAAAAGCAGCAACAATTACTCGATGCCGTCATAAAACTGAAAGCGGAAGAAGATGCGAAGCAGGAAGTCATTGAGAACACTACTGAAGATGCCGATAATTCATGGTTTGACATCAGTGAGGGATTGGATAAATTAATACAGCCTATCAAAGAATGGTCTATCAGGATGGAGTTTCAAATGCAAAAATTAGTCGCGGAACTTATTGAATTTTGTTGCCTTTCTATTCTTCGGATTTGTGTCTATCTTATTTTCTTCATTCAAAAAATATGGGCTTATATATTAATAATTCTAGGTCCTATAGCTGTTGGAATGGCATTGATTCCCGGATTTGAAAATTCATTATACAGTTGGGTCTCCAAATTCATCAACATTAATCTTTACACTTTTGTTGCCTATACCGTAATCAATATCGGTCAGCAACTTATCGCTTCCGGTTACACAATGGAGATCGAAAGATATGATACCTTATTATCCAATGGAACCATTACCAACTTAGACGCTTTAATGGTCTATGTGAGTAATTCGGGAATGATCTATAACCAGCTCTTTACCTGTGTTGCCTATGTTGTAACAGGCATCGGGGTTTTAATGACTCCAACTATTGCCGACAGTATTGTTTCAGCAGGAGGAGCCGGAGCAATGACGAAAATGAAAAGTGCCGCAGGAAAAATGGCGAGTAGTGCAAAGACAGCAATCTTGGCTGCAAAAACAGGAGGTGCTTCAGTAGCAGCAAGTGCAGCAGCAGGTTCCGCTTCGGGAAGGGTAAAGGAAGCGATGAAAAACGGAAAATAATCACAAAAAACACCACAAATGCTTATTAAAAACATAGAACAAAGAATTAAAATCAACAAGATTATTTCAATCTCAACCATTGCTTTTGCCGTTTTCATTGTCATTGCAGGGTTTTTCTTTGCTTACAGAATGATCGAGGATTCCAGAAAATCAATTTACATTTTAGACAATGGTGTTCCGGTTCTTGCCAAGCAAACAGATGTCTTGTTGAACCGACCTGTTGAATATAAAGCTCAAATTGAATTATTCCACCGATTGTTTTTCACGCTCGCACCCGATGATACTTATATCAAGGATAATATTCAAAAGTCATTGTATCTCATTGATGACAGCGGGAAAAAAGAATATACGAATTTAAAGGAAAAAGGTTTTTATAATCAGATCATTGCCGCCAGTTCGATGGTCAGTATTCATACCGATTCTATCGCCCTGAATATGGAACAGAAGAAATTCTCTTTTTTCGGGAAACAAATGATCACAAGAAAATCTTCTGTCATTACCAGAAAGCTCATCACCGAAGGTTTCTTTGAAGACATCATCCGAAGTCCAAATAATCCTCACGGCGTGATTCTTAAAAACTGGCGGATCATCAATAACGAAGAACTATCCAATCAAAATAAAAACTCTTACTAAAAATGGAAACTACATTAAAACAAAAGGCTCAGAAGTGGCTACAATGGGCAGTTCAAAATCCAAAGAAATTCTTCACCTATTTAATGATTTTACTGTCGGTTTCGTTTATAGGGTCTCTAATTCAAGGTATCTTTTTCCCTTCCGAAACAGCATTTAAAATAAGACCTCCGGTCCTCTATTCTAAGAGTAAGATGAGTCAAAATTTATCAGTCAACAATGATAAAGAAATGGAGAAAATAGTGAACGAACTGAAAGCTTTAAAAGTGAAAAGAGACCAAAACACTCTGAAAAAAGAAGACAGCTTACGAATTGACTACCTGTTTAACCAATACCAAAAATTAAAATATGGACATTAAAAAAATAAATTTTAAAGAAAAAAAATATGTTTTGCCACTTCTGGCTTTACCGTTTCTTTTTCTTTTCGGCTATGTAGGAGCGCAGTTTGTCAAAGAAGACACGTCTGAAAAAGATAAACCAAAAGAATTGTCTCTTTCACTGGGCGATACGCAGGATTCCATTATGACCAAAAATGATGCGTACGATGCGTTTTTCAAAAAAGAGGACAACAGAACGATGCTTGGTGGTTTGGACAAAGAAGAGGATAGTTTACTGAACTATGATGATCAATTGTCCTTAGCACAAAAAAGGAAAATAGATTCATTAAAAGCAGTCAATGGCAGACAAAATCAATATGAGGCGAAAGGAAATCAATCCTCCTATTACAAGCCAAATCAACCGCAGAGGGACGATAAAGATTACAATAGATCTACAGAAATCATCAAAATGCTGAATGAAAAATCCTACGGAAATGAAGGTAATAAATATGCTGATTTTCAAAAAGAAAAACCTCAGACCGCCCAACCTGACCCTGTAAAATATCTCAAGGAACAAATGCTGGTAATGGATTCTTTAGAAAAATCCCGTGATCCTGAGTACCAAAGTAAACTCGCAGCAGAACAAAAACTGAAGTCCAATAAAGAGAAAATGGAAGATTTTCTTAATTCAACTTTCAATGTGAGCAAATCCGGAATCAACAGTGGTTTCAATGCTTTCTATAAGGAGAAAGAAAACAGCTTTATCAAAGCAGTGATTGATGAAAACAACAAAGGATTTTTAGGAAGCCGGATCAGATTTCGATTGTTGGAAGACATCTTTGTTGGAAACAAAAAAATAGGAAAGGGTTCGATATTATACGGACAAATCTCAGGATTTTCAATGCAGAGAGTCAATCTCAATATTGTATCTGTATTGACAAAAGGAGAAATCTATCCAGTCAATCTTTCGATTTATGATGTTGACGGGATGAAAGGATTGTACGTTCCGCAAAGTGTTTTCAGAGATATGATGCGGGAAATGGGAAGTAACTCCGTACAGGGAACTCAGATGGATATGGGCGGAAAAGGATTCTTCTCAAGCATCGGAACCAGCCTTTTTACATCAACATCCAAATCTATTGCTAACCTGATCAAAGAGAACAAAGCGAAATTGAAATACAATTCTTACGTCTTTTTAATCGATGAAAAACAACTGAAAGATTCACAAAACCAACAAAAAAAATAAAACAATGAAACTTACTTTATATATCCTTTTACTATTGGTGTCAAATTTTTTAACTGCACAAACTGCAACTAAAGAACAGATTATTTCCGATTTACCGGAGATTGAAATTACTGAAGGTATCAACCTGCATATTATTTCACCGGAACCAATTCAATATGTAGATCTGTCAACAGAAAAACTGACTGGAGATTTACCAGCTACTAATATTGCCAGAATAAAAATCACAGACAATCCTGATTCTGACGAAAAAGGAAAAGTCAAAATACCATCGCTTCTTTGTAATGGAGATAAAATCGGAGTGATAACCGTTGTTGCTCAATCTTTCATAGCACAATACAAAGTAGTGTACAGAAACCAAGATAATCTAAACACTATTACAAACATCCACATTCAACCCGAAGCGATGCAGCCCATAGAGTTTGATAAAATGGTTTTCTCAAATCTTGAATTGCGGAAATTTGCGATGGATATTATTCAAAAAAAATCTGAGAAAAATCCGATTAGAGAAGAGAAAAATCTAAAACTCAGCTTTCAGCTCAATAATGTCTATGTGATCAGTGATTATATCTTTTTAGATATGACCATCAAAAACAATTCTAATCTGAGCTATGATATTGAGGATTTGAAATTCTCATTAGAAGACAAGAAAATCCACAAAGCAACCAATAACCAAAGTGTAGATCTGACTCCCATTTTAGAACTCAATCCTCAAAAACACTTCAAAAAAAATTTCAGGAACATCTATGTTTTCAAAAAATTCACTTATCCAAATAGCAAAGTAATGATGATTCGTCTCATTGAAGAGCAACTCTCTGGACGCGCCATTGAAATGAAGGTGAACTATTCTGAAATTCTTAAAGCTGATACCTTCTAATTATTAATACAATGAAAAATTCTTCAATTATACTGTGCTTCGCACTCATTCTAATAATATTTACCTACCAGTCTGTTATGATAATCATTTTCGATAAAAAGCGAAAAGTGCTCATCAATGACTATGAAAGGCTATTAAATCTTAAAGATTGGTATGAGAAAATATCTGAAGAGGCAGGTCGCTTATACATTATCGAAAGTGTCGAAAAAAGAGCAAATGAACTAATTAATCAATTGAATCTGTTGAATTCCAATCTTATTGAAATACAGGAACAGCAGAAAAAATTGCAGGAACAGCAACAAAAGCTGCACAGTAACCTATTAGAAGAACACAAATTACTTAATCAATATTTCGAAAATTATTCATAATGCAAGAACAACAACATCAAATCAAGATCTATGGCTTTTTACAAAAAGCAGTTTATGCAGTCGTTGCACTCGATTGTGCTTCGCTTTTCTACTTTAATGCTGATGTTCCGGTAGTATCCAACTTGTTGAAAAATTTTTCAAAGCTGAGCTTTATCCACCCACCTATCAATGCCAAATTTGCAACCTTGATTTTGATAGGATTAGTTGCGATTGGTACAAAAGCCAAGAAAAAGAAAGACCTCAATGTTGCTACAGAAATTATCGTTCCTATGACTTTGGGATTGCTGATAATTTTCTCTTCGCTGATATGGCAAAATGAGGCAGGAAATGCGAAGCTTCCCAAAGTATTTCCAGGCTTCAATCTCTATCAGGTAATTTATGCTGTTCTTTCTTTTTTAGGAGCCGTTATCCTTCAAATGGGAGCAGACAGTATCTCAAAACTGATGCAGCAAAAAATGGGAAAAGACCGATGGAATGTTGAAGAAGAATCTTTCGACCAAAATCAGGAATTGGTAACATCGGATTTTACAATCAATATCCCATATTTGTTCCGTTACAAAAACAAAAGCAATAAAGGTTGGATGAACATAAATCCCTTTAGGGGAACAATGGTCATCGGAACACCGGGAAGCGGAAAATCTTTCGGAGTCATCAATCCTGCTATAAGACAGATGATATCAAAAGATTTCTGTCTTTGTATTTATGATTTTAAGTTTCCGGATTTGGCACAGATTGCATACTATCATTACTTGTTGAAAAAAAGTAAAGAATCAGATTATCATTACAATTTCCACGTCATTAATCTGAACGAGGTGGAAAAATCAAAAAGAGTAAATCCGTTTCATAAAAAGTACATTCAAACTTTAGCAGAAGCCCAGGAAATGGCAGAATCGATGGTTTCATCTTTGCAAAAGGGTGGTTCCAGTTCCGGAGGTGGTTCTGAAGCTTTCTTTACCCAATCTGCGATCAATTTCCTTTCGTCCTGCATTTATTTTTTTGCAACATTCGAAAACGGAAAATATTCTGATCTGCCCCACATTCTTTCCTTTATGAACAGGAGTTACAAAGAGATTTTCGATACTCTTTTTACAAATGAAGAAATTTTTTCTTTGCTGTCACCTTTCAAGACGGCTTATGACAATAAAGCATTTGACCAATTAGAAGGACAAATCGGAACCTTGAAAATATTCCTTTCCCGATTGGCTACTAAAGAAAGTTTCTGGGTGTTTTCCGGAGATGAAGTAGAATTGAAGATAACCGACAGAGATAATCCTTCCATTATTATTCTGGCATCAGACCCGGGAACACAGGATATTAATTCTGCATTGTATTCTTCTGTATTAAACAGGACTTTAAGATTGATCAACTCCAAACACAATTTACCCGGAGGCATTATAGCTGATGAGTTTCCCACCATCTATATCCACAAAATTGATAACATCGTGGCAACTGCAAGAAGCAACAGGGTTGCTGTAATGCTTGGACTTCAGGAAATTCCGCAGCTCAGACAGTTCTACAAAAAAGAAGTTGCAGATACGATATCTGCCATTGTTGGAAATGTTCTTTCCGGTTCTGCCAGAGACAAAAATACATTGGATTGGTTGGAAAAACTATTTGGGAAAATTAAACAGAAATCATACTCCCAATCCATTTCCCAGCAAGGGACTACCACCAGTATCAATGAAAAAATGGACAATATGATTCCTGCCGGAAAAATTGCGGCCTTGAAAACCGGAGAAATGGTTGGAATGATAGCGCAGGGAGAAGAAAACGATGCTGAGGAATATAAAACTTCTGCAGTTAGCGGTAAAATTAATTTAGATATGAAAGCGATTCAGGAAGAAGAAAAAAACTATGTTAAAATGCCCACTTATTACTCTTTTCTAGATAAAAAAGGAGCTAACCGCAAAGAAGAAGTGCTGATGACCAACTTTAGAAAGATCAACAAAGAAGTGGAACTCATTGTGAATGAAAATATCAACGCTGCATAAAATGAAAAAAATACAATCAAAATACACATTTACTTTGATGCTGTTATTGTTCAGTTACCTATCATTTGCACAGTTTAATACACTTAGAATAGCAGTGCCAAAAAAATCTGAAAATCAAAAAGCTTCTGAAAAATCTAATATCGAAGAACCGCTCAACCAAAAAAGGAATAAAAAATCTTGGAAAGAGCTTTTAAATATGACCACAAAGTCAGATTTAATAAGTCAAATCGATTCTTTGAAAATGATGATTAAAGATTATAAAAGTGTAAAAGCAGTACAGAGAAATGAGTTTGAAAAACTCAAAGATTCTTTGCTGCTGCAAGCACACAATAGAGTAGAACAAACAAAACAGACATCAAAAAGACAGAAATCTTCCACAACGTATGAATTTGTTAATGAACCGGCGGCATATTTTTCAAAAGTCGTAATGCCTCTAAATAATAAAATTACAGTCACCTCTTCTTATGGCACAAGAACACATCCTATTTTCGGAACAAAAAAAATGCATAATGGGATTGACTTAAAAGCCAGATTCGAAAATGTGTATTCCGTTTTGGACGGAATTGTTACTGCAACAGGCTGGGATTCTAAAGGCGGTGGAAATTTTATAAAAGTAAAACATTTTGACCGTTTCGAAACCTCTTACCTACATCTCTCAGAAATATATTATCGAGCTGGAGAAATAGTAAAAGCCGGATTTATCATCGGAAAAAGTGGGAATACCGGAAACTCCACGGGACCACATCTGCATTTTTCGGTGAAAGAATTCGGACAAAATATCAATCCTTCTCATTTTTTAAATGACCTCATAAAAGTAAACAATTTAATAGCAAACCATTATGAACAATAATACTTTACCAACAGACGAGCTAAAAAAATACGGAATTATCAATGAAGATCTGTTATTCTCTGAAAAACTGAATGCAGATGATATTCAGAAATTTCTGCAGGGATATACCATCGTTGCAGACCACGACAAAAACAGGGCGACTTTTCAGCTAAGTGATAATAACACCCAATTGAAAGTTATCTTTTTAGAAAGAGACAAAAGTATTTCTGAAATTCTTGTAAACAGTAAAAACAAAATTGAATACAGCGAAATTCAAGACATATCAAATCAAAAAGAAGCGGGATTTACCATTGAGAAAAAAGCTTTCATTTTCGATAAAGAAACCAACAAAATAGTTGAGTTTGATTTCATTAAAAATGCAAGAGAACTCACAGCAATTATTGCTGACAAAAAGAATACGGAAGAACTCAACCGTTACATAGCAGAACTTCTAAAACTAAAATCTTTTCTGCAAGATAAAATTGTCCAGTTCCCAGAAATGGCAAAAAAAATTACGAATGATTTGAATATTGTGTCCAAAGAATTCAATACGGTTGCTGGAATTTCTGAAAAGCAAAATCACTCTCAAAAACAGGAAAAATCAAACGTACAACTAAATGTGAATGACCCCGATGTTTATCAGGATGCCAATCGAATGAGAGAAGAGGAAAGCCAAGATCAGGACGAGGAAATTCAAAAATCGAGAGGATTCAGAAGATAAATTAAGAACCTGGAAAAATGGAAGATGAACTAAACTGGATGGATAGGAATATAACTCCAAGAACAGGAGCCTATAAAAATTTTGTAAAAGAAATGGAAAGTATGTCGCCTGAACAGTTTTTTCGGGACGGAGAGCGGAGGTTTACTGATAAAGAGAAAAAGTTTATGGCAATTTATCAATCTAAGGGTAAAGAATTTATTCAAGGTTCAAATTTTACATTGAAAACATTTTTCAATTCAAATCAGGGTTTCCCTATTGAGGATAAATTTAATACTACCGCTGAATTAGTAAGATTTATTGAAAAGCAGCAACTAGCCAATAAACATTTGATTTTGCAAAATAACAGGGAGTCTACTGAAATTACTATAAGTAATGAGTCCATAAAGCAGAAATTTCTCTCTGATCTCTGGGCTAAAGAATTGGAGAAAAAAACTGATTTAAGTTCCGGATTGACCTATTCACAAATTGATGAAAAGCAAGCTCATCATTATCGAAATTATGAAGTTGAAGCTGCAAAGTTATCATTAGAAGGAGGCCATCAAATTGAAATGACTGATCTGGAAGAAAATGCAGACTTTTTTTCAGATGAAGGCTTTGAAGAAAATTTAACCCCTGCATCTGACCTTCCGGACGGCTGGACTTGGAACGATTACGATGATGGAAGTGGCTCGCTGAAGAGTCCAAGCGGTCATAGGTATTACAGCTATGATCTGCAAAATCAGGAATATACCTTACCGTACGGTCGGCGAGAATGGACAGGTATGAGAGATTTTTATGACGCTCCAAAAAGTTTGAACGAATTCAAAAGCTATGTCGAAAGCGACTTAAAAGCAAAAGCAGTGCAAAATAATCTTTATCCGAAACTTTCCGAAGAGGAAAAAAATGGTATTCTCAATTACAGGATCTTTATGAAAGAAAACGAATTCATACTGGAGAACTTGCAGATCACATCAAACCAGAGAAAGGCTTATTCAGAAAAAATGGAATTCGGAACAACAGATGGAGATTATTCTCTTACAAAGGCACAAATGGACGCAATCCCAAATGTTATTGATGGTCATACGTTGTCAAAAAATGACAAATACGAATTGGCTTTCGGCCTATTGGAAAAACAGCTATATGGGGAATCCTACGAATTATTGGATAGCGGTGAAATTCTAAAAAATTATCTGGATGAAAATGTTTTTTCAAGACACAGAATATTAACAATGAATGATATAAAATTTAACAATCAAAACCCAAACATTATGGAAACACAGAAAGAATATGAACCATCTCAGTATCCGAAATTTCAGTTAAAATATCTTGGTTTCGGAGAAGGAGAACAACTGCACAAAGATTTAGAAAATGGTATTAATGCTCCCGAAAAAGAGTTCGAAATTAAAACCACTTCCGACAAAACGATGCCCGGAAATGAAATGGAATTCACATTAAAATTCAATAAGATAGAAAATGGAAGTGTCTTTATGAATTTTTATAATGCTAAACTCACTAAAGAAAATGGCGACGTTATCTCCCACAATTTTCCTGTTAACAGGGTAAATACATTTACTGCTAAAGAAGCAGTCAACCTTTTGGAAGGGCGTACGGTAAAAATAGAATTTCACAATCCGAAAACGGAAAAATTAGAACCTGCATTTGCCAAACTGAATTTTAACGAACCCAAAACTGAAAAAGGAAATTACAATTTCCAGAATTTTTACAAAAATTATGGTGTTGATACGGCTCAGATCGTAGAAAAATCCAAATTGATCTTCGATAAGCCGGAATGGAAGGAAAGTACCATAAAATCTTTGGAAAAAGGAAATATCGTCAAGGTAAAATTTGAATTGGACGATAAGGTGGTAGAAGGCAAAGCGGTACTGAATCCGCAATACAAAAATCTGAATCTGTATGATTCCGATATGAACAGAATCAATACCAACAAGCCTTTAGAAGGTTTGGAACAAGACAACAAGCACGAAAAAAATAACGTGAAAGAACAAAGTATTAAACGATAGATAACACGTACAACCAATCATTTATTTCCCAGCGGTAAGTCAAATTAATTAGGCTGCCGCTTTTTTAAACCCTATATCTATGAAAAAACTTTTAATACTACCCAGCTTGTTTTTTCTTTTTGTAAGCACTTCCTGCCACAAAGAAATCAAATCCGAAAAAGGAGGAATCGATGTTGTCTCCAATGTCTATTTTGATGTTTCCAAAAATCTGGATAAAATCCAAAGTTTTCATTTGTCAAGCCTTAACTATTCAGGAGATGCTATTATAGAAAGGATTCCGGATGCTGATGCTCCCGAAGTAACCCAACAGATTTATTTCATAAAAGATTCATTGTGCTATACTATTGAAAATGAAAATCCCGGCAAAATTATTCTGTCAGACATCATAAAGAAACAAAAGCCGCTTTCAGTTGAAATGAAAAAAGGAGGGACATTGTTTTCTCAGGAAAAAATCCCCAATTACAGAAACAGAAAAAATCTGAGTGATACGGTTTTGTTTAAGAAAAAATACAAACGATTTGAAATCAACTCACCTTGGATGTACACCCGGTTTTACATTTATCCAACGGATACTATTTTACCGTACTCTATTTACAAACACGCGGAAAAGGACTACCACGGAAGGCTCGAAAGGATTGATTCTTACAATAAAAAGACGGACATATTCGTGACTCTTCAACTAATATCAAGAAAAAACTGGGACAGTGAAGCCAAAGAAATTTTTGAATTTAACCACTTCATAAAAAACAGAAAAAAGTGAAAGATGAAGATTTTTTTAATGAGATCAATGATGACATTTCTGTAGTTGAAGGAAATAAAAAGGAACTGATTGTTTTCACAAACAGTAAGGATACGCTTTCATTCTTGGAGCTTCTTCAATTGAATAAGCAAGTCAATAATAGAACACTTATTACCTTAAATTCCGGTTCCAATAGCAAAAAGTTTCTCAATAGATACCAGAACTATGATGGCAAAATGTTTCTATGTCTTACAGGAGACAGAACAGGAAATGCAATAACCAGAAAAATTCTAACAGAATTTAATGGCAAAAATATCAAAGACGTTCGTCCTTTTTATGAAATTTCTGAAAATGGGAATCAAGACCTGACCGAATATCTACAGAATAAACTCAAGCTTCAAGATAAAAATACTAATTTAGTTGAACGAAAAATTTCTGAAAATGAAAGCAATGCAATTGAATCCGGAAGAACATCCGATTCTCAGCAAGTGGGAAAAGGAACACCTGAACAAAACACTCGAGAACTTAGCCCTAAGATCCAATCCGAGCAAAATGGAAGTTACGGAAGAGGACAAGCAGTGGGCAGCAAAAATGCTGGAAATGGACTTGCAGTCACAGAACGGAGCGATTTGGGAAACCGAGACCGAGGAAGAGGATCCAATGGTGGAACACAACCGCAAAATGCTCAACAAAATGAGGGAAGAGAACATTCCGTGGGCGGAATCATATCCGGGAGATTTGTATCCGATAGAAGAAGATCCGATGCAAGACCTTCCGAGGTAAGTGAAAATTCGACAAATAATGTAGAGCTAGATGCTCTTATTTCAAAATATAAAGGGCGAAAACTGAATAATGATCAAGTTGCAGAAGTAGTTTCTGCTGCTTGTTTTGTTTCCGACAATCACAAAATTAATCTGAAGGAAAATCTTAACATCACTGATGACTTAATAGAAATTTGCAACCAATTCCAAAGTGGCGGAACGGCAAAAGAAGGACGAGGGATTTTAGACGAATATTATACGCAGGATAAAATTGTTGATGCAGTTCATAATTTAATTAAAGACCATTTCAAAACTCAAAAAGAAATTTCCGTTTTAGAACCAAGTGTTGGAACTGGAAATTTCATCTATGCCACTCATGAATTATCAGTGAATTCTAAAATTACAGGATTTGAAGTCAACGACACCACCGCAAAAATTGCCAAGATTCTGCATCCCGAAGCTGACATCAATCTTCGTTCGTTTGAAACTGAATTCATAGATGAAAAAGGAAATAAAAAGGACTTTTCTCAGCAATACGATTTGGTCATCGGGAATCCGCCCTACGGTGAACATCGGGGACTTTATAAAGGATTGGGAGAAGAGCCTAAAATTTCAAAATACGAAGATTATTTTGTTAAGCGGTCTTTGGATTCATTAAAACCTAATGGAGTTTTGGCGATGGTACTTCCATCATCTTGGCTGAACCGTCAAAGCAATTTGAAAAATGCCAATATTCTGGAAGGTTTCCGCTTACCCAATGGAGCTTTTGCAGGAACACAAATAGGAACAGACATTATCATTCTAAGAAAAAACACTCAAAATATCTCTTGTGATATTTCTGATTACTTCGATAATAACCCAGCAAGAATTTTGGGAGAGATCCGAGAAAAAACCAACCGTTTCGGGCGATTAGAAAACTATATCCAGGGAAATTTAGATGAAGCTTTATTTAAGATCGAACAGTTTAAAAATAAGAGAGAAACCCAGCGGATCGGAAATCTGTTTGAAGATTTGTTTTTAGAGGAAGAACCTAAAGTTGAAAACAAAGTTCCTGTACCAAAAAAAAGAATTACAGAAATCGAAGATTCCGTGAGGATTGAAAACCAAAATAAAAATGAATTAAATGTAACAGAAACTCAAGAAAAAATTGAACTGGTGCTTTCTAAACTCAATAACATTAAGTTTAAATCTCCAACAATTACGATTGAAATAAGCAAGTATGAAAAACTGCGCGAAGATCTAATCACAAAACCAGCATCATTTTCGGAGGAAAACTTAAAAGAACTTATTGAGAAAAGTGATAGAATAATTTCTATTCACAATACTAAAGCCGGGAAGGAATATCAACTTCAAACAAAACCGGAAATAAAGAAAGGTGTTTTAAAATATCAATTCTCCAAACAGGATGAAATTGTAAATACTTCCTTGCAAAATAGTTCTGATATTACAAAAGAACAAATTGAAGCATTCAGAGATACCTCTTATGACGGCACATTAAATAATCGTGGAAAGCATTATCAATTTGCGAACTTCATTGATGGAAAATGGGTTCACGATTTTTATTACACTGAAGGAAATATTTACGCAAAACTGGAACAGTTGGAGCGGGATTTTTGCCGAAGTTCGGCTTCCAATTTTTTAATTAATGATAAAATTGGCGCCGGCACTGCCGGTCAATACGAAAAACAAAAAGCATTATTAGAAAATGTTCTACCAAAAGCGAAATCGCTGGATGAGATTTATATCAGTCCGAACCATGAGTTCGTACACAAATTTGAGTTAGGTCAAACAGAAAAAGACCAATATAATCATATTACAAAACGAACCGAATCGGTCATTGTAGATTACAATCTTGCGGAAAAATTCAAAGATTTTGTTGGCACTTTGTCAAGTGAAGCCTTTGCAGGTTCTTCAGCTTGGGAAGTCCGAAGCTTCGTAGATAACGAAACAGTTACAGGAAGCGATAAAGAGAGAAATGCGTTAGTTAGAGAAAGACGAAAAGCTGCTGCGAATGATTTGTTTTACAAGTTTGTCCGGGAAGAACTTTCCGATGATATTAGAAATCGTTTTGTAAAAGACTTTAATCGCAATTACAATAATATCCACGTTCCGGATTATTCTAAATTCCCATTATTTTCCAGAATCTATCTGCATTTCAAAGGTCAAGAATTGCGTTTGACCGAAGTTCAGAAAGCAGGAATCGGAAGACAGACCACAAAAGGAGTAGGGCTCTTAGCGCACGAAGTTGGTTTTGGAAAAACGCTTTCCGGAATCCTTTCTATGCACGAAGCAATGGAGCGAGGAAATGCGAAAAGACCGATCATCGTAGTTCCGAATGACAGTATTTTGAAACAATGGGTGGAAACGATTTTTGAAACGATTCCCAATGCGAAAGTCAATGTTTTAGGGAATTTGGGGAAAGATTATGATCTCTCAAAATTTGACAACAAAGACGGAGAAATTACCATCGTTACTTATGAGGGCTTTAATAATATCGGGTTTTCATCAGAAATAACCGGAGAACTTTCTTCAAAATTCAGTTACATCTCTACAAGCGAAATGAAGGGAGTTACCAATACGGAAAGAGACCTCCAAATTGAACTGCAGAAAGAAAAGGAAATTGAGGGTAAAATGAAGCGTGGGAAAATTTACAATTGGGAAGATTTCGGATTTGATCACTTGACTTTCGATGAAGTTCATAATGCCAATCATATTGTAGGAAAAGTAAAGATTGAAGACAGAAGGTTTGCTTCTGATTTTAGAAGTCAGAACCAGCAAACCTCCAAATTAGGGATCAATACCTGGATGGCAGCTCAGTATATTCAGGACAAACAAGATGGCAGAAATGTAACCTTGCTTTCCGCAACGCCATTTACGAACAAACCTTTGGAATATTATTCCATTCTTTCTTTAATAGCAAATAAAAGATTAGAAGAATCGGGATATTTCAATGTGAATACATTCTTCGAGACCTTTATGGAAGCGGACAATGATATGGAAATTGATGCAAAAGGTGATGTGAAGTTTAAAGCAAATGTTCGGAGGTTTAAAAATAATTCTTTGTTTCAGCAATTACTTTCGGAATTCATTGATATAAAAGGAGAAGAAGACAATCCTGAATTGATTCGTCCCAACAAAATTAACAAAGAGTATAAAATTGAACAGAATGATCTGACAAGAGAACAATATGACCTGCTCAATGAAAATTTCAGTGAAACTGAAAAGGGGGCAATTCTTACTCATATTCTCAATGCCAGATTGATTGCTATTTCGCCGTATTTGTCGCCATATTATGATGATGAAGAACCTTCTGTAAAAGAATTCATAGAAAATTCTCCAAAGTTGAAACAGACGATGGATTTAATAAGGCAGAACAAAAAAGATCTTCCTGACTCCGGACAAATTGTTTATTCTGAATTGGCGGTTGCTCAATTTCCAAAACTGAAAGAATATCTCATAACAGAAATCGGTTACAAACCCGAAGAAATTGGAATCATTACCGGAACGACTAATAAAAATCAAAGAATTTCTATTCAAAATGATTTTAATGAAGGAAAAATAAAAGTGGTTATTGGAAGCGAAGCCATTCAGGAAGGAATGAACCTTCAGGAAAACACAACCGATGTTTATATGCTTACATTACCCTATAATTTCACTTCTTTGCGACAGGTGGAAGGACGGGCGTGGAGACAAGGAAACATAAACGAAAATGTGAGAATTAATTTTATGCTGACTAATGATAGTATTGATGTTTTTATGCTTCAAAAACTGCAGTCCAAACAAGCCAGATATTTAGAAGCGATGAAAAAAGGAGCCGATGTTTTGGACATATCTGATATTAGTACGCAAGAGCTTAAAACGTCCATCATTACCAATCCCGAAACCAGAGCCAACATTGAAATCGAATTGTTGAAAAAAAGGATCGAAAGTGAAAAAAATAAACATCTCGCAGATAGTGCTTTTGTATTGAGAAAATACGAAGATGTTTTGAAAGTTCAAGAGTTAGTCACCAAAGCTGAGCATTCATATAATAGAATTGAAGGCTATTCAAAAAATGGCGATGCAAATGCTGACTATTGGAAAAAAGAATTTCCATCTTATCAAAAAACAATCGACCTACATAAAGCTCAAGTTCAAGAAGTTATTGAAAATTTAGCTCAGAAAGGAATAGATGTTACTCAAATTGAATATCAAACCAAAATCACTGAAGCAAAGATTGCAGAACTGGATAAAAAGCTGGAAGAACTTCCGGAGATAAAGAATAATTTAATAACTCAATATAAGAATGAAAAAGATGAACAAATGAAAATTAATGAGCAAAGAGATTATGTGAAAGAAAGAGCCCTTGAGAATAAAACTCTTTTTGGCACTAACCAGCTTGAATCAGGAACTATGCATAAAGGAAATCAATTGTTGAAGCAGGAGGGAAAATACGAGCAAAATTTTTCGACATCATCAGGGAGGAAAAGATAAATCAAACTCAGCGACAATCTTTTTCAGAGTGAAAAAGGTGTCTTTGTGTAAGTGATACAAATGGCATACTTCTACCATGCAAAAGATATAGTTGATAGCACGGCCAAAAGAGCTACATAGTGTTAATTATGGAGTTTTCCTTTGTGTTTTCATGGTGTACGGTAACAAAAATATTTCTAAATCTATTTGGTTTGATTTTCCACTTGCCGGAATAATTAATATATTAACACTACCAAACTTAATTTATGATGCATTTTAACTCAGGAAAATCAATTGTTTCACCGACTCAGATACAGTATACTCTATTCAGCGGGGGTGCTTCCAATGAATACAACGATTTCCATCGAGTTGCTTTGAATCTTTTGCGGAGTTTTCCTAAAGATCTCATGCAATTGGAAGACGCAGCTGATTTTTACGATTGGTCTTTTCGTACGGGTCGCAGTACGGGCATTAACTTATACCTTCTTGATTCAAAGCTATTTATAGCTGAAAGGGAATCAAATAGCACTTTCTTCAATGAATACGCCGGATTTTTTAATAAGGGTTTAGTAAAGGTCTTTTTGATAGATTGCAATATCAGTAACCATAAGGAGATTGCTCAGCTTGTTGCCGATACTAGCTTTGGGTATTATACGATCATTAATGATCCAAAGGAAGAAAATGCTGCTTTCTATGACGATAAGAATTTCTTTGCAGATGTAGAACAACTGATTAAACTCGTTGAAAGAGATTTGCCGCAAATCAATAATATCTTAAAAAAAGAGTACGGTATTGAAATCGACACGTTTAATTTTCAGACCAACCCCAAATCCGATGAATTGAATCCTTTCTATCCAACAATGTACAGCCATTCTAATTATTTTCTTCTGAACCAGATACTGGCTAACGATTGGGAGAAAAAACATCAGTGGCCCAAAAAAGAGGATATGACAATGTTCAGTAAGAAAAGAGCGTCAATTCAATTGCAGCAGGCAACAGTAATTGACGGTCTGTCACAAGTTGTCCGTATCAAAGAGCCTGCTTCACTTATAGAACCTCTTTACCCGCCGATGGTCATTATTGCGCCTTTTCATTTCCCAAAGTACAAAAGGACAGCAGCAAAACCCTTTGAAACGAAAAAGCAGAAAATGTTATTTAGAGTGTCCCAGACCGAGCAAAAACTTGACTACACTTTCATTGTGGAAGAAGATACACAGCGCGTTCTGGGACATGATTTAATAGGCAGGACATTAAGTTTTTTGACTGAGAGGTTAAGTATGCTAGACTTTGCTGGATATCTTCACGCACAGTTGGCGTACTCACCAATATTTCGCATGCCTATTGTAGGGAAATCTCTCAATATGGACCTGTCACATTTCGAGAATGATTTTTCCACGAGAAAGCATGCTATAAAAAAAATTGAAGCAGTAGGGGAATTGATACGTAAAAAAATGGTGGTTCCTGAATTAAAAGAATATTTAGAGGAGAGAAATGGACAAATTGTTTTTATTTCCGATCTACCCATGGAATGGTTGAGATTGGACAAATATCCGATTTGTCTCACCCATGATATCTGTCGTATACCAGAGTTCAATTTTAGCAGTCTAATCAATAATTTCGTCCATAATCAGCGACTTACATTCCAGATCGCACCGGATATTTTAGAAAGAACACTTATAGTCCATTGCGCTAGTGAAGAAGATGTGGATATGCATCATTTCTTTAATGCAATTGCTGGAATGCAGAAAACGTTGGGATTTAAAAGTGTATTCTGTAAGACTGTCGACGATATTGAGAGTGCGGTAAAAGAATTTAAACCGCACTTGCTGATTTTTGATTGTCATGGTGATATCGATAGTAAGGATCTGTCCAGCTTTCTTGTAATCGACAACAAAAATAAGGTGCGATTAACTGGCGAAGATATTATTGCTCGTGGAATAAGCGCACCTCTTGTATTTATATCTGCCTGCAGTACTATGCCAAACTATGGTTACGTGAAATTTTTATCAGATGCCTTTATGCAGGCTGGTGCATTCTCTGTTACAGCTACATTTCTTCCGATCATGATGAAAGATGCAGCTGCACTTATTTTACGAATTTTAAGTAACCTGAAGCAACAGGAAAATAAAGTGATCTTTTCAAATTGGCTGGCTTTTATTTCACATACTTTAAGAAGCACGTTGATTTTCGAAACGGTAAGGAAAATACGTCTCAAATACAATATCGATAATGAAATTGATGATGAGAAAATAGCTGATATGCTTTTGAGATTGATGGTTTTTGATACACGAGAAAATGTCTTAGATGAATTGAGGGATTATTTACAAAGTATTATTCCAGAGGCAGATGTGGCATTTGACAATTTAGATCATGAATGGTTGTCCTATACAACGTTGGGGCGTGCAGATCTTATTAAGTTTGAACTTTGGCTGAATAAGCATCAAAAAGTCAATGAACTTAATGGCTAATCTCCAACTTGAATCTCAAATTTTCGTTCAATTTCAGAAAATACTTTTAAAGTTAAAAATATAAGAAATTTGCCCTAACAGAGATCGCTACTTCAGAAATAGGATGTTCTCTTTTTCTGTGTAAAATTAAAAATTCAAGCCAGAGTTTACACTTTGGCCTGAACTTCCATTTAAGATAACTTAAAAAAATTAGCTATCGTCGACCAAATCCTAGCTTTGGTTTTGATAGGTTTAGCGGGTAGTTCTGAAAGAGATTGGTCACACTCAAAGTATTGAGTCTTATGATTCTTATCCTGTACACGACCTCCATCGATCTCTTCTTTTGTCCAACGGCCTGCATATTCGACTTTGTTGTTTTTGATCCAGTAATGAGATTGGCATTCAAAATTCCAATTTCCAATAGATGGATGAAGGGAAATAGCTTTACCATTAAAGCTCAGTTTCCAATCCGTGGGCGATATCGGCGTTACAACCTCATTTCCGCAGCCACAGGCGCATCTGTGTATTGCGGTACAGAAATCAAGTGAGATATATAAAATACCTTCTTCAATTTTATGTGGAATAAATTCCACAAACTTATGTTGCAACATCTTCATTAAAAATTTTAGATACACCGATGGAATACGAGCTATGATGTTCATTTTCAAAATCTACATAAATACCACTAAACTTCTTCCATTTCAGAATTGCAAAAATGGCATTTAATGCATTTAATTCAGCAATTTGAATGTTAGTACCATATTCATTATTATCTGAATCTTCAGGAAATATGCGAAGAGGTAAATGATCGTTTTTCTTCTTATTAGCTGAAGTTACCCTTACAGCACCTGTCAGCTTGTCATCAACGATATTGACCCCCAGACCAACATCGCTAAAGGGCACTGTTTTATCCACTAAGTAATCTGTTATTGCTTTCCTTGCACTATTACGGTCTACGCATATGAAAACATAATCCATATGTTCCAATTCAATAAGATTATCTTTTGTAATGTAATAATTGTGAACATGAATGCTTCTGTGCATGTTTGAATAAATCTTATAATAGTATTCTGTCTTTTTCTGTTGTAATTTTAAATCATCAATTGATGCAGCACCAGGAGAACGAAATGCATTATGCTGATCAAAACTGTCACCATCATAAAGATGTATTTCTTTAACAGGGGTTTTCGCGACCAAATCCAAAATATAGGCCCCAGTTCCTCCTAGGCCGATGATTCCGATCTTTTGCTTATCTAATTTTGCATTGATCATTTCAATATTTGCACGGCTTGAATTGGTGTCAATGTATTGAAATATTGTCTCCTGATGACTATCAGGGATAACTTCGAACGTTGTTGCAGTAACTGATGAATCCATATATTTAGCGGGCGCAGAAATAATCTCAACGTACCTCTTCACTTTTTCATAGTAGTTAGGATAACCATTCTGAGGACGATTTGAAAATGTTCTATTGATTGTTATCTGGTCAGTTAAGATTGTCAACGCGTTATTGTTCTGTATTGAAGTAATAAAAGAACCATCTATCTCACATGGATCATCGCCAATAAAGTGAATTACATGATCGTCCGGGGTAGTTGTTGTCTCATTGCTACTCAAGGTAAGCGTACTTACTAGTACACCATAATGTATTTCTTTATTTTGCGTCACATAAGGTATATGGTGGATAAGTAAATATCCACCACGAACCTCGATTTCATAACCTTCGTCTCTAAGACGTTTAAGGTCGGGACTATGATTTATCAGTAGCTGTGACATCGAAAATCATTTTATTTTTAACACGTACTGCAGAATTTTTAACCATTGTTCCTTCCGGTTTAGGAGACCAACCTCTACTGTAGGTAACGGTATAGCCTGTGTTAGGATTATTATCATACGAACCAAATGCTAAAACAATAAGTTGTTCAAATGATATAGTTTCATCCTTCCAAATATGCTGGCGAGCATTTACTATAATCATAAACTCAGTTGATTTAGGTTTGGAAAAGAATTTCTCTTTCCCTGGACGAGCTAAATCAACCACTTCATCATCAAATATTTGATCATCTTGCCAGTCTGCATTAATATCCAAGAATATATCTTCATCAGTCGAAATATTACCTAATTCTCTAATTTGAACTCCACGGATATACTGTTTGTACCAAGTAAACGGCTTGTCGTTTATGAAAAAGTGAAGCTTTTTCTTGACAAAAAAATACTCTGTTTCTGGTCTTGCAAGATTTATCCGTGTAGAATTTTCAATTAATTCATCTTGATAAGGTTTACTTATGGATAAGAACAATTCTGTTTCTAGCGGTATTCCTGCAAGTTGCTTCAATTCTGCTCCGGTCATATATTGATCGAAGGTTTCATATTGTTTTTCCTCAATTATAAATTTAAGAGGTGTGTTTGGAGCGGGTTTATGTGCTCCGAAGTGTAGATTATTTGAATCCATCGTAATTTAATTTAAAATTTTAATTAATAATAACTGATCATTGCCTATCGTTTCAGCAATAAATAGGGCTCTGCCCTGGAAAATCAATACGTAATGTGCAATAGATTTTTTAGACAATTATTACCAGAGCCTACTATCTGGATTCTCCAGTAGAGGTTAAAAATCACGAAAAGCTTGTTTAATTCAAATAAAGGAAGTAGTTTTGAAGTGCGAATAAAAAATTACTATCAATAGCCTTGCAAGGGCTGTTGTTCCTTTAAGGAATCAAGCCAGGTGACTTTTGCCTGGTTTTTTTATTTATTTCTCATTTTATAAAAGTTTCAGCATTTATTTTAATATCCAATTTAAACTCTTGGGACAATTCGCGCTGCTGTTTTAATATCAACAGCTTTAACTCCCAGTGATTGAAGCATCTGTCTCATATCATTGAATACAGGTTTTTCTTTAGTTGGGTCTGATATTGTCAAAATAGCAGTAAAAGGCACACCTCCCTTTGGTATAGTTACTCCATCACGCGCTAAATACTCCACATCCAACTTCCATTCGGTAGTCGGTCCTACACCACGAGGGAAGGTTTTTTCGTATACTTTTACTGGACTCCATTTAAAGGAATGTTCAATCAGATCTTTTTCATATAAACTTCCATCCCCTTCATCCGGCGTGTAGATTGCGTTTAAACGTCCTAAATATTTTCCGTTTTTCTGCATCTGACGGAGGGCTGCATCGATATTAATTCGAACAAATTCGGATCCGTATTTATAATCGAATTTCGGAGTACTTACTATTGTGAGTTTTGCATGACCGAGACATTTTCCATTTTGCACCAGGCTTGGTGGCCATGAAAATTTAAAGCTCATCTTATGCCCACTTATTGCCCTATTTGCAAATACTAAAGTGATTGCAGAAGGATCTCCGTTTAATATTTGTTCTGACCCATTAGGTATGCCAAATCCCACTAAATCTTTTGTAACATTTCTCAAGCTTTTGTCATTTAATGATTCGGGTAAAACTGCGTGATGGATTCCCAAAGCGATAAGTGTTTCTCTTGAAACCATTCCTTCTATGTTGTGATCAAGACTCGCTAAAGTTTTTGCCACATTTGGGGCAGCGTAACTCGTTCCGCACCCATCCACAACTGAGCTTTCTGTATTTAATGATAGTAACCCATGCCCTAAGGTAGGATGAGCTGTGCCCGATCCTCCAACATGTGCTAAATCAGGTTTTAGTCCAACCCTAAGCCCTGGTCCTCTACAGCTGTAATTACTCAATGCATAAGGCACAATTCCATCCATGTCTGGAGGATTCAGTGCCGTAACACTTATATTGCGACAGCTTTCAGCAGGTTTTTTGATAACATCATTTCTCGAAGATGCAAGGGTTTTCAGTGCATCAAAATGGTCTTCAGGCCATTCTTTTCTCATATCTCTTGGATGTGTGTTACCAGCTGAGATTACAAAAATAACATCATTTTCCTCCGCTATTTTATCTAAAATTTGTGCTGGCAGACTATAGCCCGATGTTGAAACATGTTCTTCAATATTTAAACTGAAATTGAATATCCGTACACCCGTTCTGGCTTTAAGTTCCTGGACTGCATTTTCCAACTCACTAAAAAATTCCATAGCTTTGGAAAAATAGGTGTCATACCGATCTGCTTTGGGTAATATATCAAGATCTATGATTCTGCATCCATCAATTTCTCGACAAATGGCTTTACCATTTAAGGTTTGGCCCAGTATTGCCAGTCCAGCAATAAAAGTTCCGTGATTTTCATTCTTGTCAGCTGGACTTATTAAGCCCCAACGATCCTCAATCCAATCACCATATATATTTGATACGCCCCCATCGACGATGCAAATCTTTGGATATGCTTCGTCCATATGTACTCCAGGTACCTCATAGGAATCACCTTTTTTCCATACATCACTTACAGTAGCGCTCTGAGTTACGATCGGTGGGAGTGTGATTTTTTTCACTAGCGGGTGGTTACCTAAGAAGTTCAGTAAGCTGTTGTGTCTTTCTAAATCCAGGTCTATCTCTTTTTTCTCCTCAGATTTATTGTTGGAGGAGCTGGCGGAGAAAAATTGGAAAACGGGAAGTGCATTGCTTTTTTCTATTTTGATTCCGTAAATTAATGCGGATCCATCGCCTGAGGTAATTCTGGAGACCAAAATACCTTTACCCAGGTTTTCCAGTCCAGTAATAAATGACTGAAATAGTTCGAATTTATAAACGTTCAGCAAATCCCAGTCTTTTCTAAGGGGAATACCTTCAAAAAGCTCAATGATATATGCCCCTCCAGTCTGTGGCTTTGATAACCATTCAACAGCTTCTTTCGCAGAAAACTTTCTTTTATCACTCGCTGTATAAGGTGTAATTTCCTGAATAGCTCCGACTTCGCTTCTTAATCTTGATGGACTGGGTTCAATTTTTCCATTTTTTTCTTTATATCGTGTTTCTGGCTCAGCCTGTCCAACTTTGAATCGTAAAGTATCAATAATTTCAGGAGTTAATTCAACAAATAATTCACCAAGATCACCTGCACCAACTACAGGCGCAACATCCTTCTTAAACAACTGTGTAGTTGGTCGGTGGCTTTTAGCCAGGGCTGCCTGTTTCAAATTTACCTTTGCAAATGAAACCTTTGCAAAACTGTTGACCATTTGCATATTTTTAATTTCATTGAGCTGATGTTGAAGGTTTTCGCGGTGTTCTACAAATTCTGAATCACTTCCAGCGAAAAAGTCTTTGAAAGAACCACCTCCATTATTTTCCAATGCTTCTATAAAGTCATTAGAATTTAAAACGATTTGAACAGGACTATTTGCCATAACTTATATTTTTTCTGTGTCTTTACTCTTCGATAATTGTTTACTTAGGGATGATGGTGTTATACCAAAAAAAGGAGCAATATCTTTTTGTTTGAACGAATACGTTTTATCATTTAGTAACATATTAATAAATTCTTCATCGCTATGCAACATGACATTTCTTTTAGTTGGTTCAACTCTTCCTGCATTCAGCAACGTGAATTGTTTCATCATATCAATAAAACTGTTGCGTTTATCTAAAACAAATGATCTTTTCAACCATTTTGCTAGCATTTCGGCGTCAGCTCCTGAAGATCCTTCAAGACACCACGCTAAGAACTTTATTTCGCTGTCGTTGTATTCTAATGGAGCTACAAATTTTTTCAGTAAGTGAATCATAACTTCCGGGCTAGGTTTGGGTATTTCGATCTGTATGTCAAACCTTCTCCAAATTGCTGGATCGAGGAGGCTTTCGTGATTAGTAACACCTATCGTAAATCCTTTTTCACGTCTTGTGTCTAGACTTTGTAACAATGTGTTCACAACTCTTTTTACTTCGCCAACTTCTTGCGGATCGTTTCGCAGTTTGGCAATTGCATCAAATTCATCAAGTAAAAGAACGCACTTGTATCGGTTAGCGAAAGCAAATAGGTTTCCAATATTTCGTGATGTTGTGCCCAAATATGAGGACATTAGACCTTCCAATCTGGCTAAAACTACGGGCAATCCTATCTGTTTTGCGATCCATTTGGCTAAATGAGTTTTTCCTGTTCCTGGTGCTCCGTAAATTAAACATGAACTCGCAGGGGTAGCCTCTATTTCTAACAATTTGTCAAATTTGGTCCATTCACTGACTATTGATTGGATCGCTAATTCTATATTCTCTCCAAATAAGGGTTCCTCAGCCGGGAGATCAGCTGGGAAAAAAATTTCTGCGAGAGGAGTGGAGGTTTCTTTGTCAACTGGGATTGCAGTTTTTTTTGTTATTTCTTCGCCGCCACTCACAATGAAAGATTTCTGGATTTTACTTGGTGACATATCAGCACTTGATTGTGAAGAAGATAATATACCTTCTAACGATTTAGCCTCTTTACCATGCCCGTCTTTTTCTAAACTTTCTATTAATCTATTTATCTGATGTAAAATAGCATCGTTTGGATTTGTAAGAGCAGAACGGCAAAGTGCCTGAATTATACTAAAGTATTTGATCATTGTGGTATCTACATAAATTTATTACAATACAAATATATGGAATAAATTTCCATAGTTTCAAGTTAAATTTCCAAAAAAGTCATTTAATTTCCAAATTAATTAATTTAATTCCAATTTTATGTTATTTGTTGTGTATTAAGATGCTGAAATAGTGGAACTTTTGTCAGGATCATTGTAGATACTATAATTATGTTTCATGTAATAGAAATACCTTAATTTTAACAGCTAAGGTTACTTTTGAGGATAACTCCAATCAAGTATATATTCATGATATCATTGATGATTTGAATTCCCTAATGTTACTCTATTCTGAGTTACGTTTATCCATATCATATAATTTGAGGAAGAAATTTTTATATTTGATACTGTGATGCTTGTAAACGTTTTTTGTCATTGGATGTAAATTTATTTGCAAAAACTAAAAAAAGACATATATTTGCACCAGTAAAAACGACGATCTCTAAATTGTTTAAAAAAGTGACCTATTCGGTGACCTCTTAAACAAGAGAACAATATAAAGCTTATGGATAGGGCTTTTTTGAAAAAATAACAAGTCCCGTCCGGATCGCAGAAGTTTTCTCAATTTCTTTTTAAAAAAATTGATCCGGTAGTTCAGCTGGTTAGAATGCCGCCCTGTCACGGCGGAGGTCGCGGGTTCGAGTCCCGTCCGGATCGCAGAAGTTTTCTCAATTTCTTTTAAAAAAATTGATCCGGTAGTTCAGCTGGTTAGAATGCCGCCCTGTCACGGCGGAGGTCGCGGGTTCGAGTCCCGTCCGGATCGCAAAAAGTCTTCTAGAAATAGAAGACTTTTTTTTGTTTTATACCCTCATAGTCTTTGTTATCTGGAGTTTTGATATATTCTTTAAAGACTTTTGTATTACAGGAAATCCTAGCAATTAAAATGATAAGAATTGGGGAAGGGAAACTTATTATACTTTGCATACAAATGCTTCAAGCGATTAAAGAAGGTAAGACTATCTGCGATAACAATAAAATATAAAAAATTCCGACAATAAATTAAAAACCGGTTCTGGAACAGAACCAGTTTTAGTTTACTTACATGAAGTATTGACAGGATTATTAAGATAGTCTTTTCCCTGAGGAGGCTGTACAAAATAAGGAGTACCGTAAGTATTTCCCGGATGGAAAAAATCGGTAGAAATAATCTGTGCACCGCTGCTAAAGGCTGCTTTGGAGCGGGTAAAATCATTGACCTTGGCTTCATAGGTCTCAATGTCTGATCTTGTTCTTACGATATAGCCTTGCTTTACCAGTTCCTGAATTTCTTTTTGCCTCACAATGGCATTATCCCGCAATATGAAACCCGCGAAAGAATCATCGGGTTCACTGTTCAGAAACATGACTCTTTCTTTTAATGAGTCATTGATGAGATAAGGATTGTTTTTAGAGGATAAGGTTCCTGCACTTCCGGGTAGCAGCATAAAGATGAATTTCCCTTTGCTGTCATTCAGTTTTGGCCAGTTATTATGGATAACAGCTTCTTTTAATGTGCTGTATTTTCCCTGGACTTCTTTTGGGGTAATGATTTTATCCTTTCCCAAATATTTTACAATTTCAGCATCCAGATCATCGTAAGCCTTTTTATCAAATGGTAAAACCTTTGTGCTGTTTTCAAGAATAGGAAATCCTGAATCTTTTTCTTCAATCATCATAAACACCGGAGTGTGTTCTGGATGTTGATCAGACCATACTTTAAGAGTAGTAAGTGCATCTTTTAAAGTGGGATAATGAGTTCTGAAATCAATATCAGCCATATGCAATACTTTAAACCCAGGCTGATCCAGTCCTTGGGTATTGAAAGGAGCTAAATCTGTTACTCCTTTTGCTTTTAAAGCTTCATATGAGGCAGGATGACTGAATCTGTTACCTTCCGGATCATAATAAACGTCTATCTCCAAGCCGCGAAGATTAGCGTTGAGTTGTTCTGTGAAATCCGGATGGTTGTAGTTCAATCCTTCTTTTATATCCATTCCGTTAGGGTGATATTCTTTGAACTTTGCTTTTTGCTCTTCAGACATCATGCTATCGTATTTTTGCATCATTCCTTTAATGATTGGATTCACCATATCCAATACTTTGGGATCTGCCGGTTGAGCATATGAATTGTGAGTTCCCACAATCTGCAGTTGATTGATTCCTGGATTTTTACATTGATTCTGTGCCTGTAATAATGCTGTCATACAAAATGCAGCTCCAAATATAT
The DNA here is from genome assembly GCF_003815715.1 of Chryseobacterium sp. G0162. Taxonomy (NCBI): domain Bacteria; kingdom Pseudomonadati; phylum Bacteroidota; class Flavobacteriia; order Flavobacteriales; family Weeksellaceae; genus Chryseobacterium; species Chryseobacterium sp. G0162. The sequence goes on along the minus strand of NZ_CP033922.1, from coordinate 1,105,143 downwards.
ACTTTTTCATTGATGAATAAATTTTAATTAGAAGTTGTAAGTGAATCCTATTTGTCCACGCATTCCTGAGTAGGAAATGTTCTCTACACGGTCTTTGGTAGCCATATAATAGCGGTTGGGTTCATTGAAAATATTGTTAAGCTCCAAAAACAACCGGACTTTCTTTGAGATACTGTATGAGGTAGAAAGATCTATGGTAAAGTTTTTATCGAAGTATTGGTAGTGATCTGCGCCTGCTGCAGCCCTGATTTCACTTACATAGTTGCCTTTATAGTTTCCTGCAATCCGAAGCATCAGTTTACTGGTTTCGTAAAACAAGATGGTATTGAAAATATGTTTGGCCTGGTTAGGGATTGTAGTGGACATGGTACCTGTCTGCTGACCGTTTTCATAGATTGGCATATTCATCCTGGAAGAGATGTAGGTATAGTTCCCTTCAAAACCTAAATTTTTCAAAAATCCAGGCAGGTTTTCAAAACGTTTGGAAATTCCAAATTCAAAACCAAATAATGTAGCTCCTTCCAGATTTTTAGGAGCGGTAAAGGTGTAAGTTCTGCCTCCAATATCTGTTACTGACTGATCTTTATAAATGAGATTGGTGATGTCTTTATAGAACACTCCGGCGGTAATCAGATCCAGTTTTCCAAAATAATTCTCGAACATAAGATCAAAGTTGTTGGAAAATGTAGGATCAAGTTTAGTATTTCCCTGAGTGATAGTGTTGGTAATATCATTAACGATGGTTCCGGGATTCAGGTCATTGAAATCAGGTCTTGCAAAAGAACGGGTGTAAGCTAGTCTTAGAATACGATCATTGCTGATATTCCATTTCAAATTAACCATAGGAAGCACTACATTGTAGGTTTTACTGTCTTTAATATCTTCCGTTTTATTATCCTTGTCTGAAACTACTTTTTTACCCCAGAATGTAATGTCATTATATTCATTTCTGAAACCTCCCAATACCTGAAGCTGATTGGTCACTTTCCAGGTTCCCATCATATAAGCTGCCCATACGTTTTCAGTTCCTCGGTAAGAACTCGTGATATTGGAACTACTGTCTTTGCTGCTTACCTGCATCAGTCCTAAACTATTCTGTGTCGCGGGATTGTACATCTGATCGATCTGTCCGTTGGTAATCTGATTAATAATAGCTGAGTTATAAGGATTTCCAAGAGGATTCATGAAACCACCTCTGTAAGGAAAAGCTTCACGTTCAAGTTGATTCATATAAGTTACAGGAGTTCCGGGAATTCCAAGAGAGGATTTAGGCATCCATACCAGTAAAGAACTGTCTACATTTTTGTTCTTATTATTGTATTTTGTTCCGAATTTAAGCTCAAAATTATCGGATACTTTATACTTTAAATCTACCTGTCCTCTAAGATCTGTTTCACTGTTGTGGTTCTGACTGAGGATGACTTGGTTTAATCTTAATTGATCTGCTGCTATAGTCTGTTGGTTATAAGGTAAAGTGAAGCTTCCGGTATCTCCAACACCTTCTGGAGCATCCATTGCCAGGTATTTTCTTCCATCTGTAAAAAGGTTTCCGTAGGTCATAGGTTGTATAAAATTGACCATAGGATAACCTCTTTCATTTTTGTCCAGATTTTTCGGAGAATTGAATCTGAATTCTGAACGTGCTTTGGATAAGGACCAGTTTACTTCCAGACGCTGTCCTACCTGATGATTTCCACCCAGTTGCATAGAATACAGATCGGTAAGGTAATCCGCATGGCGTGCTTGAAGCGTTACATTTTTATTGTCAAAATTAAAATAGGTTTCCCTTACAGATTGGCCATCTTTATATTGGCTGTATAAGCCTTTAAAATAGAGTTTATTCCTGCTGTTTATTTCATAATCCAATCCCATATTAAACCCGAGTGTTCTCCGGTTGGCTAAATAATCGCGAAGCTGCAGCTGATTGATAGAGTAGGAGGCTGTTTTATCTTTCAGTCCGTAGTTAAAAATATTTCTCATTTGATCTATAGCGGTAGAGCGCTCCCAGATCACAGCAGAAGAGATAAATTTCAGTTTATTGGTAATCTTGTTTCCGTAAACAATAGAGGAATTATACGTTGGCGATTTTGACATATTAACATACCCGGAAGACATACTGATCGCTAGGGTTTCCTTATTGGGAGAAGTTTTGGTAATGAAATCTACATTTCCGCCAATAGCATCTCCATCCAAATCCGGAGTTAAAGCTTTAGATAAGCGAACATTCTGAATAAGTTCTGACGGGAAAATATCCATTTGCACCCCGCGATTGGCATTATCTCCGCTCGCACTAGGCATTCTGTTACCATTTAAAGTAGAAGCTGTCCATTGTATAGGAGTTCCTCTTACCGCCACAAAGCGTCCTTCCCCCATATCACGCTCAATGGATACTCCCTGCATCCTTTGTACGGCATCTGCTGCATTACGATCCGGAAGTTTTCCAATGGCATCAGCAGAAAGAACTTCCGTGATGGTATTAGAATTTTTCTTCATCGTGATAGCTCTGGCTTGCGAGGCTTTGTAAACACTGGTAACCACTACTTCCTGAATACTGTTTTCCTTAAGCCTGGCTCCGAATTTAACCAATCCAAGATCAACTTCCTTTTTGTCTGTTACGTTAAAAGGAATGTAAACGGTATCATATCCTTTGTATTCTACAACAAGGTTGTAGTTGCCATCATGAATATTATTCAGAACAAAAGATCCATCAGTATTGGAGGTAACCTTTTGACTGCTGTTTTCAATATATACCAGGGCATTGGGCAGGTTTCCCTGGCTGTCTACTACAGTTCCGTGAACTGAGGTTTGTGCAAAGGCGAAAGGGCCCAAAAGAAAAAATGCTGCTTTTGTTAGAAAAAGACTTTCTCGTGACATCTTAGTGAAATTTTATGCAAAGATGTCCGCTCGCCAAACAGTTTTAGTTCATTTAAATTTCAGACTACTATTTCTGTTGAGTTCGAGGTGAACTGTTTTGTAAATCAATAGGTTACTAATATTAAATAATTGTAACTTAATGGATGAGCTGAGAAGGCAGACAATCAAATTCTTTCTTAAAATATTTATAAAAAGTTGATTTGGACTTAAAACCACATTGAAATGCAAGATCAATGACACTTGCAGAAGGATCTTCCGATAATATCTGTTTAAAATGTTGTATACGGTTTCTGTTGGTATATTCGTGGAAGTTGGTATTGAGGTGTTTATTAAAGGTAATACTTAAATCGGATTTGCTTATTTTTAAATGGCTGGAAAGCTGATCGAGAGTAAACTCTTCATCAAGATACTCGTTACTTTCCTTATAAAAGGTAACAACGGCATTTTGTACTGTCTCAAAATCTATTTTTGAAAGGTCCTTATACTGATAGGTTTCTTTAGGAGCAGAAAAATGAGATCTATTCTGTTGTTCCAAAATTCTGTGCTGGTACGTTAAAATATAAACATACAAAATCCATCCAAATTGGAAAAGGAATAGTAAACTGTATATCTTCTGATAGATCAGTGTATCCCAGCCCAGTTGATAAACCGTCCAAAAAATCAATACTCCCATTAATACATAATAAACCAGATAACGAAAATTACTGGCTACTGGATGGGTAATGTTTTTACGGTATTTGGTCAGGAAATAAATACAGGTAGCAAGACATGCCACCCAATAATAGCTGTAGTATGCAAAATAAACCTGGTAAGATTTTATGGCCATATCCGCCCAGGATAAATCAAAGATTTTGGCTGTCAAAGCAATGGCATGGTGAACAACCACTAATGTAAGTGGAATGATCAGGTATTTAAGTCGGTCTCTCCATTTTGCATGAATTAAGTAGGTGGTAATATATAGGAAAATGAGTCCTTTAAACACGCGTAGGCTTCCAGGAATTTCATACAGAACAGATTCATAGCCGAATCTCTGAATAATGAAATATTCATAGCCCATATCCAATGCTACCACTCCGATATACAATAACAGCATATTCAGAACAGATTCCCTGTTTTTAATGAGATAGAGCAATAGGGTGAGGGTGATAAGTGCCTGTAGTACAACTACCATAATGATGTATAACATGATAACTGATATTTTGTCAAAATTATAGATAATATGAGCATGGTATCTTTAACAAATTATTAAATATCAGTCAGAGAACGAAGGGAATAGGATTTTTGTCAATCGAATAGTTATTATTACTTTAGCATTTAAAGCGGAATTTAATGTCAAAAAATAAATACATTCTATTATCAATATTGAAAACCTGGCTGATCTCAACTGTCGTTTCAATGATCCTTCTCATTGTATTTATGACATTAACGAGAGAGCCTGTAAGAGAACATCCAAGAAATTGCGATATGAGTGGGCTGGTGTACGGAATTACCGTATTTTGGATATTGTTCATGAGTATAGTATCATTCAGCAGCTTATTATCGCTTTTGCAACCATTTCAGTCTACGGTAAAATCAGGTTTATGCTGGTTTTTCTTTCCGATACTTTCTCTTGGATATTATTTATTTCAGATGGTAGAGCTTAAAATCGATGGCGAAATGATTTTAGTATTTTTGATTATGAATTTGCCCTGGTTTATACTTTGGATCTTTTATTATACTAGATTCAGAACTCTTTACTTTAATCAGAAAATTCAGTAATAAGATAATAGGTTGGTTACACCTCATTTGTATCATTGATAGATAATGCGAGATAAAAAAAATTACTGTCTGATAGGACAGTAATAGTAAAAATCAGTGATAGGGTGGTTTGATCAGTTTGTAATTTAAAGCAGAGATTTATGCTGTTTAAAAGGCTGATCGTTGATGTTGCTTTTGACTCGGTCAATTATTTAATATTTAGTCTGAATTAGGTGTCATTGTCTGAGTTATTTTACGATAAAAACTTGACGAATCAACTTTGTTTGGACCGAATTTTTGGCAACTTCTATATCATGGTTATTGATGACATGTTGGTTTGCTTTTTCTGATTGTTTGTATACTGCATTTCAGGATTCATCCTAACGATGGTATTTCTGAAAAAGGTACAATCATGCAAATCGTTTGCAAATCTATATCACAGCATTTTGAGAATTGCTACACTTTTGTGTAGATTTGTGGTATAAAAGTTAAAAACTATCCTTTAGTGTAGTAGTGAGAAAAGCTTTTAAAAAATATGGAACAGATTAAAAGATTTTTTAACGAAAAAAATGAGGTCAGTAAAGATGCTGACATTGATTTCAGTCAGGACGCGGATTATCTTGAGGCTGTAAAAGCACTTGCCAGAACCACCTACCAAAGCCTGTATGTTATCAATTATCAAACTAAGGGGTTTGAATATGTTTCAGAAAACCCTCTTTTTCTATGTGGTAAAACCTCAGAAGAAGTAAAGAATCTCGGTTATGCATTTTATTTCCAGAATGTGAAACCGGAGGATTTGGAAATGCTGGTTAAGATCAATGAAGCAGGATTTAAATTTTATGATAAGATTCCGATAGAGGACAGGAAGCTTTATTCTATTTCCTATGACTTCAATCTGATCAATAGTAAAAAGAATATGATTCTGGTTAATCATAAACTGGCGCCTATGTTCCTTACCGAAGATGGGCAGGTTTGGAAAGCTTTGTGTGCTGTTTCCCTTTCTAATAATACGTCTTCCGGAAATGTAGTCCTCAGTAAGGAAGGTTCTGATGAAATCTGGAAATATGATCTTATAGCAGATAAATGGGAGAAAAGTGAAAAGATAAAACTATCTTCAAGAGAATATGAAATTTTAAGCCTGTACACCAGTGGTCATACGATCAGTGAAATTGCAGATAAACTTTTTATTACGGCAGATACTGTGAAATTTCATCGCAAAAAACTTTTTGAAAAAATTGGTGTAAGCAATATTGCGGAAGCGTTATCTTATGCGAAAACCAATAAACTGCTTTAAAAAAATATTGAATCACCGTTTTTTTACGGTATTTTTCATAATGTCTTTTAGGATTCAATTTTAGGTCTGATATTTGTACTGGGTAGCCAAACTAAATGACCTTAATTTATTTATGAAGAACATATCTGTGAAAAAATCATTTCTATACGCCTGTTTATGTGCAGTATTCCTTGTTTCCTGTAAAAAGGAAATAGAAAAAATCAGCGATACTTTTAAAGATACTGTTTCTGCTTCCGAAACTCCGGAAACAGAGCAAGACTCTATAAAGAAAGATTCAGTGCCTGTGGTTAAAAAAGAATCTGCTCCGCCTATGATGCAGGAGAATGGTTTTTATAATGCCTTTGTCCTTCCAAAAGATAAAAAAATGCGGGATTCTGTATATGCAGCATTCAGTAAAAAGTATGATGAGAAGGAACGCACGGCTATTTTAGCATTAAACAGACTGGATTCTAAAAGCAAATGGAATGCTGATACCTTGGTAGTTCCTGCTAAAATAGACACTACCTTAATGGCGTATTCTCCATTTCCTATGCAGCTTGACGTGTTAAGTGGTGTGAAGAAATTCGTGATCTTTTCTTATCCGATCCAGGCTTATGCGGTATACTCTAACGGAGGTCTTGTGAAATGGGGACCAACCAGTATGGGGAAAAAGACTGCACAGACAACGAGAGGACTCACTTTTGCCAACTGGAAAAAGAAACTGTCCATTTCTACAGTAAGCAGTGAATGGAAACTTCCTTACAATTTTAATATCCATAACATAGGGGGTATCGGCTGGCACGAATATACACTTCCTGGATATCCTGCATCACATTCCTGTTTAAGACTATTAAGAAAAGATGCACAATGGCTGTATTCTTATGCTGATACATGGATACTGAATCCAGGGGGTGCCACTACAAAGGCGAGAGGTACAGCGGTAATGGTATTTGGTGATTATAATTGGGGCGGAAGAAGACCATGGAAAAAGCTTCTAAATGACCCAAATGCCAATAATATATCTGTTGAAGAGCTTACAAAATTATTGGAACCGGATGTTCCTAAAATGCTGAAGGAACAGGCTAACAGAGAAAAAGTAGCCGATTCCATTAAAACAGCAAAAGCAATGGCTACTCCTATTCAGAATGAAAGGCCTACAGATACTTTGTCTAAATAATCTTCTTCTCAAATTGTAAAGTAGATTCTTCAGCAAACTGTCTTAACTTAAGCATTTCATCTTTCCCTTTATGCTGCCCGAATCTTGCCGCAATATAAGTGAGAAGAATAAAAAATAACATGATAAAAGAAGCGCTCAGTGCCCAAGGGTATTCGGCGCTTTTTATTTGTTTTTCCACGTAATACATAGTGAAAAAGGTCATCCAAAGAATAGAAAAGGAAAAGTAAAGAAACATGAAGAATGTCCATACCGCAGAGCTGGGACCAAAAACTCCCCGTATTACTGTTTCATCATCTTCCATTTCGACGCGCAAAGCAAGACGCGGTTTCCAGTAATTATCAAATTTTGTTTCCACCCAAATGGTAGCAACCTCTTTATTGATGTTGCCAGAAAACTCATTTTTATGTTCAGCGAGATATTTTTTCAGATTTTCAGCATACTCTTCCTTGGTAAGATGAGTAAACATCTTAAATCTTGGTCGCGTTCTTATTCTGTCTAAGGTAGTTTCTTCAGTTGTCATATTGTTTATTCTTGATAAGGGATCGGATCTTCCAAATTAAAACGGAAAGTAAGTTTTTCTTCTTGCCTCTGAATAACCATGGTGATCGTTCTTCCTTCTGAGGACTTCATGATTTCAAGGATTTTCTCAAGCTTCATGTCTGCTGTTTTGTCTCCATTGATACTGATCACTTTGTCGTCTTTTTTTAAGCCTGCTACATAAGCCGGTGAATCTTTTCTCACTCCAGCAATAGAAAATAAAGGTTTCAGACTGAATTTATATTGAAAAGAGTCTTTATATACCTCACTTGTATTAGTTGTACTACCCATTGTTTGAGTTTCAATTTTCACTCTATCCTGCTGCCATTCAAGTCCGTCCTGTTTAAAATCCAGTCCACTCATATTAAAATGGAAAGGATCGTCAAAATTTCTGTTTTTCTTCAAATATAGCTTATTGTTAGCATAATCAAAAATAATAGAAAATCGTCTCATGATTTCACCTCCTACAGAGCCTTTCCGGTCTTTGACCAGGCTCACATGCTGAATAGAGAACTCATCAGGCATAGCGGTAAGCGGTTTTTCAAATTTAAAATCACCAAGATAAAAATTATGGATTCTGCTTCTTTTACCATAAATATCTCCATTGAATCCACGGCCCAGAAAATCATCAATATTAGGACGGTTATAAACAAAATCTTTAATAAGAGTAGGGAAGAGCCAGATTGCATCACTGTTTCCAAGATCAATAAGAAGTTTTGATTCTTTCTTTTCACGGGTCATTTCTACGCCGGCGTTTAGATAAGGTTTATCTTTTTCAATACTGATCGGCATTTCATCAAATTTTCTAATCTTCCTTTTTAAAGGATCCATATTCTCATAAACCGTTATTTTTTTAGAAATATAGTCAATAGCGATCGGGTGATCCTTAAAAAAATGGTAACCAATAACGCCGTTTACAGGAATTCCTACATGAGAGGAAATATTGAATTCCTCATCAAGAATCACATAAAGAGACATAGAAGTATTGATGATCTCATCTCCAATTCTACCGATATTACGTTCTGATTTTAATCCATCTATACTTAGGCTTCCTCCAAGCCCGGAAAACTTTATTTTTTCAACATTACTCAGCTTAACTTCTTTATTGTCCAGGCTGAAAAGAATGGTTTCTGCTACTCCGGTGTCCACCATAAAGGTTAGGTTGGCTCCATTTATGTTGACTGGGATAAAAATCAGATTGTTGATAAGCTGAAAAGGGATGACTGTTTTCTGAGTATTGAGTAGTCTGAAAGAGTTCTGTGCATGGATAAAAATACCCAATAATAAACCCAGTAAAAGTAGCTTTAGTTTCATATACTCAATTTACTGAATTTATCTTTATGGTAATAAAAAAACATTCCAAATACTGGAATGTTTATACGAACTACAATAGATTTGTTATTTTTATTGAATTTATTTTAAAATTGGAATCTGCTTATTTTGAGAAGAAATCCATTAAATCCATATAATTTTTCTGATTGACTCCATGCCCGCTCATATATTCTCTGAATGTGAAATAACAATTGAGGTCATAAAGAAGCTCAGCAGCCTTTCTTCCCCAATCAATAGGAATCACAGCATCATCTGTACCGTGAGATACAAAGAATCTCAGCTTTTCCAGTTTCTTTTTGTCCTTTACAATTCCATCCAGAATCTTTTCTTCTGCATAAGAACTCAAACAGGCAACATTTGTAAATAATTCAGGATATTTTAATGCCAGAGCATAGCATAATATTCCTCCCTGGCTGAATCCGCATAAATGAACTTTGCTTTCAGTGAGACCATAATTATTTATGATTTTTAATATACTTTCCAGTACAGCATTTAAAGATTCTTTAGCCTGAGGAACATCAATGAAATTTTCAGGGTCGTTAAAATTAATATCATACCATGAATATCCCTCAAATTGAGTATCTCTGGGAGCTCTGAAACTAATGATGATCCAATCTTTTGGAAGGGTTTCTCTAAAGCTGAAAAGGTCCTGCTCATTGCTGCCGTAGCCGTGAAGCATAAAAAGTATAGGAGTAGCAGAGGTAATATTTTCCGGCTCTCTTACTAAATAATCTAAATTCATACAGCAAATATAATTAATAAATTACATTGTAAATCTTAACTTTTATGATTCATATATGAGAGCTAAAAAAATCATTTTCAAAAGATAAAAAGTAAACGCTAATCTTTAAATAAAAACACAATAATTCTATTTTTGTAATGTTACTTTTTATGAGTATTAAAATAATTCTAAATATAATGATGTTTTATGTTTAATAATTAGAGGATTGCGTTGTATTATTGGGTTTTTTAAAGTGAATTCTGTTTTTGTTGATTTGATATTTTTTGTAAAAAAATGTTGTAAAATTTTCACTAAAGATATTTTTATATTAATAAAAAACTTATATTTGGAACATTAAAAAATCTATTTGGAGAAATGAAGCAATTTTACAATTTAAAAAGTTTACTTAGACTTTCTTCTTTATTCGTTTTGTTATTTTCAGTGATTACTGTGGTAAATTCGTGTAAAAAAGATGACGATGATGAATTTCAGGATCATGTGGTTCAATTTGTAGCGAAAGCTACTACAGGATCAGAGCTTATCTCTGTGGTAACCCAGGTAGGAACTGCACAGAATACTATATACAGTACGCCTACTGCACCTTTAAAAGAAAGTTGGACAAGTGGTGAAATGTGGGTTAATTCCAGCCAGGCACAGATCAATTTTGCTGCGAATGCTGTATTGCCACAGGCAAATTCAGAACTTACCATTACTCTTTTGATAGATGGAGAGGTTGCCAGAACTGCTAAAGTTACAGGAAAAGGTGATAATCAGGTTGTAAAAGTTGCTTTTAGCTTCCTTGAGCCATAAATAAAGTTTACTATATAAAATAAAAACCGCTGCAAGAGCGGTTTTTTTTATTTTTCAATCAGATTATATTCTATAGCCTGGTTTACGAGTTCTGTAGAATTTTTAGCCTGAAATTTCTGCAGAAGATTTTTCCGATGGGTATCTACAGTGAGTGGGCTTAGAAAAAGCTCTTCTGCAATTCTATTGCTTGTTTTACCCTGTGCTACAAGATGCAGGATTTGCTTTTCTCTTTTAGTAAGCCTGGGAATTGGCAACTCATTTTGAGAAGGTCTGCTGATGATCTGTTTGGTTTCATTACAAAAAACAATGTCACCGGATAATGCTCCTTGGATGCAAATCACCAGTTCTTCAATAGATGTATTTTTGAGAAGGTAACCACTGGCTCCGTTTTGGATAGACTGCATGATGATACTCCTTTCCGAACGATTACTGAACATAATCACTGACGTTTCTGGAGATTTCTTTTTGATTTCCCTGCATAGTTCTGTACCATTCGCATCAGGTAGTGTGATATCTAAAAGAATAATATCAACCTTATTGGAATCCATAAAACGGATGATCTCCGAACCGGAAGTAAAAGTTTCCGGAATATTGAATGAAGGCTGGCTTTTCAGCATCATTTTCAGACCTTCAATGACGATAGGGTGATCGTCTACGATGACAATATTTATTTTTTCATTCTCCATCTATGTTGAGTTCTATATTAATCGTTGTACCTTGGCTGTCTGAGTTGATCTCCATGTTTCCTTTCAGGTAATCCACCCTGTTCTTTAAATTACGGAGCCCCATGCTTTTGGTTTTTTGTTCTTTGTTGTTTACAAAACCTTTTCCATTGTCTTCAATCGTGATGAAAAAATCTTTTTCAGATTGGGAGCATTGTAATAAAATACCGGTGGCTTCAGAATGCTTGATAGCATTAGCCAATAATTCCTGTGCAATCCTGTAAATGTTAAGCTGAATATTTAATGGTAGATTCTTTTCAATATTGATTGCCTGGAAATCAATTTCAATATCTTTTCTGTTGTAAAATTCACAAAGGTCATTGAGGGCGGTTTCCAACCCGAAATTAAGCAATGATTCAGGCATCAGGTTTCTTGCCACATGCCGAAGTTCGCCTACAGAATTATCCAGCTGTCCCAGGATTTTATAAAACTCCTGGTCTTTTTTAGGATCCAAATGACTGGCAGACCATGTTGAAAAATTGATTTTTACTCCAGCTAGCATTCCCCCTAATCCATCATGAAGATCTCTTGCAATACGTTCTCTTTCCCTTTCTTCTCCCTCAAGAATAGCTTTTGTTAAAGAGAGTTCTTCCTTTTGTTTGATCTCATTAATCTTCTGCTTAGAGATTTTTTTATTCTTTCTCAAAATGATATAAAGGAAGATCAAAAGACTTATAACTAATAATAAAATAAGGCTTAATCCCCATAAATAGGAGTTTTTCTTGTTGACTTCCAGTTCTTTTTGGTTCTTTTCAGCGTTTAAAGTGGCAATTTTTCTTTCTTTTTCTGCTGTATTGAACTTGGCTTCAATTTTATTGATCTCAAGCTTCACATTTTCACTATTCAGACTATCATTAAGTTTGGAATATCTCTGTTCCCAACCTAAAGCTTCTTTTGTATTCCCCATCTCTTCATGTAAAGAAGAAAGCTGCTTATAAATGGTCTTTCTGTTATTGAGATCAAGAGCAAGCGATTTTTCTGTTAAAATATCTTCTAAAGCACCTTTAGCCTCATTATACCTTTTTAATTTTCTTAAAATGTCATATTTGTTGAAATAAAACATCTGCGCCAATAGATTCTGATTAAAAGTTTTAGCATAATAAATACCTTTTTCAATAACGGGTAATGCTTCCGGGTTCTTTTGTCGGGTAATAAAATAAAGCGTTTTACCATAATAATAAAAAGCATTCACGGAGGAATCCGGATGAGGACCAATGAGTGCTTCGGCTTTATCCAAAAACTTTTTAGCTTCATCCCCTTTGGCCTGATAACAGAAATTATTGGCTAAATTTAAGTAGGTGAAGAATAGTTCAGGAGAATTGGGATAGTTTTTTTCAAGAATTTTTAAAGCTTTAGTATTATACTCCTCAGATTTTTTAAATTCTGCATTGTAAGTAAGGATAACGGCAAGCTGAGTGTATAAAAGTCCAAGATTCCTGCTATTTTCATATTTTTTAGCCAATGGAATACTTTTTTCAAGAATCGTTTTCACTAAAAAAGGATAACCTTCCTTGTCTTTCTGTGTGACCCCATAGCTATACCAGGCTGCTGCCTGAAGAAGATCAGATTCTTCATTTTTGAATTTTGATAATGCTTTAATCGCTTTTTGGTAAGAAATGGCGGCTTTCTCTTTATTTCGATCAAGATTATATTGTGCTTCGTAAAAATTATATTTAGCTGAAAGAAAAGCATCACTTTTGATAAGAGTTTTTGCACTTTCCAGATACTTTTTACTTAAAAGAGAATCAATATTTCTATAATAATTTGACAAAAGAAAAGTGGTATTTACTTTTGCTGCCGTAGTTCCGCCACTTCTTAGTACGTTTTGTAAGCTGTCCAAATAAGGTTTCTCATTAAGGGGAATCAATTGTTGTGATTGTAGGCCAAAGGACAGTAGTATGCTTAACAGGATCAGTAATCTCTTCATCAGGTATCAGTTCTGTAGAATATATTTTTTATAAACGGTCAATTTACTTAAAAATTTTAGCATAAAAAATACCAGAATTTAGGTAGAAAAAATTACACAATTTTCAGGATTGATAAAGTTCAATGACTCCAATAGCTTTGCAGGTACGGAATCACTAATCATAGAATATCAAATAAAGTAACTAAAATTTAAACAAAAAGATTATGAAAAAAACAGGAATAAGCCAACTGTTGAAAGGTACATTTGTAGTGCTTCTTGCAACAATATTATTAGGGTTTGTAGCGTCTTGTAGTAAAGATGACGATGATAATGTAAATGGAGCAAAAAAGAGCCATAAAGTAGTTTTTAAGGCTATTGCCTCTGCGGGAACTAATATTGATGCAGCTGTGTACGGAATTGACGGGAATGCTACAACGGCTTCAAGCCTTAGTGGAACAACATGGTCAAGTCCTGAAGTGACATCAGAAGCAGGTGCTTACAATGCTAATGTTGTGGTAAATGCAATTGGTGTCGATGCATCTTCTACTTTAAAAGTTCAAATTTGGGTAGATGGTGAACTGAAAAAAGAAGGAACTTCCAGTGGTCAGTATTTATCCGCTTCTGCAAGTTATATATTTTAAAAACTAATAATACTTTCAAAATAAAAGCCGGCGCTGAGATTTATCTCAGCGCCGGTTCTTTATATCGTTTTAAAATTAAATAACCTTCACAATGAAATAGCTTTTCTTTCCTTTTTGAAGCAATAAAAACTTGCCATCAATAAAGTCTTATTTTTTGATTCCAGATCAATATTGAATGCTCATTACAATATTTTATAGCTATAATCTCCGTATTAATGCCATAAAAAAATAAAGATTAATGTATTTACGTAGTAAAGAGTAAATTAAGTATATTGATGTACTATTTAAATACAAAAAGATGGAAAAAAGAATTACCGTATTTTTATTCTTGATTGTATTTTCTGTTGTGTTTTCACAGAAAAAGGATATCCAATTTTACAAAGATAAATTCTTTATCTATCAAAAAATAGGGGTGGACAGTGCACTGGTATATGTGGATGAAATTTTTTCTTCCCAAAATGATGCGGACCAGGCTTTTGGTTACGCAGCAAAAAGATATTTGTTGACCATTACGGGAAAAAAGGAGAATACACAGCCTTACCTCTTAAAAATTAATCATTATCTGAATAGGATCCCTGAGATAGAGAATAACTACAGAAATTTATCTCATATATATAATATTTTGGGCAATACTGATATGGCTAACCACCAACCGGAAGAAGCCCTTAAAAAATTTATAAAAGCAGATTTCTTTGCCCAAAAGAATAATGATATCTGCCAACATATTAAAATCAAAGGGAATATTGCTTATGTAAAGCTCAATATCAAGCAGACGGACGATGCTATTGTAGAGACTCATGAGGTTCTCTCTCTTTTGAAAGAAAATAAAAAACTATATGAGCCGCAAACCTTTGAGGTGATTTATAATAATATATTTTCCAACCTGGGACATTTATATTCTGATAAGTTTATTTCAGATCCTCAAAAAAACAGGGTATATGCAGATAGTGCTCTACAAAATTTTAACCAGCTGCTTCGTTCTACAAAAGATAAAAAGCTTCTAGCGGTTACGTATCTGAAACTGGGTACACTCAATAATAAGAAGAAGAACTATTCTGAAGCAACCCAATATTATTTAAAAAGCCTGAACATCTACCAGGATTTAAAGTTTAAGGATGAAATTTTCAATCTTAAATATAATTTAGGGGTCAACTTTTATGAGTCTGATGATTATGAAAGATCCAAACATAATTTTCTTGCACTTTCCCAGCAAATGGAAAAAGATTCCCTAATAAATACCGATTATATCTTTGCCCAGGATTATTTATCCAAAATATATCTTGCAGAAGGAAAAACAGACTCTGTAGCGTTTTATAATAGTAAATTTATTGGGCTTTATAAGAGAAATTCTGAAATCGAGAAAAAGAATATTGCAGATATCTACAAAGAAATTAATTCTAAAAATCTGAATGATGAGATCGATAAAAGTTCTTCGATGTTAAGAGAACGTTTGCTTTTTATCATTATCCTGTTTTTACTCTTAGGTTGTATTATTGCCTATCTCTTCTATCAAATCCGTAAAAAGAAAAAAATTAAAAAACATCTTGATGATATTTTGCTGCAGGTAAAGAATAATAGTTTAAATATACAAGCCAAAAGAAATCAATTTACAATCAGTAATGAAAAAGAAGCTGAGATTATGGAAAGGTTTCTTGAGCTGGTGGAAAAAAAACTCTACCTCAAAAAAGAATATAACCAGGCTTATGTGGCAAAAAAATTAGGTACCAATACTACTTATCTCTCACAAACAGTTAATAAATATATAAAAAAATCGTTCAGTGAATATACCAATGAATTAAGAATCAATTATATACTGAAAGAGTTGTCAGAAGATAAAAAATTAAGGCATTATACTACCCAGGCACTGGCTGATAGGGTGGGGTATAGAAATGGGATTTCCTTTGCAAGGACATTCAAAGAAAAAACGGGAGTTACTCCGTTTCAGTATATTGAAAAATTAAACGATGAAAATTTATAAGTACTGTTTTTCACGAATGAAGAGATATTTGTTTAGCACTGGGTAACATATTCTTGTTTACATTTATTATAAGAAAGGCATTTAGTAATCTTATCAAGACACGGGTTCAGAATATTTCCTGAACCACTACCGTTATTGGTCCCTCCTCCGTTAGTTCCCTCTTCATTTAGCTTTGTATTTCCGGCAATGATGCTTAACTTTTCTTCTCTAGATAATTTTTTAATGTGTTGTGTTTTCATAATGGGTATTTTTATTTATTAAAAAGTGTTGTTAGGGTCGGAATTTTGAAAATTTCCTTTTTCATCAGGTAGCCAATAAGATCCGGATAATATGCACTATTTCCTGAGCTTCCGACATTATTGTGTCTCTACCATTATTACTTATTACTGTCACCTGTATCTTCATCAACAAATCCCGAACCGGTAATGGTTTGCAGTTCTTTCTTGATAACTTTTTTGAATTAAGCTTGGTCCGGCTTTCTAATGATTTCATTATCTGGATGTAATTTTTATTCATAAGAAACTTTGAAGCCCCGGCTTTTGTTTTATAGTTGAATAATAATATAAAATTAAGAATTAAAGACTCATATTAAATCATAATTCAAATTAAGAAAGATATGAGAATGTTTTATTGTGTTTAATATATTGTTTATTAGTTGTTTATATTGTTTTTTTTGAGGCTTACTTTTTATAAAAAGTTCTGTTGTTTTTTATAAAATATTCACTGATATAGTTTTTTCCTGACTCGGATTAAACAAAATTTGTATTACAAAATAATTATAAAAACTCTACTAATCTTTAAACTGAATAATATGAAAAAAATAGTACTAATGAGTTTTGCCTTATCCGTGATCGGCATCTCATCCGCAAAAGCACAGAGCTTTTTAGACAAAATAGATAACGCAGTAAGTAAAGTAGATAATGCATCCAATACTGCGGACAGGGCTTCTAAAACAGGAGGGAAAATAAGTTCGTTATTTGGGAAAAAAAACAAGCAGAACAAAGTCACTGCTAAGGCAGATGAAAACCAGACAATCATAAAGATTTCCAACATAGACCTTACCAATCTGAAAAAGCTCAATGCCATCATTGAAGGGTCTGAAGGAGTTACTGGCAGCAGTATGAAATATAATGCTTCGTTATCTACAGTTACGGTAAAGCATTCCGGGAATTCTGAGAAGCTGCTGGAAAGTATACAGCCCAAAGCAAAGAATATCTTTACAGACAAAAATGTTGAAAGTTTTGATGAAGGAACTATAGAGATTCGAATAAAGTAAACTGAATAATAAGATCATTATGAAAAAAATATATTTTACTTTTTTAATTGTGACTATGGCGAAACTGATGGCCCAGCCGGTTATTTCAGCTGATCATGCCATCCAGCCGGGAACCACTACTTACCAGCATGCAGATCCTACAACATTAGGCAGCTTAGCACCAGGTCCATCGGGAGCCAATGTGTCATGGGATTTTTCTCAATATTCTTCTGCTGCAACAATATCGCAGACGATGTACAATTGTCCCGGTAATGCTAATTGTTCAGATTTTCCCGGAGCTAATAAAATGACAGGGGCTGGAAGCGGAAGTTCATATACATATGATTACATGTTGTATTCAAATAATGAGCTTTCCACAATTGGTAATAAATCTACTAACCCGAGTGGAGCAACTTTATACACTTTTGATGATCCTAAACTGGAACTTAAGTTTCCGGTTACCTATTTACAGTCGTTTACAGATTCATGGACCGCACATAGCACTCCTGCGGGAACATCGGAAACCGGGAATCATACCGTGACGGTAGATGCTTACGGAACACTTAAGACGCCGTTAGGTACTTTTCCCAATACCTTAAGAATGAAAAGAGTAATGAATATATCTACCAATGTAACAGGAAGTCCTTTTACTAGTTCTGTGATTGAGATGTATACCTGGATTTCGTCCGGTTATTCGGGGGCTTTACTAACAATAGCTTTTGCTGATACAACAGTGACAGGATATCCTACCGTTCATAACCGTAGCTTAAGCTATGGAAATAATAACCTTGTTTTATCTGCGGATGACATAAAAGTGGATAGGAAAATTAATATTTATCCCAATCCAAGTTCAGATTTTATTACCATAAAAAATAATGAACTTATTGACAAAGTAGAACTTAGCAATGCAGAAGGTAGAAAAATTTATGAGTCGGATACAGCAGATAAGGTTGATATTTCAGGATTCCCTTTAGGAGTTTATTACCTGAAAATGAGCTTTAAAGATGGAAAAACACAGATCAGGAAAGTTATTAAAAAATAATCACGATCAGTTTTATTCAAATCCGTTTCAAAATTATTGCTAAACTCGAACAAAGGTATTCCGTTTACAGATTGTATGTATAGTAATGATTTTCATGGCGGGTTTTATATTTTTGACTGCGTTTTCTTCCCAAAACAAAAAGAAATTTGATGAAATTGATGTTGTACGCATCAATATTCTTCAAAAGGATGGTCGGCTCAGGGTGACGATTTCGAACAAAGAGCGCTCACCAGTAGCAGGAATGACAAAAATAGATTTTCTTGATGAAAAAAGGAATGTCACTTACAGTCTTCCTAATTCTGTTAAGCAAATAAAGTAAAAACGGTGTTGATACAGGAGAAATATAAAATTAAAAGAATAAGAACTTTATTTTTAGATAAATTATCAATACAAAGAGGCGGTCTTTCGAACCGCCTCATTTATTAAAATTAAATAACCTTCACAATGAAATAGCTTTTCTTCCCTTTTTGAAGCAATAAAAATTTGCCATCAATAAGATCAGTTTCATTAGCTGTAAAAGTATCATTTACTTTTTGCTTGTTGACAGAAATTGAATTTCCTTTGATTTCTCTTTGTGCTTCACTCTTAGATTTCAAAAATCCTGATTTTTCAGAAAGAAGGTCAACAATGTTTATTCCTAATACATCTGCTTTTGCAACTTCCTTTTGTGGAACTCCGTCAAAAACTTCAAGGAATGTTTCTTCATCAAGGCTTACCAAGTCCTCCGCTGTAGAACGTCCGAAAAGAATTTCAGAAGCTTTAAGTGCTTTTTCGTATTCTTCTCTTCCGTGTACCCAAACGGTAACTTCTTCCGCTAATTTTTTCTGAAGCTTTCTTTCGTGAGCGGCTGTTTTATGCTCTTCAATTAATGCTTCAATTTCTTCTTTTCCAAGGAATGTATAGAACTTAATGAATCTTTCAGCATCTTCATCCGTAGCATTTAGCCAGAACTGATAGAATTTGTATGGTGAAGTTTTCTTTTTATCCAACCAATAGTTTTCTCCGCTTTCAGATTTTCCGAATTTAGAACCATCAGTTTTTGTAATCAAAGGAACTGTTAAAGCGAATGCTTCACCCTGAGCTTTTCTACGGATTAATTCTGTTCCGGTAGTGATATTTCCCCACTGGTCAGAACCTCCCATCTGAAGCTTTACATTGTTGTTTTGGTATAGGTGAAGGAAATCATATCCCTGGATCAGCTGGTAGGTAAATTCTGTAAAACTCATTCCATCTGCACCAGATTCTCCCGAAAATCTTTTCTTTACAGAATCCTTAGCCATCATGTAATTAACTGTGATGTTCTTTCCCACATTTTTAGCAAAATCAAGGAAAGAAATATTCTTCATCCAGTCGTAATTGTTTACCAGTTCCGCTTTATTCGGTTCATTTCCTGCAAAATCCAAGAATCTTGAAAGTTGGTTTTTCAAACAATCTACATAATGCAAAAGCGTTTCCTCGTCCAAAAGGTTTCTCTCTGCAGATTTTCCTGATGGATCACCGATCATTCCTGTAGCTCCACCTACCAAAGCAATCGGCTTGTGACCATGTTGCTGGAAGTGTGCTAAAATTTTTATCTGAATAAGACTTCCGATATGTAAAGAATCGGCCGTTGGATCAAAACCAATATATGCAGTAGTTACCTCTTTATTCAGTTGTTCATCGGTTCCAGGCATCATATCAGCAAACAGACCACGCCATTTCAGTTCTTCTATAAAGGAATTCATTGATTTTTTCTTTAAAATTTTAAGTTGCAAAGATAATAAATTCAAAAGTATAAAGGCGAAAGCCCGGAAAGGTAAAATGGCAAAAGGACTGAAATAGTAGATAAAATTAATACATTTCCTGACTGACGATTCACTTGTGAAGCAAAATTCACTATTGACAGTCATGTACGCTTTGCATTTTCAACTCAAATAATCTATATTTGTTATTAATGAACGACGAACAGCTATTTCTGCTCATTCAAAAGGCCAAAGATAAAGACCAGAAGGCCCAAACTAAACTCATCAATGTTTTTTGGGTGGATGTTTTCTCTTTTGTGATGAAAAAAGTAAAAGATGAAAACGATGCCGATGAGATTACCGTGAATGTCTTTTCCAAAGTCCTATCGAAATTGGATATGTTCGATCCGCATTTTCAGTTTAAAACCTGGATTCTCACAATTGCTCAGAATACAGTTATTGATTTTTGGAGAAAAAAGAACCGTGAAAACGAGGACGCTGTTGAAAACCTTGATGAGGTAAAAAATCAATATGCAAAATCCCCCGAAGAACTTCTCATTTCTGAAGAAGAGCAAAAGAAAATCATTAAAACCATTGAATCTCTGGATGCCAATTATCAGGATATTATTAAGCTGAGGTTTTTTGAGGAAAAAAGTATCAAGGAAATAGCTGAAGAACTGGGAATTTCTGTTGCCAATACCAAAGTTCGGGTGATGCGAGCTAAAAAAGTTCTTGCTGAGCTATTGAAAAACAATGAATTTGAAGACAATTAACAGTTTCGGAAAACTCTAAGACATTTGTTTTGCCACTAAAGATTTATGTTTGAACTTTAAAGCTTTGGGCCTATATGTTTCCATATTTTAAACCACATAGATCCATAGGAAATAGTAAAATATTTTATTAGAGACCTTTTATGGGAGATGTATAGAATTATTCGGGCATTAATGGTAATTAATATGTATTCATAATTTTATCTCAGATCAATTCCTTGCGCCTTATCAATAACCTGAAAAAGAAAACTCGCACCTTTAGGTTTCCTAACATTCATGTAAGAATTCTTGGCAAGCTATATAAAAATTTCTTCCTTGGTCTTGGGAAGTATAATTTTTACACTCTTATCATTTCTGTTCTGAAGATTAATCTTGATTCCCTTTTTAATATAAGTTTCCTTTTGCGAAGGGCCATATTCTTTAGTGTTATCAACGTCATTTCTGAAATTAATTTGCCCTGTGGAAAGATTAAAATCTACTTCTTTGATATAATCTCCCGGCCTTCCCGAACTTGAAGTATGTCCTATCAACTCAAAATGACCATTTTGATATCTGTATTTATCCGTATAGGCCCATTTCCAGCTGCTGCCACCGAAATGATTGATAATCAAAATCCCTTTCTCTATACTGGTTCCGGAATAAGGATCACCCATGATGCCTCCGGATTCACTATCAAGAATGGCATTTGTTGATTTTTCAAGAATGGTCCATTGGTTATTTATTTTTTTCAGGATTTGAATTTCGCGAACCTCACCAAGTTCACCAGTGTCTTTGGTATTATAGATGATTACTTTTTCAGGAATTTTATCTCCATCCAGATCTCCATCCACCGTTTGAAGAATAGTAGAACCTTTCGGTTGGAACTTTTGTTGCGCAAAACAATAGGTGCTGGCAACAATTGATAAAAGGAAAAAGCATCTTTTCATGGAATGGATTTTGAGCTTAAATGTACAATGATATTTTGAATTATAAGTTTCATCAATGTCTTCGGTTGATGGTTTCCATTAAAAAATCCTTAACTTTGAACTTCAATTTTAGAAATGGAAAATTCAGTTCAAGACACTACCGTTCAAAAACCAAAGTGGATTCGTGTAAAACTTCCTACGGGAAAGAACTACAGGGAATTGAGAACCTTGGTTGATAAATATAAATTAAACACCATTTGCCAAAGCGGAAGCTGCCCGAATATGGGGGAGTGCTGGGGAGAAGGTACGGCAACGTTCATGATTTTAGGAAATATCTGTACAAGAAGCTGTGGATTCTGTGGAGTAAAAACAGGAAAACCGCTTGATGTAAACTGGGATGAACCTGAAAAAGTGGCCCGTTCAATCAAATTAATGAAGATTAAACACGCTGTTCTTACTTCTGTAGATCGTGATGATATTAAAGATATGGGATCTATTCTTTGGGCAGAAACAGTGAATGCTGTAAGAAGAATCTCTCCGGGAACTACAATGGAAACATTGATTCCGGATTTCCAGGGAATCACCAAGCATATTGACCGATTGGTTGATGTTGCTCCTGAAGTGATCTCTCACAATATGGAAACGGTAAAACGTTTGACCCGAGAAGTGAGAATCCAGGCAAAATATGAAAGAAGCCTTGAGGTATTAAGATATTTAAAAGAAGCAGGACAGAGAAGAACTAAAACCGGGGTTATGCTTGGTTTAGGTGAAACTAAAGATGAGGTTTTCCAAACAATTGAAGACATCAGAAATGCGAATGTAGATGTTATCACTCTTGGACAATATTTACAGCCCACTAAAAAACATCTTCCTGTAAAGAGATTTATTACTCCGGAAGAGTTTGATGAGTTGGGTGACTTTGCAAGAAGCTTAGGTTTCAGACATGTGGAAAGTTCTCCTCTTGTTAGAAGCTCTTATCACGCAGAAAAACATATTCATTAAAATAAAAGACCGCTCAGTAATGGGCGGTTGTTTTTTTGTAATAATAAGTAATAGGTAATGGTAATAGGGTGGAAGCAGCAAACTTCTTTAACCACAACAAATAAGCAACGGCCTCCATCACTCTCATCCTCTGGAGGGGGGCGAAAATTCAAAGAATTTTCGAGGGGGTGGTTTACAATAACCTGATATCAAAACTATTCCCATTCATCTGTGAAAATCTGTGCGATCTGTGGTAGAAATCAATAACTGAAGATAATATCAAAACGATTTATTACAAGAAGACTCCCGGTTAATCACCCCGATCCGGCCATTAATTTCAATAGGTTTAAAATGCTTTTTCTTAAATTCTGAAGGCGTTTCACCCGTATGCTGCTTAAACAGTTTATTAAAATAGGAAAGGCTTTCAAATCCTACCTGAAAACAAACTTCAGTGACAGAAGAATCTTTTAACAGATAAATTTTAGCCTGATTGATTCTGTAATTATTGACAAAATCTGTGAAAGTCATATTGGTTTGCTTTTTAAAATACCGACAGAAAGCAGGTGTGCTTAAACTGACAATCTGGGCAATCTCGTTTACATTAGGCTTTTTATCATGATTTTCATGAATATAATCGTAGATGGTTCCCATTCTGATCTTATCGTTCAGGAACCATTTGATTCTTGTATCTTCTTTATTGAGCTCATTTACCTCAGTGGAATTGGCCAGAATCTGTAATATTTCAAGGAGTCCTATTAATGATTCAAATGAGTTTTTACTCTTAAGAATCTGAAGTTTTTCAACAACGATGCTTTTGGTTTCCCCGGAGAATGATAATCCAAGGTAGGAACGTTCTAAAAGATTTTTAATATCCTCAAACTCAGGAACAGGAAGAATGATATCCTGGAGAAAATTTTCGCGTATTTGCAATACTAACTGTTTACATTCTGTCTGTATCCCGTAATCAAAATTGAGATGAGGAACATTCGCACCTATCAACAGAAGTTCACTGTCTGTAAACCCTGAAATATTTTTTCCAACATGCCGGATTCCGTTTGAAGCTTCTACATAAACCAACTCTATTTCAGGATGGTAATGCCAGAAAAAACAATTCTTTAAGGAAGGGGCAAATAGTTTAAATGATTTCCCTTTTTCAAACGTTATGATTTCTTTCTGGATCTTCATTTTGTTCTGTTTTGATTGTTTATAGAGTTAAAATTAAATAAAAAGGTTAATATGGAGCAAATTTTTATCATTCAAAGACGTGTGAAATTCAATCTTTCTTTCGAATTTTGCACTTTCAAAATTAAAGATGGATTACCATTATTAATTTCAATACATTAATTCAGAAAAGAAAGTACAATGAAGATTGATAAAAGAATAATACCGTTGGCGATTGGCGGGTTGGGAATAGGAACCACAGAATTTACCGTTATGGGGCTATTGCCAGATATTGCAAAAACACTGGAAATCACTATTCCGCAAGTGGGGCATCTGATTTCTGCCTATGCAATGGGAGTGGTAATCGGAGCACCGCTTCTGATTGGATATTCGGTGAAATTTCCTCCCAAAAAAGTTTTGATTGCATTTATGATCCTGTTTACTTTATTTAATGGTCTTTCTGCTATTGCTCCCAATTATGGAATAATGCTGATTATAAGATTCATGTCCGGACTTCCTCATGGAGCTTTCTTCGGAGTAGGAACTGTAGTAGCCGCTAAAATGGCAGGAAAAGGGAAGGAAGCATTCTATATATCCATGATGTTTACAGGACTCACCGTGGCCAATCTGGTGATGGTTCCTTTGGTAACCTATATTGGGCATACTTTCCATTGGCGACTGTATTTTGCTATCGTAGCTTTAATTGGTGTTTTTGCGCTGTTATTTTTAAAATTATGGATGCCTGCAATGGAAGCCAATCAGGATACCCACTTTCTGGATGAACTGAAATTCCTTAAAAAGAAACAGTCGTGGCTGGTATTGGCAATTACAGCCATTGGGTTTGGTGGTCTTTTCACATGGTTGAGTTACATTACTCCATTAATGACCGGGATTTCCGGAGTGGAAAGCAGTCAAATGGCCTATGTAATGGTTCTTGCCGGAGCAGGAATGGTCGTAGGTAACCTTGCTGGAGGTATTATTTCAGATAAATTAGGTCCGGAAAAAACTTGTGCAGTCTTGATATTCTTAATGATGATTTCCCTGGTAGGAGTATTTTTACTTTCCGAGCATCAGAATATTGCTTTCATATTGACATTTATGTGTGGGGCATTATCAATGTCTATTGCAGCACCCATTAACATTATGATGATGAAAGCGGCACCGAAAAGTGAAATGATGGCTGCAGCTTTTATGCAGGCCGGTTTTAATATAGCCAATGCAATGGGAGCCTTCTTTGGTGGAATTCCTTTAGAATATGGATTACCATTCAATTATCCGTCATTGGTAGGAGTGGGGATGACCTTTATCGGATTTGCAATCAGCGTAAGGTATATGTACTTGTATGGTTCACCAAAAGCTAACGAAGAAGAAGTGATGACAGAGCGTGTTTCTTGTGATAAATAGGATTAATAATTTCTTATATCTGTGAGGATACAAAACAGTAAAACATAAAAAAGGCTGTCTCAAAGTTAAAAAATAGACTTGTGAGGCAGCTTTTTTAAATTAATACATTATTCTTTTTATACTAGAATTTAAATACACAGCTGCAAACGCTCATTTTGCCTTCTACAACTGTTGTCCATTGTCCGTTCCATGTACCGCCATACGATGCACAGATAGCAGGACAAATTGCCTTAGCATCTTCGTCGCTCCAAATAGGACCTGCCAATACATTTAAAGTATATTCTGTATTGCCTGTTGGTTCCGTATTTAATTCAACTTCTATAACGCTCATTTGTCCTTCTACAATGGTAGTCCATTGTCCGGTAAACTTTCCTAGGTGTGCCGCAGCAATACGTGGTCCTAATTTTTGTGCTTCGTCATTGCTCCAAAGTGGACCTGCGATAATGTTGGTTTTGAATGTTGACATGGTGTAATTTTTTGTGATTAGTATGACAAATGTAATCACTATTTAGGGATATAATTACAGTATAATGTACTAAATTTGGGATTAGGTGTTTTTACGTATCTGTTTGATATTTATTGATATATAATTAAAAAGACTGCCTTTTCAGACAGTCTTTCATTATTGTGTAAGGTTGGTTAAACTTCAACCTCATTCCCGTTTTTGCACCAGTAAAGTGCATTGTATAAATTTTCTTTTGGAAAAGATTTGAACTCTCCCGGCATCAGGACACTGAAAATCTCCGTAAAGTCCCGTACGCCTTCTTTGTCTGTAACAATAGCTGCCCGATTCCATTTTGCAAGGTTTTTTAATCCCAGCAATAGATCCTCGAGCCATGCTCCCATGGTAAATTTATCCAGATCGGTATCCAAATACAGTAAGTAATTCAGCTCACCAAATTGGTCTACTTTCTCTTTCACACGCGGAATTACCAGTTTTTCAAAATCTTCTTTCGTCACTTCCCCGGTTGCGTTAAATGCCGCAACATTCTCCGGAGCTTCTGGAATAATTGTTATCATAGTAAATATTTTATGGTGGTTGGAATTTAATAAAGCAAACAATAATTGAACCATAAATTCCTCTAAAATTGTTAAAATAGGTATAAATATTGTTATTTTTAATGTAAAATATCAATATGGATCTCAAATCAAATGAACCTTTTTGGCTATTAAAGAACGGATTGATTGCCAGTTACCCTTCTTTAAAATCGGATGAAAACTGCGATGTTTTAATTATAGGAGGTGGAATTACAGGAAGTCTTATTGCCCATCAAATGATAAAGGATGGATATGAAACCATTCTCATTGATAAACGTGAGTTGTGTAATGGAAGTACTTCTGCCACCACTTCAATGCTGCAATATGAAATAGATGTTCCTCTTTATGAATTAATAGAAAAAATAGGAGAAAAAGGGGCTGCTGCAAGCTATAAAGCATGTTCAGATGCTATTGATACTATTGAAACCCTTTCAGGGAAAATACGGTCTGGTGCTGGTTTTAAGCGTAAAAAATCACTATACTTTGCTTCCAAAAAGAAAGATGTCGAATGGTTAAAGCAAGAATATGAAGCCAGAAAAAAAGCAGGATTTGAAGTGAAATGGCTACAAGCGGATGAGGTGCTGGAGAAATTTGGATTTGAAAATACTTATGGAGGTATCCTGTCAAAGCAGGGAGCCAGCATTGATGCCTTTCTGTTTGCCCATGAATTATTTCAATATAATGTAAGGAAAGGATTGAAAATCTTTGATAAAACTGAAATGATAAAAGTAGAATATCACAAAGGTTTTAATCTTGCTAAAACAAACAGTGGCTTTCAGATAAAGGCGAAAAAAATAATCTACTGTATCGGGTATGAAAGCAAAACTTTATTGAAAGAGAATTTCGTTAATTTGAAAAGTACGTATGCAGTGGTGTCCGAAGTGGATAAAGACAAATTTAAAAATATTACGAGTACATTAGTTTGGAATACCGATGAACCTTATCTCTATATGCGGACTACTGATGATGGGAGGCTGTTGATAGGCGGTGGAGATGAAGATTTTTATGATGCCGAAAAACGGGATGCCATTCTCAATAAAAAAGAAAAGGAAATTTTAAAAAGTCTAAAGAAAATAAAACCGGATTATCACTTTTATCCTGATTTTGTATGGGCCGGGACTTTTGGGGAAACAAAAGATGGGCTTCCCTATATTGGAGAACACCAAAAGTTCAGAAACTCTTATTTTGTGTTGGGTTTTGGTGGAAACGGAATTACTTTTTCAGCAGCAGGGATGGAAATGGCTTCTTTATTTATGAAAAATAAAAAGCATCCGTTATCCGGATATTTTAGATTTGGAAGATAGAACATCTTTAATCATCATCAGAAAGGTTTTATTTTGAACACTTTAGTCCGCTAAATTATATTGAAATAAGCAGATACAAATAAGAACACTTAAGTAGAAAATCAAAAGATTCAAAACTTAAGTGTTCTTGATTTAAAAGGATTTGTTACTTAAAGAGATTTAAGGTTAATCCCTCTACAAGGTATATCCATTCTTTTTGGCCAGCTCCTGTATAGAACTTTCAATGGCTTTTCCAAGATCATCAGAATCATCAGTGCCTCTTTTTTTCATTTCACCATCAATGTAGGTCTGACGTTTTTTAGAAAGATTGTCAATTTCTCTTTGAATCTTTTCGCGCTCTGCTGATTTTATGGCCACTGCTTTTTTAATTTCCGCTTTGCTTTTCCCTTTCAGTTCATCAGGAAGTTCACTTTCTTTTATATTAGCAATAAAGCCGGCATCTTTTTCAGCTTTATCAATCAGATCCCAATGTTCATTTTTGTAAGCATTCTTTTTAGATTTGGAAACTGCTCTTTCTACCAGATTAGAAACGGATTGTACTTCTGCATTTTTATCCTGTGTAATTTGTTTCAGTTTATATTCAGAACCTCTGTTTCCATAGTAAATATAGGTGTCATTCAATTTGGCATTGCATTCGGAAATTCTGATATCGTAAGGTGTTTCAATATAGATCACTTTTTTATCACTGTCGATATTAAAGTATTTTCCACCTCCGGTTGTTGCTCCATTTTGCCAGTAGCTCTGGATTCCTTCTTCCCGGCTTCCACAGAAAATGGTATTGGTATAGATATTTTTACTTTTTGCTTTTGAGATCACTTCTTTATAATCAATCCTTCCCTGATTGAACGGCTCGTTCCCTGCAATATACATCAGTTTCATACTTTTCTCATTGCCATCCCAGTTGAGATTGGCTGAAGCATCCCGGATCACGGCACCACAATATTCACTTCCACCATTGGTTCTTAAAGCAAATAACTTTTCAGAAACCAGATCAAGATCCTGAGTGAGTGGTGTGACCTGACGGATGTAGTTTTCATCACGAATGCCATCGTTTCCATATTCATAAAGTGCAATTTCAACTTGCGGAGCCTGTCCGTTGTACTTTAAAGTGGTTAACGTATTGACGATGTTCCAGAGCCTCGATTTTGCCTGGTCAATCAATCCGTCCATACTGTTAGAAGTATCAAGTAAAAGGGCTACCTGGATTTTATTGTCCTTTGATATCCTATTTACTGTAGGTACAGAAGCATTTTGTACGGTTAAGCTTCTGTTTTCCGGATCACTTTTCGAGCAGCTAAGGGGTGCTGTTGCCCCGAAGTTTAAAAAAGCTGCTGCAATGGCTAAGATTTTTAAAGTTGTCATATTATTATTTTTTATAGGTTATCTGCTGTAATATTGGATCTGCATTTCTTTCGGATACTTAACTTCATAAGAGAAATTGATCTTATCATAACCTCCGGAACTTATATTTTTGTTCCAAAGAATGCTTCCTGTTTTTTCATCAAGGCTTCCGCCTCCAGTTTCTATAGCTTTCACTGATATTTTAGAATTTTCACTGATAGGAAGCTGATCCAGTACTTCCAGTTCAATACTTTCTTTGGTATTATTTCTGATGCTGATCTGGTAGGTTTCAGTTTCCGATTTGTTCGAGTTCATGGGCTTTTGAGAAGCTTTATCTTCCAGTTTGATTCTTTTTACCGTGATTCTTTCATCTACTCCAAGAGAAATCGGGAACTCATCTTTTACATAATGGCTGGTAATATTGGTTTTTCCGATATAATTGTCCTCAAAATAGATATTAGCTTCGCCATTAATAAGGTTGAGGTTTTGCCAGTTTTTTACGAAAGCCATCAGGAAGACCTGATTGTTAAGTTTTGGAACTGTATGGTACTTGTAAGTAGCATCAATTTGTTTTTTATCCAGAATCACATACTGTTCTTTTTCCTGACTTAAAATGGTTTGATTATAATTCAGTTCATAGATCACATTCATCTGATTATCGGAAACAGAAGTAATTGGAATCTGATTTGGTTTTGCAGCGATTTCCTGTCTCATTTGATAAACATTCATCAGTGCAGACTCTTTTTTAGATTTGTAATCGGCAACTTCAAGTATTGGATTAGGAATTGTATATTCCGCAACATACAATGGAGAAAGAATAGGGCGGTTCTGATTGTATGACGGTCTGTAAGTAGAGACAAACAATTTTATGTTGTTCCAATCCTGTCCGGTTTTTTGATATATCTTTCCTTTGTAAACCATTTCAAGAGGTTTCTTTACAGATTGAGCGCGCAGATCGTAAGACGGAATCCAGCCTGCATCAGAAACGATATAGCTGAGCCCCAGATTCAAGTTGGTATCATTATCAGCAAGAATTTCAAGCAGGAGCTCTTTTCGGTTGGTATTTTTATGGGTTTGTTCCTCATCCGATTGTTTATTAAGCTTTGCAATACTTTCGTCTAGTATACTTTTCTGCTCATTCAGTAAAAAGACCTGATTATCAATTTCCAGCATCCTTTTTCTATAAAACTCAGTAAGCTTAATAAGCTGCTCCTGAGGAGTGGATTTATCATTGGCTGATACTTTTAAATTATCATTGATAATATTCTGTTCTCCCGTAAGATTTTTAACCTGGATAGTGAGCAGACTTGCCTGTCTTCGAAGTTTTTTTCTTTCATCATCCAGTTTTTTCTCACCATCAGAAAGCTGATCTTCTTTCAGAAAATTACTTTGTGGAGTGATGGATAGAAGAGTCGTATTTTTTTCCAGATTGATTTTATAGGTGTTTTCATCCAAATTATTGGGCAGATTGACAATTCTTACCTTATTATGTCCTTTCTGAAGATTGATATTGGTACTTCCGAAGACTTTTGCTCCCTGAAGAAATACAGTAGCCTGCTTTACCTCAATTTCCTTCTTAATTTCCTGGGCCTTAAAGAGAACCACTGAAAATAGTGTGATTAAAAGATAACGTTTCATCGTTTATTATTTTAAATTATGAAGTAAAATTACCCCTATTGAAGCCTGAAATTTGGGATACTTGGTGAAGAGAGCTTTTCACTTGGTGAATAGATAAACTTATATTTTCTAGCCACGAATGCACGAAAAGGGACTTAAAAATATTTGATTCCCAAATCTATGGGGTTCAAAAAGATAAACCACATAGCCCCATAGAATTATAAACCAGCAATAATAATGGTATTCGTGCATTCGTGGCAAATCAAAAAAGGCTGCCAAAAGTATGACAGCCTCTTTTAAATTTGTAATTTAAAGGATTTCGTATCTTGTTTTGATACTGTATTTCAGTTTGATGTTTTCGATATTGTCAAAAGAAAGGTCTAAAGAAGCATCTGCCATTTCCATCTGTACATTACTCATTCTGCTTTTGTAAGCAACAGGCATTACAGTGTCGCTGGTATAGTCCTCTATTTCTGTAATTTCAAGAACATTCCCCACCTTTTTACCCATACTTTCTAATAGATAATCTGCCTTTTCTTTCGCTGCTTTTAAAGCATTGATCTTTACTGTCTTTCTGAAATCTGCAATTTTGGTATTCTTTACTTCTGAAATGTTCAGGCTGCTTACCCATTTTTGATTCAGGTCTTCAAATACTTTACTAAGGTTTGCTTTTGCATTCGCTTTAAACTCATAGTTCTTAGTAAATTTTCCGTTTTTTGCGTAAATGTTCTGATACGTTGACTTAAATTTGATATCCTCGTTTTTTATTCCTGCATTCTTTAAGATGTCAAACATCTTTTTTTCATTGTCTGCCAGATCGTTTTTGGTATCTCCTTTTATTCCAAGGCTGAAGAATACTTCATCCGGTTCTACTTCCATTTCAGCAACACCAGTTACTTCAATTGCGTTTTTCTTTACTTCCTGAGCGTTTACAAAACTTCCCAGCGTTAAAATCCCGATTAATAAAAAATGTTTCAATTTCATAATTTCTTGTTTTTACTTTTAAATTCTGATGTAAAATTAGTTCGATTTAAAGCGGAAAACCGGGAGACTTGGTGAAATGGAACTTTCACTTGGTGAGTCATACAAATGGTATTTTGATTGTATGCTTTCTGAATGAGAAGAATAAAAAGAAAGTACAAATACACTATATAGTTTCAAGTGCAAGATTTATTCTGATAACATTGATTTCTAATTATATTTTCTCGCAGATTTGTCAGATCTCGCAGATACTTTCGGATATGAACATCTTTGATTTTCAAAACTTATGTGGACTTCTTATGGATTATAACTTGGTGAAATCATGTTTTGGCTTGGTAAAGAATAGAAGCTGATCGATAAAGTTTTACTTACTTTGCAATAAAGATTTGAAATCCGTGAAATTAGTTTTTAACATACTCTTTATTTCAATGTTTGCTCTGGGAAATGTTCTCATGGCACAGGATTCTACAAAAGTTTCCCAAGTCCTGAAATCTGCTGCAAAGCTGAAGAAAGCCGTAGAAAAGAATGATGATAAAGGGGCCGCAGATGTATATGTAAACATGGGTACTGATTATTATAATCAGGGAAACTACGCCAAGAGCGAGGAATATTTTAGCAAAGCTAAAGCGCTTTACCAGAAACTTAATGACAAAAAAAATCTGGAATCTGTTACCCGGAAATTAGCCCAATCACAGGAAAAGCAGAATAAGATAACCCCAGCGCTCAGCAATTACAGTATGGCAGCGCAGATGAGCTATAGTGAAAAAAGTAAGGCTGTCAATGCTAATGATGTTGCAAGGCTTTCTTCTCCTACCCCTGAGCTTAGAGCAGAAGCCATTCAGAGTAATATTAATATAAGCAAAAAAGAAAACGAACAAGTCAATGTAGCGGAAGGATACAGCCAGTTGGCAGATGTAAATATACAACAGAAAGATCTTTATAAAGCGGAAGAAAACCTTAATAATGCGTATAAAATTTCAAAGCGGGAAGCTCCACAACAGGCATTGGCTATTAACCAGAAATTAGCTGATCTGTATGTAGGAAATAAGAATTTTGATAAGGCGATTGAAGCTAAAAAGAAAGTTCTTAAGGAGGATTTTGTAAAGGATAATTCTCAGGAAAAAGTGAATCAGATTCAGGAACTGGCGGATATTTATATCAAGAAAAATGATCCTAAAGAGGCGGTTGATCTTTTGAAGAATGCGTATGGAATCGCTTTGGATAAAGGACATACACTGGAAGCGCAGAAAAGTGTGAAGAAACTGGACAGTTTGTATGCCATCTCAGGAAATGTGGATGCTTCAGTTCAATTGTACAGAGACTTTTTGGGAAAACTCCCCAATCTGGTTTCCAAGGACAGAAGCCTCGTAGATAATAAGATTCTGGAAGATACAGAACAGAGAATTTCTCAGCTGGAGAAGGAAAAAGAATTGAAAGATGAGCTTATCCGTAAGAAAAATATTTTCAATTATGGACTGATAGCAGCTTTAATCCTGCTGACCGGTCTGATTATTTTTATTTTCAGAACCTTGAAGAAAGTTCAGGTTAAAAACAAAAAAATAGCACTTCAGTCGCTTCGGCGGGAGATGAATCCCCACTTTATTTTCAACAGTCTGAATAGTGTCAACCACTTTATTGCCACCAATAACGAACTGGAAGCCAATCAATATTTGACTAAGTTCTCAAAGTTGATGCGTGGAGTGATGGAAAATTCTACCGATGATTTTATTCCTTTACAACAAGAGCTTGATCTTTTGCAGAACTATCTGGCATTGGAAAAAACACGTTTTGCAGATAAATTTGATTATGAAATTGAGATAGATGAAAATCTGAATATGCAAAGCCTGCAGGTTCCCGGAATGCTGGTACAACCGTTCCTTGAAAATGCCATTTGGCACGGACTGCGTTACAGAGCAGAAAAAGGCTTTTTAAAATTAAGCTTTGAGAAAAATGAACGCTACTTAAAGGTCATTGTTGAAGACAACGGAATAGGAATTGAAGAAAGTAAAAAACAGAAAACCAAGCATCAGAAAACCCGCGAAGGAAGAGGTATGAAAAATACTTTAGAGCGGATTCAGCTGCTGAATGATCTGTACAAAAAAGATATAACCTGTTCTGTAAAGGATAAGGAAAATCACAATGGAGTTTTAGTCATTATTCAAATTAATCTGGCATAGAAACTTTACAATGAAAAAAAATATATTTCAAATTATACTGATGATGAGCCTGTTTTCCGGAACTATAGCAGCTCAGGATATTGACAGTGTCAGACTGACTCATATTCTTAACAGTCTGAAACTTGACAAAACCAAGATAAAGGAAGAACTCTGTACTGAAAAGAAAATGCCCAATGTTGAAGACTCTTATATTGTGGTTATTCCTGTGGTTGTGAATCAGGACGAAGAAGATTATGTTTTTACAGTTCAGAACTATATTTTAATTACAGACCGTAACGGAACCATAAAGAACAAATATCTCGATCCAACAGAACTGAATTCTGATGCTATAAGCCTAAGAAGTTTTGCTATAGATACTGGTTTATACAACATCAGTACGAACATCCGGGCATTTGGCGTAAAGGCAGATTTTGTAGGAAGTAGCAGACCCAATCCTTATGCTTCAGGCACGCTTTCAATGTATTATCCGGAAGGGAAGGCTCTTAAAAAGGTTCTTGATCAGTTTGAAATGGATTCTACAACAGGAGAATGGGATACCCGATGCAATGGAGAGTTTAAGGATGACCATTCCTATATCATTATGACTACATCCAAAACGAACCATTTTACAGATCTTAAAATTAAGACCATTTCTGTAACCACTGTAAACAAAGAAGTGAAGGGAGAATGCGGGGGAAAAGAAACTTCCAAAACAACTTATAGCACATTGAAATTCAAAAACGGAAAATATCAGTAGTTTTCCAAAATTATATTCTAAAGAAACTTTTATTATTTTTTTTTCATATAATTACTTTTTATTGTAACAAAAATTAAATAGATATTGTCTTATTAGTTTAAAACTAATCAGATGAATGTCAATAATAAAACAGCCCGATTAGCAGGATTTATTTATCTTGTTGTCATCATAACCGGTTTTTACAGCTTAATGTATGTACCATCACAATTGATTGTGTGGGAAGATCCGGAACTTACTTTTCATCATATTTCTTCGTCATCCTTATTCAGGTTGGGCATTGCAAGCAGTATGCTTTGCTATATTGCTTTTGCATTCCTTCCTTTAGTTTTGTATCAGCTGTTGAAAGAAACTGACAAAAATGCAGCAAGGCTGATGGTTATTTTTGCACTTATCAGTGTACCCATTTCTTTTATTAATCTTCAAAGTAAGTTTTCTGTACTTACCCTTGTTGAGGGAGCTGATTATTTAAAAATATTTGATACCCAGCAGCTACAGGCTCAGATGATGCTTTTACTTAATAATTATAATAAAGGAATTTTAATTGTTCAGATTTTCTGGGGACTTTGGCTGTTTCCATTGGGGTATCTGGTTTATAGGTCCGGATTTTTACCCAAAATTTTAGGTGTTTTTTTAATGTTGGGCTGTTTAGGATATGTTCTCAATGTTTTTGGAAGAACTACGATTCCTCATTTTCCGGATTATGCAATATCAGGGTATATAACATTACCCGCTTCAATAGGGGAAATAGGGATGTGCCTGTGGCTATTGATTGTAGGGGTGAAGAGTAAAACCATTAATAATCAAAACTAATATACCATGAACAATTCTACCCAACTTGAAGACATCCAGGTAAACGTCAAAATTATACTTGCCGGCCTTTGGACCTCTGTTACATTGTGTTATTTATACGGTGATTACTTTGAACTGTATACTCCGGGAAAAACACAAGGGCTTGTAGATGGCCATAATCTATTGAATGCTCCACTGAATTTGTTATTGGCGGCAGTTGTTTTGGCAATACCTGCGGTTATGGTATTTCTTTCCCTTATTCTGAAACCGGTGATCAACAGAATCCTTAATATTGCTTTCGGAATCTTTTTTACTGTGGTGATACTCCTTATTGGTATTTCATCCTTTTCAGAATGGTATCTGTTTTATGTTTTCCTTGCAGTAGTGGAATGCATTATAACAATTTTGATTGTAATGTATGCCTGGAAATGGAAAAGAGTATGACTTGATTGGTAAGATTGCATGGTTAGCCAAATATCCCTAATTTGCATCTGTAATCTATTACCTGCCATTTAATATTTAAATCCAATGAAGATCAAAGCTGTAATTGTAGATGATGAACTGATCGCAAGAGAAGTATTGAGAAGCTATCTCACCAAATATTGCCCACAGGTAGAAATTCTTGGTGAAGCGGAAAATATTAAAGAAGCCGTTCCTTTAATTGCAGAGAAACAGCCTCAATTGGTTTTTTTAGATGTAGAAATGCCTTTCGGAAATGCCTTTGACGTATTGGAAGCTACCAAGGAGTTTGCCTATGAAACCATTTTCATTACTGCATTTTCGCAATATTCTTTACAGGCTTTAAACAAATCAGCAAGTTATTATATTTTAAAGCCTATTGATATACAGGAACTTATTTTGGCTGTAAACAAGGTTGTTGAAAGCATAGAAAAAAAGGAAGAGCTTAACCGGAATAAAATTCTGTTGGAGAATTTAAAGTTAAAACCTGAAAAACAACAGCTTATCCTTCCTACTTTACAAGGATTTGATGTCGTGAAAACAGAAGATATTCTCAGACTCCAGGCAGATGGGAACTTTACTCAGGTGTACCTTACCGATGGTTCAAAGAAAATGGTCTGCCGGTTTTTGAAACATTTTGATGATTTGTTGGAAAACCCTTTTGTAAGAGTTCACCGTTCTCATATTATCAATGCAACCTTTGTGAAATCTTACCATAAAAGCGGAACCGTAATGCTTGCTGATGATACTGAAATTGAGGTTTCAGGAAGTTTTAAAGATAACTTTCTAAAGGTGTTTTCCTAGAATTTATCGTTCTTTAACAGGCCAAAGGCATTATTTTTGACGTTTTCATTACAACCACACAAAATATTTCTATCATGAAAACCCTTCATAAAATAATACTTCCCGTTTCGTTAGGAGCTTTGGCGTATATGGCTTTTCATTCTTATTCCGTAGGCATTCCGAGAGGAACTCGGGCAGTCAAGAATTTTGATGTTAAAAAATATCTCGGAAGATGGTATGAAATAGCCCGTTTTGATTACAGATTCGAGAAAAATATGGATAACGTTACTGCAGAATATTCAGAGAATCCCAATGGCAGTATTCAGGTGAGAAATAAAGGGTACGATTATCTCAAAAAAGTATGGAATGAGTCTATTGGGGAAGCTAAATTCGTTAAAGATCCCACCGAAGCAAGGCTTAAAGTATCCTTTTTCAAGCCCATTTGGGCCGGTTATAATGTCATTGATATTGATGAAGACTATCAATATGCTCTGGTAGCAGGAAGCAGCTTAAAATACCTCTGGATTCTCTCCCGAACGACAACCATTCCGGAAAGTATCCGGCAACGTTTTATTGAAAAAGCCAGAAAAATCGGTTATAATACTGATGAACTCATCTGGGTGAAACATAATCAATAATAAAGCAGAAAGGCAAATCATAACATTACGATTTGCCTTTTACTTTTTTATATTTTATCCTTTAATATATTCCTTCCATTCCTCAAAACGATAATCAATGACCTGCTTCATCAGATCATAGTTTTCGTAGGTATCTTCTATATGGTAGAAAGTTTCATATTCATAATCGTTTTCCTCGGCTTTAGTATCAAAAAGATTGACGAAATCATCAGCAAAAGAACTGTATCGGTTTCCAAAATCGGTTTCATCAGCATAATAATCCTTTGCAAAACTGTTTCCAAGATCATTCAGGTCATATTCAGAGAATTTTCCATCACAAGAATCCATAATGAATTCTGCACCTGTAATCTCTCTTCGTTTTAATTTTTCAATTTCCTCTTCATGATCTTCCTTCAGTTCATCGGAGATCAGATCATTCTGAATACACCAGTTCAGGAACATACCGGTATGCGTTGCTCCGTTTTTCTGAGGAAGCCCTTCAGGAAAATCACCACCATAATGCCATGAAGCATCATCATATTTAGACATAACTATAACTAATTTCTGTCAAAAATAGAAAAAATCAATTTATATTGCCACAGCCGCATATTTTTCCGTCATTTGCAACACAATTTTTTTCAAGAATCTCATATATGGAAAAAGCAGTCCTAATCACTATTGGTGACGAAATCCTTTCCGGAAATACGGTAGATACCAATTCCAATTTTATTGCCTCTGAACTTAAAAATATCGGAATAAAGGTTGTACAGATCTTTACTATTTCAGACGAAATAGATACCATTAAGAATACATTAAGTGCTGCCTTTCAATTAGGTGATCTCATCATTACAACTGGCGGATTGGGTCCTACAAGGGATGATAAGACCAAAAAGGCACTTGCAGAATTTTTCAATGACGAAATTGCTTTGGATGAGGTAACTTTTAACCACCTTAAAGGATACATGGAAAGACGTGGAAGAGCAGATATTCTGGAAAGAAATAAAGAACAGGCTTTTGTACCTACAAAATCTATTGTTTTTCAAAACCATTTTGGAACTGCACCCTGTATGATGATGGAACTGGATGGAAAACTGAGCTACAGTTTGCCTGGTGTTCCTTATGAAGTAAAACCATTGATAAAAGATCAGATTATTCCTTATTTACAGGAAAAATTCAATCTTAACTATATTCATTCAAGAATTGTTTCTGTAGTGGGGATTCCGGAGAGTATTCTCGCAGATACCATTGAAGACTGGGAGCTTGCCCTTCCTGAAAACATCTCATTGTCTTACCTTCCGGTAGGAACCAGGGTAAAATTGAGAATAACAGCATCAGGAAACAATGAAGAAGCTTTAAAACAACAGACAGAAAATGAAATCCAGAAACTGCTTCCTCTTATCAAGGATCATGTGATTGCGATGTCTGAAGATAAAATAGAGAAGATTCTGGCAGAAATTCTTACAGAAAGAAAACTCACTATTTCAACCGCAGAAAGCTGTACCGGAGGAGAATTGGCAAAAATGATTACTTCAGTTTCCGGAAGCTCAAAATATTTTCTTGGGGGAATGGTCGCTTATGCTACAGAGAAAAAAATCAAAATTTTAAATGTTTCCAGAGAAACGGTAGATCAGTTTACTGTAGTCAGTGAACAGGTCGCCCAGGAAATGGCAAAAGGATGTCAGGAATTATTTGATACCCATATTTCCCTTTCTACTACTGGTGTGGCAGGCCCTGGAAAAGGGGAGGATGGTAAAGATATAGGAACCGTTTTTTATACGATACGAATTAATAATCAGGAAGTAACTTCAAAATTATACTTGCCTCATCTGGAAAGAGTAGACTTTATGGATTTCGTTTCCCAGAAGGTGATTCAGGATCTTGTAGGGCTTTTGATAAGTCACTAAGTAAATGGTTATATTTTTAATTTTTTTTTAATTAATTTTAATGTGCTTTTTCACACTTTTTGAAAATCATTCATTAAAATTTTAAAATCGTGGAAAATTCCAAACAGATTTTTCAGACCAACAGCAAGAAACGTTGGAAAAGTGTACAATGGGGAAGCCGTATCTTTATTTTTGTTGCGGCGCTCCTTCTTTTAGCGTTAGGTTTGATGATGACCCTGGACAGAAGTCCAAAAATTCCTTTTAAAGAAGATTATAAAGCAGTAATTACAGCGAATAAACCTTATCTTCAGGAAAATAAAATTTCTAAAGAGTATAAAGGCTTCAGAAGCTTCATCTCTGAAAAAAACATTCATACCAGTCTTGCCAAGATTCAAAAGGCAAGAGCAGAACGATATAAAAATCAAAATAGAAACTGGGCTCAGTTTCCCGGAGGAATTCGTTCCGCCTTCTATGTAGCATGGGATCCACAGTCTCTGATGTCTTTAAAAAGAAACATCAGACACGTCAATCTGGTATTTCCTGAATGGTTTTTCCTTGATCCTAAAACAGGAGACCTGAAAACCAACGTTGACCCGGAAGGATATAAAATAATCAAAAGAACAGGAGTGGCAGCCATGCCTATTTTGAGCAATAATTCTAATCAGGAATTCCGTGCTGAAGGGCTGGGAAAAGTTTTGAATGATCCAAAGAAAAGAACGGTTCTTATTCAAAAGCTTACCCAACAGTGCCTGAAATATCATTTCAAAGGCATCAATATCGACTTTGAAGATATGAACCTTGATTCTGATGAAAACCTGATTGCTTTTATGAAAGAACTTTCAGGAACTTTTAAACAGAATCAACTGTTGGTAACCATGGATATTATGACGGACAATGATGATTATAACATTCCGAGATTAGATCCTTATGTAGATTACTTTGTATTGATGGCTTATGATGAATATTCTGCAGGGAGTGATGCTGGTCCTGTTTCTTCACAGAAATGGATCGAAGCTCAGACGGGTAAAGTCGTTAAGCAAACCTCTCCTCATAAAATTATTCTTGGGTTGGGAGCGTATGGTTATGACTGGAGTTCCAACAAGGATGACA
This sequence comes from Chryseobacterium sp. G0162, assembly GCF_003815715.1. Lineage (NCBI taxonomy): Bacteria > Pseudomonadati > Bacteroidota > Flavobacteriia > Flavobacteriales > Weeksellaceae > Chryseobacterium > Chryseobacterium sp. G0162. Next base: position 1,065,361 of record NZ_CP033922.1, on the reverse strand, counting down.
ATACTTCAGTAACGTATATGCAGGCGATCACTAAAGCAAGTGCCAGTAAAGCGGTGATTGATTTTAATGACAATACCTTTAATCTAAACTATTCTTATACAGATTCAAAAAATAATAGCCATACTGTATTTTTTAATGATGCAGCGTCCATTTTTAACACCATGCGTTTCTCTTCTGAATATCCATTAGCCGGAACAGCCCTTTGGAGACTGGGAAGTGAAGACAGCAGAATCTGGAACTTCTATGATAAGGACCTTACATTTGCCGGGCTTTCTAAGTTAAATTTAAAAACACTGGAAAATGTAAAAGGACAGACCATGGTGGATTATATCGGGGATGGGGAAGTATTGGATGTTCTAAATACGCCCCATGATGGTAAAATTGCATTGGAAATAGATCCGAAAGAGAAAATCATCACAGATGAAAACTATATTACGTATCCAAGTTCTTATGAAGTAAAAAAATATGGAAGTGCTCCGCAGAAAGAACTGGTACTGACATTTGATGATGGGCCCGATGAAACTTACACGCCTCAGGTATTAGATATATTGTCCAAATACCATGTTCCGGCAGCCTTCTTTTTAGTAGGTTTAAATGCAGAAAAAAATCTTCCGCTGGTTAGGAGAATCTATCGTGAAGGTCATGAAATAGGAAACCACACTTTTACGCATGAAAATGTAGCAAAAGTAAGCCCGGAGAGAGCTTTACTTGAACTGAAACTTACAAGACTTCTCATAGAATGTGTAACAGGACACAGTACAATCCTTTTCCGTGCCCCTTATAACGCAGACTCTGAGCCTACCACTTCAGAAGAGATCATCCCGGTGGCATTGGCAAGACAGCAAAACTACCTGGACATTGGAGAAAATATTGATCCGGAAGACTGGCAGCCCGGAATAAAAGCAGATGAAATTGTGAAACGTGTAATGGCTGGAATCAAGCAGCAAAGAGGGAATATTATATTGCTTCATGATGCTGGTGGTGACACCAGAGAAGAAACTGTAAAAGCGTTGAAGATTTTAATTCCAACCCTTCAGAAACAAGGCTATCATTTTACCAATCTTACCAGTATTCTGCATAAGAGCAAAAGCGAACTGATGCCTGAAGTTCCTAAAACCAGATCTTATTATATCATGCAGCTTAATTTAGTATTGGCAACCGTGATCTATGGAGTGAGTCACTTTTTGGTGGCACTGTTTACTATTTTCATTGTGCTGGGATTGATAAGACTATTGTTAATGGCGTATTGGGCTTTTAAAGAAAGAAAAAAAGAGAAAAAACTGGGTGAATTTCCAACGCTTGAATTGTATCCAAAGGTTTCCATTATTGTGCCTGCTTACAATGAAGAAGTAAATATAGTATCTTCATTGCATAATCTGTTGAAACAAACCTATCCGAATTTTAATATCATCATGGTAGATGACGGAAGCAAAGATTCAACATTTGAAAAGGCGAAAGAAGCTTTTCCGAATCATCCGAAGTTGGAAATATTTACAAAAGAAAACGGTGGAAAAGCAACTGCTCTAAACTTTGGGATTTCACAAACTGATGCTGAATATGTAGTGTGTATAGACGCAGATACTAAACTGCAACAGGACGCAGTAAAATATTTGATCGCAAGATTCCTGAATGCAAGTCCTGAAGAAAAAATAGCAGCAGTAGCAGGAAATGTAAAAGTAGGAAACACTGTAAACTGGCTGACCAAATGGCAGGCAATAGAATACACGACAAGTCAGAATTTTGACAGATTAGCCTATGCTCATATCAATGCAATCACTGTAATTCCTGGTGCTATCGGAGCCTTTAAAAGATCAGTAATTCTTGAAGCAGGAGGGTATTCTTCCGATACTTTAGCTGAAGATTGTGATATTACAGTAAAAATCTTAAGAGCCGGTTATACCGTTGCTAATGAGAATCAGGCTATTGCAGTAACGGAAGCTCCGGAAAGCGTAACACAATTCCTGAAACAACGTTTCCGCTGGACTTACGGAATCATGCAGATGTTTTGGAAACAGAGACAGACGTTCCTTAATCCTAAATATAAAGGACTGGGACTTTGGGCGATGCCGAATATTTTATTGTTCCAGTATATCATTCCGTTTTTCTCACCATTGGCAGATCTTATTATGTTCTTTGGAATTCTATCAGGAAACGGAAGTAAAATATTCGGTTATTACCTGATCTTCCTTTTGGTGGATGCATCCCTGGCATTAATAGCATTTATTATGCAACGGGAAAAACTAGTGAATCTGCTCTATATCATTCCGCAAAGATTTGGATATAGATGGCTGATGTATATTGTATTATTTAAAAGTTTAAGAAAAGCATTGAAAGGCGAAATGCAGTCCTGGGGCTTCCTGAAACGTACAGGAAATGTAAAAGAGATAGCAACTACTTAAAAGAATGGAGGCAGAAAGTGGGAGGTTAGAAGTTACTTTTAGTTGTATTAACTGAGAGTTCCAATAGACTTTTTTAAAAAGGAGAAAATGAGTACAATAGCCATTTTTGTGACTTTTATAATCTCCATCTTTCATCTTCCATCCTGCCAATTTATAAATTCTTATTCTGCTCTGATATTATTTGTTTAAATTTATTTGATGAAAAAGTAACAAATAAGAAATAAATCATACATATTGTATAAATTGTTATCATAATGAAAAAACTAACGCTTTCTTTGTTTCTAATAGCAGGGATCTGTTCTCAAAATACAGTGAGTGCACAAGCTAAAGCTGCTAAAGTAGCAGTAAACAATACGGATAAAGGTTTAGACCTTAGCTTAATGGATACTTCAGTGCGTCCACAAGATGATTTTTATAATTATGTGAGTGGAACATGGATGAAAACAGCTAAAATTCCAGCTGATAAGCCAACTTGGGGAAGCTTCAATAAATTAGGAGAGGATACGGATAACAATTCCATGACCATCCTGAACTCGCTTTTGAAAGATAAATTTACTGACGGAAGTGAAGGGAAGAAGATTCAGGATCTATATGCTTCTTACATGAATATGCAGAAGAGAAATGCTGACGGAATTAAGCCTATTCAGGACCATCTGAATAAAATTGATGCGATCAAAAATATGGCTGACCTTCAGAACTATCTGACTTCTGTAACGAAGGAAGGTGAAAATCTTTTCTACGGATGGGGAGTCTATGCTGACTTAAAGAACTCTAATATGAATGCTGTTTACTTAGGTGATGCTTCTCTTGGTTTAGGGAGAGACTATTATCAGAAAGTAAATGAAAAAAATACAGAAGCTATTGCTGAATATCAGAAATATGTAGCTTCTATGCTGAAGGAATTAGGATACAAAAATGCTGACGAAGCTGCAAAAAATATCGTTAATTACGAAAAAAGCATTGCAAAGACGCTCTTAACAAACGAGCAAAGTCGTGATAATACTCTTCAATATAATCCTAAAACGATGGCTGAGCTTTCAGCGTTAGTAAAAGGGGTAGATCTTCCGGCTTACCTTAAAAAAGTAGGAGTAAATACAGATAAGGTAATTATCGGAGAACTGGAATATTATAAGAACTTTGATAAATTGGTGAATGCTGAGAATCTTCCAATCATTAAAGATTATCTGAAATTCCATATGATTAATGGAAGTGCCTCTTACCTGAGTGAAAAACTTGGAGATATGAAGTTTGCTTTCTTTGGTAAATATTTAAGAGGTCAGCAGGAGCAGAGAGCACTAAACAAAAGAGGTTTCGAATTAATCAATAGAAACTTAGGAGAAGCTTTCGGTAAACTCTATGTTGAAAAATACTTCCCGGCTGAAGCTAAAGCTCAGATGGTGGAATTGATCGATTACTTAAAGAAGAGCTTTACACTCCACATCAATAACCTGACTTGGATGTCTTCTACTACTAAGGAGAAAGCAATGCAGAAATTGAATAAATTCACTGTAAAAGTTGCTTATCCGGACAAATGGAAAGATTATTCAAAACTGGAGATCACTCCTGAGTCGAAAGGAGGTACATTATACAAAAACCTTCAGAATATCGGGGAGTGGCAATACAATAAAGATTTAGCAAAAATCGGAAAACCGGTGGATAAAACAGAATGGGGAATGACGCCACAGACTGTAAATGCTTATTACAACCCGGTATATAACGAAATCGTATTCCCTGCAGCGATTCTTCAGCCGCCATTCTTCAATCCTAAGGCTGATGCAGCAGTAAATTTTGGAGGAATTGGAGCTGTTATCGGTCACGAAATAAGCCACGGATTCGATGATTCAGGTGCTCAGTTTGATGCAGATGGTAACCTTGTAGACTGGTGGACTCCGGAAGATAAGGCGAACTTTGAAAAAGCGACTAAAGCCCTTGCAGCTCAATATGACAAATATGAACCTGTAAAAGGAACATTCGTAAACGGAACCTTCACAAACGGTGAAAACATTGCTGACTTAGGTGGAGTAAACATCGCTTACGATGCTCTTCAAATGTACTTAAAAGATAAAGGAAATCCAGGAAAGATCAGTGGATTTACTCAGGATCAGAGATTCTTCTTAAGCTGGGCAACCGTTTGGAGAACTTTATCAAGTGAAAAATACATGGTCAACCAAGTGAAGACAGATCCGCACTCTCCGGGTTACTTCAGAAGTTTCGGTCCGCTAATCAATGTTGATGCATTCTACAAAGCATTTGATGTGAAAAAAGGAGACAAATTATACAAAGCTCCGGAAGACAGAATCAAAATCTGGTAAAATATATAAACCGCTCAGCAATGAGCGGTTTTTTTGTTTTTTTACAACATAGGATAAGATAACAGAATGGAGTTTACACAATATTTTAACCACAATCCCATTCTTTCGGAGGGGTGTCAAATATTTAAAGCATTTTTAACAGGGTAGTTGACATTTCCACAACATCTCTTCTCCAAACCAAACCCAAAAACTTACCACTTTCTTATCAATTATCAGTTATCCTTCATTACATATCATTAAAGTTCGTATATTTGATAAGTTTGTGTAAAATCAAAAATTATCTTCAATGAAAAAGCTAAATATTGGTATACTTGCCTTTTCGGGTATAGTATTGCTAAATTCGTGTGGTGCTGCAAAAACTGCAGGGACAGATACAAAAACAGAGGCTACAGCAACCGTTGCAACGCCGGCAAAAGAAGAAGTAAAAGAGGAAGGGATCAATTTATCTTATATGGATACAGGTGTCCGTCCACAGGATGACTTTTTTAGCTATGTGAACGGAAATTGGGTGAAAACTACTCAGATTCCTTCAGATAAAGCCAATTGGGGATCTTTCAATGCGTTGAGAGAAAATGTGGATGACGCTTCATTGGATATTTTAAATAAGATCCTTACCGAAACTTATCCTGCCGGTTCTGAAGGACAGAAAATCCAAAGTCTTTATGCTTCCTTTATGGATACTGCGAAAAGAAATGCTGATGGATTAAGCCCAATCAAAGCAGATCTTACAAAAATTGATGCGATTAAAAATCTAAATGATCTTCAAAAGTATCTTTTAGAAGCTACCAAATTAGGAGATAATTCTTTCTATGGATGGAGAGCAGGAGCAGATATGAAAAACTCTAAGATGAATGCAGTATATCTGGGAGGTCCGGATCTTGGTCTAGGAAGAGATTATTATCAGAAAGTAAACGAGGCCAATACTAAAACTTTAGGGCAATATCAGGCGTATGTTGGAAAGTTGTTCGGGGTTTTAGGCTATAAAAATTCTACTCAGGCTGCACAGAATGTAGTGGATTTTGAAAAGCAACTGGCGAACTACTTGTTGACATTAGAGCAGAACAGAGATGCTAATTTAAGATACAACCCTAAAAACGTTTCTGAGTTAGCAGGAGTAGTGAAAAATGTTGATCTTGCAAAATACCTTAAAGATGCAGGAGTAAATACTGACAGGGTAATCATCGGAGAACTGAAATACTACCAGAACATGGATCAGTTCATCACGCAGAAAAACCTTCCTTTATTAAAAGACTATCTGAAATATCATCTGATTAATGGTAATGCCAGTAACCTTGATGAAAATCTTGAGCAGATCAGATTTGATTTCTATGCAAAAGATTTACAGGGGCAAAAAGAACAACGACCTATGAACAAAAGAGGGCTAACCCTTGTGAATGGTGTTCTGGGAGAAGCATTCGGTAAATTATATGTAGAGAAATACTTTACTCCGGAAGCCAAACAACAAATGGAAACTTATATTGATTATCTTTTAAAATCATTTAAAACCCATATTGCAAATATCGATTGGATGTCTCCTGAAACAAAAGTAAAGGCTCAGGAAAAACTATCCAAGTTTACAGTAAAGATTGCTTATCCGGATAAATGGAAAGATTATAGCCAGTTAAAAGTGGAATCTCCAAAACAAGGCGGGTCATTGTATGCTAACTTACAAAATGTATCTGCATGGCAGTACCAGAGAAACCTTGATAAGGTAGGAAAACCGGTTGATAAGGCTGAATGGGGAATGTCTCCGCAAACGGTAAATGCTTACTATAGCGGATCAAACAACGAAATCGTATTCCCGGCAGCAATTCTTCAGCCGCCTTTCTACAATCCTAAAGCAGATGCTGCTGTAAACTTCGGTGGAATTGGAGCGGTAATCGGTCACGAGATCTCTCACGGTTTTGATGACAGTGGTTCCCGTTTCGATGGAGATGGAAACCTTAACAACTGGTGGACTGATGCTGACCGTAAGAACTTTGATGCAAAAGTAGCTCAGTTAGCAGCTCAGTACAGTTCTTATGAGCCTGTAAAAGGAAGTTTTGTAAATGGTAAATTTACAAGTGGAGAAAATATTGGTGACTTAGGTGGAGTAGCAGTAGCTTACGACGCTCTTCAGATGTACCTTAAAGATAAAGGAAACCCAGGAAAGATCAGCGGATTCACTCAGGATCAGAGATTCTTTATGAGCTGGGCAACTGTTTGGAGAACAAAAGCAACCAATGAATATATGATTAACCAGGTGAAAACAGATCCGCACTCTCCGGGAATGTACAGAGCTTTCGGTCCATTGGTGAATCAGGACTCATTTATTAAAGCATTTGATATCAAATCGGGGGATAAAATGTATAAAGCTCCTGAAGACAGAATAAAAATTTGGTAAGAGTACCAAAAAATTGTTAGAAAAGAAAGAATCCATCTCATTCAATGTGAGATGGATTCTCTTTTTAATAGGCTTTCTTATAATTCCGGATAACAAACTTTATTCCGGTTTCTATAATGTCTCCCATGGTTTTACAATACTTGAAATTGACATCGTAGGTAAGCTTTCGCAAAGCCGTTTTAAGCTCTGTAACATTGGCTTCCGGCGCAATATTTTCTTTTTTCATAATAGAAATGAGTTCATCAAATCTGTTTTTGCTGCTGGTCACTCTTTTTACAATTTGTGAACGTACTTCTTTACGATATTGTTCTATAGAATTAGGCTTTAGCTTTTCCATTACCATAGTAACCATCGGGTTATTTTCTTTGAAATATTGGGGAAGATACACTTTTAGGTTTCCTTCATAACTTTGCTGATCAAAATCAATGGGGCGAATTCTGTAAATAACCTGATCAAAATCGTGGATAGGAATAATAACATAATTATACGAGCGCATGTCACCCAGAAGCCCAATGAGACAGCGTTCATTGAACTTTACAAATTCTTTGGAAATTTGTGCCTTTTCTTGCTCTGTGCAGCTGGACATGTGTTTTTGAATAAATACATCTCCGGGAATTCCTAGAATATGTTCTTCAATCAGAGTGTTTTTATAAATCAGAAAATTAATCCGGTTGGGAGAAAGAAGATCTTCAAGTTCCAGTCCATATATCCGTGAAGCATCCGCCTGTTTGATATAAAAATTAGTATAATTATCGTTCAGAATATTTCTTACCCGAATTCGAAAAGGTTTAGAATTTCCAAACGTACAAAAATCAATGGTATCTACTGTAAGATAAGGCAAAGTGGCTTCATCTCCGTCAGAATGAAGAAGAGTATAAATTTTATTTAAATTAGCCTCTATTTCTTTAAACTCATATTCAGGATACATTACTCCGAGCCATAAAGTATCTTTGCCTTCTTTATCCAGAATATTCACACTATCTGTGAATCTTAGCAGGTCTTCATACAGAAACTTAATTTTGGTAGTTCTGTTATGTTTTTCCAGATACTGTTCTAATGCTTCTGAAACAGGATATATGGGTTTCCTAAACGCGATCTTTACATCTTTCATATTCTGTTTTCTTTATTTAAATATAAAGAATATTTTTTCTTCAGGTTGCAGAAATTCTTATTTTAATTTAAGTTCGGGATAAGATATTTCGTTTTTGATGATATCAGAAAGCCGAAAAAGGGGGGATTGAAACTAAAAACAAAACTGAAAGCAGTATTATTAATTTTTTTGTTTTCTATGCATGTCAACGTTTTAAACCTTAGCATGCACAACTTCCAACCTCTTGTCGGATAATATTAATTTCTAATTCTTGTTGCTTAAGTTTATTAATTTTTTCATAGCTTAGTGACATTGTAAGATTGTGATTTTATGCTAAATAAGCGTAGATAAAATTAAATAATTTAAGAAAAATTTTGTATGTTACAGTTTTTTTTTAAATTTAAACTTTGGATTAGTAGTATATTAGAATAATTTGTAAATTACTCAAAGACAGATCCAAAACCAAATAGTAAATCTCAAAATAATAATAATATGGCAATGTTTAATTATGGTGTTGGCGGAAACGAGGTAAAAGTAGACGCTAATGAAGCTATTCAGGAAATACAGGAAAATAAATCACTGATAGTAAGCCAGCTTACAACAGACGAATCTTATACCCCTGAAATTGTAACAGGATTAAAAACTGTGGAAGATGTCTTCAAACATTTTCAGCCTTCTGTGGCAGTACAACACGAAACAGAAGATGGAGGAGTGGTTGATGAAGAATTCCGTTTTCAGAATCTTGGAGACTTTACTCCTAAAAGCCTTACTCAGAAATCTGACTATCTTCAGCAGCTGAGCATGGAGCAGGAGCAGTACAATAAAATTGTACGTCAGTTAAAAACCAATAAAATTCTTCGTAATATGTTAGAGAACGACCAAACTAGAGCGGCGTTCATCGAAGTATTGAAGGATGTAGCACAAGAACTTGAAAAATAATTAAAGACTTACATTAAATCATGGATAGCAAATTACAGGCGCAAGAAAGCCAGCAGCAGGGACAGCAGCAGCAACACTCAGGTCAGCCGAAAGGTAACCCGCTTGCGGAACTCAATAAAATGGGAGGTTTTGGCTTTGTTGAATCCGTTGTAGACGGTATCGCCAATATGAACCCAACAAGAAAAGCAAGGAAAGAAATCTTTCTTAACGATGGCAATAAAGCAGAAGAAAGAAAAGAGCTTCTTCAGAAGATCAATCTTTGGGTAAGCCTTTTAGAAGGTAGCGAATCGGCAGATAAAATGGCAGATACGTGCAAAACCAAAGCACAACAAGCTGATCAAAATTTAAAGAAAAACTTAAAAAGTACATTAGATGCCGTTCGTTTGTTAGAAACTAACTATAGAACTGTAGCTCAATTCTACAAAAATACAGAATTGGATAAAGTGGATAATGTAAGTATTGTTAATGCAAGCCTGGATCAGGTTTCAGACTTAGACAATCCTTTATTCATTGATGCCATTTCTGAAGAATTTAAAAATTACTATGACCGTTTGGACCTTAGAGATAACTACTCAATCCTTGCTATCCCTGGATATTTAGGATCAAATAAAGTTATTGAAAAGTGGGCTAAAATCTGTAACGAAAACAAAGTAATGATGGTTACAGACTTTGCTAATCTTGACAAGCCGGATGATGTAGTAGACCTATTCCATTCTGCGAATCTTACAGGTGGTGAACTTCACAGAAGTAACGTTATTATGACGTGTAACTGGTTGGTAGGACGTGGAAAAGCAGAAGAAGTAGGAGAAGAAGAAAACGTGGAACTTCCTCCTTCCACTTCATTAGCAGGAAAAATTCACAAAACCCTGATGTCTCAGGTAGCAGCAGGTAAAAAACATGGTAATATCAACGAGGTAGACGCTGTAAAATTCGAATTGAAGAAAAGTGAAATTTCTCAGTTGGAAAAAATGGGTCTTGTACCAATGGTTAACGAATATGGTAAAATCATGGCTTTCTCTGCGAAGACATTATTTACAGGAGACAACATTGGTCTTCAAACCTATTCTGTAGTTCGTGTATTCGACTATGTAACAAAGGTATTACTGGACTTCCTGAACAGAAGAGCCTTCGAAAACTGGAATGCTAAAAACGAAGACGATTTGAGAAGACAAATTGTAACATTCCTTGATAATATCAAAGGACCGGACAAATTGATTGAGAAATTCAAGATCGTTCGTTTCGAACAGGATAGAGTAAACAAAGACAGAGTATGGCTTGATATCCGTATGACCCCTTATTTCCCTACAAAAAGTTTCGTTATTAAACTTGACGGACACAAAGGAGATGATGGTAACGAATGGGATGCAGAATACGCTCAGGAATAATAACACCTTATTTTTAATATAAAAACCGATGCATTTTTTACATCGGTTTTTTTCTACCAATACCTATGAATATTAAAATGAATATTAAACTGGCCATCGGTATGCCTATACTATTAATGGCAGTATTAGCAAGTTGTGAAAAAAAATATCAGAGTCCTGATCAATATGAAGATGACCTTTTTGCAGCCGAACGTCAGGAAGGGAAAGCTTATATTATGGATGAGGAAGAATGTTTTGATGGTAGTGAACTGGTTTTAGCAAGTTCGGAAGTTAAGTTAGCGGACAGTTCAAAGGGCCGTGGAAAACCATTTTTTCTCTATAAAGTAAAATCAGGAAAAGTTTTAAAAACAGTAAGAGATTCTGTGCTGGATATGCCAATGATGTTCTTGTCTCCTCACAAGCTAAAGCTGAAAGAAGATTCCATGTATCTGTACCTGAAAAAATTGGATGGTTATCGTTTTATCGCGAAGGACAGAAACCTGAAATACCAGTGGTTAAGAGGAGCTTCTGTATATTCTGTGAAGAAAAAATAAGCAAGATTCATTGTTACGATACAACTTAATAAATAAAGAATAGAAATTAAAAAATTAGATAGAATTTGAAAAAATAAAATAAACCTATCTTTGCGTTCCTGAAATGATACAGGGCGAAGAGACAAAACCTCTTCAGCGACTTAAATTGATTGGTTTTTGGAAAAGAATATTGCAGCCTCAGAATTTCTTCATGTAGGAAACAGGCTTTTGGAATGGTATCGGAATAATGCGAGAGATCTGCCTTTCAGACAGACAAAAGATCCGTATAAAATTTGGATCTGCGAAATTGTATTTCAGCAGACAAGAATCAATCAGGGGCTCAATCACTATAATAATTTCATTAAAAGATTTCCGGATGTAAAAACCTTAGCTGAAGCTGATGAAAATGAAGTCTTGCTTTATTGGAAAGGACTAGGCTATTATTCCAGAGCCATCAATATTCATAAAGCTGCCCAGCAGATCATGAATGATTACAATGGTATATTTCCCAATCAGTACGAAGAAATTTTGAAACTGAAAGGAATTGGAAAGTATACAGCAGCAGCGGTTTCAAGTATCTGCTTTGGTGGAAAAATGCCAGCAGTAGATGGAAACTTTTACCGTGTGCTGAGCCGTTTCTTTGCTGATGATTTTGATATTTCAAACTCAAGGGCGTTTACTTATTTTTCAGAATTGGCGACTTTGGTAATGCCTGATAATGTGGGAGATTTCAACCAGGCGATGATGGATATTGGTTCAGAAATCTGTAAACCTAAAAATCCATTATGTGGAGAATGTCCGATAAATGAAGACTGTCTTGCTTTTTCTTTACAAAAAATTTCAGATTACCCTGTCAAAACAAAAAAAGTAAAGGCTGAAGATCTGGCTTTAACTTATTATTTTGTTCATAGAAACGGGGAGTTTCTGATCCGTCAGCGAAAAGATGATTTTATCTGGAAGAAATTATTTGAGTTTCCGTCTTCTATTTCTCCTGAAATGAAGCCCTTTATTACCGGTTCTAAAACGGTTAGCCATAAACTGACACACAAGAATTTAACTATTGAAATATTTAAGGTTGAGGTATCTTCAGAAGACATCTGGAATCGTTTTATTACTGAAAATCAATACCAGATTACGGACGTGCAGGGTTCTCATGATAAATCCTTTCCGAAGCCTTTGGAAAATTACATTCAAAACTCATTGAAAGACTGAAATTTGTCTTCCGAAATCTGAAATCTAATTTGTACTTTTGCAAAATGATTAAAAAAGTCATTTTTATTTTTGTATCACTGCTTTTAATTTCATGTGGAAAAGACCCGGTTCCAAAACCGTATGGAGAACTGCGTCTGGAATATCCGGAACCGAAATACCAGAAGTTTGAAAACAACTGTGCGTATACCTTCGAGTATTCGGATTTCGCTAATATTACCGCAGCGAAAAAGCCTTGCTGGTATTATCTGAACTATCCAAAGATGAAAGCAAAGGTTTTTGTAACCTATTACCCGATACAGAATGACTTTGCAGAACATATCAAGGAAGCTGAAAAAATGGTATACGAACATACCATTAAAGCCAGTTCTATAGACACAAAATCATTTGAATACCCTGAAAAGAAAGTATATGGGAATTTCTATGAGCTGAAAGGGCAGAGTGCTTCCAATCTTCAATTTTACATTACAGACAGTACGAAACATTTCGTGACTGGTTACTTATACTTTAATACGAGACCGAAACCGGACTCTCTGGCTCCTGCTGTGAACTATATCAAGAATGATATGAAACATATGCTGGACTCTTTTGAATGGAAAAAATAATTACTTTTAATATACATTGAAAAATATATGAAACTTTTAGTTGTAGGAAGTGTTGCATTTGATGCAATTGAAACACCATTTGGTAAAACGGACAAAATTTTAGGCGGAGCTGCTACTTATATTGGGATCACTTCATCTATTTTAGGCGTTAAATCCGGTATCGTTTCTGTAGTAGGAGGAGACTTTCCACAGGAACATCTTGATATGTTCACGAACAGAGAAGTAAATATCGAGGGAATTGAAATCGTAAAAGAAGGAAAAACATTCTTCTGGTCAGGAAAATATCATAATGATCTGAACACTAGAGATACGTTGGCTACAGAAGTAAACGTATTGGAGAACTTTGATCCGAAAATTCCGGATTCTATGCAGGATGCCGAAATTTTATTACTTGGTAACCTACACCCTGGAGTTCAGTTATCCGTATTGGAAAAAATGAACAACCGTCCTAAACTTGTAATCCTTGACACCATGAACTTCTGGATGGATTGTGCTTGGGATATTTTGATGGATATGATTGCTAAAACTGACGTAATTACCATCAATGATGAAGAGGCAAGACAACTTTCAGGAGAATATTCTCTGGTAAAAGCTGCTAAGAAGATCCATGCAATGGGACCTGAATATGTCATCATTAAAAAAGGAGAGCACGGAGCTTTACTTTTCCACGACGGTAAAGTATTTGCGATCCCGGCACTTCCGTTAGAAGATGTTTTTGATCCAACTGGTGCAGGAGATACTTTCGCAGGAGGTTTTGCAGCTTATTTGGCTAAAAAAGGTAAAATTGATTTTGATACCATGAAGTCTGCATTGATCGTAGGATCTGCAATGGCTTCTTTCACGGTAGAGAAATTCGGAACACAAAGAATAGAAGAAGTAAACGAATCAGATATGTTCAGCAGATTGAGACAATTCAAAGAATTGACGACATTTGATGTTGAACTGCAGTAAATAAGTCTTTTTAAGAAATATTTATAATAAAAAATTGAGTGAAATTCGTTAAGAATTCTAAATTTGCAACTTGTTAAAATAGTAAAATGACAAATAAACTAAAAATCACTTATCTTCTTGGGATTTTCATCATGATATTTTCTTCTAATATGATGAATGCCCAGCTAAAACCGGGAGATTTAGTGGATGGTATTGCTGCTGTGATCGGAAATGAAATTGTTTTGGAATCAGATGTTACGGAGCAGATGAATTATGGGAAACAGCAGGGAGCTACCAACACAGATAAATGTGAGTTTCTTGAAAGCCTTATCAACAACAAACTTCTTGTATACGAAGCAAAAAAAGATACGTTAATTGAAAACCGTTCTGCTGCGATCAAAGAGCAGGCTAATCAAAAATACCGTCAGTTGCTTTCTCAATTTCCGGATGAAAAAGCATTATTAACTGCGTATAAATTCAGAAATTCTTACGAAATGAAAAACGCTATCGAGAAAATCGATACGGATCAATATTACGGACAGGCGAAATACCAAAGAGTTACTGATAAAGCAGACGTTACTCCTAATGAGGTAACTGATTTTTATAATATGTATAAAATGCAGCTGCCACAGGTAAAAGATGAGGTTACTTTAGCTCAGATTATGATGTATCCTACCTTAACGGAAGCTCATAAGCAGGATCTTATCAATAGACTGAAAAAGATCAAACAGGATATTCTTGGCGGGGAAACTTTTGAAAGCCAGGCAAGAATTTACTCTGAAGATGAAGGTTCCGCTACGAATGGAGGACTATATAAAAACATCAACAAAGGACAGATGGTGAAGCCGTTTGAAGCAGCAGCTTTAAACCTTCAGGAAAATGAAATCTCAGATCCTATTGAATCTGAATTCGGATACCACATCATTCAGTTGTTGAAGAGATCAGGGAAAGTATATGACGCAAGACATATTCTTTTGAAAGCAACTCCTACAGATGAAGAACTTAAAACAGCAAAAGCAAAATTAGACAGCATCAGAGGTTTAATCATGGACGGAAAGATGACGTTTAAAGATGCAGCGTTCAAGTTCTCAGATGATAAAAGAACCAAGTTCAACGCAGGTATAATTCCTGGAGGTGACGGTTCAGACAAAATCGAAAGAGAAAGTATTCCTGGAACAATCAGTTATGAATTGGCAGGTTTGAATAAAGGAGATATTACTTCTGCTTTTGAAGATGAAGATAACAGAAGAAAAGCTGTGAAGATCATTAAACTTGAAGATGTTATTCCTGCACACCAGATCACTCTGGAAACAGACTTTAGCCGTATCAAACAGATGGCGCTCAATAAAAAGAAAAATGAAATGGTTGAGAAATTTGTTAATTCCAAGCTACCAACCACTTTCATCTCCATTGATGGACGTTACGATAATTGTAATTTCAAATCCAACTGGAAGAAAGACTCAATCAAAAAATAAAATCAAAACCTTCAGAATTTCTGAAGGTTTTTTTTATACATCTGAATCTTAGTATTTAATATCTTTATAAAAAATAGGAGATGGATTATACTTTTTATACAAAACAATTTCATTCAGCTATAGCAAAGATTTCTAAAGAAAAATTTGAAAGTTTAGGTTTGAAAGTATCAATAGAAGTTGTTTTAGAATCTGTTGCATTAAAAGTTTATAAACCGGAATGGGCAGCAGATCAGAAGGCTCCATTAGACTCCGCCGGGAGAATTTTCTTTTCAGTCTGGATTAATGATAAGGCTTTGCAAGAAGAGAAATTATACTACAATATTCATGCTTTAAAACTTAGAGAATTTAAAAACCATAAAATAGCCAGCAGAGATTTTGCTCAGGATTTTAGAAATGAATTTTCGAAATATCAAAAAGGCTGGCCCAATATAAGCCTAAAATTTGGTCCACTTACTCTGATGCAGGGTTGGGTTAGCTTTAAGCCGGATAATATGCAGGAAAATATTCATGAGCTGGTTCAACACTTTCTGAATATAAGCTTTATTATTGATGAGGTTTTAGAGCAGTATAAAAAATAATAATATTTAGCCCTTTTAAATATATTTTTAATTGATGGAAGGATCTGATAATGGTTGTTTTTAGTATTTTTACAGCATGGGCAATTTTATAGATTTCAACGCGGCAAAAAAGCTACATGATATGCAGGCCAGTCAAAATAGAATTTCAGAACTTTTTAATATCAAATATCCGATTATACAGGCAGGGATGATCTGGCATTCCGGATGGAAGCTGGCATCAGCGGTTTCCAACTGTGGAGGATTGGGATTAATTGGAGCAGGAAGCATGTATCCTGATATCCTCAGAGAAAATATCCAGAAATGCAAACAGGCTACCAATAAACCTTTTGGAGTAAATGTTCCAATGCTGTATCCCAATATTGAAGAAATTATTCAAATTATTCTTGAAGAAGGAGTGAAGATTGTTTTTACGTCAGCAGGAAACCCCAAAACTTATACGGAAACTTTACAGAAAGAAGGCATCAAAGTCGCTCACGTAGTATCTTCTACCAAATTTGCAGTAAAATGTGAAGATGCCGGAGTAGATGCAATAGTTGCTGAAGGTTTTGAAGCCGGAGGACACAACGGAAGAGATGAAACTACCACATTCTGCCTTATTCCTAACGTAAAAAAACATATCTCAAAACCATTAATTGCAGCTGGAGGAATTGCTTTAGGCTCCCAAATGAAAGCAGCAATGATTCTTGGGGCAGACGGAGTACAGATTGGTTCCCGTTTCGCTGCTACTACAGAGGCAAGTGCTCATGAAAATTGGAAAAAGAAAATTACAGAACTTCAGGAAGGAGATACCCATCTTACTCTAAAAGAATTAGCTCCGGTAAGAATGGTTAAAAATAAATTCTTCAATGAACTGGAAGATATTTATCAGGCGGGAAGAAATAAAGAGGCATTAGTTGCTTCATTAGGAAGAGCCAGAGCAAAACGTGGAATGTTTGAAGGTGACATGGAAGATGGTGAACTTGAAATAGGGCAGGTTTCAGCTTTGATTGATGATATTCTTCCGGTGGAAACGGTTTTCAATCATCTGTTAAAAGAATTTGATGAGATTAAAATGCCAACACTATAATATTAAAGAATCCTTATAAGGATTCTTTTTTTATTAGAAATGAAGTTCAGTAGATTGCTTGATATTGCTCATTACAAATGAGCTTTTTATTTTACTAATATGGGGAATAACAGATAATTTCGTAGCAATAAAATCACTGAAAGCTTCAGGACTTTGTACAATGACTTTTAATATGTAGTCAAAGATACCTCCTGTCACATATGCTTCTACCACTTCATCAAGAGTTGCTATTTTCTTTGAAAATTCTTCCACATATTCTATTTGCTGGCTGTTAAGAGACACCGTTATGATTACTGTAAAATTTAATCCTACTTTCTTAGGATCAATTAATGCAACATAATTAGTGATATATCCTTCGTTTTCCAGCTTTTTTATTTTGTCATATATGGATGTCCGGGACATGTTAAGTTTCTCTGTAAGATCTGTAATGTCGAATCTTGAACTTTTCTGAAGAACTCTTAGTAGTTCCAATTCCTGTTTCCCTAATTTTTCCATGTGGACTTTTTCCTATAAAAGTATAAAAATAAATTTATTTTTGAACATTGTCTGGTTTTATGTTTTTATAATGGGATTTTTTACATATTTTCTTTTTAAATTTCGTATTTATTTTAGCGTTTTATATTTTTGTCCGGATTTAAATCGTTGTTGTTTTTGGAATTTCAATTTTTAAAGCCTTAAAGAAAATGGTTGAGAATAAAATAGTAAATATTGGAGATAAAGCCCTTTACGTAGAATATAATAATTCATTTGAAAATAAACCCACTCTTGTTTTTTTACATGACTCGTTGGGGTCTGTACAACTTTGGAGGGATTTACCCGCTAAGCTTTCAGAAGAAACCCAATGTAATGTCCTTGTCTATGACCGTTTAGGATATGGGAAATCTTATCCAATGCCTACTCATATAAGACCAGTAAATTATATGGAATTGGAAGCTGATCTATTAAACGACCTTTTAGTAGAGCTTAATATCAACAATTCAATTTTATTTGGACACAGCGATGGAGGAACCATTGCTTTAATTACAGCTGCAAAATATCCGGAAAGGGTAGAAGCTGTAATTTGTGAAGCCGGACATATCTTTGTAGAAGAAGTAACCTTAAAAGGCGTTTATGATGCCTGGGAAGCTTATAAGACCACAAATTTGCCTGAACGTCTGCAGAAATACCATGCTGATAAAGTAGACATGTTATTCAGAGCCTGGACAGAAACATGGACCCGTGATGATTACAGATCCTGGAATATCGAATATCTTTTGAAAGATATCACCTGCCCGCTTCTGTTCATTCAGGGAGAAAATGATGAATATGGAACTTTGGATCAGGTTGATAAGACCGTTACCCAGGTAAGTGGGAGTGCTGAGAAATACATTATTCCTGGTATTGGACATACGCCACACAAAGAAGCTCCGGAGCTGGTATTGGAAAAAGCTATAGAATTTATCGGGAATAACTCTTAGCCCTAAATAAATTTAGCAAAATAAATACATTAAGCTATCTCAATTTGAGATCGCTTTTTCTTTTTACAAACTAAGGGGAACATAGATTTTATGTATTGCTAAATCTGCATATTGGCTTTGATTTGTACAATATGTATGCATGTTTTTCGTAAAGATCCTCCTTATTGTAAAATTTGATTTGAGACGAATTAAATTATTTCTTTATTTCTAAAACAAGCTTAAATAATTTTTTAATATTTAATTCAAAGAATGAACGACATTAACTAATATCTCAGTACCTCTCCAGCCTGAAAATTACAACAAATACGCAATAAATATCTCTTCTAAGGGATATAATATTTTCTATTTTTGAAAATAAGATTTAGTGGTTGAGAAAATTAATGATGCAAATCATTAAATATTTTGTTTGATCTGAATGTGTGAAGAGATGCAATTTGCATCTCTTTTTGTTTCTAAAAACTATAATAATTGGATTTCAGCAGCAATATTTGATCTTGCCTGTATCTCATACTTTTCCTTAAAATAATCTGTCTTAAAAATACTGTCGAGCTCCAGAAAATGAGTAAGCACTTTTTTTCTGCCTGGTTTATAAAGAAGATCAGGATAAATAGAATATTCTTTTCGAATTTTACGGGTATACTCCATATAGACTTCAAAATCTTTCCCAAGGATGGAAAGGTCAGTATCTAAAAGGTAATTGGTGTCTTTATTTTCTGATTTCTCATGAAATTGGGTAGCCAGGATCTGGTCAGAAATAATTTTTATATTATTTTGATGTAAACCAAGTTCGGAAAGTCTTTCCGCGGCTTTCAGAGCACTTTTTTCCTCATTGGATTTAGAGGTAGCCTTATAGATAATATCATGATAGAAAACAGAAAAAGAAACTCCATTGAAATCAGAAAGATCACTTTTTACACTGCCAAGTTCCCTGAACATATTTTCAAGATGAAGAAGATTGTGATAATGCCTGTTTTTTTCAGCGTATTGAGTTTCAATCTCTTTCCATAAGTTGCTGATTAAGTCTGGGTCATCAGTGAAAAGTAAACAAAGCTGTTCAAATTGATCTTTTAGATTCATGGTGAATAGGTATAAAAAAAGGAACTTTTAAAAAGTTCCTCTGTTTGCTTCAAGAACAGCTTTCAGCTCAGCCCAGCCTCCGCCGTTATAACCGTCCTTTAATCCTTGAGCGCTTAGGTATTCCAATGCTTTTCCGCTTCTGTTTCCACTTCTGCAGAATAAAATTACCGGCTTTTCAATAGAAAGGATCTCGTCCTGTCTGTCTTCTACTTCACCCAGTGGAATATTTTTGGCACCATCTATATTTCCGTCCATTTCAAGCTCCATAGGCTCACGAACGTCGATCAATTCATAGTTTCCAGATTGTATTACTTCTATTAAAGACATAGTTGTTTGTTTTAAACATTAAATTATAGACGAAATTACGTATTTTTTTTTTGAAAAAAATCTTAATGAAACTATAAATTTAAGAAAGGATGTTGCATTCAGAAGAAAGTGATGAAGACGGACAAAACTAAAGATTGATAAAATAATCTTAATTTTGCAGTGTGAAATTAATGAACGCTGGTGCTGAAAAATATTCCGAACTGATAAAAACCAAGGCTAAACGTTTTGGCTTTCAGGGTTGTGGCATATCTAAAGCAGATTTTCTGGAAGAAGACGCCGGACACCTTGAAAAATGGTTGAAAAACAACTGTAATGGGGAAATGAAATATATGGAAAATCATTTCGATAAAAGGCTCGATCCAAGACTGCTGGTAGAAGGTTCTAAATCCGTTATTTCACTTTCTTATAATTATTTTCCTGAAGAAAAAATCTCCATGCTGGAGAACTTTAAAATATCAAAATACGCCTACGCTGAAGACTATCATGAAGTTATTAAAGAGATTCTTCGTGAAATGGTGGCTGAACTGCAAGAAGAAATCGGAGAATTCGGATTCAGAGTCTTTGTAGATTCAGCACCGGTATTGGAGAGAAGCTGGGCCAGAAAATCAGGAATTGGCTGGGTAGGGAAAAATGCGAATCTGATTACCAAACAAAACGGATCTTTCTATTTCCTGGCTGAGATCATTTGTGATCTGGAACTTATAGCAGATCATGAAACCACAGATCATTGCGGAACTTGCAGAAAATGTATTGATGCTTGTCCTACAGATGCCATTGTTTCTGAAAAAATTATTGATGGAAGCAAATGCATTTCCTATGCTACCATAGAATTGAAAAATGACATTCCGGATCATTTCAAAAATAAAATGGAAGACTGGATGTTTGGTTGTGATATCTGTCAGGATGTTTGTCCCTGGAATCGTTTTGCAGCTCCTCATCAGCAAAGCAGATTCAAACCCAATGAAGCCCTGAAGAACTTCAAAAAAGGAGAATGGAAAGAAATTACTCAGGAAATTTTCTCCGAGATCTTCAAAAAATCACCTGTGAAAAGAACCAAATTCGCAGGTTTGAAGAGAAATATTGAATTTTTAGAGCGGTCTTCAGATTAAATTTTGCTTACCTATTTGGTGACGATTCCTGTGTTGGAAATTGTTAAAGTTCCAAACAAAAGCTGACAACCGACCATTCCTTAGATTTTAAAAGCTAAAGAGGTTTAGATTTAATTGAATAAACTGACTAAAAAGTCTTTCCTAAAAAGAAAAATTGACCTTCAGGAGATTAAATCTCACCGAAAATCAACGTTTTTTTTGTATTCTTTTTGGAGCAGTTTTTACTCTTACTTTAAATCTTTTTTGGGATTTGGTATTTTTACGCATATTTGTGAATATTTCGTAATTAAATATAGCCAATTTTTCGATTAAAACAAATACTTTTACGAAAAATTATATATTAAATTTTATTCAAAAACATGACTGTGAAAACCATATTAATATACACGTTGAAAATCCTTGGAGTGATTCTGGGAATTGTAATTGTTTATGTTCTCCTGGGACTATTGATTCCGTTCATTCCGGTTTCTGCCAAAGATGATGGTGAAAAGAAAGATATTCCCATTTATATCTATACCAACGGTGTTCATACCGATATTGTAATGCCTGTAAAGAACGATCTGAAAGATTGGAGCTTGATGATTCCTTTTGCAAATACAAAATCTAAGAAAACAGATTATCAATATATTGGAATAGGATGGGGAGATAAAGGCTTTTATCTGGATACTCCAACCTGGGCTGACCTGAAATTTTCAACAGCTGTGAAAGCAGCTTTTTGGCTAAGCGATTCAGCCATGCATTGTACTTACTATTATGCAATGAAAGAAGGTGAAGATTGTAAGATGATTATGATTAGCAGAAGCCAATATCAAAATTTAATCAAATTTGTAGAAGATAAATTCGATAGAGATCAGAATGGAAAATTCATGTTGATTCCTACCAATGCAGTGTATGGTGATAATGATGCATTTTATGATGCCAGAGGAACATACAGTTTCCTTTATACCTGCAACACCTGGAGCAATAATGCATTGAAGGCTGCAGGACAGAAAGCAGCACTTTGGACACCATCAGATTTTGGAATTTTCCAGCATTATAAATAAGCGTGAAACCTCTTTTTTTGTTTTGTGCTATGACTTTATAGAGAGAGATAATTAAGAAGAAATAAAATGAAACATAAGCTTTTCCGTGAACAACAGCTAAACTGTGATGTAGAAACTGCCTGGAAATTCTTTTCCTCAGCCAATAACCTTTCAGAAATTACTCCGAAAGATATGGGGTTTACGGTATTGACAGAAATGAAAGATGATGAAATATATGAAGGAATGCTCATTGATTACTATGTTTCCCCATTATTTGGGATAAAGATGAAATGGCAGACCGAAATTACCCATGTGGATTTTCAGAAAAGCTTCATAGATTTCCAAAAAAAAGGTCCCTACAAATTATGGAATCATCACCATGAGTTTATCCCCAATGATGAAGGAGTAATGATGAGAGATTCTATAGATTATGAACTTCCTATGGGATTCTTAGGCGAAATTGCCCATTCCTTATTTGTGAAAAAGAAACTGGAATATATCTTTGATTATCGGTTCAGAGTTTTAAGCAGACTGTTTTAAAGAGTTCAGTTATTGTATATAGTTTGTCCTTCTGACAAGGGAAGAAATATGATTTCTCGCAGATCCCATAGATCTTGCAGGTTTTTAAAGATTTATTATCTGCCATATCAGCTTAATCAGCGAGATTAAAAAAATCAACAAGGTCTTTGTTATTGTAATGAAAGAAGAATCTTTTTTACGACTTTATGCTTTGCTATCTTCCTCAGAAAACCTTACTCATCCTAAGAAAAATGTGATTTTATCAGCATTGTTTAAGTTTTTTTAACAGTTAAAAGACAGTAACTCCATCAAAATTTCTTATTTTTGCAGCACTATCGTTTTTACTAAAAAACTAAGTATTCTGATTGACATGGCAGGTCTGAGGTCACTTTTCTATTTTTATATCATATTGGTTTTTTCCCTTTTCAATTCGAATTGGGCAGAAAAATCATTACAGAATATTCCTCACCTTCCACATGTAAACAATATCCATTTGCTGGATGTTTACGAAGAAGCAGATATGAATACGCATGCATTGCCTGCAGCGTCTAAAATTGTAAAGCATTCCCTACGCAAGGATGATTCTGCAGTTGGAGATTTTTCAGCAGCTTTAAAAGTTGCTCCAAAAATCATACTTCCTGATATTGCAGTCTCCATTATCTGTGGAGTAAAGTCTTTTCTCCATCTCCTCCAATTGTACTAGTTTAAGTTATTGAATTTCAATTTATTTTAACGAAAATTTTATAACCTAAACATTCAGAAATGTATTTTAAAAATGTAATAATTTGCAGCCTTGCAATATTATTCGCAGTGTCATGCAATAAAGACAAGAAAAAAAATAACCAAAAAGAAAAAGAAGTTCCTATACTGGAAATCAAGGAAAAAGATACCTTGGTAAGCAATCAGTTTGTAACGGATATTCAGGCTAAAAAAAATGTGGAGATGCGTTCCAGGATTGGTGGAATTATTCAGCATATTTATGTTAATGAAGGGCAATTTGTTCATCAGGGGCAGCCTTTATTTAAAATCAATGATGCCGAGCTACAGATGGAACTTTTAAAAGCCAACGCTGCTTTGAAACAAACTCAGGCAGATGTTCGTATTGCGGAAGTGGAGCTGAAACAGATTCAGAGCCTTCACGCTAAAAAGTTTGTGGCTAATAATGAACTGGAATTGGTAAAGGCTAAGCTTTCATCCGCACAGGCTAAGCATGCTTTTGCTGATGCAGAAAAAAGAACGGTACTTCAGAAGATCAGTTTCACAAAGATTACAGCACCTTTTGATGGAGTAATAGACGTGATTCCTCATAAAGATGGAAGCTTGGTGGAAAATGGAACTTTACTGACAACATTATCCCAGCTTAATGAGGTCTACGCTTACTTTTCAATCCCGGAAAATCTTTATTTTGAGCTTTTGGCCAATGACAAGATTGGAAACCATCAAAAGATTGAATTAACCCTACCAAACGGTGTAAATTATCAGTTTAACGGAGCCTTAAAGACAGCGGAAGGAGAAATCGACAGAACTACTGGATCTATCCGTTATAAAGTCCTTTTCCCGAACCCTGACCGCTTGATTAAGCACGGTACTTCAGGAAAATTGATTATTTCCGAAAATCAGGATAATGCCATTTTGATTCCGCAGAAATCTACATTCTCCATTCAGGATAAAACCTATGTTTTTGTAGTGGATAAACAGAATAAGGTGAAAATGACAAACATTAAGATCGGAAGCACACTGAGAGATTCTTATATGGTGGAAAGTGGTCTTAAAAAAGGAGATTTAATCATTTATGAAGGTACTCAGTCCCTAAAGGATGGTGATATTATTAAAATCAAAAAGAAGTATTAACCTTTCATAATCTTTAAATCAACTTATTATGGTAGAGATGTTTATAAGACGAAAGGTTCTTTCGTTGGTTATTTCCATATTATTTGTATTACTGGGAATTATGGCCTTATTAAAGATGCCCATAACCCAGTTTCCGGATATTGTACCACCTTCAGTAACGGTAACAGCAAAATATACAGGGGCTAATGCTGAAGTTTCCGCTAATGCGGTTGCTCTTCCCTTGGAACGTGCCATCAACGGAGTTCCGGGAATGACGTATATGTCAACAGTAACGTCCAATGATGGGCTTACCCTGATCCAGGTGTTCTTTGAAGTAGGAACAGATCCTGATGTGGCGGCAGTAAACGTTCAGAACAGGGTAACAACCATCCTTGATGAGCTTCCTGAAGAGGTAATTCGTGCCGGGGTAACTACTGAAAAGGAGGTAAACAGTATGCTGATGTACCTCAACATTACGAGTACAGATCCGAGCCAGGATGAGCAATTCATTTACAACTTTACAGATATTAATGTTCTTCAGGAACTGAAACGTATTGACGGAGTAGGACGTGCAGAGATCATGGGACAGAAAGAATATTCCATGAGGGTATGGCTTGATCCGCAGAAGATGGCAGCCTATAATATTTCTGCTGATGAAGTGATTACTTCATTGCAAAAACAGAATATTTCAGCAGCACCCGGAAAAGTAGGAGAAACTTCAGGAAAAACTTCCAGTCAGCTTCAGTATGTAATCAAATATAAAGGGAAATTCTTTGAGCCTAAGCAATACGAAGAAGTTCCGATCAGATCCGATGTAGACGGAACAATTTTAAAGCTTAAGGATATTGCTAAGGTAGAATTCGGGGCAATGAACTACGGAATGGTTTCCAAAACTGACGGAAGGCCTTCTGCATCCATTATGATGAAGCAGCGCCCAGGGTCCAATGCATCAGAAGTAATTGAAAGCGTAAAAGCTAAAATGGAAGAATTAAAAGGCACTTCATTCCCTCCCGGAATGGAATTTAATATGGCCTACGATGTTTCCAGATTCCTTGATGCTTCTATCAGTGCAGTATTAACAACCCTTATCGAAGCCTTTATTCTGGTAGGAATTGTAGTATTTATTTTCCTTCAGGACTGGCGTTCAACGTTAATTCCGGTATTGGCGGTTCCGGTAGCATTGATTGGAACCTTTGCCTTTATGAATATGATGGATTTCTCAGTAAACCTGTTGACATTATTCGCTTTGGTATTGGCTATTGGAATTGTGGTGGATAATGCCATTGTCGTCGTGGAAGCCGTTCATGTAAAAATGGAAGAAGGGATGAACGCTATGGATGCTACCATCAGTGCTACCAAGGAAATTGCAGGAGCAGTAGTGGCGATCACCATTGTAATGTCTGCCGTATTTATTCCTGTGGCGTTTCTGGATGGTCCGGTAGGAGTATTTTACCGTCAGTTTTCATTAACACTGGCGATCAGTATTGTTATTTCAGGGGTGAATGCATTAACGCTTACTCCGGCATTGTGTGCGATTATTTTGAAACCTCACGATCACAATAAAAAGAAAACAATTATTGATAGGGCTTTTCAAAGTTTCAACACAGGCTTTGAAAGATTGACTAATGGCTACGTAGGGATTTTATCAAAATTTGCGACAAGAACTACCGTTACTTTTGGGTTGTTATTCCTGTTTATAGGGTTAACTTTTGTAACGAGTAAATTCCTTCCAACCGGATTTATTCCCATGGAAGACCAGGGAATGGTATATGTAAGTGTAACTACTCCACAGGGAGCCACCGTAGAAAGAACGGAAAAGGTATTGGATGAAGTAACGGTTATTGCCAAGAAAATAAAAGGGGTAGAAAACGTAACAACCCTTGCAGGATACAGTATTGTTACAGAAATCGCAGGTTCATCTTACGGAATGGCCATGATTAACCTTAAAGATTGGAAAGAAAGATCCATTTCTGTGAATGATCTGATTGCTGAACTTTCAGAAAAGACAAAAGGAATTGCTGATGCCCAGATTGAGATCTTTGCTCCCCCTACTGTTCCTGGATTCGGAAATACCAGTGGTTTTGAATTGCGTTTGCTGGATAGAACAGGAGGAACCATTGAAAATACCGATAAGATCACTAAAGATTTTGTCAAAAAGCTGAATGAAGCGCCTGAGCTACAGAACAACTTTACTAGTTTTGATGCCACTTTCCCGCAATATATGATTAATGTGGATTATGATATGGCAGCGAAAAAGGGTGTGTCTGTAGACAATGCAATGTCAACCTTACAAACCATGTTGGGATCCTATTATGCTACCAATTTTATCCGTTTCAGTCAGATGTATAAAGTGATGGTTCAGGCAAGTCCGGAGCACAGAGATACTCCTGAAAGTATCCTGAATTTATATCTGAAGAATGATAAAGGAGAAATGGTTCCCTTTTCAACATTTATCACGATTGAAAAAGTATATGGTCCTGAAGTACTGACAAGGTATAATATGTATATGTCCGCCATGATTAACGGAGAGCCTGCAGAGGGGTACAGTTCCGGTGATGCTATTGCAGCGGTAGAACGTGTAGCCAAAGAAGTACTTCCAAGAGGTTTCGATATTGAATGGTCGGGGATGACGAGAGAAGAGATCTTATCAGGGAATCAAACTGTATATATATTCCTCATCTGCCTATTGTTCGTCTATCTTTTGTTAGCAGCCCAATATGAGAGTTTCCTTCTTCCGTTACCTGTATTATTAAGCCTTCCGACAGGAATCTTCGGATCCTATATCGCTTTGGTACTGGCAGGGTTGGATAATAATATTTATGCACAGGTTGCGCTGGTCATGCTGATCGGACTTTTGGCTAAAAATGCCATTCTGATTGTAGAATTTGCGGTAGCCAGAAATAAGCAGGGATATGATATTGTTCCAGCTGCAATTGAAGGAGCAAGACAACGTCTGAGACCTATCTTGATGACTTCCTTTGCCTTTGTGGCCGGGCTTATTCCATTGTGTATCGCATCTGGAGCTGGAGCAATCGGTAACCGTTCCATTGGTACTGCTGCGGCAGGAGGAATGCTTATCGGAACTATTTTCGGATTGGTTGTAATTCCGGGACTATATATATTCTTTGCGAAACTTGAAAATAAGAAGAAAGATGAAAAGATTAAATCATAGACATATATTGTGCGGAATAGCTGCATTAAGCTTAGTTTCATGTGCTGTTCCAAAGGTTGCTGATATCAAAAAGGCTCAGACACTGCCGGAAATACCTGCTAAAACGATCAATTCGGGAGAGTTTCAGCAGCTTGATCTGAAAGCTTATTTCACGGATGCTCATTTATTAGAGCTTTTTAATAAAGTGGTGCAGGCCAATCCTGATTTTCAGATTGCACAACAAAGAGTGGAAATCGCTAATAGTTTCCTGCAAAGATCAAAAATGGATCTTTTGCCTTCTCTTGAAGTAGGAGCGGAAGCTAGCGGGAATCGCTATGGAAAATATACCATGGAAGGTGTGGGGAATTATGATACCAATCTTTCCCCCAATATTACAGAAGAGCAGAAAATCAACCGTGATTTTACGCCTAATTATTGGTTGGGAGTAAGGAGCAGCTGGGAAATTGATGCCTGGGGTAAACTGAAAAATAAAAAAATTGCTGCTCAGAAGAAATATCTGGCTTCCACGGAAGGGCTGCGATTACTTCAGGTAGAACTTTTCACGGATATTGCGAACCTGTATTATCAGTTGGTAACTTTAGACAACCGTTTGGCCATTTATCAGAAGAATTATAACCTTCAGCAGAGAGCTTTTGAAATTGTCCTGGCACAGCGTGAAGTGGGAAAAGCTACCGAGCTTGCCGTACAACAGTTCAAAGCACAGAATAACAACTGGCTGGCAGAAATCGAACATATCAAAGTGGAGATCGTTACTGTTGAACAGGCAATTACCACTTTGACGGGAAGTTATGGTGGAGAGGTAAAGCGTGGTAAAGTGCTTATGCCAACCAATATGGATGTTTTAAACAAAACCATTAATGTAGAAGCGGTCATCCATTCGAGACCGGATGTAGCTGCTAATTATTATGTACTGGAAGCTTCCCAGGCAGATGCGAAGGCCGCAAGAGCTGCATTCTATCCGAAAATTGACCTTGGAGCCGGAATCGGGATGAATTCTTTTTCTGTGGAAACGCTTTTCAAACCAAGTTCATTGGCAGGACAGCTGTTGGGGGGATTAATGGTTCCTGTTTTTAATAAAGGCCAGTTGAAATATGAGTTTAAAGTAGCCAACAAGGAGCAGGAGATTGCTTTTTTAAATTATCAGAAGAGTATTACCACCGCATTTAATGAACTTCAGTCTATTTTGAAACAAACCAGGATTTATGAGAAGGTTTTAAAATTAAAATCTGAAGAGGTTGGTTTTCTTGATCGGGGTGTAGAGGTTTCCAATGATCTGTATCTCACAGGATATGCCAATTATTTTGAACTGATTAATTCTCAGAAAAGTAAATTGACCGCAGAACTGGATCTTTTACAGTTTCAGCATCAGAATACCAGAAATAATGTTCTGCTGTTTAAAGCTTTAGGAGGAAAACTGAATTAGAAATTCTATAGTTTAAAACCATAGCTTTTTCGGTTTTGTAAACCGACCATTTTTATTTTACGATGAAGAAAGAGGCTGTCTCCGTGCGAGGCAGCTTCTTTTGATTTTGATAAATAATTCTCTGTTATTGGAATATTATTATATTTATAACATCATTAAAACTATTTAATTATGAAAAATTTGAAAAAAGTATCAAGAGAACAACTAAAAGCAGTACAGGGGGGTGGAATTATGGATTATCCGAAATGTGGACCTAACAATTAAGATGTTACAGCATAGAATATTGTGATCCTGAATTTTCAGATGATTGTCAATGTGTTTGTGTTAGAATCTAATTCCTGCAAAATATTGAAGCAGGCTCAATTTTAATAAAAAAAGAGACAGTCTGTAAGACGGTCTCTTTTTGTATAGTTTAAAAACATAGCTGCAATATAATGCAGTATGTATTGATCTTATTTGACAATCTGGATTTCAACTGCAGAAAATCCTTTTGGAGATTTCTCCTTTTCAAAAGAAACTTTGTTTCCTTTCTTTACCGGTTCTACACAGTTATTATTGTGGAAGAAGATATTTTCTTTAGAATTATCTTCAGTAATGAAACCATATCCTTTTTCACTAAGGAAGGTAACGATCCCTGTTTTTCTTGGATCTTCCTCAATAATAGGAGCAGCCCCTAATTGAATATCATCAAGGTTTACTTCCTGTCTTTGTTCTGGTGGAGTAGAAGTTAATCTTCCGAATTCATCTACATACATGAATACGTCCTCCGCTCCTTTGTTGTTGTTCGTTTTACGTTCTTCGCGTCTTAGCGCCTTTTCTTTTTGCTTTTGAATTTTTTTCTTGAAATTTTCCTTTTTAGAAAAAGAATCTGCCATAAATTATTTTTAGTATTTAGTTTCTATAAATTGTATTGTTCACTCTGGTCTGCCTTAGACCTTAAAGCCCGTCGATGTTTCCTGTTCTGGGTTTCCCTAATCATACAGAGCTTTAAAATTCCGACAAGTATTGTTCTGGGTAGAAGAATAAAAGTTAAAAATATGGCTGCTCAAAAAGCAAAGACTGAATATATATATTCTAAGTCGTTACAGAAAACAAAGTAGTGACTTTGGTTAATAATATGCAAATATACAACAATAAAATGAATAAAACTGTTTTTAAATGATTGATTATCAGAAATGGATTTTATAGAAACCAGCCCGGATCTCCTTATTTACAGAGGAATAAAGAAGTATTGAGTGATTTTCACAAAAAAATCCTCAGTAAGCTGAGGATTTAAAAAAATATATTAAAAATGAAATGGTGTGTGTTAATACGGGTGGGAAGGTATCAAATGCTGTGCCTAAAACTCACTTTATCAGGAAAAGTTAAGCGTTTGTTTAATATCTAAAACAGGATGCAAACTCTATCTGTCTGGCAGATAATAGGATATTGAGAAAAAATATGTTTATATAAATTTTAAATATTTTACAGGATTTTTAAGCTCTCAATTGAGCCAATCTGAAATTTTGATGAATTCCCGAAAATTTCACCATGTTGAGACCGATGATATTGTCCAACTTTGTTTCATCAACCATTAAAAATTAAAAATAATGTCAACACAAGATGTCAACGGAAAAGTTGTTTTAATAGCCGGAGGAGGTAAAAACCTGGGCGGATTATTGAGTAGAGATTTTGCGGCAAAAGGAGCGAAACTGGCAATCCATTATAACAGTGAGAGTTCAAGAGCTGAAAGTGAAAAAACACTGGCTGAAGTTCAGGCATTGGGTGCTGAAGCATTTCTGTTTCAGGGGGACCTTACCAAAGTAGATAATATTGCAAAGTTTTTTGACGAAACCATTTCCCGTTTTGGCGGAGTGGATATTGCAATTAACACCGTAGGAATGGTATTGAAAAAACCGTTTTCAGAAACTACGGAAGCAGAGTATGATACTATGTTCAATGTGAATTCAAAATCAGCCTATTTCTTTTTACAGGAAGCTGGTAAAAAAATAAATGACCACGGTAAGATTTGTACCATTGTGACTTCATTACTGGCTGCATATACCGGGCTTTATTCCACATATGCAGGCGCAAAAGCTCCGGTAGAGCATTTTACAAGGGCTGCTTCTAAAGAATTTGGAGCCAGAGGAATTTCTGTAACGGCTGTAGCGCCAGGCCCGATGGATACTCCTTTCTTCTACGGGCAGGAAACAGATGATGCCGTTGCTTATCACAAATCAGCCTCTGCACTGGGTGGACTTACCAATATTAAGGACATTGCTCCATTAGTAGAATTTCTGGTCACTGACGGATGGTGGATTACAGGGCAGACAATCTTTGCCAATGGGGGGTACACAACAAGATAAGCTGAAACTTATTAAAAAAAGAAACTCACTGAAAACAACTTTCAGTGAGTTTTTTATGATTTGAGGAAGAAAGACTATAAAGTTTTCATCTTTCCTTTTTCCAATACACTTTTGATAATGAAGAAAAGTCCCAGAAGCACAAAAGGAATACTTAAAAGCTGTCCCATATTTAAGCTCATCCCATGTTCAAATTCTACCTGGTCTACTTTTATAAACTCAATCAGGATTCTCATAATAAAGATTAAAAGAATACTGATCCCGAAATAAAAACCTTTTCCGATTTTAAAGATATTTTTCTTATAAATAAGATAAACAATAAGGAAAATAATAAGATATGAAATCGCCTCATACAACTGAGCAGGATGTCTTGGAAGGTTATCTACCTGATGGAATATAAAAGCCCATGGAACATTGGTAGGAGTCCCGATGATTTCAGAGTTCATAAGGTTGGCAAGTCTGATAAAAACACCTGCCAGCGGAAGAACAATAGCGATGGCATCCAAAACAGTCATTAATGGGATTTTAAACTTTCTGGCATAGATCAGCAGCATAATCATCAACCCAATTCCACCACCGTGACTTGCAAGCCCTGCATAACCGGTAAAGTGATAAGCTCCATCCGGACCTCTCTGGATCGGTAAGAAGATTTCTAACGGATGCTGGGAATAATAATCAAAATCATAAAAGAGACAGTGTCCCAATCTGGCACCCACTAATATTCCGATAAGTGCATATGAAAATAAGGCATCGTGTGCCTGTGCGCTTAGATTTTCTTTTTTATAAATGCTTTTTACAATATTAAAGCATAAAACAAGTCCTGAAAGAAACAACAGGCCATAGTATTTAATAGAAACACCTAAAATATTGACGATCTCAGGATTGACATCCCAGTTGATATATAATAAACTCATTGATATTGTTATCGGATTTTACGTTTGCAAAGATAAGAAAATAGGATTTTTCGATAAATAGATGGGTTTTTGGAATCTTTATGTTTGATTTATAGGTTTTTAATGGTAATTTATGTTGCCTAGCGGGAAGGTGTAATGCATACAAAATCTATGGTTTTTATTCCATGATCCTTATTATATTTGTAATAAACTGATTTGTATGAATAAACTAGTTGTTTTCCTTGCTGGTTCACTTTTATTATTGAGTAATACTTTATATTCCCAAAAAACGATGCCTCAGTCACTCAATAAATGCTATATCTACCTAACATTCGATGATGGCCCACTTAACGGAAGTGAAAATATCAATGATATTATTCTAAAGGAAAAAATTAAGATCAGTGTTTTTATGGTGGGAGAACATGTGATTAAGGATAAACAGATGGATACTTATGCCAAATATTACGATCAGAATCCCTACATTGATGAATATAATCACAGTTTTACTCATGCCAACGATCATTATGAAGCGTTTTATAATAATGTAGACAAATCAGTACAGGACATCGTGTATAATCAGAATTTATTGAAGCTGCCTTATAAGATTGTCCGTCTTCCCGGAAGAAATATCTGGAGATTAGGCGGAAAGTCAAAAAATGATATCACCAATGGAATACAGACTGCAGATCAACTGGCTGCAATGGGGTATAAAGTAGTAGGCTGGGATGTTGAATGGCAACATCGCCCTGCTGACGGAACACCCATTCAAACTGTCAACGATATGTATACTTCTGTTCAGAAACTCTGTAGTTCTGATAAAACATTTACTAAGAATAATGTGGTGATGCTGATTCATGATGAAATGTTTCAAAAAAGCTGGGAAGAATCAGAATTAAAAGAATTGATTGATCTTCTAAGGGCAAATCCCAATTATAGCTTTGAACAGATGAGGTTTTATCCCCAATAAAAGTCATGTAATTTAAAATCATTCTTGAATAAACATTTTATAACTTTAAACTGAGTTTGGAAAGAAGACGATTTTAAAGTTATATATCTTTCGATTCCAGACTTATATTTAAAATAACACCAACACACAGATTATTGTATGCATCATCAACTGGAAAAGCACTATGTAAATAGAGTGGGCTGGCTTCGGGCAGCTGTTTTGGGAGCTAATGACGGACTGCTATCTACTACAAGTATTGTCATTGGTGTGGCAGCAGCAGAACCTGAGCGGCATATCATTATCTTGGCTGCTTTGGCAGGAATGATTGCAGGAGCAATGTCTATGGCTGCTGGAGAATACGTTTCTGTAAGCTCACAGGAAGATACTGAAAAGGCAGATCTGATCCGGGAGCAAAGGGAACTTGAAGAAATGCCGGAAGTAGAACTAAGGGAATTGGCTAAGGTCTATGAAAGAAGGGGGTGTACGAAAGAAACAGCAATGCAGGTTGCTATTGAACTTACAGAGCATAATGCATTGGAAGCGCATGCCCGTGATGAACTTGGAATCAATGAAATTACTCAGGCAAAACCTTTACAGGCAGCAATCGCTTCATTCGGATCATTTGCAGTAGGAGCATTATTACCATTTACCGTTTCTCTTTTAGCTCCTATCAAGCAGATGGTATATTTTCAATATGGTTTTTCTATTATATTTCTGATGCTTTTAGGAGCAATCTCAGCCAGAGCAGGAGGTTCCAGTATTAAAATAGCAGTGTTGAGAATCTGCTTCTGGGGTACGGTAGCTATGGGAATTACTGCTTTGGTGGGGCATCTTTTCGGGGTGAATATATCCTGATCAATAATGAACTTTTAGATACGTGTTAAAGAAAAATGCCAAGAGTAAGTATGTGATTTTCAGATTATATTTATCCTAACAAGTGTTAGTCGTAGTATTACTACACTTTTTTAAATTTCTTATCAATTTGTATTTTGCTATTGCAATTAGATCTATATTTGGTGATATAAAACAACAAATCACACAATATTAACGATTAAAATTTACAATCATGGCAGAAAGAAATTCAAGAGGAATTTTAAAATTCAACAACGGAGAAGGACAAAAATTATTAAAGCTTAACTACAGCGTATCAAGATCTACAGACGTTTCAGGACGTGTAGCATCAGATCCTTCTAACGCTCTTATCAAAATCACAGTGGAAGCAACAGAAAAATCAGACATTCTTGAAAGCTTGCTGAACGGAAAGTACAAGCCAACTGTAGGAGAAATTACCTTCAATAAATCTCACGAAGAAGGAACATTAACAACATTAAAGTGGCAGAATGGATACGTGATTCAGCACGAAGTAGACTTCGATGCAGTAGACGAAAACAGTATGTATATTACTTTTGTTGTAAGTGCAGAACAGATTGATCTGGGGAACTCTGCTTATCACGGAGCTTGGCCTAGCGCGTAAGAACCTGGTCACTTAAAAAAATCAAGTACATATAAAACAGAATGGTACAATAGATACTGTTCTGTTTTTTTGGCTCTGATGAATAAGTCAGAATCCAGAAAAATACTCTTATCAGTTTTCTGTAATTGTTAAAATAAATCGGGTAAAAGTGGATTTTATATTGTAAAAAATTTATAATTTTATAGAAAGGATATTATTTTTTAGATTTTTTTTCTGAAAATAAAAGCCTGTCAAACACCTTGCATTAATATGAATAAAAATACCTCGAATTCCGAAAAGATTTCGGAGAATCATATTCCTGGAATCAACCGTGTGGTGAAGCTGGATATCGTGATTGAAGGCAAAATACTCAAACATTTCAAACACTTCCGCTTACAGCAGAGTGTAAAGAAACACCATAATTTTGAACTGACATTGGCACATGATACCTTAGATGGGGTACAAAACCATGATCTGGAAGAAGCTCAGCAGTTTTTAGGAAAACGTTTGACTGTAGTTTTTAAATATAAAGATGTAGAAGGAAGCCCTGAAAGAACTTTTGTAGGGGTTATTACAAAAGTAGGATTCAGTCAGGAAAATCACAGTCTTGGAAATATTGTCCTGAAAGGATACAGCCCCACCATTCTTTTGGATGCTGCTCCTCATACCCAAAGTTTTGGGGGTGACCAGCCTGTCAATATGGGAATTATTGCTACCGACGTTATAAAACAAGGGATCGAAAACAGTAAATTTGATGTAAAAGTGAATGCTAAAGCATCTGCTCAGATTCTTTACAGTTCCCAATACAACGAGACCCACTACAATTATCTTTGCAGAATGGCAGAAGCTTATGGTGAGCAATTCTTTTATGACGGTGAAATCCTTCATTTCGGAAATATGCCGCCTCAAAATAAAGCTGTAGAACTCATCTATGGAAGCAATGTTTCTGATATTAATGTAGAAATGAAAGCTGTTCATATCAAGCCTCGATTTTATGGATATAACAGCAGTTCCAATACGAAACTTATTTCAGGAGAAACTCCCATTAAACATGTAGGAAATCTGGCAAAAACAGCCTATCAGAATAACGATAAAATCTTTAAGACTTCATCATTGCAGGTTGCTCCTATAAAGGCAGCCACCGATATGGACGTGGTGATTTCTCAAACCAGTACTGCCGGAAGCAGAGCGGTTGATGTTTTTACCGTTTCAGGAGGGACTACCATCCCGTTTTTACATCCGGGATGTGTTGCGGACATCAAAATGCGGAAAACCGACAGTAATCAAACCTCTTATTTTACCAAACTGATGGTCACAGAAGTGACTCATGAAGTAGATACACTGGGGCGTTATAAAGGAAGGTTTGAGGCGATCGCTTCAGATACAGGGTATATTCCGACTCCGGATTTTACACTGCCCATTGCAGAACCTCAGATCGCAACAGTTATATCCAATACAGATCCGCTGGGGCAGGGAAGAGTTACCGTAAGATTCGATTGGCAGCTGAATGATACTACCAATTTTATACGAATGATGGCTCCCGATGCCGGAGGAACAGATCAGATCACTCAAAACAGAGGATATGTAGCCATCCCTGAAGTAGGAGATCAGGTAATGGTAGGTTTTGTACACAATCATCCGGACCGTCCTTTTGTCATGGGCGGAATGTTTCATGGTGGTACAGCTATGGGAGGTGGTGTGGATAATCACTTAAAATCCATACAGACAAGAAGTGGAATCC
The DNA here is from genome assembly GCF_003815715.1 of Chryseobacterium sp. G0162. Classification (NCBI taxonomy): domain Bacteria; kingdom Pseudomonadati; phylum Bacteroidota; class Flavobacteriia; order Flavobacteriales; family Weeksellaceae; genus Chryseobacterium; species Chryseobacterium sp. G0162. The sequence goes on along the minus strand of NZ_CP033922.1, from coordinate 1,029,167 downwards.
GGGTTTTGATGAATGATGCTGAAGGAAGTGTTACCATCATTGATCCTAGTGGAAATAATTATTTCATGGATGGAAAAGGAAATATCATCGTGACAGCTCCAAAGAATATGACATTCAATGCAGGGGAAAATCTTACCATAAATGTTGGACAGGATATGAAGACCACGGTAGGAAATGATAACGCCATTAATATTACCAATAACCATAAGTTTACTTCAAGGAATTATAAACAGACCATTAATGAAAATAAAACCATTAATGTAACGGGTGATTTGAAAGAAACTACTTCCACAACCACTCATAAAGCAAAGAATGGCGACATTTTGTTACAAAGCTCGGGAGTGGCTAAAATGCTAGGGAAGATAGATGCCAAAGTGAATAAAGGATAAATATATGTTGAAAAAAGGACTTATTGCTCTGTTCTTATCTGTAGTTTTTGTCATCCTCACTGGTATCATTACATTAAGTGTTATGGATCTTACCGGGTATAGTGACGGTGATTGCGGCTGGTTGGCTGTATGGCTTTGCGGTGCTTTTCTACCCGTATTGTTTTTTCTGCCATTTATAATAGCAGCTCAGAAGAAGAAAAAAGGGATAGGTGATTTTACATTATTCGGTATCTATTCAGGGGGTATAGGTTTTATCATCATATCCGTGATCCTGTTAATTATAGTTCCCCGACTATGCTCTTGAAAACAGAAATTGTTGTGTAAAAATTAATTATGTATGGTAGTGGAGTACATAATTACTTTATAAGATTGTAAGAATGAATAAAATATTAAAATATCTCTTAAGCTTTTTATTTTTTACCCAGATGTCGTGTCAGGAAAAAAAAGCTCCTAAAAAAACTGAAACTATGACAAAATATGAATGGACTGAAGGAACTTCTGCTCCTCTGGGATATCCGATGGAAGTATATAAAGGAGGGATAGAATGTGAAGGTGGAGAATGGGTAAGTTTAGGCTTTGGGATGATACCTGGAAATGGTGCCTGGGGCTCCATCAATCATGGGATGGGAAATGGTTTTAAAAGTCTTCCTTCCCGACTGGATTTTGTATGGATATCTTATATGGAAAACCAGTTTTACATGATCGATACTACCATTGATATTGCTAAAATTAAAGAATACTTCAGTAAAGGGTATGAAACAAAAGTGACGAATGGAAGTGGTGAGACTGAACATTTAAATTATGATGAAATTGGCGTTGGAATGGCTCCCGGAGGTGTAGTAGTAGTTTGGATAGCCGGCGTCGGAATTCAGAAGGAAGTAGGACGGTATCAGGCTAAAAAAGTAACAATTCCGGAATCAGAAATTGCCCAGTTGGATAGCCATCAGAACCGTTTCTGGAGGAAAGATTACCTTGATGATGTGTTTAATAATGGTAAGGTTATCCCTGCAGAGGTAAAAGAAAAAAATAAAGGAAAAGCTATTCCATTTGGTTTATGGGATACCTATAGAATCCGATACAGCTGGAAACCTGTTTTCGAGCTGCCGGAAAATGCCAAGCTCAATTCATTAGTTAATGTTAAGGTATCTACAATTAATGGAGAAAAAGAACAATTTGACACGGCAAAAAACATATTGGCAGTAAATGAACAAAGAGCCATCCCGGTAAGGATTATGTTTGACTATATAGGAGCGGATCATAAAATGTATGGTGCTCACTGTGACCTGAATGAAAACTCAGGTTTGGAAGCTTTTAAAGCAGTGTTTGGTGATGATCCTGATTCAACTAAAGCGGACATTATCGTTAAGGTTAATGAGGCTAACAGCTATTTCACAATAAAGCTAAGAGGTGAAAATGGTAAAGAAGCCTTTATAAAGACTGATAAAGTAGAGGTTTTCTAAAAACAAAACTATGGGAAAAACTTTTGTATACAACACAGGCAATCCTAAAACTCCTCTAGATGAGCTGTATCTGGAATTCGGAGTATTCTTTGATGGTACTCTGAATAATTTGAAAAACAGCGAATTAAGGATGGATTACAGGGATGGAAAGAATAAAATGAGCAGTACTGATACGGATGATCAGATCAAGGAAAAAGAAAAGGCAATTAAAGAGACAAGAATCTTACAGGAAGAAGAATATGAAAGACTGAAAAAGAAAAAGATGCTGGATGATAATTCTGAATATCATCAGTATCTTAAATCTAGCCATCAGGGATGGTTGGATAAAAAGGGGGTTGATAATAGTTTTAGTAACGATTATACCAATGTCGCCAGAATGTATAAATGTTGCCAACAGACTACCTATGGAGTGTATGTAGAAGGAATCGGAACACTGGATAATAACAGAGATGTAGATGATGGATTTCAATATGGGTCCGGTAAAACCGGAGTGCGGGGGAAAGTAAGGAAAGGATGTGAAATGACCGCTGACCGCATTAAAAAACTTATTGCTGAGACAAATGGTAAAGTAAAATTAATGAAAATTACCATTGATACTTTTGGGTTTAGTCGTGGAGCTGCTGCTGCAAGAAATTTTGCTTACGAAATCAATGGAAATAAAAGACCCAAAGATGTTGAGATCAAAAAATCGAGAAAGATCATAGGATATACTCAGGTTAATTCTCCTTATGGTCCGGCAGCGATTCCTGAATATGGAGATATCTGGATAGATAAAGATAATATTGAAGTAGATCCGAAATATATCAAAGATGGTAAACTTCCAAAATTTGGTTTTCTGGGATATTATCTTTTAAGTAAAAAAGTTTTATCTGAGCAACAACTTGAAGACTTAGATCTTGATGTTCGTTTTATCGGGGTATATGATACGGTATCTTCTTATGAAGAATTTGGTGATATGGGAGGGCTCAGACGTGTAGGATGGGAAGGGATGAAGCATTCTGCTTTAGGACCTAAATACAATTTCGGAGATGATATAGAGCAGTTACAGCTCAAAAATCCGGGGCCTTACTTTAAGGCTGTTCATTTTACAGCAGCCAATGAGCACCGGGAAAATTTTTCATTAACGAAGTTTCCGGGAAGTATTGAAAAAGAATTTTCCGGAGTACACTGCGATATTGGTGGTGCTTATGAAAACGGAACAGAGAAAGTGGATGAAATAGAAACTTCCAATCACAAACCCGTATGGTTTCTCAATAAACGCAGACAACAACTGATTGATGAATATTGGTTTGATGGTAATCAGATCGAAATCAATAATAGCTTCCTGAATGTCCTTACCTTAGGAGGGGTGTACCGTAAAATAACCGGAACCCGATTTCTAAGGAAAGAATACAGCTATATCCCTTTGCATTTTATGGAAGAACATGGTGAAAATCTGTACGATCACCAGTTAATGACGAAAACAGAGACTACTTTTTCCATAGAAAATGATAAATATTTGCCTCATGCAAAAGATCTTTTACATGGCTATGTATTTGAGAATGATGGTAAATGGGATTTCAAATCTGATGAACAGGTTGAAAAAGAAAAACAAGAGAAAGCATTGCAAAGACTGCTACATCCTGAGCCAGTACAGGAACCTGATCCGCAAGAACCTCCTGAAGAAAAGTTGGATGAAAACGGGAATAAAATGAAAACGACAACATTGGAAGAAGTGACGGTTACCGCTTATCATCCGCAAACATTATTACGGATTATACGTAAGCAATACCTTCACTGGTCGGCCAACAGAGACTGGATGGGAATGGATCCCAATAATGATTATCAAAGAATAATATATTAAATATGATACCCAATATATTGCAGAACTTCCATCAGAAAACGTACAGACTGGAAAACATTGTAACCGAACAGAAAAATCCTGCTTACAAAATCACCAAAAGCTATGCCAGGCAGGTTGAGGTCTACTACCTTGGAAAAGTAAAGGAAGAATATCGGTTTCAGCTTTTGGTGGTAGAATTTGATTTTTCTGATGATGAAGATGCAATGGGAAAATTTATTAAAAAAATAAGCTATCTGTTTGATGAAATAGAATGCAGGGTAGATGATGAAGGGAATATTACCGCAATAGATAATTTACTTTTCTTACGGTTAAGATGGGCAAAAATTCAGGCACATTTGTCTGAGACGCATAAAGGCGATGCTGTAGACCGCTATTTCAGCCAGATCAGTGATTTGTTGGAGGATGAGACAAAGCTGATCGTCTTTTTAGGAAGTTATAAAATGTTTGGATTGCTTTTTAATGGCTTATTGAATTCATTTGATACTAAAATGAAAAGAGAATCTTCCGAAGGCTTTACAGAAATCATAAATCCTGTAAAAGACGGGAATATATTGGCTTTGAAAATATCTGCCGAAAACCTGGAAGAATCAAACATTGAACAATTCAGAGGGTTGTTTGTCTGGAAGGAAGATCGATATGAAGAAGGTTTCATAGAAATTAAAAAACAAAATTCTCATTTAAAACATTCATTATTATGGATAGGGTAAAGAATGAAGGAGAGGGAAATACTCCTGAAACTCAGAATCAGGCTCCTGCTCAGGATAATGAGCAACAGAAGGCAGAGAACAGTAAAAAACTGGACGATCAACGTGCAAAAAATGAAGAGAAGGATAAAACTGAAGAAGGTCTATTGTTGGCTATAGATGGAGCAAAAATTAAATTCAATGCGCATTTGGGAACATTCAAAGTGTTGAATAATGTACCGACCACGCAAGACAAACTTACCGGGACTGTAGTAGAAAAACAGATCCCCAATTTTATCTTTGATGATGGCTTTCAGATGATTTCTCTTACAGAGTGGCAGGATTTTGGAACTGCAAAAGTTCAGGAAAACTATGTGCTGTTAAAAAAATCCACTTTACCGGGAACAGGCAAAATGCCAGGTAACATACCGCCTGAGACAGGAAAAATAGAATTTGTAACCTCCGGACAGGTCAATGCTCCGGAAAGTATTGATGGAAAAGGGGCACCTGTACCGGATCCGGAGGAAGATAAAAAATGCTATTGCGAGAAAGAATTTACAGAAGAAGATATTAAAGGGTTTTATAACTCAAAGAAATTATTTACAGCTAAAAACTGTCCATTGCCAGAGGATAAGAAAAGCTATACAGAATTCACAAAGGCACTGAATAAAGCCATGAAAGATAATGATATAAACAGTTGTCTTCGTAAAGCTCATTTTCTGGCACAGGTGGAAGCGGAAACAGGACTGGATACCACCTTAGAATATGCTGATGGCTGGGATTACGACCCTACCACGCATCTTGAAAATTATAATAAATACCTCTTATTCAAAAAAGATAAGATAAAATATAAAGAAAATGGTACGGCCCGAATATTGAGAGGTCATAACAGGTATCTTGAATGCTTAAGCCGTGAGAACGATACAAAAGGAGACGGTCCGAAATATAAGGGAAGAGGATTAATTCAGCTAACATGGAAAGATACTTATAAAGCATATTTTGCAAAGATCAAGAAACCGGACACTCAGGACCCGGATATTGTAGCCAATGATTTGGAACATGTATGTAATTCGGCTGCATGGTACTGGAGAGAACGCTCATCATGGGGTGATTTGAATAAATTTGCTGATACCGATGATTTTATCTCAGCAGCAGTTGGGGTAAATGGAGGATTGACAGGATTTACACATAGAAAGGAAAACCTAAAAAGGATTTTGAAGAATATGAAAGTAAAGGATAACTGTAAAAATCAGAAAATAGAAAATCTGGGAGTTTATACTTACGATACAAGTGCCATAAAAGACACCAAGTGGGGGAAAAGAGAAAAAAACAAAAAAGAAATACAGGAATATGATGATAAAGAAAATTAATATATTAAGTATAGTATTTTTATCTACCTTTTTCTCAGCTCAGGAGGTTGTAGGGGATTTTAATAATGATAAAATTGATGACACTCTTATGTATAAATGTTATAAGGTTGGAGAAATTAAGGAGATTAACGAGCCGACCTGTAAAGCGACTTTGGTACTGGGTAAATCAAAAAAGAATTATAATTTTAATTTAAATTATGTCTCTTCTCCTGTTATCAGTAATTGTGGCCCCGGATGTATTATATTGTATGATGCCTCTGCTGATACAGAATATATACAAGAATACACCTATTTCCCTAAATATAACAATTGGATATTAACCAAAGATGAGACGCTCTATAAAGATGAAAACGGGAAAATAGAAAATAATCTTCCGAAAAATTTTTTGTTGTCTATTGACAATAAAAAATATCCAATAAAAAAAAATACTAAGGTTTCAAAAAGAAAGGTATCCAAATAATATAAATAGCTTGATGAAAGAACAGTATTATAAATCCTAAATGTTGCATTCCATGTATCATTATGAATTTTAAAATAAAAATAATACAGTTTTTTATTCTGAGTAGCATTAGTATTCATGCTCAGGAAATAAAGATTTTAAATAAGACGTTGAAGAATTATATTATTATTCATCAGAAAATAACTGACGATAGTACCTTTGTCTCCATAGACAGAACAGAAAATATGTGGCTGGGCAAAAATGTAAGCATAAAAACGGTTAATTACTGGAGTAATGTTCCAATAGAGATTACTGCATATTGTTGCAAAAAAAATACGTTGATACTCAAACGAGCCTTCCTTGGAAATAATATTGTTGGTGATAAAATTTATTTTAGGAAAAATAAGGAGAAATATTACTTTAATGCCCTGAAAGAGTTTGAACAAAAAGGAGAGCAATGGTAATATACAGAAGTAAGAATACAGTTTAGAAAAAAATATTCACTGGGTTAAAAAACAGAGTCAATAAAGCATATAAAACAAAATTCCTGAGACATCCTCAGGAATTTTTATATTTAAATTAAATATGATCATTATCTCAGAAACGATGAGGTTGTGTTGATTGCTTTACTTTTTTCCAGCGCAGCTTAATGAAAAGCAGATCTATGTGTTCATATAATTTTATAAGCTCAGGGGTGCCATGATTATCATGATCATGTACTTTTTTAGGTTTTCTTTTAGAAAAATAAATTTCAAGATCGGTAGAAGGAAAGTCGACATACCCAATGTTTCCATAAGACTTCTTTAGCGTAGTAAAATCCATGTGGGTAATTACTTCCCAGTCTAGATAGCCCAACGTTGAGGTGTAATCACCATTCATGTTCTTGGGTATATTTCTTCGGGCATTCAGTTCAACTTTACCATTTTTATGAATAATGATCGTATAAGTAGGGCAATCCCCAGTCATACAATCATTCTTTTTAATGATGATCTTTTCTACGGAATTATTGGAATTTGTTTTTTTCTGACTGTTGCAGACAGTAGCGAGTAAAAGAAAAATAAATGAAACGAAATATTTCATATGGTAATCTGTGTTGGTGTTGAAAATGAGGTTAAAGATACAATAATATGGGGAAGATAAAAGAGATGAAAGAATGGGAAAAGATTATTTGAGTGGCCACGAATATTTTTGTATGATAATGGACGAATATTTAAATTAAAGTTTATCTCTAAGCTTAATTTTAATTTATATATTGCGCTCCGATTTATATAATATGGAAAATACTTAACGAAAATTTAAAGAAAAAAGAAATCGGAGGAGATATAAGCTCCCAAATGCTAATTTTTGTGTCCAAAATACAATTCTTTCTTTTATTTTATGTCTAAAACTAAACTAATAACGGTAACCACATTTCTATTTTTAATTTTTTCAAGCTCTTATGGTCAGGATAGAACTATTGATTCTTTGAAGAAGGTTTTGCAGAATTCGAGAATTCATGATACAACCAAGCTGATGGGGATTGCTACTGTCATGGACCAAATACCGGCTAATGATAAGAGAGTACAGATCTTGAATGAGATGATGGGAAAATTGGCTTCGAAAAATTTAAAAAGTACAAACTCGCAGGATTTACATGTAAAATACACCAAATATCAGGCTGCTTATTATTCCAATCTAGCAGGACAATGTACCTTAAAAAGAGATGTAGTAGGAGCTGTGTCTAATATGGATAAAAGTATGTCATTGTTTAAATCCGTAGGAGCCTATGACGAAATGAATTATCTGATGGTGAATAAAGGTATCTTTTATTCTCATATTAATGATAAGGAAAGAGCTGTACAGTGTTTGTTTACCGCACTAAGGTATTTTGAGAAAAATCCGGAGAAAAATCCGGATGGAATTTCCTATATAAATAATACATTGGCAACCCTGTATGGAGACCAGAAAATGTATGATAAAGCCATTGCTTACTCGAAAAAAACCATTGATTATTTTAATTCCAAGAAAAAGCTGGCTGGAGAAGATGAATACCGGTTGAGTGAAGCATTGGTCAACTGCGGGACCTTCTACCTATCTTCAAAGAGATATGAAGAAGCTCTCAGTTATTTTAATAAAGCACTTTCTTATTTCAGGAAGGTGAAAAATGAGGCTTTTACCGGGATATGTCTGGGCAAAATTGCACAGGTAAAAATGGCGGAAGGAAAATACGAGGAAGCCGAATTCTTTCTGAAAGAAGCTCTTAAAAATAATGATGACGAACTATCAAAAGCCAATACTTATATCAATTTAGGAGATTTATATTACCGGAAAAAAGAACTGAATAAATCAGAATCCTTTTTGTTAGAAGGCTTTCATATAAGTAAGAAAATCAAGAATTTACAGCTTCAGGAAAACGCTTCAGATTTGCTGCTGAAAGTACTCAAAGAAAATAATAACTTCAAGAAAGCGCTGGAAATATATGAATTTCAGGCTAAGTTAAATGATTCCAGTAATATGGAAGCTTCAAAAAATGCATTAGCACAACAACAACTCAAATATAATTTTGAAAAAAAACAATTAGATACCGAAAAGAAAACAGCGGTTAAGAACAACTGGCTGATTGCGGTTTCAGGAATCTTACTATTAGTAGTATTGGGCGGATATTTTTACTACCGAAATAACAAACAGAAGCAAAAAATTACGATTCTTGAAAAAGACAGAATAAAACAAAAGCTCTTACTTTCTCAAATGAATCCGCATTTTATTTTCAACTCAATAGATAACATTCAGAGCCTTATTATCAACGGGAAAGAAACTATTGCAATATCCTATTTGAATAGTTTTTCTAAATTAACAAGACAAATTCTGGAAAATTCTAATGAAAACTATATCTCTTTACAAGAGGAAATTGATATGGTTGAAAATTACTTATCCATACAACAGCTCCTTTATAATAACAGGTTTAATTATAGCATTAATATGGTAAATGTATCTGATACAGAATCTTATTTTATACCACCAATGCTAACACAGCCGTTTATAGAAAATGCCATTAAACACGGGATTAGAAATAAGGATGAGAAGGGAATGATTGACATAGTTTTTTCTTTTAATCAAGAGAAATTAATTTTTGAAATAACTGATAACGGGTTAGGGTTTAATGATGAGAAAAAACAGTCCGGACATAAATCAATGGCTATGAAAATAACCAAAGAAAGATTACTGAACTATACCCAGAATAAAGATTTTGAAGTCAGCTCAGAAAATAAAATTGATGCAGAAGGAAACATAAAAGGAGCCAAAATTGTATTTGAAATACCCTACATTCACGAAAACTAATACACCATGTTAAGAGCCATTGTAATTGATGATAATCAGGAAATCAGAAAGAAAAATTGTACTTTAATTAAAGCCAATTGTCCTAATATTACAATAATTGGTCAGGCAAATTCTGTAGAATCCGGAATTGAAATAATCAGACAGTTATCACCCGATATAGTTTTTCTGGATATTGAAATGCCAGACGGTACCGGTTTCGACTTACTTCAAAAGCTAAGTCCCATTACCTTTAAAACAATCTTCATTACAGGGTATGAAGACTTTGCCATAAAAGCGTTCCGTTTTTCTGCTATTGACTATTTATTAAAGCCATTAAATGCCGGTGAATTGGTGGAAGCCGTAAAAAAAGCTGAAGAACTACTGAGTAAAGAAATTTTTGATATAAAACTCAATAATTTATTTGCCAATCTTGAACGTCCGAAGAATCTTCAAAATTTAATCCTGAAAACTTCAGATAAGATCTATTCCGTTAATATCCAGGATATTGTCAACTGTGAGTCGGATAAAAATTATACTACTTTTTACTTTATTAATGCACCTAAACTGGTGGTTTCTACCAATTTAAAGGAATATGAAAGCCTATTGACACCCTTTAATTTCTTTAGAACGCACCAATCGCATTTAATCAATATGGCCTATTTTGATCACTATATCAAAACAGATGGCGGGAATACCGTTGTGATGAAAAACAAGGTGGCCATTCCACTTTCGGTACGAAAAAAAGAAGACTTTCTTCTTTTGCTGCAAAACCTTCAGGTTTAATTATTTTGAACAGATTTATTTAAAAAACCAACGAATTTCCTCTCAATTCCGGCAAATATTCATTTGTCGGAATTATCATGATGTTTTATCCTATTATTGCATTGTAAAGATGGAAAAATAACAAGTATAAAGTCATAGATCTTTAATTGTTAAGTTCCTAAGAAAAAACAAAAACTAATAACCTTATCCCAGGCTCTGATTTTATGGAGTTTGGGATTTTTCTTTTATAAAATATCAGAAGCCGAACGAATTTCCTCCAAATCCCTACGAATATTCATTCATTAAAATTATGATTTTCTTTTGATTTATCATTGCATTGTAATTCTATTAAAGGATAGTTTATCAGTACAATAAAAAACAATATCATATGAAAAAACAAACTTTACTGTTTGGGTTGTTACTATTATCGTTTAGTAATACCAATGCTCAGCTGCTCAACAAAATTATGAATGCAAAAACTCAGGTGTCTCAAGCATCGAAGGTAGTAGAAAAAGGAGCAGAAATTGTCAAAGGAGACAAAAACAAAAAGGGAAGCAGTTCAGCGGGGTTAAAATTAGATTGGAGTACTTTCAAGCAGACTCCGGCTGTTACTTTCAACTCCCTTCTTTATGGAACTACTGCAGGAACAATTGATAGCTATACAGCAACTTTTATCCCTAATAAAACAGTAGACGGAAGAACGGTAAGTCCAATCACTGATCAGGCGGAATATTTAAGAATTAAGGTATATAAAAATAATCAATACATGAATTATTTTGAATATTCCGGGGATCAGGTTTTTGATGATGGTAAGAAAACGAAATTCAATGCACCGAGCAGCCGCTACAAACGTGATGGTGAATTTGTGGGAAGATCTGAATCGTTTATAACACAATGGGGACCAGGAAATTACAGGCTAGATTTTTATGCTGGTGATAAAATGTTTTATTCATTTGATTTTGAATTGGTTAAGTTAACGAATAATGACCCTTATGCAGCTATCAATGAAATGTATGTGACGCGTGGCCCATGGAATAATTTTGCCTACATAAATTATGCTGATACAGGAAATCTGGTGTTTGGATATTATATCACTCACGAAGAGTTTCAGCCCAATCCTGCGAACAACAGAAAAACCAACAAAAGCGTAAAATGGTCTGTAAAAATGTTTAAAGACAATAAACCGTATGCGCAGAATTATGGGAATGGTCCAAGTACGGCTCAGGTAGAGCAGGGAAAATGGAACGATGTCTCTTGTGCCTTCAAACTCATTGATAAGCCTGGTGAAGTTAAATTTTCGAGCCTTACGGACGGTGCTTACAAAATTGAACTTTCAGTAGAAGGAGAAAATAAGCCTAGAGTGTACAATTTTACTGTTAAAGATAAAAGAATCGTTCAGATTCCGGAGCAGGATAGAAGCAAAAATACTGATCCAACCAGATTAATTGAAGGGTGGAATGACTTCTTTTGGTTAAAATTGGAAAAATAATCACTTTTTCCATCAGTATCTTATGGAGTAAAAGTAACATCAGATAATAAACTCAGAGAATAAGTGCTGACTGCACTTATATGAATTATAAAAAAATTACATTTGAAAAAGTTCATACAGAATTAAATTAAAAATGGATACATTATCAATAATAGATATGATATTAATGTTTTTAGGATTTGCAAATACAGCTTGGATTGGGATACTTTATGTGTTATCACAAAGCATAGTTGGAGAAACTAGAGTTTCAAAGAAGGTAGGAACAACAAATGAAAAAATAAATGAACGCCTTGAAAAAAGAAAATTAATTTCGAATAAATTATTAAAGAACTGATCTGAGATGAGGAGAATAGGCTGCATAGGATGACCAATATTTTATACAGCAACAAGACATTTTTTAATAAGGTAAAGTCCTTCTGAAGATTTTCAGAAGGATTTTTTATGGATGTGGGATCTTTGTTTTTTATGTGGTTAAACCAGCCATTAATATTTTACTATATTTGTGTCAGTGGAAAGGTGGATTATAGGGAAACAAACTGATTTATTGCATTATATAAAGATAGCGGGTCTGTTTTTAATGTTATCCCTTTTGTTTATTCATAAAGCAGATTATAGTAGATTCTCCACAACGGTTTTAAATATTTTTCAAACCAATTCCAATCAGAAATGTAACAAGATTTATCTTGAAGAAAATAATAAAACTCCAATAAAATGCAATAGCAATTATTGTTCAAATTTCTCACTCTTTTTTACAGCTTCTTTTCCTTCTTTTGGATTTGAAAAATTTATAGGTAAAGAAGTGGGTGACCGATTCTTTTTGTATGATGATCCGCTCTATTGTTCGTTTTTTAACTCTATCTGGATTCCCCCTAAAATTTAACTTAATCGTAAGATGCAATTAATAAGGATCTTACATTGTAAAATTTTTCCGGACAATACAACAATTATATCATTCAGGATTACATGATTCACCAAGGTTCATGGGGTAAACCTGTGACTATGAATAGGTAATCAAAAAAAGAATTTAAAAAATGAAAAAAATAATATCAAACTTCGAAAAAAACAGCAGCAACATTTACATCATATGCAGGATTTTAATTGGTCTGTTCTTCTTTATTGCAGGATTTAATAAACTCTTTCACCCTATATTTCAGGGATACATGTTCAATACCATCAGTAGTATAGGATTTCCTTTTCCTCAGTTTACTGCCCATTTCACGGCTTTTTGTGAATGTATATTCGGTTTATTCTTAATGCTGGGTTTTTGGACACGAATAAGTTCTGTGTTTTTAATCATTATCATCCTGGTTGCTTTGTTTACCCACGATCTGAATTCAATTCCTAAGGAACTGAATCCTATTAAGGAGGAAACAGGAATCTATGCAATGGATCCTTTTACATGGCTGAGTTACTTCCTTTATCTGCCTCAGACATTATACCTGATGTTTTTGACGCTATTTCTGTTTGAAGGGTGTACAGGATTGGGGATTGACACTTTGAGGAAGAAAATTCATAACAAGTAAGTAAATATTCATTGAAAAGAGGCTGTCTCAAAAGGGCAGTCTTTTTTATACCTGTAGTGAATGCAGCGGCAACGATTGTTGATAATAGTAAGAAAGGGTTGATTTTATGCTTGAAATCTTGAGGCTAAATAAACATAAAAAATTGCAATGGAAATGCTAAGGCTTAATTTGTTTTTACAATTATGTATTGCTTAAAAGTAATGAAAAAGTTATTCTGAAAAAATAAACCATTAAAGTTCAGAATTTTCAGAATAACTTTTTAAACTCGCACAATTGCTGAGGTTCTGTTCTTTTCATAGCCTTATTTTTGATCTCTATTCATTCCAAACATGGAATCAATCATTTTATTAGCTACTTCCCAAGCGTCTTTAAAGCTGTCTATTATTTCATTCCAACCTCCCACAAGGTCGTCTTTGATTAATAGTTGAAACCATCCTTCCTGAGTTGCATCTTCATTGTTTCGCTTTTGGGTTTCAATGTAATTTTTGGCATGTTCTACCAAATCCATTTTGCTCTGTTCTTCTTGATTGGTGTTTTCTGAATTCATGGGTGTGTTATTTTATAAGTTTATCTCAAAGTTAGGAATATTTTGAAATGTTTTTATTATTATGACTAAATAACTAAATCCTAATTTGAAAACCGATTCTCAATTTTTACACAAAATAAATTGCAAGAAATAGAAATTAAAGGATTTATAGGTTTTATAAATAATTTTGATATTGTGAATATAAATTCACTAATTTAGGTTATGATTTAAGCGAAATACAAAAAGCTTAACCCATAGTAAGAACCAAAAAAAACTAATTATTATGAAAAATCTAAAAGAACTTTCAAGAGAAAACCTAAAAAATATACAGGGAGGATATACTCCAGAATGTGTAGCGAGTATGTATTCTTTTGGTTGCCAGCTAAACCCAGGGCCTGGTTTAACGTATATATCTGTTCCCGGTTGTCCAGGTGTTAAACGATATTGTATGATAGAAATAAATGAGGATTAACGGGAAAGTATTTCTTAAAAATCAAAAACCTCTGAAAATCAAATGATTTCAGAGGTTTTTTGTACCCAGGACCGGGATCGAACCGGTACTCCTAAGAACTGGTGTTTGAGACCAGCGCGTCTACCAATTCCGCCACCTGGGCTTGATGTTTACTCCAAACGTGTTGTTTGTTTCAAATTGGTGTGCAAATATAGGAACTTTTTTCAATGTTCAAAAGCTTTTTGAAGAAAAATTTTTAAAAATTAAGTTCCAAACCATCGTAGGCAAGGTGCATTCCCGATGGAAGTTGTTTATCTTCAATATCATGCAAGCCTAAATGGTGACTAATGTGAGTTAAAAATAATTTTTTAGGTTTTAGTTCTTCGAATAGTTTTATAACATCGGGAAGGATAAAATGAGCCGGATGTGGATCAAATTTTCTGATGCAATTTAAAATCAAGACATCCAGATTCTTTAATTTTTCTTTCTCGGTATCAGAAATAAAACCTGCATCCGTAATATAGGCCAGGTTTTTAAACTTATATCCAAAGACACTTATTTTAAAATGGATTACCTCAATAGGGGTCACTTCCGTGTCCAAAACCTGGAACGGTTTGTTTTCAATTTCATGAAGTTCAAAAGCCGGAGCTCCCGGATATCTTACATCTGCAAAAGCATAAGGAAAACGGTTTTTAATCTCATGTGCTACCCTTGAATAACAATAGAGTGGAACATCCTTTCCGCTTTTAAAAATAAGCGGACGCATATCATCTAATCCAATTACATGATCGTTGTGCTCATGAGTAATCAGGGCAAGATCTACCGTATGCTCATGGTTAGTAAGCATTTGCTGCCGGAAATCCGGACCACAATCAATGAGTATTTTTTTATTTTCATCCGTTGTTACCATAACGGAAGAACGAAGACGTTTGTCTTTGGGATTTTCGGAAATACACACCTCGCAGGTGCAGCCAATAACGGGTACACCCTGGGAAGTACCGGTTCCTAAAAATTTCAACTTCATTTTGTTTTGAGGTTGGTTTAATTTTGGTAAATTTACAAAAAATTTAATGTCCTAATGTATCAGAAACTAACTCCTAAACAAAAAGCATTAACAATTAATCTAGATCCTACTATTTATGGTACTTTCGCAGAAATTGGAGCAGGGCAGGAGACTGTTCGTCACTTTTTTAGAGCAGGGGGAGCTTCCGGTACGATTGCTAAAGCGATGTCTGCTTATGACAAAGATTTTAGTGATGCCATCTACGGAAAAGAAGTAAAAAACAGGTATGTTACCCAAAATAGACTTCGTAAAATGCTCCGTTATGAAGTAGCATTGATCGAAGAGAGAATTTCAAGGGATAACAATCCGGACAGAAAGTTCTTTTCCTATGCCAATACAGTAACCACCATCAACTTCGACAAAACAGTAAAAGGCCACGGCTGGGTGGGAATCCGTTTTCAGACTAAAGAAAATGAAGATTACAACGAAATCGTAATCCATGTGAAATTCAAAGAAAATGATGCTACCCTTCAGCAGGAAACTCTGGGAAATCTGGGTGTAAACCTTATTTTCGGTGCTTTTAATTACTTTGATAATCCAAGAACTTTAGTAGAATCTTTATACGACGATATTGCAAAAGACAACCTTGAAATTGATATGATCGATTTCAGCGGGCCTGCTTTTTCTTATGTTGATAACAGATTGATGTCTCTTCAGCTGGTGAAGAACGGAATGACTGATGCGGTGATCTTCAATTCTCAGGGAAACAATATGCTTCCTGCAGATGTTTTGTATAAGAAAAATATCTTTGCGGTAAGAGGAAGTTTCAGGCCTGTAACGAAAGTAAACATTGATATGCTTCGAAACGGGATGGATATGTTTTTTAAAGACGCTATCTGTACTCATGAAGAAACCGAGGTCCTTATTGAAATTACGATTTCCAACCTTCGGGCAGATGGAGATATTGATGAAAGAGACTTCCTGGATAGAGTAGATATCCTGGGCAAATTAGGATATACTGTTATTATTTCAAACTTCTCGGAATACTATAGACTGATTGATTACTTTGCTTCCTACACCACTGGAGATATCGGAGTAGCGATGGGGGTAAACAATTTATTGATGGTATTTGATGAGAAATACTATAAAAATCTTTCAGGAGGAATTCTTGAGGCATTCGGTAAGTTTTTCCGAAACGGAATGAGAGTTTACCTGTATCCTTATAAAGATCCTGAAACTCATCAGCTATTGGATTCTACCAATCTTAAAGTAGAAGAAAATCTTAAGGAGTTGTATAAATATTTCATGCGAAACAAACGTATTGTAGATATTACAAACTATAATCCTGAGTTCTTGGAAATCTACTCAAGAGAGATTTTAAGAAAAATAGCATGTTGCGTTAAAGGCTGGGAAACACAAGTTCCGGAAGGCGTAGCAGAAATGATTAAAGAGCGTGGAATGTTCGGTTATAAAGAAGAACTTCCTTTAAAACAATTCTCTTAAAAATTAATATAATGTCAGAATTAAAGAAAAGACTTTCCTCAATTCTTGAAAGTCCAAAACATAATACGGAAGAGAAACTTGAAAAAGTTTGCCATTTGTTGGATCAGGAAATCTCTTATTTCAACTGGACAGGTTTCTATTTTAAAAACGGAGATAAAGACGAATTGATCTTAGGACCCTATGTAGGAGCTCCAACAGATCATACGATCATCCCTTACGGAAAAGGAATTTGTGGTCAGGTAGCTGTTTCTAATGAAACGTTTGTAGTACCTGATGTGCATGAAGAAAGCAATTATTTAAGCTGTTCAATTGATACGAAGGCTGAAATTGTCGTTCCGATCTTTAAAGACGGGAAAAACATCGGTCAGATTGATATTGATTCTCATACAATAGATCCTTTTACGGCGGAAGACCGTGAATTGTTGGAATGGCTTTGTAGCGAAGTGTCCAAAATTTTGTAATTAAACACCCAATAAAAATATAGACTCCGGCTCGCATAGCCGGAGTTTTTTATGGAGTATTGGTCGTAATAACAAACATAATTAAAGGATCATCACCTGTATTTTCAATAGAATGATAGCCTATAGAGCTGATAGCGGTAATATCTCCTTTCTGAAGTGTTTTTTTACGAACCGGGCCGTCTGTTCCGGTTCTCTCCCGATATTCACCGGTTCCATGTACAACGACGTACAATTCTTCCTCGTTTCTTTCATGATGAGTATGAAACCCGGATTCATCACCTTTATTTAATAAAACCATATAAGCAGCCAGACGATTATTAGCCAGTTCTTTCTGCTCGAACATTTGTATCATATGCACAGTTCCGTTTCCACCATACATGTTTTCCCTTTTATCGATGCGGGTAATGGTTCGTTCTTCCTTTCCAAATGGCATTACATAAAGATGGATATATTTTGAAACTTCGTGTATCACGTGATCAAATTCTGCTCCTTCAGATAATATAACAGTACCAGACATATAAAGTTCAATGTTTAATGTTTAGAGTTTATGCTTTGCTGCATCATTTGAATTTCAGTCAGCAATTCTTTAAAGTAATGCTCACATTTGGCAATATGCGTTCCATACCATGAAAAGGCTTCTCCATCTACGATCATAATCTTTTTCTCAGGATAAAATGTGCGCAGTTCTTCAATATGCTTCTCTTTGAATGGGAAGGGTTCGGAAGATAGCATAATGACATCTGCTTTCTTCAGGTCTTCAGCTGTAATCTCCGGATATCTGGTTTTATCTTTAAAAATATTTTCAACACCTATTTCCGCTAATATTTTATGAATGAACGTATCTGAACCAATAGTCATATAAGGATTTTTCCAGATCAGGTATGCTGCTTTTACAGGAGTATCAAGTTTGGACTGATTGAGAATATCATAGATCTTAAGATTGAAAAGCTGGGCTCTTTCTTCTTTTCCAAGAAGCTGTCCCAGGTTTTTAAGCAGGTAATAATTATCTTCAATTGTTTCCACGTTGGTTACCATGACCTTGAAATCATCCATGAGTGCTTCTACCTGCTCTTTGATGTTTTCTTCTTTATTGGCAAGAATCAAATCAGGTTGAAGAGCCCTGATTTTATCAATATTAATATTTTTTGTTCCACCAATAACCGGAACATTTTTTATTCTTTCTTCGGGATGGATACAGAATTTTGTTCGCCCGATAACTTCATTTTCCGTAAGGCCTAAATCAAATAATGCCTCTGTGATGGATGGTACTAGAGAGATCACTTTCATATTTTAAAGATATGAAATTATATAAGTTTTAGGGTAAGAACTGAGGTTAATTTGCTTTTAA
Source organism: Chryseobacterium sp. G0162 (assembly GCF_003815715.1). Classification (NCBI taxonomy): domain Bacteria; kingdom Pseudomonadati; phylum Bacteroidota; class Flavobacteriia; order Flavobacteriales; family Weeksellaceae; genus Chryseobacterium; species Chryseobacterium sp. G0162. The sequence goes on along the minus strand of NZ_CP033922.1, from coordinate 1,010,620 downwards.
TTTGAATTGAATGGTTTGGAATACGGGGATATTTTCAAGTATGTATTGCTAAATTTTCACTAATGAGTGATTGGTATTGATTAATTTATTATTTTGGATGACAGATAATAGCGTTATCCGAAAAGCTTATAGAGTAGGAAAATTAACCAAAAGAAATTTTAAATATGAAAAATCTAAAAAGTATTAAGAGAAATGAACTTAAAAATATTAAAGGAGGTGAAATAATTCCACCAAAAGGGGAATGTACAATGTTTTGTGAAATTACAGGAACTAATGTACCATGTAGGTTTATGAGTATATACTGTCCTCAACCTTAGACAATAATCATTAGCTCTTCATGATCTAGTATGTTGGTTATGAAGAGTTAATCTGATAACGTAAAGAAACTAGAGAAGTTTTCCGGTTAAGAAAAATCCAGCTACTGTAAAATAGATGATTAATCCGGTAACATCTACTAAGGTTGCTACAAATGGAGCAGAAGATGTTGCGGGGTCTAGCTTTAACTTCTTTAAAACAAACGGAATCATAGACCCTGATAAAGTTCCCCATAGCACAATTGCAATCAAAGAAACAGATACACTGAGTCCTACATATACCCAATATTGGCCATAATCAAAAAGGCCAACTTTCTGCCACAGCATAATTCTGATAAAACCGATAAGTCCCAGAATAGCACCCAGACATAATCCGGAGATGATTTCCTTCCTCATCACATACCACCAGTCTTTAAGGTTGATCTCCTGAAGGGCCATCGCACGGATAATCAATGTTGCAGCCTGTGATCCTGAGTTACCACCACTGGAAATAATCAATGGGACAAATAAGGCAAGAACTACTGCTTTTTCAATTTCTTTATCAAAATATCCCATTGCAGAGGCAGTCAGCATTTCGGAAACGAATAAAATAATCAGCCACGTTGCCCTTTTTTTAATCATTTCTGTCCATGAAGTTTGAGTGTAGGGAAGGTCTAGTGCTTCCAATCCCCCAAACTTCTGAATATCCTCGGTGTTTTGTTGTTCAATCTGGTCAAGGATATCATCAATGGTTACAATTCCCACTAAAACTCCAGCTTCCGTAATAATAGGTAATGCACCACGGTCATATTTTTCGAAATACGTTACCGCATCCTCTTTTGACGTTGTGGTGGTAATTGCTACAAAGTGATTATCTGTAATATCAGAAACCAAAGTATCTTCCTCCTCTAATAATAATGTACCGATGGCAAGGTCATCAATCAGACGATTTCTTTCGTCTACTACATATAGGTAGTTCATAGTTTCTACTCTTTTTCCTACCTTTTTGATCTGTTGAAGACATCTTTTTACGCTCCATTCCTTACGGATCTGGATGTAATAAGGGGTCATCAGACGGGCAATAGAATCCGAGTTGTAACCTAATAGTTTTAAGGCAATCCTTCTCTCCTGTGGATTAAGGTGATTGATTGAATACTTAATCAATTCATCAGGAAAGTCCTCAAAAAGAGCAGTCCTGTCATCAGGAGTCATGGCATTCAAAATTTCGGAAACCTCGTCGCTTCCGATACTTCTGATTGTATCTTCCTGAAAATCTGGATCAAGATGAGAAAAGACCTCCGCTTTGTACTCTTTCGGAACCTTCAGAAACGCGAGCAGCCGCTCGTCAGCTGGAAGTTCGCTGAGAGTTTCGGCAATATCGGCAGGGTTGAAGATAAGTTCGTCTCTAGAATTCAAAACGTTAAATTTTTAGGATATGCAAAAATAATTCAAATTTTTAAGACTGAGTAATAAACTGGGAAATTTAAGGATTTATTAAAGCTTACTACCCTACAAATAGAATAAAAAAACACCCACCGAAGCGGATGTTCAAAAATTAAATTTAAAAAATATCCTTTTAATCAAGAATAGGTTCACATTCTGTAATAGGGGAGAGAAGACAGAAACCTCCGGTACAGCATTCACCAGGATCACACGTAGGGTAGGTGTTTCTGCATTTTTTCACTTGCAGACTCCCTTTTATTTCTGTTTGCTCCTTTCTGCTGAGCTTTTTAAGATTTGAATTTTTCATGAGAATTGATTTTAAAATGTTAATAAAATACTATTCTCTATCATCAATACAGGCAAATTCCATACATACACCTTTACAGCAAGCTCCATAAATACATTGTGAATTGTCAATGCATTTTTTAGGGCCTGCTCCCTGGATTTGTTTTGCAGCTTCTCTGTTGAGTTTCTTTAAATTTTTCATAGTTTTTTAGATTTAAAATGTTATACTAAAATAATAAATATTTTCTAATTATTCATTTGATAGTGAAAATTTTTATTCGAAAATAAGTATTTGATTTTTATTGTTTTGTATAAATAAAAGCGCCTGAAATAGGCGCTGTTAGTTTCTGGTTTATTCCAATGGGCATGGATATGTAACACATGTATTTCGGCAGCATGATCCTCCCGGACATTCAAAATGTTCTGTACATCTTTTGATGATTCCACTGCCTTGAATTTGTTTTTGTTCTTGACGATTGATTTTCTTTAAATTTTTCATGTGATTTGTTTTAAATAGTTAGTTTTAATGATGCTAGAATTCAATACAAATGAATGGTGAACAGATTCCATTGCAGCACCATCCCACGACACATGGATTGGTATCACTGCATCTTTCCATCTTTCCGCCATTAATTTGTTTTGCGGTTTCTCTACTGATTTTCTTTAGATTTTTCATGTGATTTGTTTTAATGATTCTAATTTTCAATACAAGCCCGGGGTGAGCAAACACCATTACAACACCAGCCCACAGTACATGGATTGGTTCTACTGCATTTTCCTATTAATCCACCATTGATTTGCTTGGCGGCTTCTCTACTGATTTTCTTTAAATTTTTCATATAATTTAGATTTTATTGTCAGACTAAAATAGTAAATAATTTTCAATTATTCATGTATTGGTGAAATTATTTAACTGTAAATCAATCAAATGCAAGATAGTTTGTGAGTTTAGAATAGATTTAATAAAATCGAATAGAGGTGATTTTATCGAAGGTAGAATCCTTACCGTTTAGCAGTAGATCGATATATTATCATTGAATGTCTTTGGGTTTTTTGAACAAAGACAACAAATTTATTTTGAGAATTGAAATAAAAGGGAAAAAGAAAATGCAGCAATCATTGATGATTCACTTATGAATCAAAATTGCTTATAGACAATGCTTTAATAGAATGATATGCTCGGTAGAAGAGCAGTCCTAACATTGAATTTAGAACTTTAAATGCTATAGTTCTGCCTCTGTAGGCTTAAGTTTTCTTAGTTTTTTAATAATGCCTTTGATAGCACCTTCTGTACCAATTTTCACCGAATTTACGGTAGAACCTAGAAGACGCATGTTTTTACGATAAGTGTCATGATCTGTTTCTGTCACAAGATTTCCATCTGCTCCAAAAAGTTTCATGCTTACTACCACCTGATTAGAGAACACGTATTTTCCAAAACCAACTTTGAAGTAACGGACTTTGGAAACAATGGCAAAATCAGCATCATTATTGGAACAGTAATCCATAATAGTCTGTTTGTCTATGCTGTCAAAGGGAACCTGAACTTCTGCACGAAGCATTTTATTTCTTTTACTGTTAAAGTTATCGGAAACAGCATCAAAGAATGCATTGTTGGTAGGCTCCTTTATTTCATCAATATCAGGCTCTACCTCGGGATTGAAGTATAGAACTTTCTTTATTTTATCATCAGCATTTCTTTGTGCTTTTACCGAAGTAAGGCCAATGAATAAAAAAGTAGTAACTGCTGTAAAGAATATAAATTTTCTCATTTGTAATTCGAATGCAAAATTACTGCCTTTTCGTTGAATTGTGTAAAATTTATTAAGAATTTTTTAACATTTTTTTCTATCAAATTTGATTTATGAAATCAATAATGTTTGCAGATTCAAAAAATAGTCGTAATTTTGCACCCGTTACATAATAATCATTAAACAATATTGGAATGTACTTAACAACAGACAAAAAGCAGGAAATTTTCGCACAACACGGAAAATCTGCACAAGACACAGGAAGCGCAGAAGGACAAATCGCTCTTTTCACTTTCAGAATTAATCACTTATCTCAGCACTTAAAGGCTAACCGTCACGATTTCAACACAGAGAGATCTCTAGTGAAATTGGTAGGTAAGAGAAAAAGTTTACTAGATTACCTTAAGAAAAAAGATATCGCAAGATACAGAGCAATTATTGCTGCATTAGGATTAAGAAAATAATCTATAAAGATTTTCAAAATAAAGCAACTTCGAAAGAGGTTGCTTTTTTGTTGTAATATAATTAGAACCAATCACAAACTTGCTTTAGATCACTCCACCTTCTTTCCAATCTTTCCCAAATGCGTATTCTGAAAACTATCCGGGTATTTCAATCCATATCCTAATATTCTGTCAAAAGCAGAATGGGAGAATAGTATAGTCCCAATCATTTGTAAATAGGGGAGTGATAGGGCTGTTCCTATAAGATAAACAGCAATGGCTACTCCAAAATGATGAAATAAGTTGTAGCAGAATGCACCTACTTTATTGTTAACTGTATATCCCAGCATAGAAATATCTGGAGCAAGGAACAATCCAGCAAACCACCACCAGGAATATCCTGTTTGGGAAAATGCGAAAACTCCAAGGAGTAAAAAGGCTGCGTATTCAAGTTTTAATTGGGTCTTCATCAGGATTGATAATTTAAGGGATCTATAAAGTAAGTCGGTATTTTGAAAGTAATGTTACATACGGAGAATGTTGAAAGGCGAAATATTGTTCTTTATTGCAAGCGTAGATAAATAATAATGTTGGGAAATGCTAAGTTGTTAAGATTTTGAGGGGCTTTCTGTTGTAAAACGTAAGGATTTTATCTCTCATGAAATTGATTATTGATAAATGCTCTCGCAGATTTTGCAGATGATGCAGATGCTTTAAATTACTTTTTAATCATCACGAATACAATAATGATTTTAATCTATGTACCTATCTGGTTTAAAAATAAAAGATGTATTGTTCACCACATAGAAAAATGTTGGAGAAAGAGAAAGGCTGCTCCAAAGATGAAACAGCCTATAACTTTTATATATGTATTATTTAATGTCCAGATTTCGCTTCAGTAGTTTCTACATGCCCAAGATACTTGGTACAGTAAGCTCCGAAAATTAAAATCACCATATAGCAGAATACAGGAATGATGAAGGAGTGTTGTACTCCAAACTGATCGGCAAGGTAACCCTGGAAAATAGGGACGATAGCACCTCCCAAAATGGCCATTACCACTAGTGATGAACCTTGGCTTGTATATTTTCCTAATCCTGAAATTGCCAGCGTATAGATATTAGAGAACATGATGGAATTGAAAATACCGATTCCTAAAACACTGTACATAGCCATTTCTCCATGGTTAACCATCGTTGAAATCAATAAAATAACATTGATAGCCGCAAAAATAGACAACGTTCTTGCTGGCGCTGCTTTGCCCACAAAGAAGGCTGCAAAATTCAGTAAGATAAATACTAAGAAGAAGCTTATTTGTTCAAAGTTAAGGTTTACAATGCTGAAAATGACCAGGAAAACTAATGTTGCGGCCCCTAACATGAATACTGCTTTTTTAGCCTGGCTAATAGATTGGTTTAATGAAATGGCTCCTAAGAAACGTCCAATCATGGCACCCCCCCAATATAAGGAAAGGTAATTTTTACTGATCGCTTCGTTAAACTTCATGGTTTCTTCAAGGAAACTGATAATGAAACTTCCTACTGCCACTTCACCACCCACGTAGCAAAACATAGCAAAAACCCCAAATTTTAAATGGTTGAATTTCAATGCTCCCCAGCCCTGTACCGTTTCTTCGGTTTCTGTTTGAAACGAAGGCAATTTTACTCTTGAAATTAATAATCCTACCAATAGAAGGATGGCCGCAAAAATTAAATAGGGAATTCTGGTAGCAACTGCACTGAAAGTTCCATCCGGCTCAGAAAACAGTTCAAAAATTAAGTGTCCTCCCAATACCGGGGCGATCGTTGTACCGAAAGCATTGAATGCCTGTGTCATATTCAATCGGCTGGATGCAGATTCTTCTGAACCAAGTAAGGAAACATAGGCGTTGGCAGTGATCTGTAATACGGTAAATCCTAATCCTAAAATGAACAATGCTCCTAAAAATAAAGGATAATAAGAAAATGTTGCTGCCGGATAAAACAGAATACAGCCTAAGGCAGCCAAAGCAATTCCAAACAAAATTCCTTTTTTGTATCCCACTTTGTTGATGGGATCACCTTTAGAAATGGAAATCAGAAAATAAATCAGAGATCCGATAAAGTAAGCTCCGAAGAAACAGAACTGTACCAGCATGGACTCAAAAAAGGTGAGTTTGAAAAGTTGTTTCAGATAAGGGATCAGGATATCATTCATGCAGGTGATAAATCCCCACATAAAAAACAGCAGGGTGATGGTAATCAATGGAACCGTGTAATTCCTGCTTTGAGTTTGTACTTCTTTATTCATAAACATTATTTATCTCTATAAGGGTAAGTCCTTAACTTTTTTGCCTACAGCATTGTATTTGGTGAAGTAGGGCAAATATAGGGATCAACCTATGGTTTTGCAATTATTTTGATGGTTTTTATAAAGAGATGTATACTTTTTATCAAATTAAAATGTTATTTTCATTTTTTGAGACAATAATACAAAAACAACAGGATTTTTCAACACATTAACTCAAAAAAACAGATTTTTATTTTCATAAATAATGAACAGCTTTGCATTACCGATGGAAAATTTTTAAATCTTTCATCCACTGATAGCCAAAATTTTGTATTTTGAAGGCCTATTTATGCAATTGAAAAATTTAATATATCATTATTATATAGTACCTTTGCACACGAAATTTAAAGAGTTTAAATATTAATTCATACTCAATACGGAGTATTAAGAAGACAAATTTATGAGTATACCTCAAGCGTTTACAGAAATGATTACTCTTGCTGATGGCAGAGAAATCACTATTGAAACAGGGAAGTTAGCTAAGCAGGCTGATGGATCTGTGGTAGTAAAAATGGGTGGAACAATGCTTTTAGCAACTGTTGTAGCCAATAAAGAAGCAAATCCTGGTGTAGATTTTTTACCATTAACAGTAGATTATAGAGAGAAATTCTATGCAGGTGGAAGAATTCCTGGAAACTTCTTCCGTAGAGAAGCAAGACCTTCAGATCAGGAAATTTTAACAATGCGTTTAGTAGACAGAGTACTACGTCCGCTTTTTCCTGAAGACTTCCACGCAGAAGTTCAGGTGATGATTTCTCTAATTTCTTATGACGGAAAAACAATTCCTGATGATTTAGCAGGTTTAGCAGCTTCGGCAGCTATTGCCATTACTGATATTCCTTTCAACGGACCAATGTCTGAAGTAAGAGTGGTAAGATTTGACGGACAACTTTCCATCAACCCAAGCTATGAAGAATTGAAAAATTCTGAATTAGACATTATGGTTGGAGCTACTAAAGACTCTATCGTAATGGTAGAAGGGGAAATGAAAGAAATTTCTGAACAGGAAATGTTAGAAGCTATTAATTTTGGTCATGCTGAAATTAAAAAGCAAATTGAAGCTCAAGAAAGATTAGCAGAAAAAGTAGGTAAAGCTTTCCCAAAAAGAGAATATTCTCACGAAAATCACGACGAAGAAATTCGTGAAAAAGTTTGGAAAGAAACTTACGATAAAGTATATGAAGTAGCAAGAACTCCATCTGGTAAAGAAGAGAGAGGTGAGAAATTCAAAGCGGTTCGTGAAGAATTCCTTGCTCAATATGCTGATAATGAAGAAGAATTGGAAAGAATAACACCTTTCGTAAAAGTATATTATCATGATGTAGAGAAAGAAGCAATGCGTCAGATGATCCTTGAAGACAATATCCGTCTGGATGGTCGTGATCCTCAGACGATCCGTCCGATCTGGTCAGAAATTGACTACCTTCCGGGAGCTCACGGTTCTGCAGTGTTTACAAGAGGTGAAACTCAGTCATTAACAGCTGTAACTTTAGGTTCTGTTAAGGATGCAAACATGGTAGACAGCGTTATCACGCAACATGACGAGAAATTCTTCCTACACTATAACTTCCCTCCATTCTCAACAGGTGAAGCAAGACCTTTAAGAGGTACTTCAAGAAGAGAAGTAGGACACGGAAACTTAGCTCAAAGAGCATTGCAGGCAGTTATTCCTGAAGAAAATCCATATACGATCAGAATTGTTTCTGATATCCTTGAATCAAACGGTTCATCTTCAATGGCAACAGTTTGTGCAGGAACATTAGCATTAATGGATGCAGGGGTTCAGATTACAAAACCAGTTTCCGGTATTGCAATGGGATTGATCACAGATGCAAAATCTGGTAAATTTACAGTGCTTTCTGATATCTTAGGAGATGAGGATCACCTTGGAGACATGGACTTCAAAGTAACAGGTACTGCAGATGGTATCACTGCTTGTCAGATGGATATCAAAATTCAGGGGCTTTCTATGGATATCATGGAAAAAGCTTTAATGCAAGCTAGAGACGGAAGATTACACATCTTAAATAAAATCACTGAAACTATTTCTGAGCCAAGAGCAGACGTGAAGCCTCACGCTCCGAAGATGGTAGTAATGGAGATCGCAAAAGACTTCATTGGTGCTGTAATCGGGCCTGGTGGAAAAATCATTCAGCAGATGCAGAAAGATACGGATACCGTTATTGCTATTGAAGAAATTGGTGAAATCGGACGTATCGAGATTGCAGGAACAGACAGAGAGAAAATCAATGCTGCTGTTGCAAAAATCAACGAAATTACTTTTGTACCGGTTGTAGGAGAAGTTTACAACGGAAAAGTAGTAAAAGTAATGGATTTCGGTGCTTTCGTTGCGATTGCTAAAGGAACGGAAGGGCTTCTTCACATTTCTGAAATTGAGTGGGCTCGTTTAGATAAAGTTCCTTATGCTGAAGGTGATGAAGTAGAAGTGAAGTTTATGGGTTATGATGACCGTAAGAAAATGAAGCTTTCCCGTAAAGTTCTTTTACCAAGACCTCCAAGACCAGAAGGACAAGGAAGACCGGAAGGACAAAGAAGACCAGATGGACAGAGAAGACCGGAAGGACAGAGAAGACCAGAAGGACAAGACAGACCACAAGGTGAAAGACCTGTAGAAAATCAGGAACCTTCTTCAGAAGCATAAGAATTATTCTTAGATATAAAAAGATCCCTCAACTTTGAGGGATCTTTTGTTTTTTGATGGTTTAATTATACTTATTGTGCTTGTTGGATTTTAGGCAAGGGCAAAAAGAGTTTAAAGTATCATGCTGGTTTAAGGCGTAAGAAAATCAAAGATTTTCAGTGAGTACATTTTTTTTGCCACGAATGCACGAATTATTTTATTTACAAATAAATTCTATGTTATATGTGGTTACAATTAAAATGTTTTTTAAATTACCTAGTAACATAGAATAAGGTCATTGGTGCATTCGTGGCCATTAAACTTTTCCTATATCTATGTATTCAGAAAATCTTCGAGAAAATCTAACCATAATCAATTGTATCGGAGATGAAATCCGAGCGCCTTAAAGCCTACATCTTATCAGAAATCTTTGACTTATCGTTCTCCAACAGACTACCAAGTAACTCTACAAGTCCTAGCTTCCCACTCTCTGCTTAAGATCCTCAGCACCGCCAGTTTTTCTAGGTTGTCCATTTTTAGAAGAACCAAAATTGTAGGTGTAGGATAGTGTCACGACACGAGTATCTCTTTTTACTGCAAAATTTTCAATATAATCATTATAAATAGTCTGTCCTTTCAGATTACTTGTAAAGAATATATCTGTGAAGGAGAATTTAAGAGTGCTATTATTTTTGAATTTCTTTTGCGCTCCGATATTCAGGTACCAGTTTGGGCTCATATTCAGGAAGGCATATACTTCTCTCGCTTTATAATTTCCGGTAAGTTCAGCACTAAAACCATTTCCAAGTTTAAATGAATTGATACTGTTGATATTGAAAGTGAAGTTTCCTTTGTTGTTAATTTGTGTTCCGGAAACATTTCCAGTGTAGGAACCATAATAAAAATTGGCACTGTTGTTCATATCCCACCATTGGGTAACTTTTACAGGAGCTATAAGATATAATCCGTAATACGAAGCTGAATTCAGGTTCTCAAAGGTCTGAACTGTTACATTCTGATTATTTTCAAAGGTAGGTTTTATAATATTTGTAATGTTGTCTGATGTCCTGCTATAGCTTAATGTGGCAAAATATTTATTGCTCAGGCTATAGGTGAGTTCATAATTCATTGTTGTTTGTGCATTAAGGTCAGGGTTTCCGGAGCTCATGGTTGTTGGATCAAGATAAAGCTTAAATGGGTTTAACTGATTGTAGCTAGGTCTTGTAATCCTTCTGCTAAGATTTACTTCCAGATTGCTTTTTTCCGTCAGGTCATAGGATAATACAGCACTTGGAAAGAATTGAGTATAATTTCTTTTGTTCACCTGATTGGTGGCAAGCTGAGTCCCTTTTACATTGGTGTTTTCCAGCCTTAAGCCTGCTGTTGCTTTAAATTTATCCCATTTTTTTGAGACATTTCCATAGACCGCATTGATATTCTCTTCATAAATGAAATGATTGGTTTTTGAGAGATCAGGGATTAAGTTTTCATTGTTGACGCTAAAGAATTTCAGATCATTATCGGTTTTTACAAAGCTGGTTTTAATTCCGCTTTCAAGTTTCCAGTCATTTTTGAAATTCTTGGTAAGGTCAGATTTTAATGAATAGATATTCAGTTTTCCATCCATATCTCCCTTCATGATATCAAGTTGGTTCATTCCATCGGCTATTTGATGAGTTCTTGTTTCAAAATTCTGTAAAGAAGAGTTAGAATAGTTGATATAGTCAAAATCCGTAGAGATTTCTGAGCCTAAAGAATCAATCGTGTATTTATGGTTTAAATTAACTGAAATATTGGTCCATTGGTCATTGGAAGTATTTTGAGTATTAAAAGTGCTTTCCGGAGTGTAAGAATTTCCCATTGTTGTATTGGCATTATCACCATTAAGATTGAATTTGTTAGAAACTAATCCTACAGAAAATCCAAGTACATTTTTATCATTCAGGTAATAATCCATTCCAGCTTTAGCAATATGATTGTTGAATTTGAACTTCAAATAGTTATCCTGAATATAGGCTTTCTTGAAATTATTATTCTCATAAAAATTTCGATCCAGTACCAATCCGTTGTAAGCTTCCCTGTAAGCAAAGCTGTAGTTGGCAAAAATATTGATCTTTTTATTTCGGTGATTGATGCTGAGGCTGTTATTGTTTTTCACATATTTACCCATTCCCAAAGAGGTAGATATACTTCCGTTTGTACCTTTTCTCTGCTCTTTTTTAAGTTTGATATTAATAATGGAAGATCCGGCCGCATCATATTTTGATGAAGGATTGGTAATAAACTCTATTTTATCAATTGTTGATGATGGAATTCCTTTAAGATAGTTGGCCAGATCACTTCCGGTCATTGGGGTATTTTTTCCATCAATCTGAATGAGAAGATTTCCTTTTCCGCGGAGGCTGATATTATCATTGTTGTCAATACTGATTCCCGGAGCTTTTTCCAATACTTCAAAGGCAGAATTTCCGGTGCTGACTATACTGTTTTCTACGTTCATAATCATTTTGCCATCCTGTCTTTCGATCATAGGCTTGGTTTTAGTGATTGTTACTCCTTCAATAGATTTTATAGTAAGATCAATGGAAGGTAATGTTGTATTGTTAACTAATGAAATATTGTCTGAATGGTATACCTCAGATCCGTTTCTGCTGATTTTTAAGTGGTAAGTTCCACCTTTAAGACCGTTGAATCCGAATTTTCCGTTAGAGTCAACAATTTCGGTTTTAATCAATTTATGATCAGCATTCAACAGGTTGATTTCCATTTGTTCTGCTTTGTCCGATTTAATATTTCCTGAGAGGGAAAAATTCTGCATAGTCTGGGCTGACAATAAGCTGGTGAACAGCAGCAGTATCCAGATAAAAATGAGGGCGAATATTCTGGTCATGGCGTTTTTATTTTTTAGGGTTGAGACAGTTTTCTGAAATTTTCAGTAAAGCTGAATACATCATTTCAAGCTCATCTTTTGAAACTCCCTTCAAAGCAATCTCGCGATTATTTTCTACGATATTCTGAACCTCTTTGATGACTTTTTTTCCGGAATCTGTTACTTCCAGATTTGTTTTTCTACGATCATCAGGGTGAACATGCCTTGTGATGTATTCGGATTTTACCATTAGATCAATAATTCTCGTTACAGACGCATTGTCCTTGAAAACAAGATCACCAATTTCATTCTGTGTAATTCCCGGGTTTTCCAGAATTGCTTTGATGATAAGCCACTGATCGATAGTGATTGTAAAACCGCTTGCTTTCAGTTGGCGTTGGGCATAGTTTCTATAGGCTCTGATGGCTCTGTCTATGTTGTAGAATATGATTGAATTTAATTTTTCCATGTTTTTAGATTAATATGACTTATCAATTATTGATATATCAATTAATTAGTTGGTGACATTTGTTCTTTGTTACAACTTTCTGAAAATATTTTTATTAAAAATTAAAAACACTTGATAGAGTAGGGTGTTTTTCTGATTCAAAAAGTGTCCAAATAAGGGAATCACTAGGTGATGTAAAATAAATTCAGTCAAAAAAAATAAATAGAATATAATTTTTAAATAGCTTTGAAAGATAAAATATAATCATCATGGCTTATACTATAGAATTGGCTGACAGGGTTAGAGAATGGCTAGCCCAAGTGAATGATATTAAAGTGGAAGAAAAGAAAATGTTTGGTGGCCTGGCATTTTTGGTGAATGACAAAATGTGTATCAATATCAGTCACGACAACCTGATGTGCCGTTACAATCCTGAAAAGGAAGAAGAAGTAGCGGAGAAAACAGGTTTTCTTCCTATGATGATGAGGGGAAAGCAACTAAAAGAATACTGTTATGTAGAACCTATTGGTTTTCAGAAACCCGAAGATTTTGAGTATTGGATGAGACTTTGTCTTGATTACAACAAAATTGCCAAGGCTTCAAAGAAGAGGTAGGTTTGAAGGTTTGAGAGTATTAGAGTATTAGTTAGAGTGGGAGGGCACAGTTGTAGCTTCCCACTATATATTACTTATTGCTCATTATTTATGATTTCCTCATATAGTTTTTCTCTTATTTCAACCAGAATTTTGGTGGTTTTTTCCAGATCAGGGCTTTCAGGAAGATGAGAAGCGTAATGATGATGCTCAATGGATTGAATAAGATTTTCAGCCTTTTGCATTACTGCTTCATACGACCAATTTCCGGCTTTGATATCTAGCAGTTCATCCCGGTTCTCTACACGGGTTTTAAGAAATTGGGTTCTAAAAATCTGTTCACATGACTGCAATAAACGGATGGTGTGCATCATATTTTTGCTGTCGTAGTTCTGCCCATGCGTTTGGTTAACATTGTATCGGTCTTCATTGCGTTCTTCTACCCACTTCCAATATTCTCTATAGTCTTTGCAGTATGTAGAGTAAGCATCCAGGTTACAAAACAGATAAGCATCAGGCTTTTCATCCTTGGGAACAGAAGATACTGAAACCTGATTCGCTTCTTCATGCTGGATAATTCCTTTATAACCCAATATTTGAGAGTCATCATAAAATAACGCAAACATTCCTTTGGTATGGTCAATATTTGTTAAACCACATCTTTCCTGAACTTTTCCGTTTTCCAACAACCATCTTTTCAAAGGAAGAGAACCTTGTCCGTCAAGAATAAAGCAGAAGTCAAGAACGGATTTTCTTTCTTTGTCAATAGGATTCAGTATCTTTTTGTTAAGACCTTTTGATTTTTTAATCTGGGAAATGGCATATCCGGCAAAGGTGTCCTTACATAATTTAGAGAGGAAATCCTCAGGTTTAAGCAGATCCATCAACGGATCTTTATGAAGAATACAATTCTCAGGACTTGCCAAAACCTCCAGAATATTAGGGTTATTCTTTTGCAACAGTTCCACAAACCTTCCGATCTCATAATAAGTAATATCATTCGTCTCATTGGAAATCTGCGGAATGTAGTTCAGCCCGAAGAAATCTTCCTTCGGTAAGTAGTACACTCCGCGGATATCCGTATCCGAAGTTTCCGTTGCCAGCCCGAAAGCACGGCTTCCGGAGATGGCTTCGAAGAGGAGGAGGTTGTGCGTTTTTAGGTCTTGGATGGTCATGATAATTTATTTTTTATTTAATATTTCCCTAAAAACCCTCTCCATCTCCTTCTTATCAGCATTTCCACCTTTCAAATCCTTAGACTTTTCCTCATTCTCAGCTATCGTTTTCTCTAAAAACTCAAATAATTCCCAATCATTCGGGTGATAATAAGCTTCTCCTTTGGTAGCTTTTAGGGTTACTAGGTCTTCTATTTTGGTTTTCGTTTTATCATCAACTAAAACAAGTAATTCACTGAACAACACTGGTGGAACCGTTCCTTTCTCTATGATCCATTTTCCGGTTAAGGCAGTTCGCAGACAATAAAAATAACTTTTTAATTTTACTTCATCAGCTCTGCAGGCTTCCAGATATTTTTTACTCATGCTTAAATAATGATATGAAACTGCTACCGGTGAAAAGCAGGCATCAGCCAATGGTTTGAAAAGCTCTACAAACTTTGTATTTTCTGTATAAACGATAGGAGAGTAGAACCAGCTCAGTAAAGCGGCATTTGATTTCAGCAAAAGATGAAAGGTTTTCCTAAGATCCCATCCGGAACCATCCAGGTCATCTTCGGTCATAAATTCTATCGTTTCATCCTTACCCCAAGGCGAAAGATACCAGTCTTTTTCATGCCGGTATATAAAACGTATATCATAATCACTGTCCGGAGAGGCAAAACCCCACGCTCTGCTTCCGGATTCAACGGCAAGAAGGACTTTTACCCCTCGTGTCGCTTCTACTTCTTTTATTTTTTCTAGTATTTTTGGTGTCATTGTTTTCAATTTTATACTGCAAAGTAAAGTGGATTGTGCGCAATGTTATTACGTAGTTGTTTTGAGTTTGAGAATGGTAGGGTTTGAGAGTAGGAGTGTTCTGGAGTGCTAAGTTCAAGGTTTAAGGTTTAAGGTTGGTGGGCATTGAATAGGCTCATTATCTAAAATCCGGGATTTTTGTCTTTCATCTCTTCGTCTATTTTCTATTTTCTCACCAATACCTCCTTGAGCCATTACCCAAAATACTCCTTATTTCACTAATATTGCATTTTCTCTATTTAACATAACTACTTTATATCCATGTTGACAACCGAACTACAGCATAAAATTGATTTCAAGACCAAACCTTTAGGTGCATTAGGACATCTGGAATACCTTGCCCACAAAATAGGAATGGTTCAAAATACCACGTCGCCTCAACTTACAAATCCTCATCTGGTGGTTTTTGCAGCAGATCATGGAATTGCAAAGGCAGGTGTAAGTGCCTATCCACAAGAAGTTACGTATCAAATGGTGATGAATTTCTTAGGCGGTGGAGCAGCGATCAATGTCTTTTGTAAACAACATAATATTGAAATCAAGATTGTAGATGCAGGAGTCAATTTTGATTTTCCGGAAGGATTGGAGTTAATCGATCATAAAGTCAGAAAATCCAGCCGTAATATCCTGGAGGAACCTGCCATGACTTCTGAAGAATATCAACAGGCTTTACAGAATGGAAGCGCAGTAGTGGCAGATATTGCTAAAACAGGCTGTAATATCATTGGCTTTGGTGAAATGGGAATCGGAAATACTTCCGCTTCTTCTCTGATGATGAGTCAATTGTTTGATCTTCCTATTGTAAGTTGTATTGGACGTGGCACAGGACTGAACGATGACCAGTTTCTGAATAAAATCAATATTTTATCAGCTGCCATAGAGAAATATCCGGATAGTAGAACTCCGGACGAAATTGCGCAGACTTTTGGCGGACTGGAAATTGTGCAAATGGTTGGTGCTATGGAAGAAGCTTTCCATCAGAATATGTTGATTATGGTAGACGGATTTATTGCTACCGTTGCAGTAGCCACCGCATGGAGAAAGAATCCTGATATTCTGAATAACTGTATATTCTGTCATGTAAGTGATGAGAATGCGCATCTCCAGCTTTTGGAATTATTGGGACAGAAAGCTTTACTCAATCTTAATTTACGCCTGGGCGAAGGAACGGGCTGCGCATTAGCTTATCCAATTATTCAAAGTGCCGTAAATTTCCTGAATGAAATGTCCAGTTTTGAAGATGCTCATGTTTCAAATAAAGAATAAATGAAGACCTTAAAGAATGAATTGATCTACTTTGCAACGGCTCTGATGTTCTTCACCAGAATTCCCGTTCCGTTTACCATTCCGTATTCCGGTGAGATCATGAATAAATCCCAGAAGTATTTTGCGTGGATCGGACTTTTGGTAGGGTTGATTAATGCAGGGATTTTATATCTTTCTTATCAGCTTTTTAACCTGGAAATAGGAATTGTTCTGATGATGATTAGCAGTGTTTTGCTTACAGGAGCCTTTCATGAAGATGGCTTTACAGATATGTGTGACAGTTTTGGAGGTGGATATGGAAAGGAAAAAATTCTTACCATTATGAAAGACAGTAGAGTAGGAGCTTACGGAACCATCGGAATTATTTTATTGTTTGCTTTAAAATTTCTCAGTATTCAGGCCTTGGTAGCTATGGATCTGTTAAAGACCCTGGGAATTATCGTCCTGGCACATACTTCAAGCCGTTTTATTTCCGGAACGATGATTTACACTCATCAGTATGTGACGGATATTGACGTAAGCAAATCAAAACCTCTGGCCAATAAACCTTTGGATGGAATGGCTCTGTTGGTAAGTTTTATCGGGGTTGTAATTTCTTTTGCTTTGATTCCGGACTGGCGCTTGATATTGGCTTTTGCATTGGCTTATTTTGGAAAGATCTGCATGGGATGGTATTTTAAAAAACATATCGGCGGCTATACCGGAGATTGTTTAGGAGCTGTACAGCAGGTTACTGAAGTTTTATTGTATTTAGGAACAATGATCGTATGGAAATTCATCTGATTCGTCATACTGCGGTAGATAATCCGGAAAATCTGTGTTATGGATTTGCCGAAATGCCTTTACGAAAGGAGTATTCGGATGATTTTAAAAACTTAAATCTGGATAACGGTTTTGAGCTGGTAATTTCAAGTCCGGCACAACGTTGCTGCCTTTTGGCTGAACATTTTAAGTTTAAGTTTTCAACTGATGAAAGGATTCGGGAGATGAATTTTGGAAATTGGGAATTAAAAAAATGGACAGAGATTCCTGAGGAAGAAATTAATCCCTGGTATAAAGATTTTATTAATATAAAAGCTTCAGGGGGCGAAAACCTTATTGAAATGCAGACCCGCGTTATCAGTTTTTGGAACGAATTGGTTGCTAAAAAAGATATTGGAAAAGTCCTGATTATTGCTCATGCAGGGGTCATCCGTCTGATTCTTCAGGCTGTACTGCAGTTCCCGCTAGAGAATATATTTAAGATTCAGATCGGATACGGAAAGAAAGTAATTATTCAGGAAAATGATGGACATCTTTCTATTGTAAGTATAAATGTATGATAAGCAATTAGTTTTAGAATAAATCTGTGTTATCTGCAAAATTTGCGAGAGTAAAAATCTATGACATCTGCGCGAAATAAAAAGCTCCCACAGATCACACAAATGTTTATGCTTAAGAAAATCTGTTCAGTCTTTGAGAGATAAAATCATCTGTTAAAAGAAAAAACGCCATTCAAAATTTTGAACAGCGTATTTTTATTTAAAGACTTTAATAAAACTATCTTTTTCAAGCGTTTCCAGTGAAAAATCAAAATCAGCTTCCGCTTTTTCTGTGGTAATCTCTGCTCCAAGCTCTTTTATAAGCTCATTGAAAGACATCGCTTCATACCATTGTTGATATAATGCACTGGTTGCCATCATAGACACTTCATTATTTCCGGAAACATGAGAGTGCCCTGCTCCGAAATTCAACAATACGAAACATTGCTTTCCACCTTTTGGTAAAAGAATTCCCAGAATCGTTTGTTTCTGAACCGAGTTACATCTGGCCTCAGCAAAGAGATTATTCGGATTCATCATATAGTCATAGGAAATTTGATCTCCTTTTCCGATGACAATTTTATACCCACAATTTGCATCTCCGCTGAAGACATTATTCATGACAAGCGTTGGGGTGCTTAAGCCTTTATCGGCATAAAGATATTCAACAGCACCGTTGGGAGCAGAAGTCATATCTCCGGAATACATCAATTGTCCTTCACCATAATTATAAGCTGCATTCCAACCTATTTTTCCGGAAATATTCAATCCTGAAAGGTCAAGGTCACGAGCACCCCATCTATCTTCCCAATAAATACCAACAGCCAGTCTATCCCCATAGAAACGGGTTCCGGTAGGAATATTCCCAACAAACATTTTTTCAGAAGTTGGTAATGCAAACTCTACATTCTCAGGGAAATAGAATTTCTTTCCGGAAAAGCTTTCATATTTCAGTTTCAGAAAATCTAAAATAAAATCATAGTTGAATTGATTCACATAAGTTTCCTTACCCTTTTTAACCCACGATTTTCCATTTCTGATTCTATACACAAAAGTATCCTGACCATACATTCTTGAGTGGCATGCTGACAATGCTTTGAATAAGGCAAATGGTGTTGCATTTTCTAACCAATGCCAATCGGTGGCTTCTAATAATGTATGAGTAGCATCATTCAATGGGTTTGAAATTAATGGCTTATGACAAACTTTAGATAGCTTCGAAATTTTATTAATTGTTTTCGGAGCCCTGTTTTTATAAGCAAGAAATAATGGTTTAAATCTGTTGAAAATTTCTCCCAGTTTTTCCAGTCCGAAGTTTTCGAACAGATATGCTGGATTAAATTTGCTTTGTTTAATTAAGCCAATCAATTCATCGTTTTTAATTAAAAGCGTTGTTTGAGTGGTTTTATAAATCACATAACGGAAAAACTCAACAGGATGTTCTGGATAGATCTCATATAAATCGGCTATTTTTATAATAGCTTCCTTATTTCTGATATTTTCTGTTCCTGTAAAATCATAATCAAGCTCTTCTGTAAGGATATATAAAAGATCATTGATTGTTTCTTCTTTTAAAGCAATTCCGGATCTCAGCAGAGAAAGGCACTTTTCCTGCATTTCTTCTACAGTATAAGCTTTGATCACTTTAAAAATCATCTTCACATCAGGAACATTCAGTATTTCCTGAGGAATATAGATTTCACTCTGGAAATTACTTCCATAGGTTGAAATATAATGCTGAATCTGTTCAAAAAATAACTCAATTCTGGATGTATTTTTTATTTTCTCCCAGGATTTATGAAAAGTTTTATTCAGATCATTTCCATTCAGTTTTTCCTTTGCATAATAAGAGATGATCTCTTTTTTAGCCCAAAGAGCATCAGATTCAATAATGAAACCTTCATTGGAAATAAATGGCGTTTCATCTGATTTTTTAGCCAATACAGCATTGAATAATTGTAATGTTTTCATTGTTTTAAGTTTAAAAAATAAGTGAGGAGTAGGTTCATTAAAAGTGAAGTGTATAGGAACTCCTTTTACCTATAGTTTATAAAAAGCGGGGAGTAATTTATCCAAAAAATAGAGGAACCCCCTTTGCCTTGTATTTTGAAAAAGCGGAAAGTAAATCAGGAAATATAGGAACTTTCTTTGCCTTACATTTTTTAAAGTATGAAATGACAGATACGGGTATATACCATTTCATTCTATTGAGGAGCAGACAGGACTCGAACCTGTGACACACAATTGGGATTCATAGGAACTTTATATGCCTGTAGCGAAAAGTAATTTTGTTGCTCTAACCATCTGAGCTACTGCCCCTGCCGTTATGAAAAGTTTTCATGAACCTTACAGGCTTTTACCCCGGTAAGGTTTTATTATTAGTTTTTTGACAACCTTATAGGTTTCTAAAACCTATAAGGTTTATATTGAGTCATATTAAATAAGAAATTATGCCTTTCTATATTTCTTCTTTTTCTTCCATGGTGCATTCTTCTGAACATCACCTGCCATGATACATCCATAAGGCATCACTTCATCCAATACTTCACAAAGTCCGTATTCCTCAATCTGTGCTCTTACATTCGCTGCACTTTTATAAGCAGTTGGTAATTCGGAAATATCAATTTCATTCGAATAGAATCGGATATCCAGTCCTGCCGTTTCCTCTTTGAAGATCTCTTCAGTGGTTTTATGAGCCAAAGACTTTTTATGCTGGCTTCTGCTGAAATTTCTTCCCGCTCCGTGTGGGGCAAAACCAAGGTTTCTTTCATTGGTTTTTCCCTGAACGATCAATACCGGTTCTGCCATATTCAATGGAATCAGTCTTGGTCCTGTGATATCAGGCATAAATTTATCATCCAGAGGAGTTGCTCCTTTAGCATGATAGAAAAGGTCACCATCCTTGAAAACAAAATTATGTTCATTCCAATATCTGTCTTCTTTTTCAATTCCTATTTTATTTAAAACAGCATCGTGAATATTGGTATGGTTTTCCTTCGTCCATGTTCTTATCAGCTGAAGGGCTTCCCAATAAGATTTTCCTTCCTCGGTATCATAAGGGATCCATGCGTTTTCTTTTAATGTTTCAGGAGAAATATCCTGTCTGAAACGGTTGGCAACCTTCATTCCTTTATCATATAATGCAGCTCCCGGTGCTCTGGAACCGTGATGGGTTACCATCATTGTATTTCCCGTATTTTTAGAAATTCCAACAAATAAGAAATGATTTCCGTCTCCCTGTGTTCCCATATGAGAACGGGCAATACTGATTAATTTTTCATCATTTAAGAATGCATTTTCTCTGAAAGCATCCATCAGCTCCTGAGACATTGGCATCTGTTCCCCTCTTGGTCTTCCTCCATATCCAAAATGGGTCACAGAATGAGCAGCATCCAGAATATCTTTAGGATTAACCTTTCCAAAATCAGTCAGCATTACAGAACAACAGATATCTGCGCTATGAAACCCTGGATGAATGGCATTTTTTGCCACCACTACACCTCCAACAGGAATCTGACCTTCAGGACCTGTAGGACAGGCATCAGGCATCAAAGCTCCGGCTGTTAGTGTAGGTGTTTTCATCAGCACTTTCATCGTTTTGATTACTTTTTCTACATTGTCAGTCTCATTTTCATGTTCAGCTCTGATATTTATAATAAACTCAGGAGCGGTTTCTTGAAGCGGAATAAGTTCAGGTTGTTTGAACTGTTCCAGATATTCTTTGATCTGAATTTCATCCAGATGATTTTCATTAATATAAATAATGGCATCTTTAAACCATTTAGCAGGTCTATATCCCAATTCGATTAAGTGATTTCCATTAAATTCCATTGTTATGTCATTTTGTTGATGCAAAGTAAATACCCTATTGCGCAATAGTTTTGCGTAGATAAAATATTTTTGATTATTTTTACAAAAAATTTTAAAAAGACCAATTCAATGATTTTAAAATTAGCGTATTGGCTTATGTAAAGAAAATTAAACTTACAACTATGATGTTATTAGAACAATTAAAGCATTTTCCGGAAACCGTTCAATTCAATGATGTGATTGCTCATATAGATGCGAATTACGATTTTACACCTACAGCATTCAAAAACGGAAATACAAGAAATGAAGAAGGACAGAATAACGGATCATGTAAAATATTTGGTTTTGCATCTTACCATGGGCTGTCTAAAGAAGAAACACTTCCTCTTTTCGGAGAGTTTTATAGAGAAGATGTTCTTAAAAATCCTGATGGAACAGATCATCAGAATATCAGAAACTTCATGGAATTCGGATGGGACGGATTGATCTTTGAAGGAAATCCGCTGACAGAGAAATAGTTTTTTAGACGAAAAAGAATAATCATGTCATCTAATAAAAACGCTCTGATCCGTTATAAAACATTAGATAAATGTCTTAAAAACAAATACCGGAAATATACTTTGGAAGACCTTATTGATGAGTGTTCCGAGGCGTTATTTGAATTTGAGGGTAAAGAATCTTTTATAAGCAAAAGGACGATTCAGCTGGATCTTCAGAATATGCGGAGTGAAAAATTCGGGTATGAAGCTCCCATTGAAGTATATGAAAGAAAATATTACCGATACAGTGATCCCGAGTATAGCATCCATAATATTTCTGTGAACGAAAGCGATCTGAAGGCGATGAATAATGCTGTTCAGATCCTGAAACAGTTCAAAGATTTCTCCATGTTTAAAGAAATGAATGGTGTGATCCAGAAGCTGGAAGACTCTATTCATTCTACCAGCCAGAAATCAATTATTCATTTGGATAAAAACGAACAGCTGAAAGGGTTGGAGCATATTGATATTCTGTATGAAGGTATTCTCAATAAAAAGGTACTTCAAATTTTATATAAAAGTTTTACTGCAAGGGAGTCCAATATGTACACCGTTCATCCACAGTTATTAAAAGAATACAACAACCGTTGGTTTTTGATCTGTCTTTATAAACAGAAAATGTATAACCTGGCTTTGGACAGAATGGAAAATATAGAAATTGATGAAAAATCCTCTTATATTGATAAAGATCTGGATGGCGATGAATATTTTAAAGACATTGTAGGGGTTACCGTTGCAGAATCAATAGTTCCCAAAAATGTCACTTTCTTTGTAGATGCTGCTAATGCTCCTTATGTAAAAACAAAACCATTGCATAAAAGCCAGGAAATTGTCAGCGAGACCAACGAAGGAACTGTTTTTAAAATCTGTGTACAGATCAACTATGAATTAGAAAGGCTATTACTGGGATTTGGAGACTCTCTGGTTGTCCATAAACCTCAAAAGTTAAGATTGAGGATGGAGGAAAAATTTAAGGCAGGAAGCAAAAATTATCAGGAGTTGGTAATTCCCGAAAAAAAATAATTTTATATAGGTTTAATGGGATTGTATATCAATTAATGCTGTTATTTTTAAATTGATGATTCATTAAAAATATACCACATATTTCTATATTGGCTTGGAAATTGTAGTGATTAGGTACAAAATCACCCTATGAAATCAAGAATATTTAAAGCACTTATTGCCATTATAGCACCTATAGCGATAGAGTATATCGTTAAAAAAATATCTGAGAAACTTGATAAAAAAGAAGATCAGAAAGGGAAAGAACCTAAGCAGATTACTGCTTAAACGTAAAAGTAGTTTAAAATTTAAAATTATTGAAAAGAGACTATCATATGGGATGGTCTCTTTTTTTATGGTTACATAGAGCTGGGTCTATTTAGATAAAATCATAAACCCCGTTTTTCCATCCCAATACTTTGGAAGAATCGGCCTTTAACCAGTTTTTAAGAATGGTCGCGTATACTTTTCTGAAATCTTCAGTGTAGATGAGGTCACCTTCCTTCAAATTCTGTAAATCAGGAAGACTATTCAATAATCCTTTCTTTTTAAGGTTTCCGCTGATGAAGAACATCTGGTTGGCTGTTCCGTGATCCGTTCCATTGCTGGCATTTTGAGCTACGCGCCGACCAAACTCAGAGAAGGTCATCAAAAGAATATTATTAAAGAGTCCATTACTTTTCATATCAGCAACAAAAGATTTCACTGCTTCATTAATATCACCGAATAGTTTTTTCTGTCTGTCATTCTGATTCACATGCGTATCAAAACTACCAATAGAAAGATAGTAGACCTGAGTGTTGATATCTGATTTAATTAAGGAGGCTACTGTTTTGAAATCCTTTCCCAGCTGAGAATTAGGATAAATCTGATCCGTTTTTTTAGCTTTACTTTGATCAAAAATATAGCCCGCATTATTAATGGTGGAACCTAAAGTCTGATAAAGATAGGAAACGGTTTCATCATCGTGATGATGGTCATACAATGATTTGAAATATTTTTCCTGGCTGGTCTGATATAATCTTTTAGGATCTTTAAAGGCAAAAGCTTTATTGTTTTGTCCCTTCAGGGCAAGGCTGAGCATGTCATCTACTTCCAGTGCCTGAGTAGGATGTTCACAACGGTAGCATTCCTCATCCAGGAAGCGGCCCAGCCATCCGGTATCCAGGAATTCATCACTTCTGCTTGCAGATTGCCAGATATCCATACTGCGGAAATGAGACTTGTCCGGATTGGGATAGCCTACATTATTCATCACAGAAAGCTCTCCATTATCAAAAAGCTCTTTAAAATAAGATAGAGAAGGATTGATCCCTGCTTCATCCGTCAGAGATAAAGAGTCCTGAACAGCCAGTGTTTTTCTTTCTCTGAAATAGATGTCATTTTTGGCAGGAATAATCGTATTCAAACCATCATTTCCACCTGTAAACTGAAGAACCACCAGTATATTTTGGTTTGGATTTAAGGCTTCATCCAGCGTCATAGCCTTCAGGAAATTAGGCATTAAGAACGATGCTGTAGCGAGTGAACTTATTTTGAGGAATTCTCTTCTTTTGATTAACATAGTGTTGGATTTAGTGGATGGGTTGCAAATGAATAGGGTATATACATTACATTAACTGATATTCCGGAGTTGACATCAGATTAATAATGGTCATTTTCGTGCTTTTATCGGAAAAATTATTCACGGTATTCATGTCCAGACTTTGGGTGTTTTGAATTAGATAATCTTCACAGTTTTTATGGGTGAAAATCTGATCTACACGGTTCCAGTCTATAGTGATATTGGGATTTTTAAAGCTTTTGTTCAAAGCTGTTTCTTTAGATTTCATTCCCATATCAATGTCATCATCCTGTCTTGGACTGTATTCCAATGGGCGTAGTCCCGACCAGATCTGTGGTACCTGAAGTCTCAGCATCAGTGTAGAGCTATCAATCCAGGACCTTCCATTGGGCCATCCTGCAACATTAGGTGGATAGAGCAGCATTTGTCCTAATAGCTTTTGATAGATGATGAGGTTTTCAGGATTCTGAATATGCATGGGAAGCATCCGCATCATCCCTGCCATCAGTTCTATGGGGGATTTTATCCTGTTTCCGATATTTTTCTGATCGTAAAACCATGAGCTTGAAAAAATATCCGTCATCAGCTTTTTTATATCATAGCCGGAATTGTAGAAGCTTATACTCAAAGTGTTCACAATATTCTGGTCTACATTTTCATTGACAAAAAACTTATAGATTTTGGCTGTGATAAATGTTGCGGTCGCTTTTTGTTCTAGAATGATATTTAAAGCATCAGTTCCGTCAAAATTACCTGTTTTTCCTAAAAAGTTTTTGGTTCCCTCGTCATGCTGATTTTTTCTTTCCTTAAAGTTTCCTTCTTTATCATAGCTCCATCCCGTAAATGCTCTTGCTCCTTCTCTCACATCTTTTTCCGTATAGTTTCCTCTTCCCATGGTAAAAAGTTCCATGACTTCCCTTGCAAAATTTTCATTCGGATGATCTTTTTTATTTTGCTGATTATTCAGGAAATTGAGCATGGCTGGAGACTGGCTTACTTCAAAAAGCAGATCCTTGAAGTTACCTAATGCATTTTTCCGGATGGTATTTAATAATTGTCGATTGAATTTTGGGTTAAGAACTCTTGACGCAAAATGTCCATGCCAGAAAAAAGCCATTTTTTCTTTCATTTGTTCCTGGCTGTTCACCATTTTATCCAGAAAATTGAGATTCAACTCTTCGTTTTGTGCTCTATAGATTCTTTGCATTTCCTTCTTTTTTTCCGCAGGAACCGTACTGTTCATATAGTCTGTCGTAGGATCTATATCTGGTGTATCATAAGAGACTTCTGTAAAATTTCCTTCTTTAAATAATTCATTAATGAGCGTTTTAGTGTTTTTATTTTTCAAATCGTCGATTTGATTAATTCCAACGCCGAAGCCTGAACGCCAAAAGAGATGTTTGTTTTTTAATAATGAATCTGCCATGGTGAGAACATTTATTTTTTTGATGTTTTTGATGAAAAAAGGTTAAAATGATAACGAGTTAAGGATTGTTAATATTTCTTTCCGATCATTTCAAATTACTTTTCAGAGTCTTTTTTTTGTAATTTTAATACACAGAAAGACTAAATAATAAGCCGAATTACGGATACTTTCAAAGGCAAAAAAACTAGTACTAAAAAAACTACAAATAAAATAATTATGAAAAAATATTATTTAACCCCTGAATTTTCCCAAAGAATTCAGGGAATGCAGCAAATGATTGCTGCCGCAGGGATCAAAATAAGTTTTGAAACCCTTGAAGATCTTAAAATGCTTCGACAAATGGAAGAGGCTTCTGCAGGAGAACCCATGCAGATGGAAGGGGTAAGCTTTTATGATAGGTTCATTCCAGGGCCGATAGGTGATATGAAAGTTAGA
This sequence comes from Chryseobacterium sp. G0162, assembly GCF_003815715.1. Classification (NCBI taxonomy): domain Bacteria; kingdom Pseudomonadati; phylum Bacteroidota; class Flavobacteriia; order Flavobacteriales; family Weeksellaceae; genus Chryseobacterium; species Chryseobacterium sp. G0162. The sequence continues at coordinate 984,210 of NZ_CP033922.1, read as the reverse complement.
ATTTATAAACCGGATCAGCCTGCTTCTGAACGTCCTGCTTTTTTACTTTATCATGGAGGGGGAACGGTAATTGGTGGTCTTAATACGGAACATGCGAGGGCATTGCATCTCAGTAAGGGGTGTGGTGCTGTAGGAATAAGCGTAGACTATCATTTGGCACCAGAATATCCGGCACCGGCAGGACAGGAAGATTGTTATGCAGCTTTAAAATGGGTGAATGATCATGCGGATGAACTCAACATCAATTCTAAATATATAGGAATCACAGGAGGTAGTGGAGGAGGAATGCTTACCCTGTCTGTTGCCCAGATGGCCAGAGATAGAAAAGAGGTAACTCCGTTTATCCAGATTCCTCTTTATCCCAATACCGATGATAGGGAGCAGGATAAATTTCAGAGCCGCATTCATGGAGAAGATACCTATATTATCAACCGCGGGAATATAACGCATGTGATGAAGCATATACTAGGAGATAAGCTCAATAACCCACCAAAATATGTCATTCCTAACCGGATGGAAGATCTGTCTGGTCTATGCAGGTCTTGTTTTGTCCTTAGTCAGAATGATCCGATGATTGATGAACAGATGGATTATATACAAAAACTTCTAAGAGCTGAGGTCGTTACAGAAGTTCATCTGATGCCGGGCATTACCCATGCTTTTGACGGAGTCGGATGGGACACAGAAATCACAACTGATATCCTGGATATTATTTGTAAAGCTTTTACCAGAGCAATAAAGGAGAGTGAAAGTGTTTAAATGAATGGATTGGATAATCTAATTGAGGAGTTATTGTCGTTTTTTGTATTCTTTTTTGATAATTTTTGTTAAACAAACATTTAAATTTTGTTAAAAATAAAGTATTGATATTCATTATTTTATGGTTTTTTTGAGTGTTAAAATCAAAAGAAAAGCCTTGCTTGGCATGATTTTTACATCCTCTTGTTTAGTAAAATTTAAAAATTAGAGTTATGAAAATGTTTAAACAAGCAATATTGCTGGCTGGAATTTTAACAGCAGGTATAGCAAGCGCACAGAGTTCACAAATGAATAATATGATTAAAGTGGGTGCGAATGTTGGTTTAGCAGTTCCCGCAGATAACCTTTCTGCTGCAGTAGGGGTAGATGTATCTTATCAAAACCTGATTACACCTGGATTTGGATTAGGTATCGCATCTGGATATACTCACTATTTTGGAAAAGAAAACAATGGGTATAAAAATAATGATGTAGGCGTAGTTCCTGTAGCAGCTTTAATCAGAATTTACCCTAAACAAACAGGTTTCTATTTCGGAACTGATTTAGGATACGGATTCTTAGTTGGAGACAAAACGGTTGCTTCTAACACGAATGTTGAAAGAGCAAGCGGAGGTTTCTACCTTAAACCGGAAATCGGATACCACAACAGAGACTGGAATTTCTTCGTACAATACCAAAAGGTTTTTGTAGGAACTAAAGGAGATCTAGCTGGTCAGGACTATAATGTGGGGAATATCGGAGTAGGATTCGGTTATAATATTCCATTAGGAAAGTAGTTAGATTTAATATATAAACAATTATTAACCAAAACCTTTTCACGAAAGTGGAAAGGTTTTTTTGTTCTGTGCAGGATTTACGAAAACAATTATTATATTTGGTAAAATTTGAGGTTATGATTCTGAATCCAAAATTTCCACTTTATTTACCAGGAGTAGAGAACAGTAATAATGATAATGTTTCTATCATTGGAGCAAGTCTTCGTGAAGATATGACAATCTTAGGCTATTTTGTTTCCGGTAACGGAGGTCTTGAGATTAAAGTACAAAATACATATTCTACCAAGCAATATGCTTCTTTTAATGACATCTTAAAGAAATTTATTGAAGATAATCAGTTGGAGAATGTAAAACGTCTGGGAATGGCTGTGCCAGGACCTGTAATTGACGGAAAAAGTAGCCCGGCAAGATTAGGCTGGAACTTAGATGTTGAAGAATACAAAAGAGATTTCGGTTTTGAAAAAGTAGAGATGCTGAATGACCTGGAAGCTTCTGCTTATGGGATGGCTCTTCTTGAAGATGATGATCTTGAAGCCATTTATACCAGCGGTCATCTTGAAAAAGGGAACGTAGCGATTCTTGCTCCAGGAAATGGACTGGGAGAAGCTGGGTATTTCTTTGACGGGAAAAATTTAAGACCTTTCGCAACAGAAGGTGGGCATTCTGAATTCTCACCAAGAACGAATGTGGAAGTTGAGTTTTATCAGTTCCTTAATAATATCTATGGGATTGTAAGCTGGGAAAATGTATTATCAAAATCTGGATTATTCAATATTTACAGATTTCTGAGAGATGTAAAAAGACATCCGGAGCCTGAATGGCTGGGAGAGCGCCTTGCTAACGGTAATTTCGTTGAAGAGCTTTACAAAGCGGCAGTAGAAGATAACGTATTAATATGTAAAATTGCGCTGGATACTTTCCTTGAGTTCCTGGCAAGAGAAGCTAATAACTTAACGTTAAAGGTAAAAGCTACCGGAGGGCTTCTGATTGCAGGGGATATTCCTCAGATGGTAAGAGAATATATTGATAAAGCCAAGTTCTACGAAAAATTCAAGATCAGTGACAAAATGGAAGGAATGCTTAGAAATATTCCGATTTACCTGGTCAAACAAAATCATACAGCATTGAAAGGTATGGCACTCTATACAGCCTACTATCAAGAATAATAAAAAGCTCCGAAGAAATTCGGAGTTTTTTTATGGGATGATATTATTCATAAAAATAATTGATATTCTTGATATACATCAATGAAATCTATCAAATAAGTTGGCTACCTTTGTTAAACTTAATTAAAATAATTCTAAACAATGAAAAAAATATTTTTATTAGCAGTATTAGCTGGTGGTTTAGCTTTCGGACAGTCCAAAAAAGTAGTAGCATCTGATGTTCACTGGTGGGGATATAAAGTTGCAAAATCTGAAGCAAGTTCTCACGATGGAACTGTGAAAGTAAAATCAGGTGATATGGTAATGAAAGGGAACCAGCTTGTAGGAGGAAACTTCGTATTGGATATGACTTCTATTAATGCTACGGATGTTTCAGGTGATTCTCAACAAAAATTGAACGGACACCTTAAAAATGGTGATTTCTTTGAAGTTGAAAAATTCCCTACTGCTAGTTTTACCATTACAGGAGTAAAGAAAAACAACGATAAAATTTACAACTCTTTAGTAACCGGAAATCTTACGGTAAAAGGAAAAACAAACGCAATTACTTTCCCTGCAAAAATTGCTTACAGTAAAGGAGTTGTAAGCTTAGTTTCAAACAAATTCTCTTTCGACAGACAGAAGTTTGACGTTTCTTACAAGTCTTCTATGCAGGATGTATTTTTGAAAGATGACATCGATATGCTTGTTAAGGTAACTGCTCAATAAATTAATCAAAAAAAGATTATTAAAAGTGTAGAAGTTCTACACTTTTTTTTATTTTTGTTGAATTGTAAATAAAAAAGAATGAAAAGATTACTATTGTTTGCTGTGGTGTGCGCAAGTATATCATTTGTTTCTGCCCAGAGAAAATTTGATAAGGTTTCGAAAGTGACTTCATCAGAGATCAGGTGGTGGGGATATAAGGTTGTAAAAACTGAGGCTTCCTCCCATTCAGGAACGGTAAAATTAAAAAGTGGAAAATTCAACTTCGATCATACTGTACTGGTAGATGGTGAGTTCATCATAGATATGAGAAGTATGATGGCGGGTGACGTTTCTGATGAAGATCAGATCAAACTTACCAATGATCTGAAAAGTACCAACTTCTTTGAAGTAAAGAAATTTCCGGTTGCGAAGTTCCACCTGACTAAAATTATTCCATTAGCAAACAGTGAGTATAACTCTACCGTATACGGTGACCTTACCCTTAAAGGAGTAAGAAAAACAATTTCTTTCCCTGCGAACGTGTATGTCACTCAGTTTACAACATCTATTGAATCTGCGAAGTTCTCTCTGAACAGAAGAGATTTCAAGGTATTCTACCAGTCTTCTCTGAAAGATTACTTCATCAAGAACGAAATGGATATTCAGTTCAAAGTATCTACTGAAAAGCTGGATAACGAAAATAGAGTTCCTGCAAAGAAGAAATAAAATTAAATAATGTTGATAAAAAGAGCGGTTCCCTGGAACTGCTTTTTTTGTGTAATAGTTTGAGGATTAGTGGAGTCAAATCTCTAATGTATAAAATTAGTCTCTAAAGGAGTGTTTAAAATGATAATGGTTTTGTCAATCAATTTTTTTAATCCTAATAGTAGCTTTTTTTATAAATTAGTAGGATGAAAATTTATGTTGTAAGCGGTCTTGGAGCAGACTTCAAGGTACTTGAAAGATTACAGTTTCCTAAAGATTGTGAACTCATTTTTATTGACTGGCTCATTCCGGAAAAAAATGAACCTTTTCATGCTTATGTGGAAAGAATGGCAGAAAAAGTAGATTCTTCAGAGCCATTTTATCTGTTGGGATATTCTTTTGGAGGTATTATGGTGCAGGAGATCAATCGTTTGAAGCCCGCTGAGAAAGTCATCATTTTGGGAAGCATAAAATCTGATAAGGAAAAATCAAAATTTATAAAGACAGGAGAAATAACTAAAATCCCTAGACTATTACCCGTAGGGCTATTTAACACAAGGGCAGCCAATGTATATGCTGTTCTCAGAAAGTTGTTTGATCCAAAGAATCCAAGAGTTCTTCAATATTTCAGGGTAAGAGATCCTTATTATCTGAAATGGTCTGTAGAAAAGGTTGCTGAATGGAAATTTGAAGAAAATCCAAAAGTGATTCAGATTCTGGGAGACAAGGATATTGTTTTTCCCATTCGAAATTCAAAGCCTGATTACATAATCAAAGGAGGAACTCATCTGTTTCCGGCGACAAAAGCAAAAGAAGTTTCTAAAATTCTGAATGAAATATTTAGTTAAAAAGTAATAATATTATTTTTTGAATAGTTTTTTATGGGGTATATTTTTAATTAAATATATTTTTATAAGATTTATGTGTAATTTTGATAGGGTTAAATATAAATTTTATGAAAATAGGTTTTAAATGGATCGTTTCATTCTCTATGATAGCATTGGTTGCCATTGGAGGTTTGTTCTGGCATCCGGCTACAGATATTTCCGGTAAGGGCGCATTTTTAACTGAAGATAAAATTGTAGGAGCAGATGTAGCCTGGATTCTGGCAGCAGCAGGACTTGTATTATTAATGACACCGGGATTATCCTTCTTTTATGGAGGAATGGTAGGTAAAAAGAATGTAATTTCTACGATGCTGCAAAGCTTTATTGCTTTAGGAGTGATCTCTATCGTATGGGTGGTGGTTGGTTTTTCATTATCCTTTGGTGAATCTTTGGGGATTACCATTGCCGGGAAACATTATGGAATCATTGGAAATCCTTTAAGCTATCCCTTTTTTAATGGAGTGGGAAGTCTGCCACATCGCATGATGGCACCTACTATTCCTTTTATTCTGTTTGCTTTATTCCAGATGAAATTTGCTGTGATTACCCCTGCCATTATTACAGGGTCTTTTGCGGAGAGGGTTCGCTTCATTTCTTACCTTTTATTCATTGTTCTGTTCAGTATTTGTATTTATACTCCGCTATGCCATATGGTTTGGCATCCTGATGGCCTTTTAAATAAATATTTCGGAGTGAAAGATTTTGCCGGTGGAACTGTTGTACACATGAGTGCAGGTTTTGCAGCACTCGCAGGAGCTTTGGTATTGGGAAAACGGAAAAATCCGCATCATGAACCTTCCAATATTCCTTATGTGCTTCTGGGAACAGGAATGTTGTGGTTTGGATGGTTTGGGTTCAATGCAGGATCTGCTTTAAGTGCTTCTGCGTCTGCAGCAACAGCTTTTGGAACAACCACCATTGCTTCGGCTTCTGCCATGATGACCTGGATCTTTTTTGACAGGATTAACGGGAGAAGTGTATCTTCTTTGGGAGCCTGTATCGGTGCAGTGGTTGGGCTTGTAGCGATAACACCCGGATGCGGATTTGTCAGCATTCAGGAGAGTCTTTTTATAGGGTTTATTTCTGCCATTGTTTCTAACCTGATGGTCAACTGGAAAGCTTTAAATAAGGTAGATGATACCCTGGATGTTTTTGCCTGTCATGGAGTAGGTGGTATTATGGGAATGATTCTGACTGCTATTTTTGCTCATGGTGAGAACGCCAGTCTTCTTCATGGAGGAGTTGATGTATTTCTTCATCATCTGGCTGCATTATTTCTGGTGTCTGTATTTACTTTTTTCGGGTCTTTATTGTTGTATAAAGTGACCAATGCGATGATTACATTAAGGGTTTCGGAGGATTCTGAAAATATGGGGTTAGATCTTTCCCAACACCGGGAGCGTTTTAATTAATAGATAAAAACTAGAGCCTTCAGGAGACCCTAGTTGAAAAGTAGTGTCTTATTCAATAGAGTGAATGGCCTTAAAGATTTCATTTTTTGAATTTTCAAAAATTTCACCACCAAATTCTTCATTATCCAATGAAAAGGTAGTAACGTCTGTAACTCCCATAATCCCTAAAATATGTTTCAGATAGGTAGTCTGAAAATTGATGTGTCCGTTTTTTTCATTTTCACCATATCCAGTGTCACCACGCGTTGATAATAGAAAAGCTTTTTTGTTTTCCAGCAGCCCCGCATAATCACCATCAGGAACTCCGGATCTGAATTTCCAGGTTTCATTAATTCTCATTATCTGATCGATATAGGCTTTTAATCCTGCTGGAATAGACCAGTTGTACATTGGAGTTCCTATTACATATATGTCATGTTCTTTGAGTTCTTTTACCAGCTCATCGCTTAACTGTAAGGCTTTATGGTTTTCTTCTGTTCTGTCTGAGGGCTTTTTAAAGGCACCGGCAATCCAGCGTTCATCTATATTAGGAATACTGTCAATTCCGGTTTCTCTATGAGTGAATGTATCGGATGGATATTTCGTTTTCCAGTTTTCAACAAAAAGTTGGGTTAATTTTCTGCTGTAAGATCTTCCGTTTCTTACACTTGCATTGATAATCAGTACTTTCATTTGTTATGATTTTATAACCACAAAATTCATGATTATTCATTGGGAAAAAATTGATCTAGTTCAAGAGGATTTATTTTTTTTCCTGATCCTGCTTATAAATTCCGCAGATACTCCTAAGTAGGATGCTATTAAATATTGAGGAACTCTGGAGGCCACATCCGGATAGGTATCCAGGAAATCATAATATTTCTGTTCGGCTTTATACATGTGATTAAAAACAATTCTTTTCTCAAGAGTTCCCAAATAACCTTCTAAAATAATCCTGAAATATTTTTCCAAAGAGGGAATTTGTTCCAGCATTTTTTGAAAAGAGAGATGACTGATCTGTAGGAGTGTTGTTTTTTCAACTGCCTGTATGTTGTAAATGGATGTTTTTTGTTTGGAGAAACTGGAGATATCGGTAGCCCACCAATGGTCAATTGCTAAAAAGAGGATCTCTTCATTTCCATTTTCAGAATTGATACAAAAAGCCTTTAAAACCCCTGAAATAATATAGCTGTCATGCCGACAGATCTCTCCATTTCTTAAAAGAGATTCCCCTTTTTCCAACGTTCTTTCTGTCCAAAAACTTTTACAAAGGGAAATCTCTTCCGGACTAAGCTTAACATGCTCTGTAATGCTTTTAATTAATGTTTCCATTCAAAATAATTTAAAGAGAACTTGGTGCTGGCTCTGAATAAGGTAAATGATATTGGCTAATTTACAAAAATACGGGTTACCTATTTATTATATTCATGATGAAGGGCTGCTAATTGTGAGATTTTACTATGCTTATTATAAGATTTATCATGTATCTTTGCTTTGAGGAAAATGAAGAATCATTTATGGAATCAATATCGGTTTTTGAGATTATTAAAGTAGGGATAGGTCCATCCAGTTCGCATACGATGGGGCCATGGAATGCAGCATCTGCATTCATCAGGATTATAAAAAGAGAAAGATCAATAGAAGAAGTGAAAGAAGTCTTTCTTGAATTCTTCGGTTCACTTGCCAAAACGGGAATAGGGCACGGAACAGATATCGCAGGAATGCTTGGTCTCAATGGTGAAGATTATAAAGTGATTGATACCACCAAAATTGATGAAAAAATAGATTATATCAAGAGTACTCAAACCCTTAATCTTGGAGGGGAAAAGGTGATTCCATTTATTTATGGACATCATTTGATTCTCAATATGAAAAAATCTCTTGATTTTCACCCGAATGGGATGATTTTCAGAGCTGTTTTTGAAGATGGAACCGAGCTTGTTCAGGATTTTTATTCTGTAGGAGGAGGTTTTATTGCCAGCCAGGAAAAAAACTCAATTCAGAAGCAATGTGTAAGAACATTGTACCCTTGCCATAAGGCTTCAGATATTGCAAAATATTGTGAAAAACTGGGCCTTAAAAAGATTTCAGACTTAATTTTTATTAATGAAGAAAGCTGGAGAACCCAGGAAGAGACGAAAGCAGAAGCATTGTATATCTGGCAGCAGATCAAAGAATGTATTTATAAAGGAGTCAATAAAGAAGGTATTCTTCCCGGAGGATTAAATGTCACCAGAAGAGCAGCGGGAATCAACAGAAAGTTGTTGGGAGATAAAATTTATAAGAATAAGGATGAATGGTTCCAACAGGTTGTGGATGCTGAAGAAAATTTCACCAATATCAATAAATGGATTGCCTGTTTTGCACTGGCAGTGAATGAGGAAAATGCAAGCTTTGGAAGAATTATCACAGCACCTACCAATGGAGCAAGTGGCGTAATTCCGGCAGTTTTGATGTATTCTCAGGCGTTTACAGATTCTATCAGTGAAGATGATATCATTCGTTTCTTATTGGTAGCAGGAGAAATTGGGACATTATTCAAGAAAAATGCAACCATCTCTGCTGCAATGGGTGGATGTCAGGCAGAAATCGGAGTTTCATCTGCAATGGCTGCAGCAGGTCTTACAGAAATTTTAGGAGGAAGTGTAGGACAAGTATTGATGGCCGCAGAAATTGCGATGGAGCATCACCTTGGACTAACATGTGACCCTATCAGAGGACTTGTACAGATTCCATGTATTGAAAGAAATACAATGGGGGCAATGAAAGCTATTACAGCCGCCAATATCGCACTGGAAAGTGATCCTGCCAAAGCAAAAGTAACTTTAGATGAGGTAATTCAGACGATGTGGGAAACGGCTCTTTCTATGAGTGACCGCTTCAAAGAAACTTCTGAAGGAGGCTTAGCGATTGCGGTGAATGTTCCGGAATGCTAGTGTAGCATGTATTTAAGGGTATATATAACCTATTATCAACCAATTTTGTTCTGTCATTCTGATGAATGTAACGAAGTAAGATGAAGAATCTAAATGAAAAGAGATTCCTCCTTCGTCGGAATGACAATAGCTATAAAATTGTATATCAACTCCATTATTTAAAATAAAAAAATCCTTAGAGAATAATCTAAGGATTTTTTGTGGGTTATTGTTAATGGTTACGTCTCCAATTATGGTATTGGGCATAAACTATTGGTCAGAAGTCTTTTTACTGAACAAAAACGTTTTTCCGCCTTGGGTCAAGTTGAGTTGTTTCTTTTCCGGTATGAAAGAGATTTTTAGGCCTGCTTTTTCAAAGGTGAACTGGTCTTTTTCTGTTGCAGTGAGTGGAAATTCCGGCTGGTTGGTGCCCTGGGCGTATAATGTTTGATCTTTAATCAAAATCTTTAAGCCTAGAGCAATATCTTTTGAAGTGTAATCGCCTATATATTTTTCAAGATCAGCAACAGGTATTTTAGCAGTATTAAATACCGGATATTGATAATCTTTGCCGTATATAAGGTTCATAAGGGCAATATAGAAATTATTATGAGGAAAGTTTTGCCCATTAATGGTTACAGCGTAAGATAGTTGATCTGTCGGTTCGAAGGTTACTATTGAATGACTTCCTGCCGTATCACCGCCATGTCCGTAGGAAATTATATTGTAGAACGGAACTTTCATGATTCCCGAACCAAATACTTTTTCTTTTGGATTGGAAATCATCATATCAACAGTTTCTTTCTTGATCAATTTACCATTGAATAGCGCATTGATAAAGGTATTCAGGTCTTCAGGAGTAGAAGTAATGTCTCCTAAGCCGATACAATTATGAAAATCAAAATCTTTTACTTCTGTCCAGGTATCTTTTTTAAATTCATACGATTTAAAAATATTCTTTGGATTGTCAAGAACAGAAAACGTGTTGGGCATTGAAGTTCTTTCCAGAATATTTTCCTTTAAAACTTCATTATAAGGCTTGTTATGGATTTTTTCCAGTATCCTGCTTAATAGAAAATAGGCAGAGTTGGAATATCTCAGTTTCTCCCCGGGTTTAGATTTTACCCCTTCTTTTTTGATGACTTCGATAATGGCCTTATCACCTACTGCTTTTCCAAAAAGCCAGTTGTCTTTAATAGATTCACCTGCATAATCTCCCAATCCGCTGGTATGGTTCAGCATGGTCTGGATAGTAATGTTTTTAGCATTGGGAATTTCAGGATAGAATTTGGAAAGAGGATCGGAAAGGTTTAATTTTCCCTTTTCTATAAGCTGAAAAAGCATCACAGCAGTAATAAGTTTACTGATAGAGCCTATCTGATACCCTGTGTTTTGATCATAAGTAGTGTTTGCGGGTAAAAGATTCTGACCGAAGTCTCTTTTATAGATGGAGATTCCGTTTCTGAAAATGGCTACACTTCCGATTTCCTGATTATTCTGAACCATATAGTTTAAAAAATCATCAATCTTTTGTGTGTTGATTGATTTCTCGCCAAGATAAGCGACATCAGAAGTTTCCGGCTTTTTATCCCTGTAAAGGTTTAAAGAAATGGTTCTGCCATTCTGAATTAAATTTCCTTCAAAATGATCTGTTTTATAAACTCCTTTGTAGCCTGCATTGATGCTGCCTATTTCAAAACTAAGTTCATTATTATTGAAATCTGTTTTCTCTACAGGGATTTCTCTTGAACTTTGTTTTGGGCTTACAAGAATGGTAGTATAAGCTTTTGATTTCTTTGTTATTGTAAAGATAACAGGAAGTTTCATATTCTGAGTATCCAACTCACCATTCCAGACTCCTTCAATTTGGGCGTAAGAAAGCTGTGCCAGACTCACCAGCACTAATAATAATTTGATTTTCATGGTATTTTAAATGATTTTATTAATGAGAATTTGGCAGACTAAAGTGCTGATCAATGAAACAATACAAAAGAGTACAATATGCTGCCATTTTTTAATATTGGTTGCTGTTTTGAATCCGTTATAGAAAAGGGTAATGCTATAGATAAGTGTGGTAATGGAAAAAACCGTCATGCAAATCATAATCATAAAATCAAGAAAGGGAAATGCTCCCGAAGGATCAGACTGATACTTGATGATATTTTTTCCGGCCAGCCTAATGGATGATATTTTTCCGATGCATTGAAAAAGGATCAGAACAAGCTGAGAAATTAAAACCGTATTGACAATGTCAATAATCCTTGTCTTGCTATTTAGAATTTTGCCTAAAATAAAAAGAACCGCAATGGCCGCTATAAAGCTTAATAAAGTAGAGATTACAATGGTCTGAAATGATGCATTTTCTACAGAGCTGATTCTGTATATACTGGTGAATGTAGTACCTGTCCAATATCCTGCAACTATAGACAGAGCGATTGCAAGGATTCCGACAAGAAGTAAAAGTTTTTCATCGAATCTTTCAAACGGATTAAAAATGGTTTTCCAGTTCATTATGAATTGAGTTTACAGGTTGTTATTTATAGTTTATTTTTCAATTGTTCCACCTTTGTGATCAGATCATCCATTTTATTTCTCATCGTAGGATAGGATAGACCTGCTTGTTTAGCCATTTCTTTAATGCTTCCACTAGACAGGAAGAAATTGAGTACAAAATCCTGCTCATCACGATTGAGTTTAAGCAGAACAGGAAGTTCATAATCTCCACTTACTTCCGTTTTACAACTTGGGCATTTCATCTGGCTTACATTAAGTGTGCTATCACAGCTTGGGCAGACTATCGGTAACTTCATTGAATTTATTTTTTTACTAAAGTAATAATATTTTTAATAAAGTTAAAATTATTTTTAATAAAATTAAAAAATGCTTGTAAAAATGAAGAGTATATTAATTTCTTATTAAGGTAAATAAAAGTATTGGCTATTAAAACAAAATCAAATATTTTTGCCGAAAACTAATTAATATGAAAAAAGCCTTAACCCTTCTGTTTATTGTATCATCATTGGCTGTATATTCACAGATCAGTATTCCGGAATCTTCAGCAAAAGGGATCATTATTACCCAAGATAATCAGAAGATATTTTATACTAAATTAACCTATAGCAAGGGAAAAGTTACCTATACCAATGCTCAGAATGGAGCGGAGGAGTTTCTTTATGACAATTCTGTAAAAGGAATCCAGGAAGATGGGAAGGCTGTGATAGGAAATGTATCTGAAGAACACCTTGCCGGAACTGTTAAAAATACTGAAGCTCCTAAACTGACCTCTAAAAAAGAGATCAAAGAATACCTGATTCAGACCAATAATGTGCAGTATAAGAAAGGAAGAACTGTAAATAACATTGGGACAGCTCTTGTTGCAGGTGGTGCAGCCTGTTTTGTGGTTGGAGGAATATTGAATCTCTCAAAGTCGGACACGAATACAACGAGTGGCTTAAAGAATGGGGAAAGTACAGGATCTTCAGTACCACTTGTTATTGGGCTGATAGGTGCTGGTGTTGTTCTTAAATTGGTGGGACATTCACAGATGAAAAACGCTATCAATGATTACAGGACTGCCGATATCAAAAGGTTTAAGCCTGATTATTATGTGCTTAATGACAGAAATGGTGTGGGAATGATGATGAAGTTTTAAAGTAAGAAAGAGCCAGCTTTTAGAGAGTTCTTAATAGCAAAAGTCATAAAACCTTAGTAGTAAAGTTTTATGACTTTTTCTCTTGAATATTTTGTTTTTAAAACAGAACTGATAAAATAGCTTTACCTTAATATCCCTCTGATTCTATTCGCATTGGTAATCAATTCTTCAAGATATTCATAGTTTTCTTTTTCTAAAGCAGATTTGAATTTTCTCAGCTGGGTAATATGTTCATTCAAAACATCTAATACATTTTCTTTGTTTTGCTTAAAAATGGGAACCCACATTTCAGGGTGTGATTTGGCAAGACGAACCGTACTTGAGAATCCGGAACTGGCAAGCTGGAAGATGGTTTCTTCTTCGCGTTCCTTTTCCAGGACGGTATTGGCCAGGGCATAAGAGGTGATGTGAGAGATATGGGAAATATAAGCCGTGTGGATGTCATGGTCTTCAGCATTCATATAAATGGTGTGCATTTCAAGAGCATTCACAATACCTTCAACGATGTTCAGTGCATCTTCTGCGGATTCTTCTTTGTTGCAGATTACTCCGGCTTTGCCAGAGAAACTTTCAGCAATGGCAGATTTTGGTCCATTATTTTCGGTACCCCACATAGGGTGAAAGGCTACAAATCTTGATCGTTTAGGATGGTTTTTAACGGCACCCACAATTCCTGCTTTGGTAGATCCGGCATCCATAACGGTTTGATGGTCTGATACAAGATCCAAAACATTGGGCAACAGTTTTCTTGCAGCATCTACAGGAATGGCCAGGATAATAAGATCTGAATCTTTCACTCCCTGTTGCAGATTTGTTTCGGCATCAATTATTTTTAAATCCAATGCTTCGTCAATATGCTGTTTGCTGTTATCAATTCCATAGATGAAGCTGGCGATGTTTTTTTCTCTCAATTTCAAGGCCATTGAACCTCCGATTAATCCTACTCCAATAATACTTATTTTCATCTTTCTAAATTTTTTTAAATAAAAAAACCTCGTCCTAGGACGAGGTTTTAAATTATGTTCATAAGAATCCCTATCCCAGATCTGAGTTAAAAATTCTATAATAATATGTTCCGTTGTTAAAATTCACAAAGCAAAATTAAAAAATATTTTTTAAAGTTGAGAATTTTTTATGATATCTTTTTGAAGTGAATTGAAGGATTCTATTATCAAGCGTTGTTTGGAGTGGTTCTTAATCAGCGCTGTGAATGATCGTTCTTTTTACATGGTCCTCTTTCTGCTCCAATTCAAGAGTGGTAATGCCACCAGCAAATAAGAATTCAATTTCAACTTTATTGGGAGATACTTTATAGGTAATGGTTTCCAGACCATCCTGATGAATTTCTTTTTCATTGCTTTGTTTTGGTAATTCTGCAAGAAGAAGGTCTGCTTTTTCCACTTCTTTTTCCTTAATCGTTTTCCGGTATACCTCTGCCATTGTATTTTTAGGGAAAAGACATTCCTGCTGCGTTTCATACTCAACCGTTTTTTCCGTACATTCTTTTAATGTAGGAATTTCCTTGCTTTCTTCAGTGAGTTTTTCTGCTACCGGTACTTTTGCTACAGAGCTGTCTTTCTGTATAGCCTCTGTTTCGTTGACCGATTGTTTTGGATCGTTTTTACATCCTGTCATCAGGAATAAAGTAATAGCAATTACGCTTATCTTTTTCATTAATAATGGGTTATAATTATCTTGTAAATGGTTTTTTTCTGCCTATGAAATGGTACCCTCTGATTGGTTTTGGAACATCTTTGTACAAATTGCAAATTTCAGGAATGGAAGATTGTTCAGAGGATTGTATCAACTGCCACACCATTTCATCGTAATTCGCATTCCAGCTTGAAAGCTCTGCTTTCCCTTTACGGGCATTAGGATTGGAAGGGTTGTAAAATTCTACTATCATCTTTCCATCGGTTATGATTCCGGTCATAATGCCTTGCTCCAACTTTCCTTCAGCAGTAAACTGGTAAGTTCCTGTTACACTGTCATTGTTTTTTACAGTTTCTAACTTCATCTTGAATAGCTCAAACTGATAAGTAGATAGAGCTTTCCAGGTTCCGGATATCGTATCTTTAATCCGATGGTTCATGATCTGCTGAAAGTAGCCCTGAACAGCCGTACTGTCTCGGGTATTGATTTTTTCTTCCGTTGTCATAGGCTTATTTTCCATGGATTTATTACAGGAAAGCATTCCTAAAATGAACACTATAAGTACAATTTTTTTTATGTTCATATTGTGCTGGCTATGAATTTTAATGATGGATGATTATCGGACCATGGTCTTCAAATGTTATTTTCTGAAGAATGAGTTTGGAGGTTTCAGTTGCTTTTAACATCATGTTTCAGTAATAAAAAAACAGAATGGAATTATCTTTTTCATGGGGTTCAATATACCCTTTTTTATGAATAGACTTATTCCCTGTTTATGGGGATTTTTGCCTTTTAGCAGTATAGGGCTAAGATTAAATGCCCTTCTCAGTACTTTTTATGCTGAGAAGGGCAGATGATGTTGATTATTTAATATCAACTTATATATTTCCTGGGGAATTTTAAATTTTTGAAATTTTACCGTTGGTGGCAATTTTATATTTTTCCTTTTTCTTCTTATTTGAACTGTCTGTAAAGCTAATTTCATAGATGTCAACAGTCATATCAGGGTTCATAATAAATGTTTCGTAGGTTTCCTCTTCAGGCATAGCGTAGCCTATTGACTGACGGCTGATAATTTTATCATTATTTACCGTAACCAGTTCTTGTGAATTAGAATCACCTTCAAAGTTCAAAACATATATATTGATAGGGCTTCCGGAAGCGGACTGTATTTGAAAAATAGACTCAGGGCTGCCTTCTGTAATGCCTATAATTTTAATTATTTTATCAGATTCTGATTGACCCAAAACCGGATATTTTTTTGAACAGTCCGGAGAGCCTTCCTGTATACAGGTTTTTTTATATTCTTCATAATTAAAGGGAAGAGAGACATATTGAGTGTTGGCTGAACTTTCATTTGCTGGTTCAGCAGTTTCTTGGGCAGGTTTTGAAGAGACTAAGGTATCCTGTGCTTGTACAGCATTTTGATTTGTATTATTAGGTTCAGGTGCTTTCTTACATGATATCAATGCAAAAAATACAAATGGCAATACTAGTTTATTCATATATAATATATTATTTCTAATTTATTTAGTTCGGTCGTACACTCTTTGAGGAATTTTTGAAGTATCTTTTTTCTGACTTTTCATCAAATCAATATATTTAAGATATGCTTCTTTTGCTTTTTCTTTATTGTCAAAGGTCCAATATGAATCTCCTAAATTTAAATAGGCTACAACTCTGTTTGGATATTTTTCAATGATTTCCTTTAACAAGAAAATAGAGGAGAGATTCCCATCTTTGGTATAAGCATTATAATAGGCAATATCATTATAATCATTTAAATTATTTTCATTGAGAGGATTGAAATAAAGCCATTCAGCAATTGTTTCAATATCTATCGTATTTTGCTTATTTAAGGCATTGGTTTTACTTGCTGATTTCAATAATACTAAGGATTTACTGAAATTTGATAATGAGTTTTCTTTTGATTCCTTGATATCTTTATTGTAAATATCGTTATTGTCCGCTGTTTTATTATCAATGCTGTTGGATAAATTATTCATATCCATTGTAATGTTAGGAATGAAATCATCATCAACTGTTGAGATTGATGTTTTATACAAATACCAGTTATCCTTAATAAATTTGTAATAGTGGGTTTCTGTTGTTTTAAAATTTCCACAACAAGAAGCTCCGACGATTATTTCACCAGGCTTTATGCTTGAAATAAATAAATTGTTGACAGGATCTTCTACCTCTGTGAAATCATCATTATTGACCATAAAGGATTTTGTTTCCGAAAACTTATTGTTGGCACCTTGTAAGAAAATTTTAACTTGTTTTTCTTCTGGTGATTTATCCAGAATCTGAAGATAATCAACTTTATTGTCTTTATTAAAATCTCCTCTTACAGTATCTTTTAGAGGTTGATGGTTTTCAACCTCTTTCTTAGAAGATAGATTGTCATTTTTTATAGGATTGTTGTCTGCCTGTTTACAGAAAACAAACTGAGTCATTACTGCTAAAAATAAAATAGGTTTAATCATTTTTATTTCTTTAAATCATTTAATCTTTTTAAAGCTGCTTTTCTTACGTTTACAAATTTCTTTGTTTTTTTGTCTACTATTTTTGTGGTTACTAAATCAGAAAAGTAACTTAAACCTTGAATTCCGTAGTAATTCGTTGTGGTGTCAGTATCTTTAGTTAAATCAACAACTCTTTGGTAACCCTCAATGGCCAGTTGTTTGTCTTTTTTGCAGCCTTTTTTATCAAATTGAGGATCATGCCATAGTCCCCAGGCGAAAGCTGCTTTTTTATTATCGTAAGCCTTACTGTCTTTAAATTTATAATCTGTGGTTTTTCCTTTACTTGTGGTACATTTAGAATATAATGATTCAAATCCATTTTTTACACTCTCAAGCCTGTCGTCAATATGATTGAATCCTCCGTTTACACAATAGCAAATGTAAATAAAATCATTATTATCAGCATGACTGTTGAGAACAGCCCTTTTGTCCCAGAACCAACCTGCTGAATAGGTAGCATAAGGAGATTTAGCAACTTTATCTCTAGCCTCTGCACTTGAGGTTACATCTTCTCCAATTGCAGCTTGAAAGGCTTCATAGTTTTCTTTACCTGTTAACTGAATTAACCCTCTTCCATGCCAGCCTTTGTATGGGGCAAGATAAGCGGCGTCTCCCAACTCAACATTATACTTGAAACCTTCCGATTCTTTATTAATCTGAGCTAAGAAATGTATTTTTTGTAAACAGGAATTGATATTAAACTTCTTGAATGTTTGATTGAAACCATCGAAATATTTATCAATATTGGCTTGGCTGGCACCTGTAGCAATGCCTTTCAATTGTTCTTTTGTTATATCCTTATTACATGCACAACTTCCAGCAGCTTGTGGTGCCGCTGCCTGGCTTTGATAGCTTGAATAACAGCTGCAGGTATTGGCATAACCTGCTTCAATAGCTAATTGAACAATACTTTTTCCGTTTAAAGCGGTTAAGCTCTTGCAGAAATATTTATCTTCAAGATATTGAGCATCAAACTGTCTTACATCCATGTGAATCCAGCTGAAAGTATGGTCAAATCTTACTTTTCCTTTACTATTGTATAATAAGTCAATAGGTTCTATTGAAAATAGGTTGGTATTAGGCCATTCTTTTTGAGCACCAAGATATTTAACAAATAGAGTATCCCTCATATTTCTTAATTCTACAAGGTTCTTTTTGTTTTCACCTCTAATCGCCCAAGTGCCTTTACTGAACTGCATATCAATAGCCTTCCCCTGGTGATTGGTGGTTGAATAGTTTTTGAATCTACATCTGTATCCTGAGGTAAAATGATCTATTTTGTAAGTCGTTTGTTTACTAAAGTAGAATTGCAATGCCTTGAATCCGAATAAAAGGGATCTGTGAATTCCAGGATATTCATATTTATGATAGGCTTCCGTTTTACTTGTACTTTTATAGGTTCCTTTTCCGGTTCCGTCTCCAAATCCGTCACAGCTGTTGGTTTCCTGAATACCTCTTAAAACGCTGGTTGCTTTTTTTCCTTTTGTAGAGCAGTCACACTTCATCTGGTTCCAGAATGTAGTACTGATATCAAAGTTTTTAGAAAACTCATCAATGGCTCTTAATACATTTCCACATACTTTACCCGTTTCAGGAACTTTCATATAATCCTTCTGAAACTGTTTCACCATTTTCTCTGACCGGTCTGTAAATTTATCCGTAGGTACATTTCCTCCAAATCCGGATAAACGGATATTGATTTCTCTTATCAGTTCGCTAGGCGGAGAGTTTTTGTCAATACAGAATTTCCCGCCACAATTTTTTGGATCAGCTTTTGGCTGATTTTGTACTCCACTTGGGGTCGTTCCATTATTTTGTGGTTTCGGAGCTTCAATAATATCCACATCAATAGTCTGAGACTTGGATGAAAGATTCAGGAAGATAACTTCTGCAAAGATTTCCTGTTGTCCTCCTTTCCAATATTCACCACTATCAGGGTTTCTCGGATTGTTTCCTACTTCTCCCGTTTTTTGCATAGCAGGAGTGAGTGGCATAGAAAGGTTTATTTTATCAGCCAGGAAAGTATGCTCATGACTATATAACAGGTCATTATCTCCTATAAGGTCATGTTCCCATATTTTAAGAATATATTTTTTGCCTACAAGATTTTTTGATTCTATATGGACGATTATGGTTTCTCCATATTTAGGATTTTTGCCAAATTCTTTACCGTTTTTATCCGTTAGTTTTACCTGGGTAATTACTCCTTTCTTATCTGGCTGGTTATTAGGAGAATTAGGTCTGGTGGATCCTTTTGGAGAATTGGGATTAGGCTGAGGTTTCGGAGCATTGGGTTGTCTGGACGGTGCAGCAGGAGCTTTATATTCCGGATTGTCAGCAGTAGCATTATCTGAAGCTTTCAGTTTTCCATTATATTCTGCTGTCACATAATATTCATGCTGCTTTTTATCATCTTCCCTTTGATTGGCAAGAGCAATATAAGTATTAAGAAGTGTAAAATTCCAACGGGCATTTCCCTGGCTATCCACCAGTACGGGAGGAGATTTTACGATAGATTGATTTTTGTTATTGTGCCCATCACCATTTTCATCATCTTCCCATAAGGTAAAGACAATATGTTCTCCTTCCAGACCCTGGCATTTAGCTGTTGCTGTCAGGCGATCTTTATAGCTTAGTTTTTTATTGACAGCTGTTCCATCCTGAAAAGTGAGTTTTACCTCAAGAATATTTTTTTCTGTGGAAGGCTGCTGCTCATTTTTTTGAGGCTGTACAATAATAGACATAGGTTCCTTACCTTCAGGGCTATTAAGATACCCTTCAACTCTGAAAGTTTCCTGCCAGGAATCTTTGCCAAAAGTAAATTCTCCGACTTTTTTCTTAATGTTAGTAGTGGTAAACTGCCCATCCGGCCTTTTCCTGAACAATTCCCAGGTGACAAGAGCTTCATTTTTTTCATTAGCAGGGGTATCAGGATACCATTCTGTTACTTTATAGAAGGTTTTTTCTCCTGTTTTAGGAGAAGTATTGCCGGAGATTCTTAAAACGCCTTTTTTTGCCATGATCTTTAGTTTTTAGGGTTACCAGGCGTATGCCTCCTTTCCATCAGTTTCTGCCTTGAATTTGTCAAAATTTACAACAGGGTTATACACCTGTTGCTCTTGACTATCAGCATTGTTAACCTGACCTTTTCCCGTCTCGTTTTGTTGACCATGTTTTAAGATGGTAATCTTTCCTCCTGTAGTACACATCAATTCAGATATTTCAGTCAGGCAGCATTTCCCCATAATCTTTACTTTTTCGTAAGGTTTTTGCCATTTTCCTGCAGGGGCATAAGCACAAGGAAGATATCCTCCAGGAGTGGGCTTAAGCTTACATTGTCCAAAAGGCTGCGCAGGAGGGTCAAGCTGTACATCATCTTCGGTTACCGCAAGATAATCTGCTTCTCCTTCCTTATTGTTCCAATAGTGTTTTTGCTGGCTGGTTACCTTAAATTTAGGAAACTTGAAGCCCTGGTTACACTGTACAGTTCCTTTTTGTA
Organism: Chryseobacterium sp. G0162; assembly: GCF_003815715.1. Lineage (NCBI taxonomy): Bacteria > Pseudomonadati > Bacteroidota > Flavobacteriia > Flavobacteriales > Weeksellaceae > Chryseobacterium > Chryseobacterium sp. G0162. The sequence continues at coordinate 963,592 of NZ_CP033922.1, read as the reverse complement.
TGATAAAATATTTTCCATCATGCGGGCTTGAACTGCTTTCGCCAGCTTTATCTTTCTTCTCTTCTTTTTGTTCTTGCTTTTCGTCTGCTTTTTCAGAGGATTGATTTTCACCAGATGACTCTTCTGAAGAAGGTTCTTCGGGAGTTCCTTTATCCTCAGTACTTTCCTGAGATCCGGCAGCAGATGAAGTTTGGGATTCCTTTTCCTCTGCGATAAGCTGAGGATCTTCCGGAATTATTATTTTCTTTCCCGGAATAGGTTCCTGCATCATATCCTCCTCTGAGCAGTGGAGATTGTGATAGGTCTTTAAAATACCTTCGTTTTTCAGCTTAAATTGCTGAGCCAGCGAGCTGAATGTGTCGCCTTGCTGTATGACATAACTTTTCATATTATCCTTGTGTTATCGTGATTGTGTGTTTTTGAACTGACTCTGCTTCACGCCATAAGTTGATAGTAGCTGAGGCCTGAAGAAGGTTTTTATTTTTCTTATGAGTGGTGTATTGAATAATAATGCTTCCAGAAACGGGATCATCAACCGGTTTATTGTATTGGTTTCCTGTTCTTAGTTCCTGTAAGCTGTAAAGCGCTGTAATATTTCCCGTTAAAATGGTTGTAATATGATCCTGATTTTCATCTTTTTGCTCAATTTCCATAGTGCATTGAACAGGAAAAGAGTTTTGTAAGAAATAAAATGATTCTGCCCATGCTGTTTTCTTATGAAACCATTCCATTCTGGGGAACAGGGTCTGAAAGAGTAGGGTACTTTGTAATTGACGTAGGAAAAAAATTTCATCTGAAATATTTTTTTCAAAAGTATCCATATAACGTTCAGAAATTTCTCCGACAAAGAAATCAAGGTCTTTTCGTTTGCCAGCAAATTTTTCAGTAATTTTTTTATGATCTGCAAATCCGGTTATTTTGCCTGAATCATTTAGGATAATATCAATAGGCATAATGCTCTTCATACAGGTAATTGATAGATTACTCATGGTTGCATCCGGAGGGTTTCCGTTTGATGTAAATTGATCCTGGTTATAAGACAATATATAATGATTTTGTTTTTGGTCTTTATATACATCAAGATTTACATGATAATCTATTTTTAAAGGAGACTCAAATGGACTTTCAAAAGCTTCAGTAACTTTATAGGCTTTTTCAAAAAATGAATCGGACAGTTGTGAAGAAGGAAGTAGGTTTTTTCTTTCCAGATTTTTTTGTTTTTCAGTTTTAATATGGATCGGAACGAAAACATTTTTAACTTCATTAAGGTTTTCAAACCAAATTCTGTCCATTCTTTGGCAATGAGAATTATGAAATAGCTTGAGTTCCTCTCCGGTTATGCCCAACCGGGAAGCAATGGAATTCAGGGTGTCCCCGTTGCGAACCTTATATTCTAAAAAATCAATATCCATTCAACGTGAATTATAGTATAAAGCTATTAAAAAACTATATTTGAAATTAATTTTTAAGGTTAAATTTGAAAAATTGTAGTAAAACTACGACAAAGAATCCTCAGGAATTTTGACCCAAAATCATCAAAAGATTTGATAATTTTGTGAGAAAAGCAAGTAATGATGCTCAATATAATCCCATTCCCATAAACATAATGATATGAAAAATAAATATTTACAAAGCATTTTTATTCTATTGATAACATTCCATTGGGGATATGCCGGGAGTTTTTCTGATGAATGGTTTTCAACAAAAGAAGATACGATCAGCATTAAGGAAAGTCTTAACGAAGAAGATATTGAAACTAATGAATACCTGAAAGATCGTTTGAAACCTATTCAGTCTAATTTTAAAAGAATCAATTCTATTTTAAAATGGACTTCCATTAAAAAGAAAAACATTGAAGGCGAGTCAGCTGAAGGTGGAGAAGCTACCTATTACTATAAGAATAAGCGTCTGGAAAAAATTATGGCCAGACATTATGGAGAAATGGGACAAGTTTTGATTGAATATTATCTACTCAACGGAAAGTTATCTTTTGTTTTTGAAAAAGAGTATCAATACAATCGTCCGCTTTTTTATGATACAAAAGCTATGAAGGAGAATAATGATACGGAAGCTTTTGACTTTGAAAAATCAGAGATTACAGAGACGAGAAATTACTTTGAAAAGGGATCTCTGCTGCATATTGTGAACAGCCAGGACTGTGTTGCTCCTTTCAGTGGGGAGTACATGAGAGAAGAGGATAAAAGCATACAAAATGATTTTAAAAGGCTTTTAAAGCTGGAGAAAACAAAGTAATATTTTTATTTTACCAGATATGATGGAAGTGTTCATTTTTACAACTTTAGTGATCTTTTCATGCATGAAAATTTAAACTTAAAAAACTTTAGAGTTTAAAATTCTTTTGTGACTTTTGACTTCTTCAAATCTTCGATTTGTGGTTGAAAAAATAAATTATTTGGTTTCTTTAATAAGAGTAAGACGTTCCTCAACCTCTTTGATCTTCGTGATCCAGTAATTAATTCCTTCCTGATTCGTCACTGTTTTCTTAAATGCATTGCGGCTCACCGTCCATAGCTTAGAACCATTTTGCTGATATTCAATTTCACGCTCCCTTTTGGTTTCCGGTTCTATGCGGTATCTCCAATACACCAAGGAGTGCATGTATTCTGCACGGATTTTTTCAAGATAGGAGATGATGGCTTTTCGGTCCTGGGGAATATATCCCGGCCCTGAACATCCACAGGAATGAAAGGTAATTCCTACAGTGTATAGATCTTTAATATGTGCCCATTGCTTATGGTCATTTTTTGCCGGTGATTCAAAGTCCAGGCCCATATTGGCCATAAGATTCCCACATTCGGGGCACTTGGCTTCCACGGAGATCTGAGCATCTCTGTCTACATCTTTTAAAACACGACGTTTGAAGGTTTTCTGACAGTTGAAACAAGCATAATGACATTTATAAACCATCATGGCATATCGGCACATAGTTAATCTTTTGTTTTTTTAGTTATTAATTATTTTCTTCTTCTTCATAGCTGATTCCCATAAAGCTGTTGGCACTTCTCGGGTCATAAACAGACCAGATATTTCCCCATGGAAAGTTGAAAATACAGCTTGGGTAAGGCATTTTCTTTTTCCGGGTGGGAGGGGCTCCCAAAATTAAGCTCAGAAACTTATTATTCCGGTGGAATACCTGCATTTCTTTTTCTTCCGTCCATTCATTCCAGTCTTTGGCGTCCGTACTTTCCCATGTATTCATGTGAATGCTGTGCAGCTGATCTCCCAAAAAACAGAGACTGAAGGAAAGCTGATGGCCTTCAACTTCTATAGTCTTGAAATAATACCAAAAATATCCGGTTTTTACATCCCATCTATTTAGATATTTCTTCTTATAAAAATCAGTCTGTTTCAGCTGTTCAAGCAACATTCCCTTATGCAATTGAGTATGGAAATCTATCAGTTCCAGGCTGCCATTTTCATTGTTAACCAGCATATTCAAAAAAAATGAAGCTATAAATATACCCGTTTTTTCTTTACAGACAACGAATAATATTTACAGCTTCCAGTAGAAATAGAAAATATCGGTGTTACGGATTTGATATAATTAATGTTGAAGGAATATCGGAGAGCCAAAGACTCTTCGTATCGATCAGGTTTTTCCAGCTTTTGCTGCTGATGAGCATCAGATTCTGAGAGTTCAGGAATTCTTTTTCAATTTTTTTCTCGTTATACAACGTAATATGATTAGGAGCTACCTGTTCAATACTTCTGATCAGTTCTTTTACCTCAATATTGTTACGAATTTGTCCTGCGGCATCCAGAATGATAATCTGTGAATTATTATTGTTAATCAGTCTTTTGGCATATTCAAGAAGGTAAAAATCACTTAAATTGAAGATCGGAACGAATACTTTATCAGCAGCAGTGAAGCCTTTCTCTACCAAAACTCCTACAGGAATATTGGTTTTATCCAGGATCTGTAGCGTGAAGTCATCAAAAGGAGAATTGTTAAAGATATTTCCTTTGCCTTTTACTGTATTCAAAAGTTTTTCAGGATTAATAATCTTGGTAGTGAAACCTAATAATCTTCCCAATAGACTTCCTTCATACATAGATTTTCCAAGCATGATAAGGAGAAGGTCATAATGACCTTTGTTGGTAATGCTGGTCAGATCATTTTCTATATCTGTAGAGGCTTTAAAAAGAGTAGTGACCTCCAGATTCAACTCATGTGATTTTTCAATGACGTTTTGAAACTGAGATTCTTCATATTCATCCATATCATAAGCATGCATTTCATCAACAGGAGCAATATTCATAGCGGTAATACTTTTATTGCCATTCATTTTATGGGTGAAATCATGAGCCAGCTTCAATAAAGTGCTTCCGGATTCCGGTTTGTCAAAAGATAATAATACCCTGTATTTTGAATCGTTGGCTGGATCAATAGGTTCATCTGCCTCTTTTTTAGATTTGAAAACAAAATTAATGAAGTCTAAAGCCGGACCCGTCATAAAAGTTGTAAACAGGGCCATAATCACAAGCATTGCAAAGATTTCTGGACCTAATACTCCCAGGTCATATCCAATATTCAGAACAATAAGCTCCATTAACCCTCTGGTATTCATCAAAGCACCTATGGTTAAGCTTTCTTTCCAGTTGATTCCAACAAACTTGGCGGTGAGTGCACTTCCTGCAAATTTTCCAATAACAGCTGTTAAAATAATAAATCCGGCGGTCATCCAGAGGTGGCTGTCATTCAATAATCCGATTTGTGTACGCAATCCTGTGAAGACAAAGAATAAAGGAAGAAGAAGAACCAGCGCTACATCTTCTACTTTATCAATAAAAAGGGTACGGAATTTTGCATTTTCCGGCATGATAGCTCCTGCCATAAATGCTCCGAATAAAGCGTGAATTCCAATGACTTCAGTGATGTATGATGATAAGATCAGAGTAAGGAAGAAAATGGCTACCATCGGTTTACTGATGGTGTTTTTTCCTGCCTGAAGATCCCCGATTCTTTTCAGGAACGGCCTTACGATTTTAATCATCAGGAAAACATAGGCAATAGCCATGATAATAACATAAATTGAACTTGTAAAAGAACCTGCTTTTACAATAGCAATTACCGCTGCAAGAATACACCACGCTGTAATATCATCTGCTGCGGCACAAGTAATAACGATAGTTCCGAGCTTGGTTTTCTGAAGGTTTCTTTCCTGAACGATCCTTGCTAATACCGGAAAAGCCGTGATACTCATGGAAATAGCAATAAACAAAGCAAATGATGTAAACTGAATTCCCGCAGGTGAAAATTCCTGATAAATGAAATAAGATAAACCAATTCCCAGTGCAAAAGGGATAATAATACTGGCATGACTGATGACTACAGCATCATGAGCTTTCTTTCTTAAAACACTCAGATCCAGTTCCATTCCTACGATATACATGAATAGGATAAGTCCTATCTGGCTCAAAAATTGTAAGTTGCCCAGTGATTCTTTTGGGAAGAGAAAGGCAGAGAATTCAGGAAAATACATTCCTAAAAGTGATGGCCCCAAAACAATACCGGCAATCATTTCTCCAATAACAGAAGGCTGTTTGATCTTCATACAAATCCATCCGAAAAGCCTTGCGGTAAGGATGATCGTAACAATCTGTGCTAGTAATAATGCTAAAGGGTGATGAAGATTTGTTTTAAATGACTCCTGAAAATTATCCCAGGTAGATCCTGTGCTGGTTTTAGCAACAATATTCTCCTTAATTTCCAATGTTTGTCCTTCAATAATGAAGAAATACATCAGACAGGAAAAGATCGCTATGGTAGTGATGTAGAAAATTAAATTTCTGTATTTCCCCCAATTCATGATTCCTTTATTTTGATGCAAAGGTGATAAGAAAATGTTTACAGTAAAAGAGCTTGTTTTTAAAATGTAATGAATACGGTGAAAAATGTAATAAAATCCTGGTGTTGAAATTTTTTTGAATTTTGTGATTTGAGTATGACTTAGGAAACTGGAGCGTTAAGAAAATGAAGTCTGTGAACGTTAAGAAAACTTTATTGTCTGAGTGTGGGACTATTTTTGATAATAAAAATACAATGCTACCGCACGAGTTTAGAGCTTTTAGAGAACTGATTTCATTTTTAGCGGAAGGGTCCAGGTCTTGAATTTTTCGTTCTTTTGTTTCAAGACAAAAGAACATATAGAATAAGATTCCGTAATTTGATAATAAAAGAGTACTGCGTTAGGAAAACAGAAAAAAGTGTTATTTTGTAAACAATTCCATTAATGAGTTTTTGTAAGCATCACCCATCTGAAGCTTTAAAAAATGGCCATCTTCTGAAAGAATGGTAGTGATAATTTCATTGGTTCCTAAAACTTTGATAGAAGAAAGGGCAACGATCTCTTTTTTATTAATTTGTGCAAAATCCTTGGCAGGAAGCATTTCCAGTAGGCTTTTAAAATTGAGATTCTTTAAAACGATGGTGATTCCGTCATTCAGAATAATATCCTTGTCACGACTGTCGATTTCTGAAGTCTTGATATAGGCTATCTGTTCTGTGAGAATAACGGTTTTCCCGATATTGCTATTCCACTCAATAAATGTTTTTTTCTGAGGGGTGCTGATTTGTTCTTTAGCCTTTTCAAAAGCCTGGATCAAACGCTCTTTTTTGATGGGTTTTCTCACATAATCCACAACGTTGAGGTCAAATGCTTCCGCTGCATATTCTTTGTAGGCGGTAGTGAAGATTATTTTTTTAGAACCGGAGATAATTTCCGCTACCTGAAGCCCTGTCATTCCGGGCATTTCAATATCCAGAATACAGAGGTTGCAGTCCAGAGAATCAATTTCACTTAAGAATATTTTAGGATCATTAAATGCCTTTACGACTTCTACGTCATCAATCTGTTCACATAGAAGTTTCAAATAACTGATGGCTAATAATTCATCATCCAGAATAACGCATTTTATCATAGAATTCTCCTAAATTGATTTTTAATTCTGCCGTGAAGATACCGTTTTTTGAACTTTTTTCAAGCTGGTAATGGGTGTTGTAGATCATTTTTAATCTCTGATCCAGAGATTGGCTTCCAAAACCACTTTTTTCCTTTTCCAGACTATTCTTTAATGAAGCCTTATTACTTACTTTCATAGTAAATACCCGGTTTTCCAGTTCCATGAAAATGGAAATAAAGGAATCCTGTGCCAGAAAATCCGTATGTTTAAAAGCATTTTCTATAAGATCTACGGAAATAAGAGGGGCAAAAACCTTTTCCTCATATATCGAATCCGATTTATTGATCTTGAATTTGATTCTGAAGTCGAAGAGAGGGTTTACCTTAATTTTATTGATCTCAATAAGGCTTAGGGCAAAGTTTAATTCCTCTTTTGGACTTACATATTTATTATTGCTTTCGTATAAAATATAATCCAGTACATTCGCCAGTTTATCCAGAGACATATAAGTCTGGTAAGCATGAGACTGAACAGAATTGAGGATGTTTTTAAACAGATGTGGATTTAGTTTTGTTCCGATATGTTCCAAACGAACTTCATTCAGCCTCTGTTCGATGATTTTATTGGATTCTGAAAGCTTGATATTTCTCTGATTCAGCTTTTGATTTTTACTGAAGAGATAGATACTTACGGCTAGAAAAAGGAAAATGGCAAAAACTCCGATGAATATCAGATAATCATGAATCATGTAGTAATTACCTTCCATAAAGCTATGATTTTTGAAACTATTTTAGCTTCTTAAGAGCATTTACAGTTACGGTTTCCTCACACTTTTCAAAAGTAATCTCGTAAGACGGATTTTTTTCAGGATAGGTTATAAGATAATTGGGGCATGGCTTCTTTTGGGCATGACTTCTGTCAAAATCTACCTTTCCGTTGGTAATGATGCTGTCTTTTATAAACTTCTCATCAATCTTATAAGTGCTCATCTCTGTTTTAGCCTCTTCAGAGTATTTGAATTCTTTAGAAAGGGATTCTGCAATCACACGGCTGTTGGGTAAGTAACCGCTGCAGCTTGCCCCTTTTTTGTTTAATATAAAAAATACGATAAGTAGCCCCGGAAGGAAGCCTATTGCATAAAATTTAAGTTTTTTCATTTAGAAAATTAAAAGATTGATATCGTGGTACGTAAGTCCGAAACGGTCACAGATGATCTTTTTGGTATGTCTTCCCTTGTACATATATAAGCTCTGCTTCATTTCATTTTTGCGGATCAGCATGTTTTCAAAGCCGCCCTCTTCGTCATAATTTAAAATATAGGAAAGGAAGAAATTCGAGATAGCCTTGGTAGTGGTTCTCGGCATTCTTGAAGTAAGGTTTGGAAGTCCGCAGTGGATCACTCCGTGTTTGATAATATAAGGGTCTTCCATTGTGGTAAGTTCAGAGGTTTCAATAACCTTACCGTTGTCTATGGTAATATCGATGATGACACTGCCTTTTTTCATTTTCATGACCATATCTTCAGTCACAATAGGCGTCATATTTAATCTTGGAAGAGCTCCAATGACTACATCAGCACGTCTTAAGCTTTTGCTGAGTTCTTTAGGATCAATGATGGAAGTAGGTACACGGCTGTCTACCATGGTGTGGAGTCTTCTTAACTTTGACAATGAGTTGTCGAATACTTTTACACTTGCTCCCAAGCCAATGGCAGCTTTTGTGGAAAATTCTCCTACAATTCCAGCTCCCAGGATCACTACCTCAGCAGGCCTTACCCCTGTAATTCCGCCAAGCATTAATCCATTGGATAGTGCTAATAATTCAGAAGCATATAAAATAGAAACGGTTCCTGCAATTTCACCGATTAATCTTACCAATGCCAGCTGCTTATATTCATCCACGATAAATTCAAAGGCAATGGCATTGACCTTTTTCTCTGCAAGCTTAAGGAAATACTCCTTGTCTCGAAGATTGATCTGAAGAGCTGACACCATATAGGTATTAGGTTTCATATAATCAATTTCATCCAAGGTAGGAGGGTTGATTTTCAGGATCAGGTCCTGTCCGAATGCTTCTTTAGGATCATTGGTAATCTTTGCCCCAGATTCAGAATACTGTAAATCTGTAAAAAATGAACCTTCTCCGGCTCCGGCTTCTATGATAATTTCATGGCCGTGCTCTACCAATACTTGTACAGCGTCCGGAGTAATGCAGGTTCTCCTTTCGTTGAGACAAGTTTCCTTAGGAATTCCAATACTGAACTGTTTTCCCTTCTTTATAACCTCCAATTTTTCCTCTTTCGGCATCAATTCTTCTTCTGTGAAAGGAGTAAAAATATTTGTACTCATCCTTAAATTAAATTATGTCTTACAGATTGTTATTTTAATACTGAATTAATAAGCAAAGATACATAATATTTAATCGAATGACACTTCTCTGTTTTCACCCGTATTCACGATGCTCATTGTGTGGTAGTTAAGGCCATACAGCTCTTCTTCATACACTTCAGGCCACTCAATAATGCATAGAAAAGAGTTATCAAGGTATTCTTCGATTCCAATATCATATACTTCTTCAATGTTTTTTAAGCGGTAAAGATCGAAATGGAATACTTTTCCTTTAGAAGTATTGTATTCATTAACGATAGAATAGGTAGGAGAATTTACTTCGTCCTCGCTTCCCAGATTTTTTAGCAGAAATTGAGAGAAAGTAGTCTTTCCAGCTCCAAGATTTCCCTTAAGCAAAAGGATATTATGTTTTAATTGAGGAAGAATACTGTCAACAACTTCCTGCCAGTCTTCAATTGTATGTATAGTGAATTGCATAGGCTAATTTGTTTGCAAAAATAATGAAATAAGTTTTAGAGTGGAAGGTTTGAGAGTATTAGAGTGAGAAGGTAATAGTGTTTTAGAAGTAAGCAAGTCAATAATATGAAAATTACCATATACGATTTTACCCCATTGTCATTGACTACGTCGAATCTTCGATTTCTGAAGAAGGAAGAACTTCATATATATCTTAGATTCTTCATTTCACTTCTGAACTACGTTCGCAGACCTTCAGCCTGTATTCAGAATGACAAGGTCATAATAAGAAGATTTGTATAAAATTGTATGTCGGCTCCTTATTTTTTAAAGATAAAAAGTGTAGCTGCTTAAGATTTTTTTAGATCCAAACTTTAAACATAATAAGAACATCTAGGTTTTGCGAAAATTTCTAACTCTTCATCTTATGTGAGCTTTTCTGCAGAATTATTTTAAACTTACTTATGTGAACTAAAGTATTTTAAAATAAAACTTTTGTGACTTTTGTGGCTTTGCAAAGTTTAAACAACTTTGTTATTTGATGCCCAAAGTCTATGATTTAAAGTTCACGAACTTTTGGCAAACTTCACAAACTTTTGCTTAAAATACCTAATTTTGCAATATGATTTCGAAGCAGACAATAGACAAAATTTTCTCAACGATACGAGTAGAAGAGATAGTAGGAGAGTACGTTCAGTTGAAGAGAGCAGGGTCTAATTTTAAAGGACTCAGCCCTTTTCACGAGGAAAAGTCTCCTAGTTTTGTAGTCTCTCCAAGTAAGCAGATCTGGAAAGATTTCTCTACAGGAAAAGGAGGGACAGCCATTTCTTTCCTGATGGAAATTGAAAACTTCACTTATCCTGAAGCCCTTCGTCATGCTGCCAAGAAATATGGAATTGAAATAGAGGAAGATCTGCGTGAAATTTCTGAAGAAGCAAAACACGCCCAAACAGAAAAAGATCTGTTATATAAAATTCATGAAGTTGCCAATACTTATTTCCAGGAAATCCTTTGGGATGATGAAGAAGGCAGAAGTATAGGGTTTGCTTATTTTAAGGAAAGAGAGCTTAAGGATGATATTATTAAAAAATTCCAGCTTGGATATTCTCCTGAAAAAAAGAATGCTTTTACTACTTATGCAATAGAGAAAGGGTATACTAAAGAAATTCTTGAAAAATCCGGACTTTCTATTTTTCCCGAAAATACTCCGGCAGGGGTTGACAGATTCCGGGAAAGGGTTATTTTCCCGATTCATAGTTTCTCAGGAAGGGTTTTAGGTTTTGGTGCCAGAATTCTTAAGAATAATGTAAAAACAGCAAAATATCTTAACTCACCGGAAACGGAGATCTATCATAAATCCAATGTTCTTTATGGATTAAACCAAAGTAAGCAGGCTATTTCAAGAAAGAATGGCTGTCTTTTGGTAGAAGGGTATATGGATGTGATCTCACTTCATATGTCCGGAATTGAAAACGTTGTAGCGAGTTCGGGAACTTCCCTGACTACGGAACAGATCAAACTTATCAAGAGACTTACAGAAAACGTAACGATTCTTTTCGATGGAGATAATGCCGGTATTAAAGCTAGTTTCCGAAGTATTGATATGTTGCTGACAGAAGGGATGAACATTCGTGTTCTGCTTTTCCCGGATGGTGATGACCCGGATTCTTTTGCCAGAAAACATCCGCAGGAATATGTAGAAAAATACATCGAAAATGAAGCGATGGATTTCATCGACTTTAAAGCAGAAATTCTGTTGCGGGATGTAGGAAATGATCCTATCAAAAAAGCAGAAGCCATCCGTGATATTGTAAAATCGGTTTCCTTTGTACAGAATGCACTGAAAAGAGAGGTATACCTGAAGGAGGTTTCCAATAAATTCGGACTCTCTGAACAGAGTCTTTTCAATGAACTGGATGTTCAGAAGCAGATTACCCAGAATCAGACCCATCATGTTCAGCAACAACAGAAGGAAAAAGTAGCACCAAAGCTGGAGATTGTTCCTTTGGATAAGGAAAAGGAAGATCCTTTTTTATTCGATGTTCTGTTTATGGAGAATAAACTGGTAGATCATATGCTGATGTTTGGAGATATTGTCCTGAAAAGAAGAAATGAGAATAATGAAGAGTATCAGATTACAGTCATTGAAGAGATTCTTCATCATTTTGAAGAAGAGCAGTACGCATTTTTAGTCAAAGAAAATGAGATCATTATCAATCAGGTAAGAGAGGGAATTCAGAAAGATGAGTTGAGAAGTGGAAACTTTTTTGTATCTTTTATGGACGAGGAAATTACCACAAAGGTTGTAGATGCTTTGATGCCACTGGATGAGCTGGAAAACTGGGCTTCAAGAAACATTTATCCGCCTAATTACGGGGATAAGGTGGCAGATCAGATTCAGGGTGATGTTTTACTGCATAAATACAGATATATTGATTATCTGATCACAGAAACAGCTAAGGAACTGGATCAATATAGCAATACTGATGAAGTAAAATACTATGAGCTGATTAAAAAAATCACTTTGTTGAAACAGGCTTCCATCAGATTAAGTAATATCATTGAATATTCCCCGATCAAAGGAATCTATGGGAATAGAAAAAGATAGGGCAAAGACAAAAAAGTTCCGGATTCTGTGACAAAAAGTCCTATAAAATTTTAGGAATAAATATTGTAATTTAAACGTTGAAAATAGTATTAAAATAATACATAATATAAATATGGACATTAAAAAAGAATTCAGAGATTTCTCTGTAAAACATTTAGGAAACAACGGTCTGGTTACCGATCAGTATATGGGAATGTATGGACCAACGAATCTTACTCCATACATCATGGAAGAAAGAAGATTAAACGTTGCTCAGATGGACGTTTTCTCTCGTTTGATGATGGACAGAATTATCTTTTTGGGAACAGGAATTGACGATCAGGTAGCGAATATCGTTACTGCTCAGCTTTTATTCTTAGAAAGTGCAGATCCTTCTAAAGATATTCAAATCTACATCAATTCTCCTGGTGGTAGTGTGTATGCAGGATTAGGTATTTACGACACTATGCAGATCATTAAGCCGGATGTAGCAACAATCTGTACAGGTATAGCTGCTTCAATGGGAGCTGTATTATTGGTGGCAGGAGAAAAAGGAAAACGTTCTGCACTTAAACACTCAAGAGTTATGATTCACCAGCCTTCAGGAGGAGCTCAGGGAGTTGCTTCTGATATGGAAATCAACTTAAGAGAGATGTTGAAATTGAAGCAGGAGCTTTATGATATTATCGCTCTTCATTCAGGACAGACTTATGAGTGGGTAGAGAAATCTTCCGATAGAGATTACTGGATGACTTCTGAAGAAGCTAAAAACTTCGGAATGGTAGATGAGGTTTTACAGAGATCTACAGAAAAAAAATAATTGATTGTATAATCATATTGAAAAACGCATCCAATTTGGATGCGTTTTTTTTGTTTGCCACGAATGCACGAATTGCTATAACGAAAATAACAATTGAAGACGTGATATTCCCCTCCTCCGGAGGGGTGTCAAAAATTCAAAGAATTTTTGACGGGGTGGTCCAAACCATAGCCCTTTCTACTTCTTCACAATTTTATGCACCGTAGAGCCACTTTTCGTCTTAACCTCAACCCAATAGATTCCGGTATTTAAGGCTTTAAGATTAATCTTTGTTGCCTGTGAAGTCATTACTTTCTGCCCTAAAGAAGAATAAATATTTACTTCTTTCACCTTTTCAGAACTTTCAATCTGAATAAAATCACTCGTTGGATTAGGATAAATATTGAATAAGGCCTTTTTATTTACAGAAGAGACGGATAGTGTAGCGTTACTTGCCTCAGTAGGAGTGAAAGGTCTTCTTTCTCCGAAGCTTAATCCCAACCAGCTATTGTTACTCAATTGTATCTGGCTAAGATCATTCTTTTTCTGCCAGCTGGAAAGATCTTTTCCTGTATATAATTTCCAGTTTTCTGCTCCAGAGTTGTTTCCCGTGAAGGCATTTAATGACAGACTGGAAATTTGATTATTGCCAGAAGTGAAATGGAAATATGAAGCTTGGGATTGAATTAGCTGTAAAGCCTGTGCTGCTGTTATACTGCCATTATATTGAATTCCAAAAACGAAGGAGTTGGCTTCACCATGAGAGTTATTGGTTCCAAAATCTACAACAACAAGACTTTTATTAGTTCCTGTACCAATCCAATTGGTAATTTGAGATGAGGTATACCATTGGGAGCTGTAAGCCGGTACAGGAGCTGATGGTGGAGTGTCGATTTCATCAATACCATAGGTAATACCAAACCACAATCCATCTGTTAAAGCAGTATAACCTACACCATTATTTTGATTGGACATATTCCCGGCATTGGGACCAGACCAGGTAATCCAGTAATCATCTGTACTTGGAGTATGGTTATTGTATGCGAAACTGTATAAAAACCCTGAAGGAATATCAGCCTCTATTGCAGGTTCTGCCGCCGCAATCGCATTAATCATGTCTTCCGCCATTAAATTATTACCATCAAAACGATAGCCCCACGCATAGGAGGCAGGTGTATTAGTGTCATTGAAATCGGCAATGAAGTAAGCCTTTTTGGAGCCGGTTCCTACCCAAAACTTAATGTCGTTTTCAGTGAATTGAGCAAAGAAAAACTGCATACAAAGCAGTAAGAAAAAAAGAGAGATTTTTCTCATAATATAATTAAATTAAAGTTTTATTCCCGAAACTTATTTATTGACAGGATGATTTTTCATCCTGAAATTAAATGGGTATTTAAGGCAGGTCTCCTGGCTCGCATCCTATAGCCAACCTTCCCGGATGTTGATCCAGTGGTATAATTAATAGCTATAGGTAAAAACAGCTTACAGTTGCGGGTACAGCTCAAGATTTGAATAATATTCTCACTTGATTCCCTATTGTGAACAGTGTTCAACCTTAAAAACGGTGCAAATATATCATATAAATTTTTGATGTCTGTTTTGTGAATTACATAGCAATGTTCAGTTTTTTCTGATGTTGAATTGTATTTTTAATAATGGGTTTTATTGATTGATAATGAATTGGGTTTTAATTTTGGGTTTTCGAAGTTAAATTTCAATTTTTATTGTTTATATTGAATTCATCTCAAGGTTATATTGTTAAAATACAATTAGCATTACATTTAAGATCAGTTTATAATCAAGTTATACTTTCGCGCCATAAAAGTTAATATGAAAAAACTACTATTATCTGCTTTGATGATGGCTTCATTATGGTCATGCAGTAAAGATGATGACAACAATGTAAATAACCAGGATATTAATTATTCTAAGCTTCCTCAGGAGTTTCCGTTTTCAAAAATGGCAACAATAAACGGAGTGGATGTTATTAATGGCGGATTTGGATCCGGCGCAGCCGCCCATCCTACAAGAAAAGGAGAATTTTATGTCATTACAGACCGTGGCCCGAACACAGATTACCTAAGTGGGAAAAAGTTTTTAACCCCCAATTTTACACCAACGATAATGCATTTTAAAATTAATGCAGAAGGGAATGTGGAAGTCATTAAATATATTAAACTTAAAAACCCATCCGGTCAGCCTATTACAGGACTTCCAAATCCTGTAGGAATGGGAAGCACGGGAGAAGTGGCTTATGATGCGGCTGGAAATATTCTGGGTACGGATAAATATGGTTTAGACAGTGAAAGTATTGTGGCAGCACCCGACGGGACATTCTGGGTTTCTGATGAATACGGACCACACATCGTTCATTATAACGCTGATGGAGTAGAGTTAGAAAGAATAAGTCCGATTGGGGTAAATACAGGAAACAGAAAACTACCTGCAGTGTTAGCTAAAAGAAGAGCGAACAGAGGGATGGAAGGCCTTTGTATGACTCCGGACGGAAAAACACTGGTAGGAACCATACAATCGATGATGTTTGTTCCTTCAAAGGCGCTGGCAACGAATACAACCTTAACGAGAATCGTAACTTTCGATATCAGTACGGGGCAAACGAAACAATATCTATATAAACAAGATGGTGGAGCTTCCGATTCGGTTTGTGATATTACAGCATTAGGCAATAATGAATTCCTTGTCATTGAAAGAGATGGTAATTTCGGAACACAGGGCGGAATTAAAAAAGTATACAGAATCAACCTAAGTGATGCAACAGATGTAACCGGAACCGACCTTGCAGCGGTAGATGGGATGAAGGTAAACGGAAAAGCCCTGGAGCAGTGTACATGGGATGAGCTTACCAAAGCAGGAATTAAACCTGTTTCAAAAAAAATAGCCGCAGATCTGGTTGCAAAATTAGGATATGAACATGATAAATTTGAAGGGATTGTTTATTTAGGAAACAATAAACTAGCTGTTTTCAATGATGATGATTTTGGGGTGGTAGATGATGGAAACGGAAATCCTAAAGCGAAGATACTACCTAAAACGGGGAAGGTAGACAAGGGAACTATGTATATAGTCGATATTCAATAATTAGATTTTTTTAACGGAAAGCGGCGGGATTTATCCCGCCGCTTTTTATTGTATAGATTAATAGAAATGGACTTTATCCTGTTTTAATAAGAATAGATCTTCCAGAATCTTTGTCATTCCGTCGGAATCTAAAACGGAATGTTTAGAATAGCTGTGTAGAGATTCTTCCTTCGTCAGAATGACAAACTGTATGGTTATTTTTTAGTTTTTAAATTGAATGTTTGAAGAATATATTCAATAGAAACGGGCTTTAGCCCGTTTACATGATCAGTGAAATTTCCATTGGCTTTAGCCAAAACCTAAAAAAGCCCCTACAATTATCTTCCAAGAGTTTTATTTTGCAGAATCTTTGTCATTCCGTCGGAATCTAAAACGGAATGTTTAGAATAGCTGTGTAGAGATTCTTCCTTCGTCAGAATGACAAACTGTATGGTTATTTTTTAGTTTTTAAATTGAATGTTTGAAGAATATATTCAATAGAAACGGGCTTTAGCCCGTTTACATGATCATGAAATTTTCCATTGGCTTTAGCCAAACCTATAAAAGAAGCCCCTGAAAGTAATTCTCAGGGGCTTTTGTATATATATTGTTCTTCTCAATATTAATTGAAAGCCTCAATAATCTTAGAGAAATCCTCCAATTTCAAAGCAGCACCTCCAATCAGACCTCCGTCAATATCAGGCTGAGAGAAGATTTCTTTCGCATTATCAGGTTTCACAGAACCTCCGTAAAGGATGGAAACCTCATCAGCAACCTCTTGCCCATATTTAGCAGCAATGATATTTCTGATGTGTGCATGAATTTCCTGAGCTTGCTCCGGACTTGCTGTTTCTCCTGTTCCGATAGCCCAAACCGGTTCGTAAGCAATAACTACTTTTTTGATCTCTTCAGCAGAAAGCGTGAAAAGAGCTACTTCAGTCTGGTTTTTCACCACTTCAAGGTGTTGTCCTCCTTTTCTTTGTTCAAGAGTTTCTCCGTTACAATAGATTGGAGTAAGACCTCTATCTAAAGCTAATTTTACCTTTCTGTTGCAATGAGAATCTGTTTCTCCGTGGTATTGTCTTCTTTCAGAGTGACCGATTAAAGAACCTGTTGCATCGATAGATTCCAGCATATCCGCAGAAATTTCTCCTGTGTACGCTCCGCTTTCGTGCTCACTCATGTCCTGAGAAAATACCCCGATCTCATCCTTTTCAAAGATGTCTTTAGCCATCATTAAGTATAATGAAGGAGGAGCGATCCAAACCTCACAGTTGGTAGCATTGTTGTTTTTATAGCTTAGCAATTGAATCATTAATTGTTGTGCATCAATTACATTTTTGTTCATTTTCCAGTTGCCTGCAACTATTTTTCTTCTCATAATTATTTTTTATTTAATCTTCGTTTATTTTTGTATCAATAAAAGTATAGGTAGTGTCTTTTTTACCCATCGTTTCAATAGATTGAAACTCAACATCACCAGTAGGTAGTACTTTATAATTATAGATATCAGTAACATTATCAGTGTTATGAAGTTCGTAGTACTTTCCATCTTTAGTCCACCAGCTACCGTTTTCAGTATTCTGTATTACTTCACCATCCTGATTAATGGCTACGAACATTAAGATGCTTTTACCTTTTTCAAGTCTACATGATACCCAATATTTTGAAAGCCCTTCTTGTTGCTGGTTTACCTCAGAACCTTTATAACATCCCATTACTTTTGGATCGTATTCCTTCTTTTGTGCAGTGAGCCCCATTGCAATGGAAAACAGAGCCAAGACTAGTATTTTTCTCATTTAGATTATTTATTAATTCCTTCCAATTTAAACATGAAAGCATAGACCAAAGCAATATCCTTCAGATAATCAAATCTTCCGGAAGCTCCTCCGTGACCGTAATCCATGTCTGTTTTTAACAATAAAACATTTTTATCTGTTTTCATATCTCTAAGTTTCGCCACCCATTTTGCAGGTTCAAAATATTGCACCTGAGAATCATGAAGACCTGTTGTTACCAATAGATTCGGATAGTTTTTCTTTTCTATATTTTCGTAGGGCGAGTATGATTTCATATAGAGATAAGCTTCCTTGTTGTTTGGATTACCCCATTCGTCATATTCGTTGGTTGTTAAAGGAATACTTGTATCAAGCATGGTGTTAATAACATCTACAAAAGGGACCTGTGAAATAACACCGTTCCATAGGTTAGGGCTCATGTTAGCTACAGCTCCCATTAAAAGACCTCCGGCACTTCCTCCCTGAGCATATAAGTGTTTAGGAGAGGTGTATTTCTCTTTTACAAGATATTCTCCGGAATCAATAAAGTCGGTAAATGTATTTTTCTTTTTCATCATTTTCCCGTCTTCGTACCATTGTCTTCCCATTTCCTGTCCTCCACGGATGTGAGTAATAGCATAGGCAAAACCTCTGTCTAAAAGGCTTAATCGATTGCTGTTGAAGGTAGCATCCATAGAGCTTCCGTAAGAGCCGTAAGCATACAGTAATAACGGACTGTTACCATCTTTCTTGAACCCTTTTTTATAAACAATTGAAATAGGAATCTTAGTTCCGTCTTTTGCCGTGGCAAAAAGTCTTTCAGTAGTATAGTTTTCTTTATTATAACCGCCAAGAACTTCCTGTTGTTTCAGAAGAGTTCTTTTTCCGGTCTTTAAGTCTTGTTCATACTGAGAACTTGGAGTAATCATGGAAGTATATCCGAAACGGAAATTATCTGTGTTATACTCAGGATTTCCTGATGGATAAACAGTGTAAGCAGCTTCATCAAATTTCAGAAAATCTTTTTTACCTGTTTTTCTATCATAAATCACTAATTGAGCAAGCCCGTTTTGTCTTTCACTGAACACCAGATAATTTTTAAACTCGGAAATTCCTTCCATCAGAACCTCTTTTCTGTGGGGTATAAAATCTTTCCAGTTCTCAACACCTGTTTTGTTTAAAGGAGTTTCTACAACTTTAAAGTTAAGAGCATCCTTATTGGTGGTGATCAAAAATTTATCTTCCAGTGGAGTGACCTCATACAGGACATCTTTTATTCTAGGCTGGAAAACCTTAAATGTTCCATTGGCATCATTGGCATCAAGATATCTTGTTTCGGAAGAAGTAGTAGCTTGAGAATAGATCATGATGAATTTCTCATTCTTGGATTTTCCTACACCAATATAGTTGGTTTTATCCTTTTCCTCATATACAAGGACATCCTTTGAAGAATCAGTTCCCAGAGTATGTCTGAAAATCTTCTCCGTTAAAAGAGTTTCAGGGTTTTTGGAAGTATAAAATATTGTTTTGTTATCATTCGCCCATGTGGCTGATCCTGTGGTGTTTTTAATGCCAAGATCAACGGTTTTTCCTGTTGACAGATCTTTTAAAAATAATTTATACTGTCTTCGGGATACATCATCCACACCATAAATCATTTTCGTATTATCCGGACTGATGCTGAAGCCTGAAGCTGAATAATAAGAGTGACCCTCAGCCTGTTGGTCTACATCCAGAAGAATTTCTTCAGGAGCAGTAAGGCTGCCTTTTTTTCTACAATATTTAAAATACTGTTTTCCTGCTTCTGTACGGGTATAGTAATAATATCCGTTTTTAAAAACCGGAACCGATTCGTCTTTCTCTTTGATTCTGGCTTTCATTTCCTGGAAAAGCTTTTCTCTGAAAGGTTCTGTATCTTTCATCATGCCTTCCCAATAAGTGTTTTCAGCTTTTAAATAATCAACAACTTTGGTAGAATCTTTTCCTTTTTTGAAATAATCGATCATCCAGTAATAAGGATCATTGACCTTATCACCGTGAATTTCTCTGATATGTTCCTGCTTTTCTGCAACAGGAGCTTTCAAATCCGGAAATTTCTGAGATTGAAATGTAGATGCACTCATTACTAATAATCCTAGGTAAATTTTCTTCATGGTATTTTTTTGTTTTTGGGAGAAATTATAATCCCCATAAGTTTTTCAGCAGAACATAGAAAGTGTGTTCTTCTTCAGTAACCTTATTGTCTGCTTTAATCAGTGACTTGGCAAACTGAACAAACTTTACACGTTCATCCTCTGTAGAATCATCAAGGAAACATCTTCCATGAAATTCAAAGTGATCTTTCCATTCTTCAGGTTGTAAAAGAGCCAATGTTTCCAGCTCATTGTCAAGGTTCATTCTGAAGGGGAATTCATCCGCCAGATATTGCTGTACCAGCATTCCTTCTTCAGGAGCAAACTCTCCGTCTACAGAAGAAAGGATCATTAGTAAGTGGTAACCTGCGATTGATTTATTTGATTTTTGCATAATGTTTAATATTTCTTTATTAAATAGCTTAAGCTATTGCTTTCTAAAATTTTGTCGAGGTATTTACCTCTGCTACTGGACGCTCTTTGGTAAGGAGCAAATCTCTCAGCGACTTCATTGAATTCTTTATTCAGCTGTATAAGTTCTTCAGTCTCATTTTCATTCAGTGTTTTTTGAGAAAATAAGGTGTTGAAATGTATTAATTTTTTTACAGAAATTTCCTTCTTTACAATTTCTTCTTCAGTAGAATTGATGGTACATATTCCATATATCCCGTTACAATAAGCTTCCCATTCACTCTCAAAGATCTCCTCAAGTTTTTCCTGATCATTATTAAAAACATTATGATAGGCAACGTTTCTATCAGGATGCTTCATGAGATTTTGAATGAATTTTTCTCTGAATTCTGCTTTATATGTATGGAAATCTTTCGTTTCTTTATTCTTCTGAATCAATGAAACACAGTTTTTACTAAAGTACTTCTCCGTAATTTCAGCTTGAAATTCATCATTAAGAGGAGAGGTAATTTTTATACTTCTGGAGACTACATAAGAAGCTTCCGGAACCAAATGATTTTTAATAAGTACATTCAGTTTGTCCTTCGTAATTTCTGTTATATCACATAGTTTTTCTTCTGTAATATAATTTCCGCTGATGTATTCAAAATTTGATTCCATAACTTGGCTTATTTAATGTAATCTTTAGCAGGTTGCTTGTTAATTATTTTTCCATTTTGAAGAATCAATACAAATGGATTGCTTCTTGCGATGGTTTTAATGGCAGTACCATCCATCATTGCATTTTTAATCGTTTTGAAAGTATTCTGATCCGTTGAAACTCCGTAGATAAGGGCTCCTTTCTGAGCATTTACTTTAGCTTCTACCTTTTGAAGAAGATCCGCAGAAACCTCTTTCGGATGATAAGAAAATACCAGAATTGCTTTTGGAGCTTTGATGATTTCATCGGTAAGTTCCATTCCTGTAGGATCTTCAATCTTGAATTTTACAATCTCAGATTTATATCCTTCCTTTACAAGAACAGATTCATTTTTTCCATCTTCAATTTTCCATGGAGAACCTTCTGCCCAGTATTTTGTTTCTTTGATGTAATCATCCTGGTTTACCTTTACAACTTCCCCTGTTTTTTGATTTTTAAGGGAGTAAAAAGTCTTGTACTCAGAAGGGTTTTTATTGATTTTTTCTTTCTCCCCTTTAATATCTGTCCCGATTTTATAATCACGGAAATCAATCATTGGTTCATGCATAATTCCCTGAGCCATAATGTAGATCATCACCAGAGAAAACGCAGCGAAAATATAATATTTGAATTTGCCTGTAGATTCTTTTCTGTTAGTACCATATTCATCCGTTTTACGGAAATCTTTTTTATACAAAACAAACAGAAGAATAAGCCCTATAAGGAGGGCTACATCTTTAAAGAAGCTCTGCCAAGGCGTAAATTTAATAGCATCTCCGAAACATCCGCAATCTGTAACCACATTGAAATAGGCAGAATAGAAGGTAAGGAAACCGAAGAACACGCAAAGGGCTATTAAAGCTGATAAGGTAAATTTAAGCTTCATTTTCAGCAGTAGCATAAATCCAAGGAAAAGCTCCAGTACAACAACGATAATTGAAAACAGCAACGCAAATTTTTCAAAAAACGGCATATTGAAGACTGCAGGTGAAAAATACTCCTCCATCTTAAAGGAGAATCCTACCAGATCCACAGCTTTTACAAAGCCGGAAAGGATAAAAATGACAGCAATAATAAAGCGTAATAAACCTTTGATCATGTTAAATAGTTTTGGGGTCGAATTGGTTTTTTTGTTCAGAGAATTTAATCAGGCAGAAAACAGCATAATTCAGCATATCGAAATAATTGGCGTCAAGGCCTTCAGATACAATAGTTTTTCCCTGGTTATCCTCAATTTGTTTGGTTCTTAATACTTTCTGATAAATCAAATCTGTAATTGAAGAGATTCTCATATCCCTCCATGCTTCCCCATAATCATGATTTTTTCTTTCCATTAAAGCCTGAGCCTCCTGGGAATATTTGTCATACAAACTTAAAATTTCTTCTTTGTTTTCATTGAAATCATTGGAAAGCCCTTTTTCAAGCTGAATAAGTCCAATGATAGAGTAGTTGACAATCGCAATAAATTCATCTTCCTCACTTTCATCCACCATTTTTACATCAGTCATTTGCAGTGTACGGATTCTGTTGACTTTGATATAAATCTGATCCGTAATGGAACTGGGTCTTAAAACCCTCCACGCTGGCCCGTAATCCTGTAGCTTTTTACTGAAAAGATCACGACACTGACTGATAATTTTCTCGAACTGTACTGATGTTTTTGACATAAAATTTCTTAATCTTCCAAATATACGAATTCGGTTTTGTTTATGAAACGAGTCTGAGGGGAATCATGTTTGAGAGTTATAGGGTTTTAGAGTAGGAGTGTAAGAGAGTGTGAGAGTATCGGGTGGAAATAAGTAATTAAAGAGATCTAATTTCTGGACATTAGCTTCGCATTCCAAGTGCAAATCACTAATTTTGCAGGAGATAAAATCATTTATCATTCATCATTTATAAACTCCTATGATTTCAAACCCTCAAACCCTCGAACCCTTAAACCCTCAAACCCATTCTATTAACTGTAATGGCCGACTGGTACAACTGGATACTCCAAAGATCATGGGAATCCTGAATCTTACTCCTGATTCATTCTCAGATGGTGGAAAATTTAACAAGGAGAAAAGGGCATTGGAACATGCCGAGAAGTTGTTGAAAGAGGGGGCAGAAATTATTGATATCGGCCCACAGTCTACACGTCCCAACGCTGAGTTTTTGACGAGCGAGGAGGAGATTGATAGGATTGGAAACCGTATTTCTCAGATCAAAAAGACGTTTCCTGAAGTACTGATTTCTTTGGACACATTCTATGCTGAAACGGTAAGATTCGGTTTCAATGAAGGAATAGACATCATTAATGATATTTCAGGCGGCCAATATGATGAGAAAATGTTTGATGTAGCGGCAGAAACAGGACTTCCTTATATTTTGATGCATGTGAATCCATCTTATGAAGCCATGCATGATAAAATAAAGTTTGAAGATATAACATTGGAAGTGAACCGGTATTTTTCTGAAAAGACCGATAAACTGTTACAAAAAGGGGTTAAAGATATTATTCTGGACCCTGGTTTTGGCTTTGGAAAAACGGTAGAAGATCAGATGAAAATGATCAATGAAGTGGAATATCTTGGGTTTGGTAAATTTCCTTTGTTGATCGGAATCTCAAGAAAATCATTTATCTATAAACCTCTTGAGAAATCTCCACTTGATATCAATGAGGAAACGCAGAAATTACACATGAAAGTTTTGGAGCAGGGCGCTAAAATTGTAAGAGTTCATGATGTGGCTGAAGCAAAGGAAACAGTCAATCATTTTTTACAGAAAAAATAAAAAGTGATAAAAAAACTTGTGGGTTTTTAAAAAGTTTATACATTTGCAGTATGAATTTTACGAATCAGAAAAATATTATTGTCATTTCTATTGCAGCTGTTGTCATTTACAACAGTCAGGAAACGGCATTTTAGAATAGATTTTTCTTTAAAATATATAAGCCGTTTCTTATTTGAAGCGGCTTTTTTTTGTTTAATTTTTTAGAGTACAACTATGTATCAGTTATTCGCAGTAATTATTATCGTCATTATTATTCCCTTACGTGTGTGAGACGGAAGATGTATGACTGTACATATATTGAGCCCTCTCACACTGTGAGAGGGCTTTTTTTATTCCCTTTTATTAATTTTTAACCCTCTATAACATGTATTACAACGACGACACGGTCATCTATTTTGATGGAAGCTTTATGAAAGCCAAAGACGCAGGAACCAATCTTTACGGACAATCTCTTCACTACGGATATTCAGTTTTTGAAGGCATTAAATCTTACAGCACGGCTCATGGAACCAGAATTTTCAAGGCAAAAGAACATTATGAAAGATTGAAAAGATCAGCAGAACTCATGCATATTCCCTTCAATTATTCCGTAGATCAGCTTACAGAGCTTACTTATGAACTATTGGAGTTGAATGGCTTTGCAGATGCGTATATCCGTCCTCTGATCACCTGTTCGCCCAATATGTCACTTTCAAAAGGCAAAGAATCTTACCTATCCCTCTTGGCTTGGGAATGGAGCAACGGCTATCTCGCAGATAAAATGAAGATCATGACTTCTGGTTTTCAGCGTCCCAATCCTAAGGCCTTTAAAGTAGAAGCCAAAGTCGGCGGACATTATGTGAATTCAATTTTAGCTTGTCAGGATGCAAAGGACAAAGGGTATGATGAAGCTTTAGTACTCGATGAAAATGGAAATGTGGCAGAAAGTTCAGGGGCCAATGTTTTTTATGAAAAAGACGGGACATTATTTACTCCGGCAAAGGGAAGTATTCTTCCCGGAATTACCCGTCAGACTGTCTTTGAAATATGTGATGAACTGAATATTCCGGTTAAGGAAACCTTCTTTAAACCTGAAGAAATGAGAGGTGCTGATGCTGCATTTTTCTGTGGTACGGCGGCTGAGATTGTGGCATTGGATTCATTGGATGATGTGCCTTTCACTAAAGAATGGGAAGATACAGCAAGTGAAAAAGTACAACAGGCTTATTTGAAATTAGTAAGAGTTTTGTCATTGTAAATTTTTAAATTTTAAATTATTGATTATTAATATGATATGTCTTTTTTCTGAACGATTGGATATTGTAGTTTTCCTGAAAATTGAAAATGAGGAAAATATTACAAGCAGTAGTTTTGAATGAAATTTAAACAAAAAAAGATCATTTTAAGAGATAATAAGAATAGTAAATGTGGGATAATATGTTAAATAAATATTCAAAAACATTCACACAAAATAGTGAACAGCCAGCCGCAAAAGCAATGCTATACGGGATTGGTTTTACAGAAGAGGACATGCAGAAAGCACAAATCGGCATTGCAAGTATGGGCTATGATGGAAATACCTGTAATATGCACCTCAACGATCTAGCCAGGGTGGTGAAGAAAGGGACATGGAATCATGGATTGGCAGGGCTGATTTTTAACACGATTGGAGTAAGTGATGGGATGAGCAACGGAACTGATGGGATGCGCTATTCACTCGTAAGCAGAGATGTGATTGCAGACAGCATTGAAGCTATTTGTGGAGCCCAGTATTATGACGGACTTATTGCTTTACCCGGATGTGATAAAAATATGCCGGGAACTATCATTGCAATGGGAAGACTGAATAGACCATCACTGATGGTATACGGTGGAACCATTGCCCCAGGATGCTACAAAGGAGAAACTTTAAATATTGTTTCAGCTTTTGAAGCCTTAGGGAAAAAGATTGCAGGAGAGATCTCTGAAGAAGACTTTGATGGGGTGGTCAAAAATTCCTGCCCCGGGGCAGGTGCATGTGGCGGAATGTATACGGCTAATACAATGGCATCTGCAATAGAAGCACTGGGAATGAGCCTGCCGTACTCATCTTCTAATCCGGCTTTAAGCAAAGAAAAACAGGATGAATGTCTGGAAGCCGGAAAATACATAAAGATTCTTTTGGAAAAAGATATTAAACCCTCAGACATTATGACCCGAAAGGCTTTTGAAAATGCCCTTCGTGTGATTGTTGTTTTAGGGGGTAGTACCAATGCTGTTCTTCATTTTATTGCCATGGCCAAAAGTGTAGGAGTGTCCCTTACTCAGGATGATTTTCAGACCATGAGCGATGGTACCCCTATGTTGGCAGATCTTAAACCCAGTGGGAAATACCTGATGCAGGATTTACATGAGCATGGTGGAATACCTTCCGTAATGAAATATCTGTTGGAAGAGGGTTTGTTACATGGAGATTGTCTTACTGTTACAGGAAAAACACTGGCTGAAAACTTAGAACATATTCCGACGCTGGATTTTAATACCCAGAAGATTATAAGACCCTTATCAAGCCCTATAAAACCTACCGGGCATTTAAGAATTCTATATGGAAACCTTGCTGAAAAAGGAAGTGTTGCCAAAATAACAGGTAAAGAAGGAGAGCGGTTTGTAGGAAAAGCCCGCGTATTCGACGGAGAGAAGAACCTCATCAAAGGAATTGCAGACGGAACAGTACAACACGGAGATGTGATTGTGATCCGTAACGAAGGGCCTAAAGGAGCTCCCGGAATGCCGGAAATGTTGAAGCCTACAAGTGCTTTGATAGGCGCAGGGTTAGGAAGCAGTGTCGCTTTGATTACGGATGGCAGGTTCAGTGGTGGAACTCATGGTTTCGTGGTGGGGCATATCACTCCCGAAGCTCATGAAGGTGGTCTGATAGCCTTTGTAGAAGATAATGATCTTATAGAAATAGATGCTATACGCAATACGATACAACTTAAGGTTTCAGAAGAAGAAATCAAAAAAAGAAAGGAAGGCTGGCAAAAACCTGCTCTGAAAGTTAAGAAAGGATTGCTCTATAAATATGCATTAACCGTATCATCCGCTGCTGAAGGCTGTGTAACGGATGAAATTTAACCTCAAACATCATGAAGAATTTAAATCAATCAACAGCAACAGAACTGAGCGGAAGCCGGATTATTCTTGAAGCATTTCTTCAGGAAGGCGTGAAAACTGTTTTCGGGTATCCCGGCGGGGCAATCATTCCTATTTATGATGCGCTTTATGATTATAAAGATCAGTTGGAGCATATTCTTGTTCGTCATGAGCAGGCAGCTGTACATGCAGCACAAGGATTGGCCAGGGTTTCCGGAAAAGTAGGAGTCGTTATGGCTACCAGTGGTCCGGGGGCTACCAATCTTGTGACAGGATTAGCAGATGCTTTATTGGATAATACACCATTGGTATGCATTACGGGACAGGTGTTTGAACATCTTTTGGGAACAGACGCGTTTCAGGAAATTGATGTGATGAACATTACAAGCCCTGTTACCAAATGGAATTACCAGGTAACAGATGCCAATGAGTTGCCCGAAGTTCTGGCAAAAGCATTTTATATTGCAAAATCGGGTCGACCGGGGCCGGTACTTATTGATATTACAAAAAATGCCCAGTTACAGAAAGCTTCATACAAAGGATATCATCCTTGTCATTCCTTAAGAAGTTATAAACCTGATCCTGTTCCATCGCTGGAAAGTATTGAACAGGCAGCGGAACTTATTAACCATGCAGAACGTCCTTTCATTATTGCCGGGCAGGGAATTATGCTGGGGAAAGCAGAGCGTGAGTTCTTGGAGTTTGCTGAAAAATCAGGAATTCCGGTAGCGTGGACTGTTTTAGGAATGGGTGTTCTTCCTACAGATCATCCACAGGCAGTTGGAATGGTAGGAATGCATGGAAATTACGGCCCTAATATTCTTACCAATCAATGTGATGTACTGATTACCATAGGAATGCGTTTTGATGACCGGGTGACCGGAAGGCTGGATCAATATGCAAAGCAGGCCAAGATTATTCACCTGGAAATTGACTCATCGGAAATCAATAAAAATGTAAAAGTGGATGTTCCGGTTCTCGGAAATTGTAAAGAAACCTTGCCACTTCTTACAGCATTGATCCAAAAAAGAGAACATCCGGAATGGCATCAAAGGTTTAAAGACTGCATGGAAGTTGAAAGCATCAATCTCATCAATGATGAGCTGTATCCTAAGGAAGAAGAGATCACGATGGGAGAGGTGATCAGATGTCTCAATGAAATCACAAAAGGGGAAGCGGTTATTGTAACCGATGTAGGACAGCATCAGATGATAACATGCAGGTATTCCAATTTTCAACATTCAAGAACCAATATTACCAGTGGTGGATTGGGAACCATGGGGTTTTGTCTTCCTGCGGCAATAGGAGCAACTTATGGAGAGCATCATTTCCCTGTTATTGCAGTAATGGGAGATGGTGGAGCTCAGATGAATATTCAGGAATTGGGAACGATTATGCAGTATCATCCTGAAGTTAAAATTTTAATCCTGAATAACAGCTATCTGGGAATGGTAAGACAGTGGCAGGAGCTGTTTCATGAAGAGCGCTATTCTTCCGTGGAAATTCAGAGTCCGGAGTTTGTAAAGGTAGCAAACGGCTATCATATTCAGGGAAGGAAAGTGACCCAGAGAGAAGACCTAAAAGAAGCGCTTGATGAAATGCTTACTCATAAAGGTGCATTTCTGCTGGAAGTAATGACAGGAAAAAAACACAATGTTTTTCCGATGATTCCTCAGGGGAAAAGTGTTTCGGAGATTGTATTAAATAATCAACCATAAAATAAATAGAAAATATGAAAACAGAAAATAAAGAATATACCATAACAGCCTATACAGAAGATTGTTTGGGACTGATTAGCAGGATCAACGCTATTTTTTCAAGAAGGAGAATTTCGATGACAAATTTTAATATGGGACCCTCTGAAACGGAGAACATAAAAAAGTTTGTGATTACGATCAGAGAATCCGAAGAATCTGTTCAGAAGATCACCAGACAAATGGAAAAACAAGTAGATGTACTGGAGGTTCATTATCATAAAAATCCATATTTCACAGCAATAGAACACGCTAGCTAAGGCGAAATCAAAATTATAAACAATAAAATAAAATTATAGAAAATGGCAAAATTAAATTTCGGAGGAGTAGAGGAAAACGTAGTAACAAGAGAAGAATTTTCGTTGAAAAAAGCTCAGGAAGTATTAAAAGATGAAGTAGTAGCGGTAATCGGGTATGGTGTACAGGGGCCGGGACAGGCACTGAACCAGAAAGACAATGGAATTAATGTGATTGTAGGACAAAGAAAAAATTCTAAATCCTGGGATAAAGCAGTGGCGGATGGCTTTGTTCCGGGTGAAACTTTATTTGAAATAGAAGAAGCTTTAGAAAAAGGAACGATTATCTGTTATCTGTTGAGTGATGCTGCGCAGATTGAATACTGGCCAAAAGTAAAGCAACATCTTACCCCTGGAAAAGCTTTGTATTTCTCTCATGGGTTTGGAATTACCTTTAATGAACGTACAGGAATTGTTCCTCCGGCAGATGTAGATGTCTTTTTGGTAGCTCCAAAGGGGTCAGGAACTTCATTAAGAAGAATGTTCCTTCAGGATAGAGGACTGAATAGCAGTTTTGCCGTTTATCAAGATGCAACAGGAAAAGCAAGAGAAAGAGTAACGGCTCTGGGAATTGCCATAGGAAGCGGATATTTATTTGAAACAGACTTTAAAAAAGAAGTGTATAGCGATCTTGCCGGAGAAAGAGGAACCTTAATGGGAGCGGTACAAGGAATATTTGCAGCACAATATGATGTTTTGAGAAAAAATGGTCACAGCCCATCAGAAGCTTTCAACGAAACGGTAGAAGAACTTACCCAATCATTGATGCCACTGGTAGCAGAAAATGGAATGGATTGGATGTATGCGAATTGCAGTACGACTGCTCAAAGAGGAGCTTTGGATTGGTGGAAGCGTTTCAGAGATGCAACTTCGCCTTTATTTGAAGAATTGTATGATAATGTGGCTAAAGGAAATGAAGCACAAAGGTCCATTGACAGTAACAGTAAGCCTGATTACCGGGAAAAACTGGAAGTTGAATTAACAGAATTGAGAGAGAGTGAAATGTGGAAGGCAGGAAAAACTGTACGAAGCCTGAGACCAGAAAATAATTAATATCAAAAGAAAAATGAAGACGGGAGAAACCTATTTATCTGTATTGGATAAAGTTTACCAAGCGGCCGAAAGACTTAAAAATGTTTGTGTCAGAACTCCTTTAGCTGTTAATAATAATTTATCAGGAGTTTATAATGCTCAAGTACACTTCAAAAGAGAAGACCTTCAAAGAGTAAGGTCTTATAAAATTCGTGGGGCTTATAACAAAATGTCAACCATGCCAGAGGAAGAACTTTCCAAGGGAATTGTTTGTGCCAGTGCAGGAAATCATGCTCAGGGAGTTGCTTTTGCATGCAGTACCATGAAAGTGAAAGGAACTATTTTTATGCCTTTACCCACTCCGGGTCAAAAACTGGAGCAGGTTAAAATGTTTGGTGGGAACTACATTGATGTTGTTTTGCAGGGAGATACCTTTGATGAAGCAAAAGATGCTGCGATGAGGTTTTGTAATGAAAATGACGGAACATTCATCCATCCATTTGATGATCCTGCGATTATTGAAGGGCAGGCCACAACAGCATTGGAAATCCTTGAACAGTCTGATGAATCCATTGATTATCTTTTTGTACCAATAGGAGGTGGTGGATTGGCGGCAGGCATTTGTTCCGTCTTTAAAGAATTGTCTCCCCAAACCAAAATCATTGGAGTAGAACCTTCCGCAGCGGCAAGCATGAAAAAGGCTCTGGAAAATGGTAAACCCGTTCACCTTGAAAAGATAAGCCGTTTTGTAGATGGTGCAGCAGTGCAAAAGGTAGGGAGTCTCACGTTTGAATTTTGTAAAAATAGATTGTATGATGTAGTTACGGTAGAAGAGGGGCTTGTATGTGAAACGATTCTTTCCTTATATAATAAAGATGCTATTGTGGTGGAGCCGGCCGGTGCTCTTGCTGTGGCTGCCTTGGAAAAGTATAAAGATAAGATTGAAGGAAAAAATGTGGTTTGCATTATCAGTGGAAGCAATAATGATATTACCAGAATGGAAGAAATTAAGGAGAAAGCTTTGCTGTATGCTAACTTAAAACATTATTTTCTGGTAAGGTTTCCACAGCGTCCCGGAGCTTTGAAAACCTTTGTGATGGATGTGCTTGGGCCTAATGATGATATTACTTTTTTTGAATATACCCAGAAAAATTCAAAAGAAAAAGGAATTGCAGTAGTAGGAATTGCACTGAAACAAAAAGAGGACTTCACACCACTAATGGACAACATGAAAAGGCAGGATTTTTTTGTCAACTACCTGAACAATGATCCGTCTTTGATGAATCTGCTGATTTAGTTGTTATAAAGATGATTCTAAAATCTAACCCTATTTTTATTAACCACGAATGCCCTAATAATTTTATTGGTGTACCCGTGGAATTAAAACAAAAAAAATCCGGCTCACTGAAGTGAGCCGGATTTGGTCATTTTATCGTTCAAGCGTAAAATTTGAAATTATTTTCGGACGTTCAGTCTCATTGGCAACTTTCCAGGAAGTTCTGTACATCCATTCTGTCATTTTATATAATTTCTTGTAATTGATGTTTTCAGATTCATCCTGTGGAGTGTGGTACTGATCATGCAGTACACTGGTGAAGAATATGGCGGGAATACCCACTTTAGCATACGGAAGATGGTCACTTCTGAAATAAAAATATTCAGCATGATTAGGGGAATCCCAATCTTTTAAATATTTAAACTTGGTACTCTCGTTATTGGCATCTTCAGCCATTTTTACAAGTTCCTCAGAGTTTTTATGGGGAGCATTTCCTCCTAATAAAGCCGCTTCATTATTATCATTTCTTCCGATCATATCACCATTTAACACAGCTACAATACTCTCCTTCGGAACTACGGGGTGAGAAGCATGCCATCTTGAACCTAGTAAACCTCTTTCTTCAGCCCCATGGAAGACAAACAGGATACTTCTTTTTCCTGGTTGCTTTTTGTAAGCTCTTGCCATAGCTAACATCGCGACGCAGGTACTGGCATTATCATCAGCACCGTTGTAAATGGTGTCATTTTTTACAGGATGTCTGATCCCGTCATGATCCTGATGTCCGCTTAATAAAACATATTCTTTTTTAAGAACAGGATCTGTTCCTTCAATTTCCCCAATGATGTTTACTGAAGGATATTTGTACGTTTCAGTCATCAGGTTAAGAGCAACTTTAGGGTTGTTTTTTACCCAGGCAGCATTCTCTTTTTTGATCCAAAGAACAGGAATATTGTTCGTTATTTTTTCTCTAAGTCCTTCTACACCATAGGTTCCTCTGGTCATTTGAGGAAGAACTTCTACCCAGCTTTTTTCAGAAATATCATCTGTGATGAAAATGATTGCTTTTGCTCCCAGTTCAGTCGCTTTGTTGTAGTATTTTGTTCTCACAAATCCTGGATATCTTCTTACAAAAAGAGTCATTTCTTTATCAATGTTTTTGTCAGAAGCATTTACTGCAAGAACTTTTCCTTTAAGGTTGAGTTTAGAAAGATCTTCCGGCTCTGTATTTCCTGCATATACAACTTCAGCATCTATAGAAGCGTTGACAGGTTCCGCAACAAGAAAATCCTTCCATAATTTCAATGGAGTATCTCCGATTTTTAAACTGCTTTGTGGAGTAGTCTGATGTCTGTACATATCAAAAAACTGGAAAAAAGTTCCATGATCACCCGCTGGCTTCATTCCAGCCTCCTTGGCTTTATCTGCTAACCACATCGATACTTTTAACTCATCCAGTGTTCCTGCTTCACGGCCCCAGAACTGATCCGCAGCCAGTTCATACATATCTTTCCTGAGATCAGCTTCTTTGATGGCTGAAACTAAAGGCTTTTTATAGCTCTGAGCATTTCCGATACTGAATACAAGGAGACCCAGTAAAGAAAAAATATAATTCTTATTCATTGGCTTTTAATTTAGGCTACCAAGTTTATCAGCAAACTGTTTGGAGAACTCTTTTCTATCTTCTTCCAGTTTTTCTGCATCAGCTGGTAAAATATAGTTGAAAAGGATCTTATCCTCTTTATCTAAAAATATAATTTCTTTTTCATTCCCATCAATCATCTGTGAGAAAATAGCCCACATGGAAGTATCTTTTAATTTTAATAATTCAAAAAAGTCTTCCGCTTTTATTTCTATTCTTTGCATGTTCTTGTATGTATAATTTTTTGATTAAAACTCAAGGAATTTTAATTTAAACTGTATCGCAAAATTCTGTTTAAATTGTGGAGTAGCATAATAACCCACTCTGTAGAATAACCCCAGATTGAAATAGCTGGAAAGGAAGTTATTCCATTCCAATCCGACTTCCTGATACAGGTGATCCAATTTTTTAAACCTGAACTGGTGGTATTCCGGATGCTTCATGTCTCCAATCGTTCCACGAAGTACAAAATCAAAGCTGGAAACATTGTGTCCGAAGCTTTTAAAGTACAAAGGCAGTTTGTGTGTGAAATAATAAGCAACAAATTTATCGTTGTAATATTTTCCGCCTTCCAAAGTAGCAAATCCGAGGAATGAAGTAAGGTTAAAATTAAAATCTTTGCCGGGAGAGGCTAGCCCGTTCATCGTAAAGTTCTTCCAGATAGGAGCTTCTCCTAAAACCACTCCACCATACAACCTGAAACCTGTTGTTCCGATTGCTGTTTTAAAATTATGAACAAAAAGGGCATCAAAACGGGAATAATTGAAACTTCCACCTGCCATTTTATAACTTTGTTCATAATTGAAATACAATTCCGGATATTTCTGATCAATCAGAGATTTTCCCTGAGGGGTCATAATATTGGTAGAATTCGGTGAATACTTTAAAGTAAATAAGGTATTGAAATTCTTGAATGAAGATCCGGCATCCATGAACTGATAATCAAACTGAGCTTCCTCAATATTTCTTCTTACGGCAAGTGCAAGGGTAAGACCGTTTGTTACATCATTCAGGTAAGATATAGAAGCACCTTTGAAGTGGAAATATTTATCATTGTTAAGGTTATTTCCAAAATTCATCATCCTCATCTTGAAATTCCATAGTCTTCTGTAAAATTCCCCTGAAGCCGTTACATCATCATAAAAATCAAATCTGAAAAATGAATTTTTTTCCAATGTTGTTTTGATATCTATTCCCATTCCGTATTTCCATCTTCTATCTTTTACTCCGTAAGCAAAATAATAATCAGGAGAGAAATAAGGATTGAAGTTTTCATTGATCTTTGCCTTCAATCCCAGTCTGAATCCTTCGTAGGAGTTATAATTGGCAATTTCATCCACGGCAAAATCTACAACACCCACTCTGATCTGTCCGTTAAGCAATCCGGAAATGATCTGGGCTTTACTGTCAATTTTATACTTTTTACCAAGACTGTCAATGGTTTTATAAGTATTCTGTTCCCTTTCAGTGAGGGGTTCGGCTCTGTATTGGTCAAGAGAATGCCCGTCAATACTTTTTACAGAAAAGGTATATCCCTTAAAATCCTGGGCTTTTTCTTCAATAGGAGACTTGAAATCAAAATATTTTGAGGTAAGAAAGGCATAGGTGCCAAAACTTTTTTTATCCTTTTTATCGGTATGCTCCTTGTCATCCATTGCCATTTTACCCATTTTAAGCTTGGTGGTTTCATGGGCAAGGAACCATTTGTTGTTATAAAAAATCCAGGTGCTGGTAATGATTCCGTCGTTTTTACTTTTACTGAAGTTCTCAATCTTCTTGATTCCATACGTCTCAGTATCAATATAGATGGCTCCGGTGTATTTTCTTTTTTTATCAGGATTTTTATAATTAACCTCACGAAAGCGGATTACAAAGTTTTTTCTTCCGTCAAGTTCTATGGTATCGGAAAGGAAGTATCTGTAAAGACCTCTGTTTTCCGGTTTTACCTGTTCCGGAACAATATCTCTGTTACTTTGCTGAAGAGCGATCATTTCATAGACCGGCTGCTTCAGGCCTGAAATTCTGTTATCAAGGATATTGATTTTTTCACCATATTTTTTAGAGTATAAAAACTCCTGAGCTCTTTCCCAAAGGAAGAGTTTACTGTTTGCAAAAATTTTTCTTGCACTGATGTTATTCAATGAATCCTTTTCTCTTTTTTTCTTGAAGAAGTTTAGGTCATTAAAATATTGATTGAACTGAGTCAGACTGTCCTGATCAATATCAAGAGAAATTTTTTCGTAAGATTTATAAGCGTAAGAACCTAAGCTTTTAGGAGAATTTTCATTGAAGAGTTTATTCACCTTTTTAAGGATTTCTAAAGCTCTCGGATCACTTTTATCTTCAATGACTACCGTTTCAATATTGGTAGTTTTTGAAGTTTTTTTGGTCAGAAAAACTTCCATACTACTTTCTACAGTGGACGTTTCCTTTTGGTATGATTCTGCTTCAACTTCTATGTTTTTGCATTCCGCTTTAAATTCCAGAATTCCCTGTGTGTCGGTATAGCCAAGAACGGTACTGCCACAGAAAATCTTTGCTTTGGAAACGGGCTTTTGACTGGCAGCATCAACAACCTTAATTTTAAGCTGTGAATACCCCAAAAAACATATCAGGAAAAAAAATAATTGTAAACCCTTTTTCATGTAAAAAAACTATGTCAAAATTAATAATATTTATTGTGCTAGAAAAGTTTTTAACAGAGTATAACATTGATTTCATCTAATATAAGGATGAATATTTTCCTAAAACACTCGTTTCAAATTCTGCCTTTAGATGGTGTTTCTATATTTTCTTAGAAATTCCAATAAAAAAACTCCTGAATTCTGTCTGTTCAAGAGTTTTTTACCGTTGTTTAAATACCGGATTATTTATTGGTCATCTAAAGCCTTCATAAATTCAATAATATCATCTATTTCAGGATCAGTCAGCTGCAGTGGGGTATCAGAAAGTGTTTGGTTTTCTACCTTAAATCCGAAACCTTTTCCACCACCCTTATTGTAAAAATTCATGACCTCTTTCAGTGTTGTATAGCCTCCGTTGTGCATATAAGGAGCTGTTTTATGAATGTTTCTGAGAGTAGGCGTTTTAAAGGAATGCTGTAAGGCAGCTACTGTTTCATGAAACTTTCCTCTTCCCAGATCATTATCAAATGTTTTATTTTCTCCATTGATAGCTATTCCCAATACTTCCTGCTCTGTTTTTTTGAAAGTTGGGGGAACGGTACCATTAAATAAGGGAATAAAATGACATATCGCGCATTGGGCTTTCCCGACAAATAAATTAAAGCCACGCTTTTGACTTTCGGTCATTGCCGATTTATTTCCCCGCATATATTCATCAAAATTAGAATTGAATTTTGCTAAAGAACGTATATAACTTGCCAATACATTCTGAAGCTGCCACACCTCAGCCTTTTGTGAATGATAAATCTTTTTAAATGCCGCCTGATAGTTTTTATCTTGGTTAATTTTAGCAAGAATGATCGTTAAATCTCCATGCATTTCTTCTTTATTAGAGATAACATCTGAGCTTTGCCCCTCCAGGTCATCCTTCCTCATATCCCAAAACTGACCATGCTGAAACCCTGCATAGTTGAGGGAAGGAGCATTCCTGGCAAGTTCTGAATTTTCGAGCGACATTGATTTCGCAAGACCATCAGTAAAAGCTTTTTCAGGAATATGGCATGTTGCACAGCTACGGTTGTTGTTATTTGATAGCATGTTATCTTTAAAAAGCTGCTGTCCAAGAGCTGCCTTTTCTTCAGAAAAAGCATATTCTTTTCCAGGAGTGAAAGCATTAGGGTTGAAGGCATTTTTAGAGAAAAATGTAGCTGCATTTTTGTTTAATGCTGTCGTTACCTCCACATCCGGGATTTTTTCCTGATTTTTAAAATCAAGCAACAGCGTAGTGATCTTATTGAGATGATCCGGGATGAAGTTGACATAATCGAATGTATTTTTATCCGTATTTTTTTTCAGGATTTCTGTAGCTGCATTAATCTCCGTGATAATACTTTTCAGGGCTTTATTTTTTGATCTGTCGGTAGATATTTGTTCCAATGTTTCTTTAATGCCTTCCAATGAAGAAGGGATTTCTTTTAAAAACACTCCAGAAATGGGGGTGTCAAAACCTGAAATTCCCAGGCTGGAAATTCTGAAAGCTTCCTGCCTCAAAGCATCAAAAACCTGATCTTTACTAATGGTTATGACCTGGAAATTAGTTTTTATGGTATTGCTTTTATTGATGAGTTTGTTGAGCATTCGGTTCACCTCATCTTTATTCTCTTTCTGGTAAGGATAAAACATTTCCTCTAAAACCTGCAGTCCTTCAGGTTCTATTTCTGTATGTTCATCCATTTCTATTTCAGGAAGTGCCGGTCCGTTGATGAATCTGGCAGAGTGGGGAAGGAAGTACTCTATAGCCCATTCCATTTTTTTATAAGTCTTTCTGATACTCTCAAACTTCTCCTGAAGAAGCTTTTCATCAGAGTCTTTAGAAACAAGGGCTTTCAGTTCATTGATCTGTTTTTCAAAATCAGTGTTGGTGGTAATGATCCTGCTTTTTACAGAACCCAGGTCTTCATATATTGGCTGCTGTTTTTCACTTTTACAATAGGAAAGGACAAAAAGAGCTGTTGCAGAATATAAAAGAAGAAGTATCGGATATTTTGAAAGTTTCTTCATAAGTATGAAAAAGTATCAACAGTGATTTTCTGTTGATACTTTGATTAATAGAGAGTAATTAAAACTATTTTTCTACGTTTCTGATAATTACGATTTGCCCACCTTCTTTATTGGTGTTAACTCCGGAACCGTCAGGATTTTTAAATTTATCCAGCTGCCATGTGTGAGAGTGAATATTCACAGCAAATGTATTAGGAACGCCGATGATATCAGAAATATCAACCATTGCTCCATATTCCCATGAACCGAATTTCTGAAGATCTCCGGATTGGTTGTATGCTGTATTCCATGCAGAATTCCCTCTGTTATGTTTCATATTCAGCCATGGCTTATATTGCTTTGTAGCGATATTCAATTGCCAGATATAAGAATCATGGTTCGCTGCTTTGTAATAGGAGTCTCCATCTTCCTGAATGTAAACATAGTTTTCAGTTACACATAAATTATCAGGATTAATCAGGTTATTACCCGGGTTAGAATCTCCTTCCGCAACTACTTCTAATTTTCCTGTCAGCATATTTCCGGAGTTAAGAACAAGTTTGTAAACTCTTCCCCACATCGTTAATCCCGGCTTTGGATTTACACCGTCAGAAGATTCTCCAGTTGCAGTAAAGTAGATCTCTCTTCCTTTTCCTGCCCCTTTTCTATAATCTACATCTTCAACCCTTGAAAAACGGATAGCATTATTATCAATGTTTTTCTGATTGATTTGAGCTCCGGTAAGGTTTTTGGCGTTAGGAATCTCAACAAACTCTACATCGTAAGAGCTTCCTTTCGTCATATCCGTTTCAGTATAGTTGTTATTTGTTCTCTTCAGCGCATATAATTTACCATTGTTCAGGTCTCCCTGAGTGTCTGCTACATACATGATAAGCTGTCCTGCAGACTGGTGAGAAGAAGAATAAGACTGATCTTCCCCAATTAAGATATAAGATTTTCCATTAGAAACATCTTTAGGAAGAGGAACTGCATTTTCCATAGAAGCTTTTCCTAAAGCAGGTTTTACTCTGGTTTTATCCGATGCTTGGGAGGCTGGTGCTAATGGATCCAGCGCATGGACCATACTTTCTTCACCAGATTCTCCGGCAGTAAGAAATGCACTGAAGCCATGAATTTCAGGAGTTGCCAAGGTAGCAGAGCATAATCTTGTCATTCCTCCGGTCCCATTTAAAATATATTCTCCTTTTACAGGTCTGAACGTTTTATCCAGATATACTCTTGATACAGATTGTTTGATCTCGTGGTTGGTAATCATCAGATAACCGTCGGATTTAGGATCTTTCATAATTCCCATTCCGTCCGGCTGTCCTCCAAAAACGAAATCAGGAGAACCTGGAAGAACATCAGAACTGGAAATAAGCGTGGTAATATTTAAGTTCTCAAAACCAGTCATCCCATACACAAAAGCGGACTCTTTAGAGAAGTTTTCAATCTTGATTTTGTCGTTAGCAGAAGAATTATTGTCACTTCCGTTATTGTCTTCACTGCAGCTCTGGAAAATAAGAGCGGCAAAGAACAAAGCTCCAATAGTTTTGTTAATTTTCATAATTACTTTTTTTGAATTTCGATTATGACAAAACTAAAGACCTAGTGTTAATTAGACTTTACGGCGAGAAAACAAATAGTTTAAGATTAGGTCAGGATTTGTTAAGCGAAGTTCAATAATTAGAACGGTTATAAATAATTTACTGCCTGTTGTAGCAAAATCAGGATTTCCACTATCACCTTTTTTGCAAGGCCCTTTACCCTAAGTGAATAAAATTACTTTCTTAATGGATAATTATTTATTTTTAACAAATTTATAATTTGGATTAACGCATTGCCGAAAATCAAATATTATGTACTCTTTAACCGCTTAATCAGAAAACTAAATTCTAACCATGAAATATTTTATCCCTATTTTATTTTTATCCCTAGTCGGGTGTAAAAGTGTCCAGCAAGTCAGTAAACAGAATGTTGAAAATGCAATAACAAAAAATGCTCTTCAGCTATTAGAGGACAAAAGATTTCATTCTGTTTCCGTTGCAGTGCTTAAAAATGGCGAATCCACCATAAAGCATTTTGGAGAATTAACGATTGGAAAAGGAAATAAACCCGACGATTCTACACTTTATGAGTTAGCTTCTGTAACTAAAACCTTTACAGGTTATATAGCCGCTAAAGCTGTGCTTGATAAAAAAATAAATATGGATGATGATATTAGAATCTATCTTAACGAACCTTATCCCAATTTAGAATTCAAAGGGGAACCTATAAGAATTAAGCATCTTATCACGCATACAAGTGGATTTCCTAATTTTCCAATAAAAAGCGAAAATAAAGAGGCCTTTTTTGAAGGATTAAAGCTTATCAAAATTGAAACGAAACCTGGAGAAGTATATTATTATTCAAACACAGCTCCTGAGGTGACAGCGTATATACTTGAAAAAGTGTATCAAAAACCTTTTGAGGAATTGGTCACTGAATTTGTTTTGAAACCCAATAAAATGAACCAAACCAAGTTTACACTCAATGAAAATGATAAGACAAGATTGGTAAAAGGCTATAACGATAAAAACGAATTAATGCCTAACTTCAAAAGAACTTTATGGGGTGGAATTTCAGGATTGCACTCTACGGCTCCGGATTTAGTGAAATATATGAAATTACAACTTGACCAATCCAATCTTATTGTCAATGAATCTCATAAAAAATTATATAAAGAAGGTTCTGATTTTTGGGAGGG
The DNA here is from genome assembly GCF_003815715.1 of Chryseobacterium sp. G0162. Classification (NCBI taxonomy): domain Bacteria; kingdom Pseudomonadati; phylum Bacteroidota; class Flavobacteriia; order Flavobacteriales; family Weeksellaceae; genus Chryseobacterium; species Chryseobacterium sp. G0162. The sequence continues at coordinate 923,107 of NZ_CP033922.1, read as the reverse complement.
TTATCATTGGTACATCATAGAAAATGGGAATAAATTAATCTATAGACATCATGGAGGCATATACGGAATGCAGAATTGGTTTGTGATTTATCCTAAACAAAATATAGGAATATCCATATTGACCAATACCAGCTTTAATGAAACGGGAGAAATTCTAGAAAAAGTAGTTGATAATTTGTATGATGACTTACAGGTAAACTAAATTTAGCAAATACAAATAATCCCTTTCAATTTTTGAAAGGGATTATTGTTTATATTAAATTAGGATAATGAAATCCTTAAAACCGCAAAGGGTAAGAATTAATTAAATATTCAAAGCTTTCTGATAAGCGTTTTCCAATCCATCAAGGTTTTTACCACCTGCCGTAGCAAAACCAGGATTTCCACCACCACCACCTTGGATTTCTTTAGCAAGATCTTTCACAATAGCTCCTGCCTGATAATCTGCTGCCAGATCATCAGAAACTCCTACGGTAATCATTGGTTTGCCATCCGCATCAGAAAGAATGATCGTTACTGAAGTTGGAATCTCTTTCTTCAATTGGAATACAATATCTTTAACAGATCCAGCATCTAAAGAAGTCTTTTTTACTAATAACTGTTTGTTACCTTTCTGCTCATAAGCATTTTTCCAATCACCGATTTCTCCTTTTGCCTTTTCTTTTTTAAGAGCGTCAACTTCAGATTTTAATGATGCATTTTCCTCGATTAATTTTTCGATAGATCTTACAACATCTTTAGACTTCAGCAATTGAGAAAGTTCAATAATCTGTTTTTCAAGACCCTTGAAGTATTCTTCTGATTTGTCTCCTGAAATAGCTTCAATTCTTCTGATTCCCGCTGCTGCAGAACCTTCAGAAGTAATTTTGAAGTGACCGATTTCACTGGTATTTTTTACGTGAGTCCCTCCGCAAAGTTCCTTAGAACTTCCGAATTGGATCATTCTAACATTATCTCCATATTTTTCACCAAATAAAGCCATTGCTCCTTTCTCTAAAGCTTCTTTAATTGGAATACTTCTGAATTCCTGTAATGCAATACTTTCTTTGATTTTGTGGTTTACTTTTTCTTCAATTAAGGCGATTTCTTCTTCAGTCATTTTATTAAAGTGAGAGAAGTCGAAACGCAGATAATCAGGACCTACGTAAGAACCTTTTTGCTCCACGTGAGTTCCTAAAACATCTCTTAATGCCTCATGCAAAAGGTGAGTTACAGAGTGGTTACCCTGAGAGTTCTTTCTGTCTGTTGCATTTACTTTAGCATAGAAAAGAGCTCCTGCATCTTTCGGAAGACCGTTAATCAAAGAAATGATTAATCCATTTTCTTTTTTAGTCTCCAGTACTTCGAAGCTTTCAGTGGCATTCTCAAGAACACCTTTGTCTCCAACCTGTCCACCACCTTCAGGGTAGAAAGGAGAGCTGCTTAATACCACCTGATAAAATTCTCCGTCTTTATTTTCTACCTTTCTGTATCTTGTAATATAGGTTTCAGATTCAATCTGGTCGTATCCAACAAATGTTTCAGGTTTTTCTTCCAATGTTACCCAGTCATAAACTTTCTGAGCAGAATCCGCTTTTGAACGAAGCTTTTGTTTCTTCATTTCAGCTTCAAATCCTTTTTCATCAATCGTTAATCCTTTTTCCTCGGCAATAATTCTTGTTAAGTCATCAGGGAAACCATAGGTGTCATACAATTCAAAAACCTCTTCGCTTGGTAATACTTTCAGATGATCAGCAATGGTCTGTTGAATCAATTTATCAACTCTGATCAGACCATTTTCAATAGTTTTTAAGAATGAATCTTCTTCACTTTTGATGACTTCTGTTACCAAAGTTCCTTGCTTTTCAAGCTCAGGGAAGAAAGCTCCCATTTGTTCCTGAAGAACAGCAACCAATTTGTAAAGGAAAGGTTCTTTCATATCTAAGAATCGATAAGAATAAGAAATTCCTCTTCTCAAAATTCTTCTGATAACATAGCCCGCTCCTCCGTTTGAAGGCAATTGTCCGTCTGCAATCGCAAAAGAGACAGCTCTGATGTGATCGACAACTACACGAATGGCAATATCTTTTTCATCTTCTAAAATTCCTGTATATTTTTTCCCTGAAAGTTCTTCAACCTTCGCAATTAATGGAGTAAAAACATCAGTGTCATAGTTGGATGATTTCCCTTGAAGCGCCATACAAAGACGCTCAAAGCCCATTCCTGTATCTACATGTTGAGCAGGTAATTTTTCCAGAGAACCATCTGCTTTTCTGTTAAATTCCATGAAAACGAGATTCCAAACTTCCACCACTTGAGGATGATCGTTGTTCACTAGTTCCAAACCAGAAACTTTAGCTTTTTCTTCCGGAGTCCTTAAATCAATATGAATTTCTGAACAAGGTCCACAAGGTCCGCTTGCGCCCATTTCCCAGAAGTTATCCTTCTTATTTCCGTTGATGATTCTATCCTCTGCAATATGAGATTTCCAGAAATCATAAGCATCCTGGTCTCTGTTAAGGTTTTCAGATGCATCTCCTTCAAAAATCGTTACGTATAAATTCTCTTTTGGTATTCCGTATACTTCAGTCAGTAATTCCCAGGCAAAAGCAATAGCCTCCTTTTTGAAGTAATCCCCGAAAGACCAGTTCCCCAACATTTCAAACATGGTGTGGTGGTAAGTATCTCTACCTACATCATCCAAATCATTGTGCTTTCCTGAAACTCTTAAACACTTCTGTGTATCGGCAATTCTTGGGGCCGTAGGTGTTTTGTAGCCAAGGAAAAAATCCTTGAACTGCGTCATTCCTGAGTTGGAAAACATAAGGGTAGGGTCGTCTTTCAGCACAATAGGAGCTGAAGGAACGATAAGGTGCTCCTTACTTTTAAAATAGTCTAAAAATTTTTGACGTATCTCTTGTGATGTCATAGTATTGCTTTTGCTTTTTTTAATATCAAATTTTGATAAGATGCAAATTTAAGATTTTTAGGTGATTTAATATCCAATATTTGATATTTTCAAGGATGTTTTATCAAATGCCGGATATAATATTTACTTATGGTTAGGAATATATGCTCTTATTAGACTCTTAAATTTTTATGGTAACTCTAATTTTATATTAATTTATTATCTCGCTCTGTCATTCCGAATGTAACGAAGTGAAACGAAGAATCTAAATTCATCAATGAGATTCTTCCTTCGTCAAAATGACAATAGGTAAAAACTACCTATTGAATATCATTTTTTATTTTACGGATACATGCAAAGACCAGCATTAATTTTTGCCATAAATGCACGAATTATCTTCTTTACATAAACCCATAGAATAAGGTTATTTGTACATTCGTGGCCAATATAACAGTGTATAATTTTACCGGAGATAAAATCCTTGTGCCTTAAAAACAGTCTCATGATCTGAAATCTTGCGTCTTTACGTTTTCCAACAACAAGCATTCACTCCAAGAAAATTTTTGTCATTTCCATTTAACTTATTACCTTCGTTAAGATCTGAAATAAGATAAGAACAACCTATTATAATGATGAAAAACGAAATTCTGAAAAGCTGGATAGATCAATATTCCGGACCGCTTTTGAAGAAAGCTTTATATATGCTTTCCAATAAAGAAGATGCTCAGGATGTTGTTCAGGATGTTTTTATTGCTGCCTTTTCCAATTATGATTCTTTTGAAGGGAAGAGCCAGCCACTCACCTGGCTTATGGCTATTCTTCAGAGAAAAATTGCTGATTTTTACCGGAAAAAATATAAATCTGAGCCTAATGTAAGGCTGGATCACTTTTTTGATGAGTCAGGGTCATGGAAAAATAATGATGTGTTGAATGACTGGAATGTTTCTACCGAATCTGAATTGTTAGACAATCAGGAATTTAATAAAACCCTTGAAGAATGCATCGAGGAATTGCCTGCCAGATGGAAAATTTTACTAAAAATGTATTATCTCGAAGAAAAAAAAGCACCCGATGTGAGTCAGGAATTGAATGTTTCCACGACTAATCTTTGGAAGATCCTTCAAAGAACCCGGATGCAGCTTAGAGAATGTCTGGAGTTTAACTGGTTTTCAAAAGTATAGAGATGATAAGAAAGATTCTACATATATTATTTTTACCATGCAGTGAAGCCACTTTGCTGATGGAAAAGCGTAATGCCCAAACAATCTCTCCCAAAGAAAACAGGAGATTGAGCCTTCATATTGCTGTCTGTAAATGGTGTAAGGCCTATAATGAAAAGCTGAAGTTACTGGATAAGATTTTTAGAAAGACACTGACAGAAAAAAATGCTGAAATTAATGAATCTGAAATTCAGGATTTTAAAAATAAAATGATTGAAAAACTAGATTTCTAAGAAAAATTTTGTCAGGATTTTGAAATAGTTCCGACTATACTTTTGAAAACAATAAAAGTATTAATTCAAAATCTAAAAAAATGATCGGAACAGTAAATCAATCGGATAAACATTCATCAAGGTATTCCCTGGGATATTATATTTCTCTTTTCGGAGCAGCGCTTATATTGCTTTGGATCGGGGTTTTCAAATTTACTCCAACTGAAGCAGCAGCTATAAAGCCTTTGGTGGAAAACCATTTCTTAACCTTTTTCGTATATAAGATAATGAGCGTCCAAACTGTATCAAATCTTATCGGAGTGATAGAAATTATCATTGCTTTATTACTGATATTTAGTGCGAAATTTGCTGTACTAAAAAGATATGCAGGAATAGGAATGGTGGTTACTTTTCTGGTGACATTAAGTTATTTATTTACGACTCCGGGAATGTGGAAAATAGTAGATGGAGTTCCTGTTACAGACTTTTTTATTTTAAAAGATCTAATGCTTTTAGGATTTGGATTCATGATATTAGAAAAAAAAATAAATAATGAATAAAAAGCTAAATATGAAAAATATATTAATTGTACTCGGAATTGTTCTGGGTATTGCAGTCTTTGCTGCCGGAAGCGGGCTTTTTAAAAAGAATAAGCCTAATGAAACAGACATAAAAAAAGAAAAACAGGAAATTATGGATAATAAAAATGTCAGGGAAATTTATTTTGCAGGTGGATGTTTTTGGGGAACAGAGCATTTCTTTCAGCAGATTCGTGGGGTTGTAGGAACAGAAGTAGGATATGCCAACGGAAAAACTCAGAATCCAACCTATGAAGAAGTGGTGAGCCACACAACAGGATTCGCAGAAACAGTGAAAGTGAAATATGATCCTGAGCAAGTAGATTTGAAGCTGTTAATTGATTTATATTTTAAAACGATTGATCCTACGAGCCTTAATCAGCAGGGAAATGATAGAGGAGACCAATATAGAACAGGAATTTATTATACTGATAAAGCCGATGAGGCTCTTGTAAAAAATGAAGTTCAGAAATTGGCAAAGGGATATAGCAAACCGGTTGTAGTAGAAACTATTGCTTTGAAAAACTTCTATAAAGCGGAAGACTATCACCAGGATTATTTAGATAAAAACCCTGGAGGATATTGCCATATTGAACCGGGACTTTTTGAAATGGCGAAAAAAGCCAACCCACTTCCAAAAGCAACAACGTATCAAAAGCAGGATAAAAAAGCTTTAAAGCAAAAACTGACAGCAGAACAATATAACGTAACGCAGGAAAATGGTACCGAAAGAGCTTTTCAAAATGAATATTGGAACGAAACCCGTGAGGGAATTTATGTAGACATTACTACAGGAGAGCCTTTGTTTGTTTCTACCGATAAATTTGAATCAGGCTGCGGATGGCCAAGCTTCTCAAAACCAATTACCAAAGGTCTGATTGATGAAAAGCTAGATCGTACTCACGGAATGACAAGGGTAGAGGTAAGAAGTAAAACCGGAGACGCTCACTTAGGACATCTTTTTACAGATGGGCCAGAGGATAAAGGAGGACTTCGTTACTGTATCAACAGTGCTTCTCTGAAATTTATTCCCAAAGCTGAAATGGAAACAAAAGGATACGGAAAATATCTTCCGTTGTTAGATAAAAAGTAAATTGAAAGAAAGAGGCTGCCACATGGCAGCCTTTTATTTTAAATGGTATGTAAAGGATTGATATCTTTCTTTACAACTTAAGATTGAAAGATAAGATAGGATAAGGAATCCCATTATCAAAAAATAAGCTTCTTTGGTCAGGTGAGAGAAAAATGCCTGTGTTTTTTCAAAAAAATTAGGCTTTGGAATATCGCTGACAATGGAACCGTCATCTATTCTGTAAATAACATCATCACAAAGTTCACAAGGTCCTGTTGGTAGATTTGGATAAGCAATAGTAATAGGAACAAGTAAATTTCCTGTTTTTTCCAGATCCACCGCATATTCTTCATGTTTAGAAATATGCATATCATTAAGCAGAGAAACAAAATCTCCATAGGTATTTTCATTCCCTAAAATAAACTCTATGCCGGTGTATTTCTCATTTTTTCTTTGTAAGGCATTGACTTCTGAAACATATAAGTCTGAGTTTTCTTTTGCTTTACCAGCCGGAACCTCTATTTTTTTGAGATTCCAGCTTCTGAATGGTTCAAGACCACCATTAGGGTTGCTTTTGTCTTTATCTAATTTAGGAGGAATGCTGATATCCACCACTGAAGTAGTTATTTCTTCAATTTTTCGGTTTCCGAAATGCCAAAGCAAAATAGGAATAACTAAAGCACTGATAAGCCCCGGAAAGTAATATGTTTTTTTCATTCCTTTCGTTTTAATAAAATTAGAAAATAATGTCCGAATGAAAAAGTAAATTACCAGATCACTTTACTATTTAATGGAATTGAATACAAAATAGAGTTGTTTTGATAAAAAACAAATTAAAATGATATTAAATTCTGATACTTTCATAGACTTTCAAGATTAAAATATTAAATTTGATAGAACTAATAGGGAATTATGAAGTTAATTGAACTCGCAGAAGAACTCAATGTCTCTGCAGAAGCGATAAAACAGTTTATACAGGATTTTGATCTTGAATTAGTAGACTGCGTCAGTACCAACTTTGAAGTTAAGGAAGATTTTGAGAAATTTGCCCGTGAAAATGTAGATTTTTTAAGGCTATACGAAAAGGACCTGGATAAAGATAAAACCTTGGAACAGATTGCTGAAGTTATCAATCAACCAAAGGAGAAAGTTGAAAAAGTGATAAAAGATAATAATCCTAATATTTTTGACAATGGCTTTTTCAAATCTTCGATTTCAAGCTATGGCATCGATAATAAACTGGGTGGAAATTATCAGTTTGTGTATGATTATTTCGGACACAAAACCAGTCTGCAGAAAAGAGATTTTATAGGCTACAGAGATTTGTTTTTCTACACATCAGCGGTTCTTGAACCATTTTTAAATCCGCAGCAGATCAAAGATTGGGGCATCAATAAACCGGCAGGAATTATTCTGTATGGCCCTCCCGGAAGCGGTAAGATTTTCTGGGCCAATAAAATTGCTGAAATCATAGGCTATCAGTTTAAAGAAGTGAAAAAGCATTATCTGGGGACTTCACTGATTGACGGAAACCATATCAATTTTAGTGATTTTCTTTTAACCATGATGAAAGAAAATAAGATGCTGCTTTTCCTTGATGATTTTGATGAAATTATGATGGAAAGAAAGGTAGATAATGATATTGCGTCCTGTAACCTGGAAGCTCAGGAACTGATTCTTCATTATATCGGAAAATTTGAAAAAGAAGGCGTACTAATGGTGGGTTCTGCTAATTCTGTATCCGAAATTGATGAAGAAATTTTAGCACCCGGAAGGTTTGATGTGATGATTCCAATATTTCCACCTAATGCCTCCGAGCGTTCAGAAATTATTTTATATGCGATGACCAGAGGGCTTGAAGAAGACTCTCTACTGTATAAAATCCTAAAAAATAATAAAGCAGATAAGGTTCCTTTCTGGCATGAAGTTTCATCAAGAATGAAAGCCTTTAGTAATACCATGCTTATTGATTTTACCCAAAGTTTAAAGAAAAGAATCAAAAACCTTTACCAAAGAACCCGAAATGAAAAACTAAAAATTGACCAGAAACTTATTAATGGAGCTTTACGGGATGCTGCAGCAAAACTTACAGAAGAATATCTGGATCAGGTAGCTCGGTTTTTGGCAGATGCTATCATCAATAACTTTGACGAATTCCAGTTTAGAATTCAAGCTCTGAAAAATGAATTAGAAACTTACAAAGTGGTTGAAGAACCCAGACGTGCCATTGGGTTTCAGCATAACGGAGAGAAAGAAGAGTAGGCGAGATTCTGGGGTTCAGGGATCTAAGATACAGGCTATAAGATGCTAGGATCTCTTTGTCTATTATCTTTTTTGTCTCATTATAAACACATCAATTACTCATCACTCATGATCAGCATTTGGGAACAGGAAACCTTTTATCGTAAAAGAGATATTGTCATTATTGGAGCAGGATTCTCCGGACTTTGGACGGCTATTTCCATTAAGGAGAAATCTCCTGAGAAATCTGTATTGATTATTGAGAGAAATGCCGTGCCATTAGGTGCTTCAACACGGAATGCAGGTTTTGCATGCTTTGGGAGTCTGACAGAAATTATTGCCGATTCCCAAAAAATGGGTTGGGACAAGACATTAGATATCGTTAAAATGCGGTTTGAGGGACTTCAGAAGATCACACGATATTTTAAAAATAAAGAAATAGATTTTGAGTTGAATGGAGGACATGAAATTTTGAATAATGAAGAATCCCTGCAGCATATCAAGCAAGTTAATCAAAAGCTTAAATCTATAACCGGACTTCAAGAAACCTATTCCTTACAACAGCATAAAATAAAAGAATTTGGACTGCATAAATCTCAATTTTTGATTGAGAATCCCTGTGAGGGAAGTCTGCATTCTGGAAAGCTAGTACAGAAACTTTTAGAAAGATGTCATGAATTGAAAATTGAGTTTTTGTTTGGAACTGAAGTGAGACATATTGATGAGACATCCCAGCAATTGAATGTTGGTCTTTCGGAAGAACTTTCCATTCAGGCTAATCAATTAATTCACTGTACCAATGCATTCAGCTCACCATTTTTGGAAAATGAGAATATAATTCCTGCCAGAGGACAGATTTTACTTACTGAGCCTATAGAAAACTTAAAGCTGAAAGGTACTTTTCATTATGATGAAGGGTTTTATTATTTCAGGAATGTAGGAAACAGAGTTTTGTTAGGCGGCGGAAGAAATCAGGATTTTAAAACCGAAGAAACTACAACACTTGAAACCACAGAGTTCCTGCAGTGTCATTTAGAAAACTTCTTACAGGAAGTTATTTTGCCTAATCAGGATTTCAAAATTGCACTTCGATGGTCAGGAATTATGGCGATGGGGAATGAGAAAACTTCTATCGTAAAGCAAGTTTCAGACAGACAGTTTTGTGCTGTACGACTTTCCGGAATGGGAGTAGCATTAGCCCCGAAGATTGGAGAGATTGTGGGAGAAATGATAGGGGAGAGATAATAGACAGAAGACGACAAATAAGAGATAGAGAAAAGAAGGCTAAGATCTACAATTTTATACTCTTTATACCCTTAAACTCTAACCCTTGAACGTTAAACGTCAAACTTTAAACTTTAAACCCTGAACATTGCATGCTTAGCTTTCCACTCTGAAAGAAAACCCTTATTTTTGCAAAAAGAAAAAATCGTGATTAACAACGACCAGATAAAAGAAGTTCAATCCAGAATTGGTGAATTACACAAATACCTTCAGATTGAAAAGAAGAAGATAGAAATTGCCAATGATGATGAAAAAACTGCAGCACCTGAGTTTTGGGATAATCCTAAAACGGCGGAGGCTTTCCTGAAACAGCTTCGTTCCAAGAAAAAATGGGTAGAAAGCTATGATGAGATTCATTCACAGTTTGAAGATATGCAGGTATTGGTAGATTTTGCCAAAGAAGATCCTGACTCTGAAAAGGAACTGGATGAAACATTCCCTCAATTGGTAGAAAAAATCGAAGATCTGGAGTTCAAGAATATGCTTTCCAATGAAGGAGATGAGCTATCTGCAGTTCTTCAGATCACTGCTGGTGCCGGTGGAACAGAAAGTTGTGACTGGGCATCCATGTTGATGAGAATGTATACCATGTGGGCAGAAAAACAAGGGTATAAAATCCGTGAACTGAATTTCCAGGAAGGAGATGTAGCCGGAGTAAAAACCGTTACCCTTGAAATTGAAGGTGAGTTTGCTTTTGGATATTTAAGAGGCGAAAACGGAGTACACAGATTGGTAAGAATTTCACCTTTTGACTCAAATGCCAAACGTCATACCAGCTTTGTTTCTGTATATGTTTATCCTTTAGTAGATGATACGATCGAAATTAATATCAATCCTGCTGATATATCCTTTGAAACGATGAGGTCTTCCGGAGCCGGAGGTCAGAACGTAAACAAGGTAGAAACAGCTGTACGTCTTCGTCACGCTCCAACCGGAATTATCATTGAAAACTCAGAATCCCGTTCGCAGCTTCAGAATAAAGAAAAAGCGATGCAGCTCTTACGTTCCCGATTATATGAAATGGAATTGGAAGAACGTATGAAGGCCAGAAATGAGATTGAAGCTAACAAAATGAAAATCGAGTGGGGAAGTCAGATCAGAAACTACGTCATGCATCCTTACAAACTGGTAAAAGATGTACGCTCAGGTCATGAAACATCAGATGTGGATGCTGTAATGAATGGAAACCTTACTCCTTTCCTTAAAGCATTTCTGATGGCCGATGGTACCGCGGTTTCCGATGATGACTTAGACTTATAAATATCATATAAAATTTTAGTTAAAATCTTATAATTAATTTTTGTTTCAGACATTTTAGACTTATTTTTGTTGTTCATCAATATATATGGAAGATTTCAATAGCTGGAAGGATTTATTAAACCCTGAGTTTTACATTAAAATGGGAGGGTTTTGGCTTATTTTATTTATTGTGTTTGCTGAAACAGGTCTTTTTGTAGGATTTTTTCTACCTGGAGATTCACTATTGTTCGTTTCAGGAATTTATGCCGTTGAAATCATCAAAGAGACTTTTGGTTCTACAGGAAGTGACTTCTTAGATACAACAATTCTTGCCTCCGGAGTAGCTCTTGCTGCTATTATTGGAAATGAAGTAGGATATTATTTCGGAAGAAAAGCAGGACCTGCTTTATATAAAAGACCGGACTCTATGCTTTTCAAGAAGAAGTATCTGTATCAGGCTCATGACTTCTTTGAAAAACATGGAGCGCTGGCAATCATTATGGCAAGATTCTTACCTGTGGTGAGAACCTTTACTCCGATTGTAGCAGGAATCGTAAAAATGGACAAAAAAGAATTCTTAAGAGATAATATTATTGGGGCCGTTTTGTGGTCATTTATCCTGATCTTCGCAGGACATTATCTTGATAAACTTTTCATGGAACAGTTTGGAATCAATCTGAAAGAAAAACTGGAATACATCATCATTGTTATTGTATTGGTAACAACGCTTCCGGTGATTATCAAATTTATGTTTGGAAAGAAAGAAGATTTCTCTAAATACGAAAATAAAGACTTTGAATAATATTCAAAGATCTACATACAATGTAAGGCTATCCCGAAACGGATAGCCTTTTTTATGGGAATTAAAGTATACTCTATTGTTTAGAGTGAGCTAAGAAGAAATCGAATCAACTCCATTCTTTGCTTCCTAAAAGTATACATGGAGATGATAAAACCTTTGCATGACAAATTGAAGGCATTACACCATTAAGAAAGATGAATTAAGAAGGCTTATCCTTTTAATTATTTTAATTATTCTAAACCCTTTAAACAATCTTAATGGTTCTTTTGTATCCAATCCAGAATATTCGGGTAAATAATACTGTCTCTTTTTCTTTTGCTGAAAAATCTGGGAGCATGCCCAGTTTTCTCCATAAAGATAAATTTATGAGGAACATCCATACGGGTCAATGCCGAATCCAGCGCAATTCCCTGGTGTTGATTCACCAAAAAATCATGATTTCCCTGAAATAAAAGGGTAGGAACATGGGTAATATTAGCAATAGGACTGGCTTCTTTAAAGGCTTCTGAGAAATTTTTACGATCAAACTTGGTTCCCACTACTTTTTGAAGAGTAGGTGAAGTATATTTTGAATAAAAAGAATTCAGATACTCCGGGCTATAAAAATCTGTAGGACCGCTTAAAGAAATGATCTTTTTAATTTGGTCCGGATGCTGGTAGCCATACAATAAGGCGAGGTGTCCACCGGCACTTTCACCAAGAATAATATAATTGTTGGGTTGAAGCTCTGCTTTTTCAGCTAAAGAATTAAATTTCTCAATCACCGAACCAATATCTTCAAGCTGTTGTTTATAAGTGATTTTTTTCCTTTGGGAAACCAGGCGATAATTCATATTGATGCTTGGAATTTTATGCTGGAAAAGCATTTTCTGAATCTGGATCATGTGCTCCTTTTTTCCCAATGTCCAGGCTCCACCATGTACAATAAGAATAACCGGAGAATCTACAGCGTAATCTTTGGGTAGAAAAACATCCATTTTCTGTCTTTTGTGCTCTCCGTATTTTAAGTTGTAGATTTTCTGCTGACCATCAGGGCCAACCCAAACTCTGAATTTTGTATTACAGGATTGCAAAAGGAAACTGATGCATCCCATAACGAAAAAATGATACCTGAGAATGAGCTTTTTCATAGAGTAAATGTACAGAAAAAGAAACAGCAGAAATAACGAAAAGATATGATTTTTATGATGTTTTTATTTGTTTTTCAGGATGTTGTACGGTGTTTTTTATTAAAGAATATTTTTTAGTATCATTCTTTATGCAAAGCATTCGCGTAATTATACAAAGATCGGTTATATCGGGGTAAATGTTGAGAAATTGCTTTTAAGGTGAGTGATAATGCCTCCTTATATTGTCCTGCTGAAGAAAGGGAAAGAGCTAGGAAAGAGTCGATAGCATCATTAAGCTCATCAGAATAGTTTGCTTTTTCTTCTCTCAAAATATGAATGCTTTCTTCTATTTTTCCATTATTCCTTAGGGTACTTGCCAGTTGAATCCTTGCTCTTCTTCTCCGTAAACCTGATAATCCCAGATCTAATGCTCTCCTATATAAGGGCTCTGCCTCCTTTTCATATCCGGTTGAATCAAAAGCACATGCCATTTCAAAATCTGCAATAGCTTGCGAATCTACAAGTAGGAGTATATGATCTTTAAGTTGTTGAATAAATTCTTCGTTATTTATTGTTCCAAGCTTCTGCCATATAGCTTGTAATTGAAATTCCCAGTTTTCATTCATTGCATAGAATTTAAACAAAGATATAAAATATTGAAAGGGAAGTGCTGCTTTATGATTCTCATCATTCTTAAAATTATTGTCATATTATGAATCAGAAAATCGAATTAAATATTTATTTTTGCTGAACTTAACAAAGATTAAAAAAACATTAAAATATGGCATCAGGCTTTTTTGCAATTTTAGATGATATTGCAGCATTGATGGATGATGTAGCTGTTACCAGTAAGATAGCTACACAGAAAACAGCAGGAATTTTGGGAGATGACCTGGCTGTAAATGCAGAAAAAGCCACAGGCTTTCTTTCTTCCAGGGAACTTCCTGTATTGTGGGCTATTACTAAAGGTTCCTTTATCAATAAATTGATTATTCTTCCCGTAGCGTTTCTGCTCAACTGGCTTTACAAACCTGCCATTGAAATAATCCTTATTTTGGGAGGTCTATACCTTGCTTTTGAAGGAGTAGAAAAAATTATTGAGTTTCTATTTCACCGTTCTAAAAAAGGTCATGAAGTAGTGAAGGAGAGTAAAGAAGAAGAAAACTCAGAAGCTTCTGAAAAGGCAAAAATTAATTCCGCAATCAGAACAGACTTTATCCTTTCTATTGAGATTGTCATCATTGCTTTGGGAACGGTAATCCAACAAGAGCATCCACTTCTTACGCAAATTCTTACCGTAACTTTTGTTTCATTCATTGCAACGGTAGGGGTTTACGGAATCGTTGCTCTTATTGTGAGAATGGATGATGCAGGTTTTAAATTAATCAAAAAAAGTCACGATAAAGGATTCTTTTCCAAACTTGGACATTTTTTGGTAAAAGCGTTACCGGTAATCATTAAAATCTTAGGAGTGGTCGGAACAATTGCCCTGATTTTAGTCTCAGGAGGTATTTTTGCTCACAACATTCACTACCTGCATGAATTATTACCAACGTGGCCAGCTATGCTAAAAGAATTTACTTTCGGAATCGTAGGCGGACTCGCTGCAGTTCTTGTTTTTACAATAGGGAAAGCGATCTATTCACTGGCTACGAAAAAATAAAAAGATACTTTTAGATAATAAAGAAATCCTGTACTATTTTCAGTATAGGATTTTTTTTGATTAATCATTTTACTTCATATTGGCTTTGATGAGCTCAATCGCTGTGATAATTTTTGATCCAAACATATCCTTTGCCCAGGTTTTAGAAGCTTTTAGTCGTTCTAAAATTAAGAAAAGAGCCAGCCCTTCCTCCTGTGACCACCATTTTTTATTCCGTCTGACTCCATCCAGCGCAATATTTTTATCCATCTTAGCACCTTTAGGATGGATCAGCCATAAGTACATGGAATATTGTCCCATCCCTTCCATGGTAAGGAAAATATCATCTATTTCTTTTAGTCCTTGATATTGATCTTTAAAATACTTTGTCTGTCTGTCATTAATTAAGGCCAATCCTTTTATAAGTTGCTCTGTATTCAGTTCCTTATCCCTAATACTGTTATAAAGAGTATTTATTTCTGACTGGTATAGATCAAGATAATCTTTATTTTCACTAAAAATAGCTTGAACCATGTCATCATTGAAAGGGACTCCAAAATTATTTTGTTTTTCAAGTTGGGTAATAATCTTTCCAAAGTTTTGCATTTGTTGAGTATGGGAAAACTCATGAATGAAAACTCCTGTGATTAAATTATCCAGCCCCAGTTCCTTGCTTTCGACGCCTGCTTTTTTCCAGAAACTAGGTAAAGGCATTACAAAAAATGATTTTTGACCCAAAGGGGCTTCTGATGCAAATGATATGACTCCTACAGGAATAGTCTTTTTATTAGGTAGGGTAAGGGAATTATGATGAGGCTTTTTTTTCCAGTTTAATTTCAGATTTAGGAGATTATAACCTTTTATTGACTCACCTTTAGGAATGGTTACCGAAGAGGTTGAGTATACATAGGTTTCATCAAAAAATACAAACTGTACAGGATGAATTTTGTCAATTTTATAAATGTCTTTATACAATAATGACCATGCAGAAAACCACTGATTCACGGCAGTATTAAACTCTCTGTTATTATTTTGTTGTCCAAATGCTTTTAATGAGATTGTAAAAAGCAATAAAAAAAGTACTATTCTTTTCATTTCCGGACTTTTAATAAAGAGCTAATATACAAATAGATGAAATAAAAAAGAGACCCTAAGGCCTCTTTTATATTAATTGAATAAATCTTTTACTTTATCAAAAAAAGTTTTTTCCTTTCCGGATGGTTCTGCAACCATTTCTCCGCTGGACATTTGCTTTTCAAAGAAGTCTTTCTGCTCCTTAGTAAGCTTTTGAGGTGTCCATACATTGATATGAATGAACATGTCTCCTTTACCATAGCTGTCAATGCTTGGAAGACCTTTTCCTGCTAATCTTAAAATTTTTCCGGATTGAGTTCCTGGATCAACGGTAATTTTCACTTTTCCGCCTACTGTAGGAATTTCTTTTTTCGTTCCTAAAGCAGCTTCAGCAAATGAAACATACAATTCCTGGTGAAGGTTATCACCTTCTCTCTTGATGGTTTGGTCTACTTCCTCTTCAATGATGACTAATAAATCACCCGGAACTCCACCAAATGGAGCGTCATTCCCTTTTCCTCTTACATTAAGCTGGATGCCGTCTCTTGCTCCTGCTGGAATATTAATAGTAATTTCCTCCTCATCTTTGATAAGACCTTGAGCATTAGCTCCGGCAGGAATTTTATCAGCAACCTTTCCGATTCCCTGACAAGTACTACAAGTAGTCTGAGTCTGCATTTGACCAAACATCGTGTTCATCACTTTAAGCTGAACACCGGAACCGTTACAGGTAGGACACGTTTTTGAAGTGGCACCTTCTGCCACCTTCATTTTTTTTACTTTAATGGTTTTGTGAGTTCCATTTACCATTTCTTCAAGGTTCAGCTTGATTCTGATTCTTAAATTAGAACCTTTCACCTGCTGACGGCCACCGCCGCCACCGCCAAATCCTCCGAAACCACCACCGAAAATATCTCCAAACTGGCTGAAAATATCTTCCATGTTCATTCCGCCTCCGAAGCCTCCGCCTCCGAAACCACCATTTCCACTCATTCCGGCGTGACCGAATTGGTCATATCTGGCACGTTTCTGATCGTCGCTTAATACTTCGTAAGCCTCAGCAGCTTCTTTAAATTTTTCCTCAGCCTCCTTATCCCCTGGATTTTTATCCGGGTGGAATTTAATGGCCATTTTACGGTATGCTTTTTTTATTTCGTCGGCAGATGCAGATTTGCTGATCTCAAGAACCTCGTAATAATCTCTTTTTGACATGACAATTTAATAATTGATTGTTGATAAATGATAAAAGATATTGTAAAGCTAATAAGTGAAACATTCATCAATTATCACTCATCATTTATCATTTATGAATTCTAGTTTCCTGTTACTACTTTTGCAAAACGGATTACCTTATCATTCAAAGTATATCCTGTTTCAATAACATCTACGATTTTCCCTTTCAGCTCTTCTGATGGAGCAGGAATTTGAGTAATAGCTTCATGGAAATCTACGTTGAAGCTGTCACCAGCATTCACATCCATAGCTTTTAGTCCTTTTTCTGTAAGTTTATTTTTGAACTTCTGATAGATAAGCTCCACCCCTTGAAGGTCAGATGGATTTCCATTTTTAGCGATTTCTTTTAATGCTCTTTCAAAATCATCTAAAACGCCCAACATAGAAACCATCATATCCTGATTGGCATATTGGAAGAATTCTATTTTTTCCTTAGAAGTTCTTTTTTTATAGTTTTCGAATTCAGCATATAATCTGATGTAACGGTCTTTTTCTTCTGCCAAAAGTTCCTCAGCAGAAGGAGTTGCTGTCACATTGTCCTGAGACGTTGCCTCATTCTGAATGTTGTTATCTTCCTGATTATTGATGCTTTCTTCGTTGATATCCTGATTTTCCATAATTCAATATTTATTTACTGAATTGTTTGACAAAGACTCTGCCAAAGGAAAAAAACAGGACATTAAGGCAGAAAAACAACGGGAATAAATGGGCTATTTTGACAAGAGATGATTAGACATGAGGTAGAAAGATAATAGATGAATAAATAAAAGATAAAAGACTGGGAAAGAAGGAAATGAATTCTAATTTTAAATTTAAGTAGATTGAATAACCCACACTTAAACACTAAACCTTAAACCTTAAACTTTGAATCATC
The DNA here is from genome assembly GCF_003815715.1 of Chryseobacterium sp. G0162. Taxonomy (NCBI): domain Bacteria; kingdom Pseudomonadati; phylum Bacteroidota; class Flavobacteriia; order Flavobacteriales; family Weeksellaceae; genus Chryseobacterium; species Chryseobacterium sp. G0162. The sequence goes on along the minus strand of NZ_CP033922.1, from coordinate 905,640 downwards.
ATACCCTAAATCTCAAATCATAAAATCCGATATCAATTATTGCTGTCCTGTAAACGTCTGATACAACAGGTATAGGTTTAAAACAATGATAATTGCCGAGATTACCCAAACACAAACCTTTAAGAACGGTTTATTCACAAATTCACCCATTTTAGCTTTGTCATTGGTGAACATGACTAACGGAACTACGGCAAAACTTAACTGCATTGATAAAATAACCTGGCTTAAAACCAATAATTCTGTTGTTCCCTGCTCTCCATAAAGAATAGCAACAATTAATGCAGGAATAACTGCAATAAGTCTTGTGATCAATCTTCGTAGCCATGGTTTTAATTTAATATTTAAAAAACCTTCCATGACGATCTGACCTGCTAAAGTTCCTGTAAGGGTAGAATTTTGCCCGGAAGCCAATAACGCAATTGCAAATGCAATACTGGCCATTGAAGCTCCTAAAATTGGAGTTAGCATTTGGTAAGCATCATGGATGTCAGCAACATGTTGATTTCCTGTAGTATGGAAAGTTGCAGCTGCGAGGATCAAAATGGCAGCATTGATAAAAAATGCCAACATCAAAGATACTGTGCTGTCTAAAGTGGCAAATTTAATAGCTTCTTTCTTACCCTCCGTATCACGGGTGTAATCCCTTGTTTGTACAATACTGCTATGAAGGTACAAATTATGCGGCATCACAGTAGCTCCTAAAATACCAATTGCAATGTAAAGCATCGCAGGATTTTGAATGATCTCTTTTTGTGGTACTAATCCACCTAGAATTTCACTAAAAGCAGGCTTGGAAATAACAATTTCATAGGCAAAACAGGCTAGAATTACAAAAATAAGTCCACCTACAATACTTTCGATCCATCTGAAACCCTTTGCCTGAAGGAGAAGAATAACAAGTACATCTACCGTCGTAATTACAATTCCCCAGGTCAACGGAATATGGAATAACAGATTTAGGGCTATCGCTGAACCAATGACCTCGGCGAGATCACAGGCGGCAATAGCTATTTCACAGAAAACCCAGAGAATAAAATTGGTAGTAGGATTGAAATGATCCCTACAGGCCTGTGCTAAATCCCTTTCTGCCACTACACCAAGCTTAACAGATAAGTGCTGTAAAACCACTGCAAAAATATTGGAAATAAGAATGACCGAAAGTAGGGTATATCCAAACTGAGCCCCTCCGGCAATATCTGTAGCCCAGTTTCCCGGATCCATATATCCTACAGCTATCATAAGTCCGGGCCCTGCAAACGCAAGGTACTTTCTCCAGAAGCTGGCTTTTTTAGGAACTTTAATAGAAGAATAAACTTCTGATAAAGAGTGTGATGTTTTATCTTTTCGCCAGGCGCTTTTTAAATTGAAATTCATAAATGTTAGAAATGACTAACAAATTTAATTAAATAAATGTAAACACAAAAATAAGGACATAAAAAAATCCCGGAAAGTGATTCCCGGGATTTAATTTTTATTGATTCTAAAGATTATTTAGAAAATCTTACAGACATTTTTCTGTCAGCAGCTCTTTCAGCATCAGAAGCTTTTGCATCTACTTTAGCAAATTTACTTCCGTACCCTTCCGCTCCAAGTACCTGAGCACCAACACCTGCTTTTGCTAAAGCAGCTTTGATATGATCAGCTCTTGCCTGAGATAGTTTTACGTTAGAAGCTTCGTTTCCTGTTTTATCAGTGTATCCACCAATTTTAATTTTTGCATCAGGGAAAGCCTTAAGAATAGCTACTAAGTTATCCAACTGTCCTTGTGATCCAGTTTCTAATTCAGTAGAGCTACCCATTTTGAAGTTTACATGGTCGAAATCGTACCATTTATCTTTCAATGCTGCATCATCAGCTGCATTTTTGTATCCGTCAGATTTCAGGAATGCAATCATCTGATCTTCCATACCTCCTTTGTATCCTTTCAGCATTACTCCGTTAAGGTCGATGTTTTCATCGGTTTTAGTTGCAGGAGTAGCTGTGGTAGCTGGTGTGGATGTCGTTGCAGAAACTGTATCTGTGTGTGTTCCTGTGGAGTCTGAGGTTGAAGTCATTGTAGTTGTCGTTTGCTTCTTCTCACACTGTTTCCAAAGGAAATATCCAGCTGCGATTAATAATAAAAGCGGAAGCAACCATTTCCAGATTGAGCCTCCGCCTTGATTATTATTGTTATTATTTTCAAATTGTTCTCTTATTTCTCTTGCTCCTTCACTCACGTTTTCTCTTGCTGTAGCAACACCTTCAGCGATGTTATCCTTAGCAGTAGATGTTACTGAAGAAACGGTTTCTTTAGCCTGACCAAACCAATTTTCAGCTCCTAATCCAAAAGAAGCTAAAGAAAGACCTGCCGGCAGTAAAGAAGAAATAATGCCTTTCTGATCATTCAGTAAGCTGGAAATACCCGAAGCCCCCAAGTTATTGTCGGCTGCATATTTTCCTACTGTGCCTACTGTAGCCCCGGTAACCAGGTTTAACAAAGAACCTGCAGAATTGTTGCTGATTCCTGAAAAACTGGCAATGGAATTCACTAATCCGCCTACTTTATCTCCAAATAGAGAAGATAATAAGTTAGTAATGATAGGATTACTAGACGATCCGCCTATTAGATTTCCTAAGATTCCACTTGAAGAAGCTTTTGTGATAGCATCCACAACGCCAGGGTTGTCTGCGTTATTGGCTAATCCACCTACTACAGCAGGCAATAAGCCACCAATTGCTTTAGAAATACCGGATTCGCTTTCTCCAAACTGTGATGCAGCCTGTGAAACCAAAGCGGGACCTAATTGTCCTTTAATTAAATCAATGACATTTAAAGACATAATAATAAATTTTTTTGATTAATGTTGAGATAAATTTAAACAAAAATCCGTCCAAATGTCACTTTTTTTTGAATATTTCTTTGAAAATTAATGATTTTTTTTAAAATTGTTAAAATTATTAATACGCTTTTGCGAATAATACACGTCTCGTAGAAGGTTTCCCAGAAATCAACGAAATACCTTCTTCGATATCATCATCTAAAGGAATACATCTGATTGTCGCCTTCGTTTCGTTCTTGATTTGTTCTTCCTCTTCAGCTGTACCATCCCAATGTGCGTAGATAAAACCTCCTTTTTCTTCAAGAACTTTTTTGAATTCTTCGTAAGTATCCACTTTGGTAATGTTATCTTTTCTGAAATTGGCTGCCTTGTTATAAATATCCTGTTGAATGGTTTTCAGTAAATCTTCAATATAAGAGTCTAAACCTTCGATGGAACGAACTTCTTTAGTAAGATTGTCTCTTCTCGCAATTTCCACAGAATTATTTTCAAGGTCTCTTGGTCCCATTGCAATTCTTACCGGAACACCTTTCAATTCATATTCAGCAAATTTCCATCCCGGTTTGTTCTGAGTATCATTGTCAAACTTCACAGAAATGCCTTTAGCTTTTAATTTAGCCTGAATTTCCAGAGCAACTTCGCTGATTTGAGCCAATTGTTCTTCCCCTTTGAAGATAGGAACAATTACGACCTGAATTGGAGCCAATGTTGGAGGCAGTACCAATCCGAAATCATCAGAGTGCGTCATAATTAAAGCTCCCATCAAACGGGTAGAAGTTCCCCATGATGTAGCCCATGCATGTTCGATTTTTCCTTCTTTATTAGTGAATTTTACGTCAAATGCTTTTGCGAAATTCTGACCTAAGAAGTGAGAGGTTCCTGCCTGAAGAGCTTTTCCGTCCTGCATTAATGCTTCGATACAATATGTTTCATCTGCCCCTGCAAATCTTTCAGAAGGAGTTTTTAATCCTTGAATGACTGGTATTGCCATAAAGTTTTCTGCAAAATCTGCATATACTTTGTTCATTTTTTCAGCTTCTTCAATTGCTTCATCTTTTGTAGCGTGAGCAGTATGTCCTTCCTGCCATAAGAATTCTGCTGTTCTAAGGAACAGACGGGTTCTCATTTCCCAACGGACAACGTTTGCCCACTGATTGATAAGAATAGGTAGATCTCTGTAAGACTGGATCCAGTTTTTATAAGTATTCCAGATAATTGCTTCAGATGTAGGACGAACAATAAGTTCCTCTTCCAGTTTTGCATCCGGATCTACAATCAGTTTAGAAGGATTATCAGGATCCGTTTTTAATCTATAGTGAGTAACTACCGCACATTCCTTTGCAAAACCTTCTGCATTTTTTTCCTCAGCCTCAAATAAGCTCTTGGGTACAAAAAGCGGGAAGTATGCGTTAACGTGACCTGTTTCTTTGAATTTTTTATCCATTTCATCACGCATTTTTTCCCAGATTGCATAGCCATACGGTTTGATTACCATACATCCACGCACTCCTGAGTTTTCAGCTAAATCAGCTTTTACAACCAGCTCATTATACCATTTGCTGTAATCTTCGCTTCTTGAGGTTAATTTTGCCATTATCTTTTAAAATTTTTTTAACTTTTGCACATTATTGTTATCTAAAAATAAAAATCTATTTTTGATAGATTTTTTAATCAGTATTGGTACATTTTTGGTACAGATTGCAAATATAATTTAAATTAAAAATTTTTACGTTATCATGAAAAGAAATATACATAAAAATTTGCTTGGTCTGCTAAAATCTAAAGGGATATTAGCAATTTCAGGCGGATTATTGCTTATGTCTTGTGGTGCTCAGATGGGAGGGTATAGCGAGACAGATGGGGTATATTATGACCCCAATAAGGATACGCTGCCAGAAGGAGTTATCATTAATGGTGGCGGAAATAGAGTAGGAGATTATTACGACTACTATCAGGATTCTAATGTGATTCAGAATGCACAGACGAATTCCAGAGAACAGCAAAATAGATATAATGAATGGAGTGATGTGAATGCCAACTGGGGAACTGCAACCAACTCTGATTGGGGAATGTATGCAGGCTCACAAACCAATTACTATGACAACTCCTGGGGATGGGGATCTCCTTGGGGCTGGTATGGAGGATATAGTCCTTATTGGGGCTGGAACCGTGGCTGGGGCTGGGGTGCTGGTCTTTCATGGGGTTGGGGCGGATCATTCGGCTGGGGCTGGGGAGGTTCTTTCGGATGGGGAAGCCCATGGGGTTACGGATATTCTCCTTATTGGGGAGGATTCTATGATCCGTTCTGGGGCGGTTATTATGGTAACCCATACTGGGGCTACGGAGGTGGCTACTGGGGTGGTTATAACAGACCTTATAGAAGAAGTGGTACTGACAGCGGCTTCCGCAATTCAGGTATAAATAATGCTGTATATAGAACAAATACAGCAAATACAGGATTTAGAAGTAACGGTTTCAGAAATACCAATGACGGTGGTTTCAGAAACTCTAATTCTAATGGTGGTTTCAGAGATGGAAATACAGGTGGATTCAGAAATGGTAATTCAGGAGGATTTAGAAATGGAAACTCCGGTGGTTTCAGATCTGGTGATGCAGGTGGATTCCGTAATTCTAATCCTCAAACAAGACCGAATTACCAACAATCACAACCAAGATATAATAATGGTGGTTTCAGATCTAATGATTCAGGAGGTTTTAGATCCGGCGGTGGATTTAATTCAGGCGGCGGTGGCGGCTTCAGATCTGGTGGTTCATCAGGTGGAGGCGGTGGCTTCAGATCCGGCGGATTTAGGTAATTTAAAAATTAATAAAAACTATTAAGAAAATAATGTTAAAAAAATCTTTAGTATTAATGAGTATTTCTGCTGCTTTTTTTGCGCAGGCTCAGGATATATCAGTGATTAGAAACTCTGCTGAGATTTATTCAAATTCTCCTAATGTTGGTTCTTCTAAGTTTAATGCAATGGCAGGAGCAAATGGAGCATTAGGAGGTGATGCAAGTTCATTATTAACAAACCCTGCAGGTTTAGGAGTTGCTATTTCAGGAGATGCTTCAGGGACGCTATCAATTAACAGTAATAAAAATACCAGTTCATTAGCAGGATCTTCAGTAAATTATACTTCTAATAAAACAGATATTGGAAATGCAGGTGGAGTAATAGCTATCCCATTGATGTCAAAGACCGGATGGAAATTTATCAATATTGGGGTTAACTATTCTAATCAATCTATTGAAAACTATGTAGAATCTCCGGGAAATCAAAATGTAATAATTTCTAAATCACTTAAGGATTCCAATGGGAATAATGTGAATGGAAAAATGTCTTATCTAGGACATAATTACGATAGATTGGGGAATCAGTCTAAAATGAATATTGGTGTTGGTGCAAACTATGAAAATCGTTTATATATAGGTGCGGGATTAAATTTCCACTATGCCAGCATTGACCAAAGTGAACATGCTTTATTCGGATTGGATTTAGATAATTCTGTAGATAGCTATAAAAAACAGTTTACTCCTTATTCTGAACGTTCAAATGGATTTTCAGCAAGTATTGGGGTTATTGGGAAGATCAGTAATCAATTAAGATTAGGAGCCTCTATAGAAACTCCTACCTGGTGGAATATTGACAGAGCATACAGTGAGTATTATGTAAATAAGGACGATAATAATAATATTTATTATAATAATTATGGTGAGGACAGATCGTTCAGATCACCTATGAAAGCTACAGTGAGTGCTGCTTTTGTTCCTAATAAAAACTTTGCATTGAATGTGGATTATACTTTAGGACTTACTAAGCCTAAATATACAGTAAGAGGTGGTGCTGAAGCAGACTTGAATTCATTTTTCAATGACCTTTACAAAAATGTATCGGAAGTAAAAGTTGGAGCAGAATATAGAATTCAAAATTTCAGACTAAGAGGAGGTTATGCTTATGCTTCAAGTCCTTTTGATGCCTTTTCAATTAATGCATATAACAATGCGGGGGCAATTGGAAATACCAATTACAGTGATATGATCCTAGGTTCAAGAAATACAATAGGAGCTGGTATTGGATATGATTTTGGACAGTTTTATGTAGATGCAGCATATCAGAATATTACTTCTAATTATAAAAATGTATTTTTATATGGAGATGCAGATGCGGGGACAGGATATTATTCCGGTAATTTTGATGTGGCATCCCCTGCCTCAGTAGTATCAGACGTTAAAAATAACAGAAATAACTTCTTTGTTACTGTCGGTTGGAAATTCTAATTTCCAGTTGAGATAATGAAATAAAAATAAAAGCTCTGAATTTCAAAATTCAGAGCTTTTTTTATGTCTAAAAATAAGTTTTAATGATGATGGAAAATATGTATAAACAGAGCTAGAGAAACTCCTAATACCACCAGTCCTATTTTAATCCAATCAATATTGTGATTTTTATTGCTTTCAAAAATAATTACCGATGAAATGTGAAGGAATATTCCGCCCACAATCGCCAGGAAATAAGGTTGAAGATCCGGATTGAAATAATTTCCCAATAACATTCCCATAGGGGATGCCAATGCAAAAAGAGCTACAATCAATAGGGATGGGTAAGAAGATGAACTCTTTGATTCTCCTTTTCTGTTGAATAAGAATGCGCCCAGAATAAATGAAATAGGAAGATTATGAAAAACGATTCCCAAAAGATAAGGAGATAATTCATGCTCTTCATTGGCCAATGGAATTCCTTCAATAAATGCATGAATGAAAAGCCCTACCATTAAAGCCATGGGTAGAATATTGTGCTCACTATGATGATGGAAATGCCCATGCTCAAACCCTTTGGTAAGTGCTTCCAGGATCATTTGGAGAAGAACTCCTGCAATAACGAATATTCCCAGACTGCTGCCTGCTGAAGAGGTATAAACTTCAGGGAAAACTTCGTTCAGGCAGATCGTAATCAGGAAACCTGCACTTAATATCAATAGATTTTTAGCCAGCTTTTCCTTTTTACCAAAGTGTTTTCCCAGCACAACTCCGGCTATTACACTTACAATCAGTAAAAGTACTGTTACCATTATTTTTTCTTAAATAAATTGATGCAACGTGGGGAACTTTCTTTATTAAACTCATTGAGCTGATAATCTCCCCATATTTTTATTCTTTCAAAACCACATTCTGAAGCATAAGCATGAATAGCATCCAATGTGTGAAGCTTTACTTTTTCAAAGAAATGAAATGACTGACCTTCTGTTTCAAAACGAATATCTTTAATCACATGTCTGCCTTCGATTTTTTTCAAAATCTTAAAATCAATATCACCACGGGTAATTACTGTTTCGGGAACTATTGAGTTTCTGACATATTCTTCATTCAAATAATCTAAAACAAAATATCCTCCCGGTTTCAATACATTGTACACCGACTGAAATACTTTTTTGTCATCATTTTCATTGTCAAAATACCCGAAACTTGTAAACAGGTTGAAAACAGCATCCATAGGATCTGCATCAATTGGGTTTCGCATATCATGTACCTGAAAAATCAGGGTTTGATTTTCATATTGTTTATCAGATTCAATACTTTGTCTTGAAAGATCCAGACCTAATACATCATACCCCAATTTGTTGAGGAAAACAGAGTGTCTTCCTTTTCCACAGGCAAGATCAATGATCTTGGATTGAGGCGGAAGCTGTAGATCCGCAGTAAGTTTTGTAATGAAGTTTTCAGCTTCAGTATAGTCTCTATTGCTATACAACAAATGATAATAAGGGGTATCAAACCAAGATTCAAACCATTCCATAATGCAAAAATAACTAAATTTGTGGTCTTAAAAGCAAAGTATTTTACAACATGGAAAGATTGAAAAATTCAATTGAACAATAAGTTGGATGGTTAATCTTTTAATTATTAATGCTTTAAAACTTTTAATTCAAAATTATGGATATAGAAAATCTACCAATACAGATCAAAACATTCTTCGGACTTGAGCAGATTCTGGCGGAAGAAATCAAAAAACTAGGGGGAAGAAAGGTTGAAATTAAAAACAGAGCGGTTAATTGTGAAGGAGATCTTGGTTTTCTTTATAAGATCAATTATTCTGCAAGAACAGCGTTGAAGATTTTAGTGCCGATTCACGAGTTCAAAGCTTTTAACCAGCATCAGTTTTATGACCGGTTATTCAAATTTGATTGGGCTGAATTCATGGATGTCGATCAGTCTTTTTCGATTGATGCTACCGTAAATTCTGAAACCTTCAAACATTCTCAGTTTGTAACCTTAAAAATGAAGGATGCTATTGTAGATTATTTTCAGGATAAATTTAAAAGACGTCCGAATGTAGAAACCCGAAATCCGGATATTAAATTCCATCTTCATATTGACAGAGAATTGGTAATGATTTCTATGGATTCTTCCGGTGATGCTTTATTTAAAAGAGGATACCGAAGAGAGCAAGGAGAAGCACCAATTAATGAAGTTCTTGCAAGCGGAATGCTTCAGTTGGCAGGCTGGGATGGAAAAGGGAATTTCCTTGATCCGATGTGCGGTTCCGGAACATTACTGATTGAAGCAGCAATGATTGCTATGGACCTTCCGGCTCAAATTTTTAGAAAAAGATTCGGATTCCAGAATTGGAAAAACTATGATGCTGATCTATTTTCAAAGATTAAAGAATTCAGAATCAATAGAGTGAGACAGTTTGATGGAAAGATTGTAGGCTATGATATTGATGCAAGAATGCTGAATGCTGCCAGAATGAATGTGGAAGCCGCAGAAATGGAAGATGTGATTGAGATCAAAAAGCAGAATTTCTTTGATTCCAAAAAAGAACTTTTCCCATTATTGATGGTATTTAATCCGCCTTATGATGAGAGGATTTCGATCAATGATGATGATTTCTATAAAAAGATAGGAGATACGTTTAAAACGAATTATCCGAACACACTTGCATGGTTGATTTCATCTGACCTTGAGGCTGTGAAGAAAATCGGATTACGTCCTTCAAGAAAGATTAAGCTGTTCAACGGAAAGTTGGAAACAAGATTCCTACAGTACGAGATGTATGAAGGAACAAAGAAAGTACATAAATTGGAAAATAAATAAAGATTTAGATATGTCCTGGAATTTGTTAGAGATATTTGATATTGTTTTGGATGTATTTGGTCTGTTTAGTTCCGGATCAAAATCATCACGTTCAAAACCTAAAAGACAGGCTTTAAATCATAATGTAATATCTCAAAAGAAAGAGCTAAAAGATCCTGATATTTCACAGAAAAAATAACTGCAACAGGTTTAAGTTTAATTAACGGCTGTAACTATAACAGAAACCATTCTGGAAGTATTATTTAATATTTTTATTATTTACAATTGATTGAAAGTAAATTTACTTGAATAAGCTGTTAAACTGTTTGTAGGTTGTTCTGCGAATAACTAATTTTGAAAAATTTTCAATTTGAAGCCTAGTATTTCTATTATTGTTGCCATTTACAACCGAAAGGATGAACTTTTCGAGTTGCTGACTTCTTTGACTCAACAGACTGACAGAGCGTTTGAAATTATTATTGTTGATGATGGCTCAATCATTGATCTGAAACCTACCATCAGGAATTTCGAAGAGATACTGGATATTAAATATTTCAGGAAAGATAATTCTGGACCAGGGCTTACAAGAAATTATGGAGCACAAAGAGCAGCTAATAAATGGCTGGTATTTGTAGATAGTGATGTGATTGTAGAAAAAGATTATATCGAACATATAAAAAATGATATCCTAACGATTCCTTGTGATGCATTCGGAGGAGCAGATAAGGCTCACAAAGGCTTTAATCTGATGCAGAAAGCGATTTCATATTCCATGACTTCTGTTTTTACTACCGGAGGAATCAGAGGAAGTAAAAAGGCGGTTTCAAAGTTTCAGCCCAGAAGTTTTAATATGGGAGTGAAAAAGTCAGTTTTTGAAAAAGTAGGCGGTTTTTCTGAGATGAGAATAGGAGAGGATCCGGACTTGTCGATGACGCTATGGGAAAACGGATTTACAACTGCTTTTTTTGATGATATTGCAGTGTATCATAAACGTAGGGTAGACTTTGGAAAATTTTCCAAACAGGTATATCAGTTTGGCTGTGCAAGGCCAATTCTTAATCAGAGGCATCCGAACTATGTGAAAATATCCTTTGCATTTCCTACCTTGTTTATGTTAGGCTACGTTATGGGATTTATTGAATATTTTATGCTTGGAAAAGGATTTATTCTTTCTTTCTATGGATTGTATACATTTTTGGTGTTTTTCCATGCTTTATTATTGACTAAAAATATCAGCATTGCCGGAATGGCGGTGATCTCCACCTATATTCAGATGTTTTCCTATGGATATGGATTCCTGAAATCCTGGGTTCTGCTAAATGTTTTCAGAATGAAACCTGAGGATGCATTTCCAAATCATTACTATAAGAAATAGTATTTGCCTCCCACAGATACACGGATTTCACAGACGTGGATTTTACAATAAAAAATAAAGAAGGCTGTTTCAATAGAGACAGCCTTCTTTTGTACAATAAAATTTAGGATATAGAGATGTTTTCATGGGTAAGAACTCCTACTTTCAGCATACATTCTTTCATTTTATGATAAGTTCTTTTGATGTCGTGGTCCAAACCGATCGAGAATCTGATTAATCCATCAGAAATACCGATTGATGCACGTTCTTCTTCCGGAATTTCGGAAGAAGTTGATTTTCCTGAGCAGGAGAACAGGGTTTTATAGAAACCTAAGCTTACCGCCAGATACCCAAGGTTTTCTGTCTGCATCATTTCCATCAGTTCATTGGCTTTTTCTGTAGTTCCTGCATCTAGGGTTAATAATCCTCCGAATCCATACTCATCATCAATCATGCTTTTCATGAGTTCATGATTCTTATGAGATGGTAAGCCTGGATAAGAAACTTTTAAGCCATCCTGTTCAAATCTTTCTGCAAGATACATGGCATTATGGCTGTGTTGTTTTATTCTGATATGAAGGGTTCTCAGGTTTTTCAGGATGCTTGATGCTCTTAAACTGTCCATTGTTGGTCCCAAGAGCATACATGCTCCGGAGTTTACATTTTTAGTATCATCAATAAACGCCTGCGAGCTGCAATATACACCCCCCACAGTGTCACTGCTTCCGTTGATGAATTTCGTTAAGCTATGAATGACAACATCTGCTCCAAATAATTGAGGGGAAATAGAAAGCGGTGAAAATGTATTGTCTACAATCAGTTTTAGATTATGTTTTTTACAGATTTCAGAAAGTTTTCTAAGGTCTGCCACTTCAAGTAAGGGATTACTCACGCTTTCGCAGTAAATCACCTTTGTATTGGGAGTAATAGCGTTTTCAATAGCATCAAAATTATTAATATCTACAAAGGTAGTCGCTACATTAAATTGAGGTAAAAAGTTTTTAAGGAAAGCATAGGTTCCCCCATAGATGGTTCTGCTTGAAATGATATGGTCACCACTTTTACATACCTGCATCAAAACCGAAGTAATAGCTCCCATTCCGGATGCTGTAACGTTGGCAGATTCTGTATTTTCCATTTTTGCTAAAGCCTGAGCCAGATAAAGATTCATGGGTGATGAATGTCTGGAGTACAGGTAGCATCCTTCTGCGTTTCCTTCAAAAGTGTCAAACATAGTCTTTGCAGAAAGGAAAGTATAGGTAGAGCTATCAGAAATAGAAGGGTTTACTCCTCCGAATTCGCCGAAATACTGAAGATCCTGGATTTCGTTGGCTGCGTTAAAGTTTTCCATAAACATTGTTTTTATTTTACGAGCCTAATTTGCATCATTTTCCTAATTATTACAATATAAATTTGAATTTATAGAATATAAAACTGTGAAATGTTGTTTATTTAGAAAATATAATTGCTATCTTCGGAAATATTAAATTTTCACCAAAAATTTATCTATGGAACTTGATGATACTGATAAAAAACTGTTGCTGTTTTTGCAGGAAGACTGTAAACAAACTACCAAACAGCTAGCCGGTAAGCTTGGGCTATCGGTAACAGCTGTTTATGAGCGAATAAAAAAGCTGGAAAATGCTGGTGTTATTTCAAAGTATGTAGCCTTATTGAATAAAAGCAAGGTGCAGCGTAATTTTATTATTTTGTGTCATATAAAACTAACGCAGCATAAGAAAGAGTTTGTTTTGCAGTTTGAAAAAGAAGTGATGAACCTCCAGGAAGTCACAGAATGTTTTCATGTAAGTGGAGATTACGATTATATTCTTAAAATAGGAGTAAAGGATATTGAAGACTACCGGAATTTTATGTTGACGAAGCTTACGACACTTCAACACATCGCAAGCACGCACAGCTCATTTATGATTTCCGAAGTAAAAAATACAACTGCAATTGTTTTGTAAGTGATTATAGTGATAAAATTTCCTATGAAAAGTCACTATTATTATTCATTACCAATTGCTTATTATTTATCTTAAACTAAGACTCCGTTTTTAGAGGAAATCGGATCAGGTAAATCTGTTTCGCCCACCATTTGTAAAAGATCAATTTCAATGGTTCGGCAGATGGAAAGCATCGGAACATCAAACATAAGTCCTGCAAAGGGATTTTCCGAATAATCTCCTACGAGTTCCATGATAATGTAGATCCATCCAATAATAATACAGAAAGGAATAGAGGTCCAGATTCCCCAATCTCCTAATTTTGCAAATTCGTTCACCAGTCCAAGAGGAAGGAGTGTAATAAACAGAATATTAAATACGAAAGCAGTGCTGGCAAACTGTCTTGGAGAAGGAAATTTTTTAATTCTCTCTGCCTGCCCCTGAAAACCATAAAACTCATTCAGGCTGTTTTGTAGCTGTGTCTGATTGAAATCTGTGATGGCATTCATATTTTTCAACTCATTGATATCTTTAGCCTGTTGTGAGATGAGGTAAGTCGCAAAGTTTTTATAGGTGCTTTTCAGATCATATTCTTCTTCTGAAAGATACTTATGTAAGAAAATAGGAGCTCTTCCATAATCTGGAAAGCCTGCTTTAATTAATCTGTTTCTTCTGAGATTGATATTTCCGAATTTATTATTTTCACTACTGATGTGTTCCCATTCTGTAGGAACTAAAAGTTGTTCGCGGAAAGTATATAGCCATGCAATATGACGGTTGATGATTTTTTTCTTACGATCTTCAAGATCAAAAACACCTATTTCTTCATTTTTGGTATCGAAGGCCTGTACCATTGATGCAAATGAACGACTGGAGTTCACGATTCCGCCCCATATTTTTCGGGCTTCCCAAAGTCTGTCATAGGCCTGGTTATTTTTAAAACCTACTAAGAAGGCTTCCGCAGTACCAATCAATGCTACAGGAACCCATGGAATGGTCATCCAGTGCCAGTTAAAAAAATAAAAAAGTACAGCGATCAGGGTACACCAGATAGAAATTAAGATAAGATGTAAACCGGATAGATTGAGAACCTGTTTATAATTGACATATTTGGTTGTAATCATAAAAATGAATGTGTTTTGCGTGTACAGACAAAATAAGTACCAAACTTTTTAAGAGTTTATCGAGAAATGTCTGTTATAAATTTAATTTCAGTTTTTGTTCAGGTTTAATGTTCTAGGATTGAGTTTGATAAATCCTAAATAAAAGTAATGAAAAAAATGCATAAAAAAACCTCTAAATAATTTTAGAGGTCTCATATTTTATATTGAATTAATATTGTAGCATTTCTTCGATCTTTTTGGAGAGTTTTTCAGCATTTGGAAGCATTTCTTTTTCCAATACAAGATTGATAGGAACGGCAGGTACATCTAAAGATCCCATCGTTTCAACAGGAGCGTCAAGATATTTAAAGCAATTCTTAGAAATTCTGTGTGCGAATGCTTCTGCAAAAGAGTTGTTTAATTGCTCTTCTGTCAATACAATACATTTTCCGTGAGCTTTTGCTCTTTCAAAAACCAATTCTTCATCCAATGGAATGATCGTTCTTAAATCAATTACTTCAACCCTTCCGTTAAAGTTCTTAGCTGCTTCTTTCGCCCAGTAAACTCCCATTCCGTAAGTTACAACTAATAAGGTTCTGCCTTTTTCCGTTTCATCTTTATCAGCTTCTATGATGATTTTTCCTTTTCCGAAAGGTAAAACGTAATCTTCAGCCGGTTCAATGGTTTTAGCATCCTCTGTTCCAGGAACTTTACTCCAGTATAATCCTTTGTGCTCTAGCATAACCACCGGGTTCGGATCGTAGTAAGCTGCTTTTAATAATCCTTTGAAATCTGCAGCATTACTTGGGTAGGCTATTTTGATTCCCTTAATATTGGCCAGAATGCTTTCAACACTTCCACTATGGTAAGGTCCACCGCCTCCATAAGCTCCGATAGGAACACGGATAATGTTGCTTACTGGGAATTTTCCTCCACTTAAGTAGCTTGATTTTGATATTTCTGTGATTAATTGGTTGATTCCAGGGTAGATGTAATCTGCAAACTGAACTTCAACAATTGGTTTTAAACCTACGGCACTCATCCCGGTTGTAGACCCGATAATGTAAGCTTCCTGAATTGCCGTATTGAAAACTCTTTTGCTTCCGAATTTTTTACCAAGAGTCACTGTCTCACGGAAAACACCACCAATTCTTTCTCCTACATCTTGCCCATAAAGGAGAGCTTCAGGATGCTTCCACATTAGTTCCTGTATGGCATGAATGGCAGCATCTACCATCACGATCTTTTCTCCGTTAGCAGGTTCACGAGTTCCTGTTTCCTCTGTAATTGGAGTAGGAGCAAATACATGCTGCATTACGGTTTCAGGTGTTGGATCTTCAGCATTTTTAGCTTTTTCAAAAGCTTCTTCAGCCTCAAGACGTGCCTTTTTTGTGATTTGTTTTAAAAGATCTTCGTCTGCACCTGTTTCCAGTAGGTGTTTTCTAAGGATTTCTCCCGGATCTTTAGCTCTATGTTTTGTTAAATCTTCTTCGTCTCTA
Source organism: Chryseobacterium sp. G0162 (assembly GCF_003815715.1). Classification (NCBI taxonomy): domain Bacteria; kingdom Pseudomonadati; phylum Bacteroidota; class Flavobacteriia; order Flavobacteriales; family Weeksellaceae; genus Chryseobacterium; species Chryseobacterium sp. G0162. The sequence continues at coordinate 889,841 of NZ_CP033922.1, read as the reverse complement.
TAAAATTCTCTTCTTACTCCTGAAGTGTGGTGTCCGATTAATACTGTTTTTGCACAGACAACCAAAGGTTTTCTCTCTGTTCTTACAAAGTCTACAGCCTTTTTCATAGCTTCGAAACTTTCCACGAAATCAGTTCCATCAACTCTCATTCTGCTTAATCCGGTAAATCCTGCTACAAAGTCATAAGCATCACAAGTTCTTGCTTCCTCTTTGGTTACAGAGATTCCCCATTCATTATCCTGAACAAGGAAGATGATAGGAAGTTGATGTAGTGCTGCAAATTGTAATGCTTCACTTACTTCACCTTCAGTTACAGAGTTGTCACCAAGACTGCAGACCACTACAGGATTATTTTCAAACTGTTGAAGATCGAAATCCTGGATGTATTTTATTCCTTGCGCAACACCTGTTGTAGGAATAGTCTGCATTCCGGTTGCAGAACTCTGGTGAATAATCTTTGGTTTATTTTCATCCCTGCTTGAAGGGTGGGAGTAATAGGATCTGCCTCCTGAAAAAGGATCATCAGCTTTAGCCAGTAGTTGAAGCATCAATTGGTAAGGCTCAAACCCAATTCCTAAAAGAATGCTTTCATCTCTGTAATAAGGGGAAACCCAGTCTTCCTTTTTTAATTGGTAAGCCGTTGCTAATTGGATGGCTTCGTGGCCTCTTGAAGTACTGTGAACATATTTACAGATGTTTCTGTTTTCCTCATAAATGTCGGCCATTGCTTTAGCAAGCATCATATGATTGTACGCTTTAAGTAAAATATCCTGAGAAACTTTTTCGTGAAGTGCATTTTCCATAGGAAGCAAATATATATAAAAAAAACAAAATACTAACAAGTGTTAGTATTTTGCAAAAAAAATATGAATTCATTGATTATTCTTCAATGAATTTTTCAGAAATAACGTCTTTGTTAGGTTTTGCTTTATGATGTGAATTTATTTTGTATGAGCTTATAAATTAACTACTTGCTTATTACTGTTGATTTCGCTGTTATCTATTTTTGGGGAAGCTGGTCATCAGGTATCAAAGTAGATTTTTTAGGAACTTGCTGGGTGTTTTTTATGTCTTTTGTAACGAAAAGATAGATGTTTAATCTATTTAAAACCCCCAATTTAGACTCTTTGAATTCTTTTTGAAGGAAATTCGATTGAAGGTTGGACTCTGGTAAAAAAATAAAAAAAGGATACCAACATTTGTTGGTATCCTTAATAGATTTATAATGTGTTAAGATTACTCTTTAATCACTTTTTTAACTACTACATCTTTATCAGATTTTACTTCAATAATGTAAATTCCTTTTGGATGAGCGGATAAATTAATTGCTTCTTTATCACTATTAATATTTCCGTTTTGCAATTTCTTACCAGACATATCATAGATAGTGAATGTTGATTTCTTAGGAGCGTTTAAGATATTGGTTACATCTTTGGTCACAGAAGGAGCAACAGCAAAATTGCTTAAAGCGCCTTTTGTGTCTTCTTTAGTTCCTAATACTTCAGTATATCCTGTAACTATAATTGAATAGTTTTGAGGAGCTGTTACGCTTGGAGTAGCGTTATTAACCAATGTACCTTTGTGAAGGACTTCAATCTTGTAATTTCTTCCTGCTACTGGAGCATCAATGATTACTTGTTCTACGTTATCTACAGTATTGTCACCTTTAGTTGCAGGAGTCATAGGATTGATTGCGTTAAGCTTCCAAGGCATGTATACTGTATTATTGGATGTATCCGTAATTCTTAAGTCTAGGTCATTTACAAGTCTAGAGTTTCTGTTATTGTATGCGCCTTCCCAATCAATATTTTCAGGAATCTTAAATTCTGGGTCAATCCATGAGATCGTCACTTTAAGTGGTTCACTTCCTGAAGCTTTTACTACTTGAGAGTTTGTGGTTCCATTGTTTAGTACCTCATCTTTGAAGATTACTGATCCGTTAGATTTCCCAACTAGAAGTTCAGCTCCCTTTTTTGCGTTAATGAATCCCCACCCGAACCATGGATCTGGTCCTACATTTCCTGCTTCAGAAGCAGAGTGAATCATTAGGGTTTTTGCAGAAGCAGCTTTTAATTCAGCGTTTTGAAATAACTGCTTGTTGATCTGTGTCCATAGACCGATGATACCAGTAACTACTGGTGCAGAATACGACGTTCCGCTACCTACTGTTAAGCTAGCACTACCAGTTGTATTTTCTGCCGTTGATGCACTACCAACGTCAGTTCCAACTGCTGCGATGTCTGGTTTTATACCACCATCATCTCTTGGACCTGCACTACTGTAGTCTGAGTGAATAACATTTGCAGCGGTAACATATCTGCCATCATTAGCTGTGATTCTATCTGTAGCTGCTACTACGATAATATTTTTTGCCAATGATCCAGGGCCAATACAGTCAAAACCTTGGCTGCAGTTTTGCGTAGGAAGGGTATCTGTTGCTGTAAAGGCAACATTGGTATTGTTGCTGCCTCTATAATATGACGTAGCAGTGCTTCCGGCAGCTGGTCCCATTCCAAAATAGTTACCTGATGATTTTACGATGATGTAGGTTGGGTTATTGTAAACAATGGCATCATAACTTTCATCATTGTCAAAATAGGTACCTTGTAAATCCATAGAGGTGCTTGGGCTGGTGAATGCACCATTCCATACCCATGAGTTAACTCCGTTAACTGCTTTTTCTGCCCATCCTTGGTTAGTTCCATAAGAGTGATTGGAAATCTTTGGCTGAGCAATTAGTATTTTTTCAAATACAGTGCTAAGGGCTGTGTTTCCAGGTAATACAGAATCACTGAATGCATAAGAATCTATTGTAGAATTTTTTGCAATTCCTTGGAAGTTTACTGATCTGGATGTCCCGTCTGTGAAATTTAATGTCTGAGTATGGGCTCTTGCTCCCATAAACCCGGAAACCGCAGTAGAATGAGCACTGTAATTCATTGTACTCGCTTCTTTATTCGTAACTCTTCCGGTCATGTTATCAAAGAAAGGGTGTGCCGCATATACTCTTCCGCCATCAAAAAGTGTGTATTTGATGTTTTCTCCATTGAATGAACCTGTAAGTCCGGTAATCGTTCCGTTTTGAAGAAAATCGGAGTTGGAGTTTTTAATCTGATCCATATCTTCTACTTGATTGAAGTATGGAATTCCACTTGGTGTAAAGCCTGCAAGGTTGTTTCTCTGTTCTTGAAGTTCCTTTAAAACCACTGAATTTTTGCTTGTTGCAGAAATTCTTCCTACATAAGAGTCAAACTTAGCGCTGTTCTCTTTGTTTTGTCTTTCAAATTCTCTTTTTAATCCTTCATTGTTTTGCGCACTTATCATCGAAATGGCTAAAGTGCTGACCAAAAGTAAATGTTTCTTCATAATGGTTAGTAAAATATTAAAAATTGTAACGGTTCAAATATAGTGTAAAATATTTTTAAAATGTCTTTTTAGTGAATTAATGTTATTTTTTTTATTATTCCTTTTTCTTTTTACTGCTTTTTATTGCTTTGTTTTGTTTGAATTGTTAATTGTGTTTTATTTCTATATTTTTAAATTGATTTATTGTTTTTAAGTGATGTTTTAAAGACAGTAAATTCGAAAAAATGAAGTAACTTTACATTCTCTTTTTTATAAAAAAGTTAGAAAATTATATGTATTTAATTTTTGACACAGAAACAACAGGTTTACCAAAAAATTTCAATGCTCCGCTTTCAGATTCTGATAACTGGCCAAGAATGGTTCAGATTGCATGGCAGGTGCACGATGATGATGGTAATTTAATTGAAAATCAGGATTATATAATAAAACCTGAAGGATATGATATTCCCTTTAACGCTGCTAGAATTCACGGGATTACGACGAAAATTGCTAATGAGGAAGGACGTGATCTGGAGGAAATCTTAGAAGAGTTTTCTAAAGTTCTTGAAAAAGTAAGGGTAGTTTCCGGTCACAATGTTGAATTTGATTACAATATTGTAGGAGCAGAATTTTATAGAAAAAATATACAAAACAACCTGCAAGAAAAGCCCAGAGCTGATACGATGATTCTGGGAACTGATTTCTGTCAGTTAGGAGGAGGTCGTGGAGGAAGATATAAATCTCCAAAACTTGAGGAGCTTTATGAAAAACTTTATGGGAGTAAATTTGATGAAGCCCATAATGCGGCGGCTGACGTAAATGCTACTGCCAGAGCTTTCTTTGAAATGATAAGAATTGGAGTAGTTCCCGCTGAAACGTTAAAGATTTCAGAGGATCAGTTAGCTTATTTCAAGAGTCTTTATCCGGATCCGATCAAGCCTTTCAATATTGTCATCAGAAGGCAGGTTGCAGATTTTCATAATAAGAAAAAGCAGCAGGATTTTGGAAGTATTGATGAAATTGATTTAGGAAAATATTTCAATTTTGATAATCACAGTGTTTTTTCAACATTAACAGCTACTTCAAGTATTAATGATCTGATTAAAAAGGCTTCTGATGAAAACTTTCCAGCGGTCGGAATGGTGGATCTGGGAAATATGATGGGAGCTTTCAAGTTTGTTTCTGCAGTGGAAGGAGCTAATGGAGACAGAGCTAAAAAGCATAAAGAATATCTGGCTAAAAAACAGGAGGCTGAAGAAAATGAAACCGAATTTAATGAAGAAGAACCTGTTTCTGCTCCGTTAATTCCTGTGGTAGGATGTGAATTTTATATTTCAGAAAGGTATGAACAAAAGCAGTTTACCAAAGATGACCCGGACAGGAGAACTCAGGTGGTACTTTTGGCAAAAGACTTTAATGGGTATAAAAACTTAGCAAAACTTTCAAGTATTGGTTTCTTAAAGGGGTTCTATTTCGGGGTTCCGAGGATCAGCCGCGAACTGATTGCTGAGTATAAAGAAGGTATTATTGCCCTGACTTCCGGAATTATGGGAGATATCCCTGATGCTATTTTAAATACCGGTGAACAAAAAGGGGAGGAACTTTTCAAATGGTGGAGTGATACTTTTGGTGATGATTTTTATGTTCAGCTTCAAAACCACAATCTGCCTGAAGAAGAACACTTAAATGAGGTTCTGCTGTATCTGGCAGATAAATATAGCGTTAAAATTCTGGCTCAGAACGAAACTTTTTATACCAATAGAGATGATGCTAATATTCAGGATATTGTAAGCTGTATCAAAGACGGTGAAAAGCTTACAACGCCTATCGGGAAAGGGTTTGGAAAAAGGAGAGGGCTTGCTACCGAAGAGTATTATATGAAAAGCTCTGATGAGATAAAAAAAGCTTTCCTTGCTTATCCGGATGCATTTGAAGCATATGAAGAGTTTTTTGCAAAATTTAGACCTTATACCTTAAAACGAGATGTTCTTCTTCCGAAATTTGATATTCCTGAAGAGTTTATCCATGCAGAAGATGAGGTAGATGGAGGGAAAAGAGGGGAGATGGCTTATCTTACCCATTTGACCTATGAAGGAGCGAGAAGAAGATATGGAAATGATGGAATTACAGCTGATGTCAAAGAACGTCTGGATTTCGAATTGGAAGTAATTGCCAATACCGGATATCCTGGGTACTTCCTTATTGTTCAGGATTTCTGTAATGAAGCCCGTAATATGGGGGTTTGGGTAGGACCGGGAAGGGGATCTGCAGCTGGATCTGCCGTTGCTTACTGTATCGGAATTACCAATGTTGACCCTATTAAATATGATCTCCTTTTTGAGAGATTCCTGAATCCGGAAAGGGTTTCAATGCCGGATATTGATATTGACTTTGATGATGAAGGTAGAGATCGTGTTATCAAATGGGTAATTGAAAAATATGGGCAAAGCCAGGTAGCACAGATCATTACCTATTCCGTATTGGGAGGGAAATCTGCCATTAAAGATGCCGGAAGGGTACTGGATGTTCCAATTCCTGATACGAACAATATTGCTAAACTTATCCCTTCTACACCAGGGATGAATATTGCGAAAGCATTAGCAAAATATGATAAACTGAAACCGGAAGAACAGATGCTTGTTGATGAGATGAGGTATGTTCTTGAGAGTCCTGATGATTCACGTCATGGAGTACTGGCAAGTGCTAAAAAGATGGAGGGATGTATCAGAAATACCGGAATTCATGCCTGTGGGGTAATTATTACTCCGGAAGATGTAAGTAATCTGGTTCCGGTAACTATTGCTGCTAAAGATGCTGATATTCTTGTATCTCAGTTTGATAACTCGGTGGCGGAAAGTGCTGGTCTTTTGAAGATGGACTTCCTGGGTCTTAGAACTCTTACAATCATTAAAGATGCTCTAAAACTGGTGAAAGCAAGATATGGGTTAGATATTGATCCGGATCTTATTCCATTGGATGATGCTAAAACATATCAGTTATTTAAAGAAGGGAGAACGGTCGGGATTTTCCAGTATGAAAGTCCGGGTATGCAAAAATACATGAGGGAGCTTAAGCCTACAGTTTTTGCGGATCTTATTGCCATGAATGCATTGTATCGTCCGGGACCCATTAAATATATTCCAAACTTTATTAACAGAAAGCATGGTGTTGAAGAGATTGTTTATGACTTACCGGAAACGGAAGAATATTTAAAGGAAACTTACGGAATTACTGTTTATCAGGAACAGGTAATGCTTTTGTCTCAGAAACTGGCCAACTTTACAAAAGGTGAGGCAGATACGTTGAGAAAAGCAATGGGTAAGAAGCAGATTGATGTTCTTAACAAAATGTATCCTAAATTTATTGAAGGAGGAAGAAAAAACAATCTTAATGAAGAAAGGCTGGAGAAAATCTGGAATGACTGGAAAGCCTTTGCAGAATATGCCTTCAACAAATCTCACTCAACATGTTACGCTTTTATTGCTTATCAAACAGCCTATTTGAAAGCGAATTATCCTGCAGAATATATGGCGAGTGTAATGAGTAATAACATTAACAATACTGACTCGATTACCATGTTCATGGAGGATTGTAAGAGTATGGGAGTGGATGTTCTGGGCCCAGATGTGAATGAATCTCAATATAAATTCTCTGTAAACGAAAAAGGTCAGATCCGTTTTGGTCTGGGAGCTATTAAGGGGATCGGAGAAGGGCCGAGTGAGGCGATTACGAGAGAAAGAGAAAACGGAAGGTTCAAAAATATTTATGATTTTTTTGAAAGAATATTGCCTTCACAAATGAATAAAAGAGTAGCTGAAAGTTTAGTGGTTGCCGGAGCGTTTGATGAATTGGATGCTTTTCATAGAGGTCAGTATTTTGATATTGATATGGCGGGAAGAACCAATCTTGAAAGATTGATCAGATACGGACAGAGCTTTCAGGAAAGTAAAAACGAAATGGAGTTTTCTCTGTTTGCAGATTTTGCAGATGAAGTTCAGATTGAGCAGCCTAAATTACTGCCTTGTCCGGAATGGCCGAATATGCATAAGCTAAACAAGGAAAAGGAGACCATTGGATTCTATCTTTCTGCCCATCCGCTGGATGAATTTAAGTATCAGTTCCAGTTTATGCAGGGAAGACTTTCTAAGAAATCAGTTCTGGAAAAAGATGAAGAGGAAAAAACAGTAACCGATGAAGCTCCTGTTTTGGAACAGGATTCACAGGATGAAACTACCGACATTACTGAAATTGTTTCTGATGAATTATCTGTAGGAGAAGAAGAAGTGATAGAGGAAACCACTAAAAAAGCAGAGCCAAAAGGAAATTTCTTATTCTTAAATCTGGATGAGGTAGATGCTTACAAAGAGCAGGCTTTTGCCAATAAACAGGAAGAATTGTTTGAAGAAAAAAAGAAAGACTGGAAAACACTTCAAAAGGAAAGAGAAAATGGTGGTGGTGGAAAAGAATATACTGTAGCAGGTCTTATCACGGAATATAGAGTTCAGGATGGTTTCAGAAGTGGTGAAAAAGTAGCTTTTGTGACCTTGGAAGATTATTCCGGTTCTTATTCTTTCAGATTGGGGGATAGGGATTATATGAGGCTAAAGGAAAAGCTTGAAGTACAAAGATTTGTTATCTTTAAAATCAAATTTGCTCAGGTAAAAGATGGAAGGGTCTTTGTGAATGTAAATGATGTGATTGAGCTTCAGGAAGCATTTGAGAGATTTGCTAAGAGTATTTCTTTAGTGATGGATGTGATGGATGTAAGATCGGAGGATCTGGATTTCTTCAGGACGGTATTGGATAGAAATAAAGGAAATCAGAAATTAAAATTCTTTATTAAGAATATTGAAGATGATTCCCAAATTGAAGTTCAATCTATGAAGCATTCTGTAGATTTAAATGGAGATCTCATTAAAGAAATACAATTACTTAATAAATATGAGTTCTATTTGAACTAAAAAGATAAATTAACGAATAAAAAAAGTGGCCTAAAGCCACTTTTTTTTGGTAGATGACCTAAAGACTTGATAATATTTGTTTTATGTGGAAAATATTATTTTATGTTAAGTTGTAATTTTTTCACAGGTAGGGTTTTAATTTTATTTATTGTAATAAATTGATAATTAATATTTTAAGTGGTTTATTTTAGATTGATAAATAATTGTTAAAATTAAATAATTGTTTAATTTTATTCAAAAATAATAGATATTTATAATTCACTAATTAATGTTTTTTAATATTTTATGATATTTATTTAAATATTTTTTACTTTTACCGCCCTAACTATTATTATTACTATTATGAAAAGAATTCTACTGATGTGCATGATGGCTCTTGGTATGGGAGCCTCAGCACAGATCCTCGTTAATGAGGGATTTGAAGGTGGGTCGTTATCTCCTGGATGGACCTCTTCTGCGTTACCTACTACTGCATCACAGACACCATCAATAGGAATGTGGTCGTCTGGTACTGCTTGTGCAGGATCAAATATGGCTTATAGGAACCTTTACAGCAGTGTAACGTCTTATAATCTTGTTTATTCTTCTCTCAATTCCAATGGCCTGGCTCTTGATTATTCATTCCAGTATGCAGCTAAAGGATATTCATCCACCGCAAGTACCAAAGGAAACTTCACAGCTGAGTATTCCTTAGATGGTGGAGGGAATTGGACCACTTTGGTTGCTCCTGTCAATCTTGATAGTCCGGGCACTACTCCCATTTCTTGTACTACTGTTTCAGGAACAATTCCTGCGGGAACAATTCCTGCCGGGGCGGATTTTAAATTCAGAATTACGGCGAACTATGTCTCTCCTGGGGATTTTTATTTAGGATTTGATGAAATCAAATTAAGCCAGCCAATTACAACGCCTCCAGGATGTACCACGTTAGTGGCGCCTGCAGCAGCGGCAACCGGAGTTTCCAGAACTCCTACACTAAAATGGAACAGTGCAGCCGGAGCTACCGGGTATTTGATTAATATAGGAACTACTCAGGGTGGAACCGATGTATTGAATAATGTAAATGTGGGAAATACGCTTAGTTATACTCTTCCTGCAGCAAATATCCTGAATTATTCAACAACATATTTTGTAAAGGTAATTCCTACCAATGATCTTGGATCTAATACAGGCTGTTCAGAAAGTTCTTTCACGACTTTGAATATTGGTTGTCCTACTGTTTCAGCACCTAGCTCAGCGGCAACTGGAGTTTCTGTACTTCCTGCTATTACCTGGTCATCAGTATCAGGAGCTACCGGGTATAAGATTTCGATAGGAAGTACAACAGGTGGAACTGATATCATGAATAATGTAGATGTAGGAAATGTTACCACTTATACTCTTACAACACCATTGTTGTTTAATACTAAATACTATTATACGGTTAGTAGTTATAGTCCTACATCTGTAAGTTCAGGTTGTACAGAAAGAACCTTTACAACAGCTACTTTATGTCCTTCCGTTTCAGCACCTAGCTCGGCAGCAACAGGTGTATCGGTACTTCCTACTTTCACATGGACTGCAATTGCTGGCGTTACCGGTTATAGAATTACGATTGGTACTACCACTGGCGGAAATGATATTATGGATAATTTTGATGTAGGAAATGTTGCAACTTATACGCTTACTACACCATTGGCTTTCAATACGAAATATTATTATAAAGTCATTGCTTATTCAGGAAGTACGGTAGGAACTGCTTGTTCGGAAAGAACCTTTACAACGACAGTTCTTTGTCCTACAGTTTCTGCACCTAGTGCAGCGGCAACCGGTGTATCAGTGCTTCCTACTTTTACATGGACTGCAATAGCCGGGGTTACGGGATATAGAATTACTATGGGAACTACCGCAGGAGGAAATGATATTATGGATAATGTGGATGTAGGAAATGTAGCTACCTATACGCTTACTACACCATTGGCTTTCAATACGAAATATTATTATAAAGTCATTGCTTATTCAGGAAGTACCGTAGGAACTGCATGTGCGGAAAGAACCTTTACAACAAGTACTTTGTGTCCGGTAGTGACAGCACCTAGTTCATCAGCTACTGGAGTTTCAGTATTGCCTGCCTTCACTTGGGATGCAATAACAGGAGCTACAGGTTATAGAATCTCTATGGGAACTACTTCTGGTGGGGTAGACATTTTGAATAATGTAGATGTAGGAAACGTTACAACCTATACACTTACCACGCCACTAGCTTTCAGTACGAAGTATTATTATACAGTGACTGGTTATGCTGGAGGCTTAACGGGAAGTTCTTGTACAGTAAGAAACTTTACGACCCAAGGAACATGTCCTTCTGTAACTTATCCGGCAGATTTATCTGCTATTCAACCGGTAAAACCTACATTCAAATGGAGTCCAATTGTGACAGCGACTTCTTATACCTTAACGATTGGAACTACTGCTGGTGGCTCTGATATCATGAATAATGTAGATGTAGGAAATGTTACATCATATACACTTACAACAGCTTTGACGCCAGGAACAAAGTATTACTATAAAGTAAATACAACTACTTCAACAGGCTGTACTGAAAGATCATTTACCGTAAATGCTAATCCTGCACCAGTTAATGATGACTGTGTAGGAGCTTTGGTAGCGTCTTCTTTACCATATACTTATTCTCAAACTGATGGGGCAGGCTCTACCAATGGAACCGGATTTATTACTGCCTGTTCTTCTGCTTCTAATGATGGTATGTGGTTTAAATTTACAGGAAACGGAAATGAAATCACGGTAGCGGCAAAAAATACTACAGCGTGGGACCATAAGATATCTGTATATAGTGGAAGCTGTGGTGCTCTTACTTGTGTAGGCACTGCGGATGCAGTGTTCTCAAGTGTAGGTAGTACAGAAACCTACACCTTTAATTCAGTGGCGGGAACTGTATATTATGTAAATGTGGGATATTATTCTTCGTCAGTAGACAATCCGGAAGGAAATTTTGACCTCAATATTACAAGCAGTTCACTATCAACATCTGAAGTGGTTTCTGAGAAAGTAAAAGAAATAAAAGTTTATCCTAATCCATTTACTGATACACTTAATATTTCTGATATTTCTAAAGTGCAATCTGTTTCTGTTATTGATCTTGCGGGAAGAGTAGTGAAAACAATTGAAAAACCTTCTTCTGAACTTCAATTAACAGACCTGAAACAAGGAATGTATTTGATCGTGTTACATCTGAAAGACGGATCAAAACAAGTGGTTAAATCAATTAAGAGATAAAACCAATTAATATAAGAATTTAAAGCAGTAACTTAACGGTTGCTGCTTTTTTTTAATATTTTTTTAATGTTGTATTAAAATTATTATTAATTTGGTAATATATTAACACCTTAAAAAAATTGTATATGAAGAAAATCTTACTCTTGTGCTTGCTGATGGTAAGCATGATTTTAAATGCTCAAATCACCTTAGGTGGAGGAAGCTCAATGGTTGGAAAAGTTCCAATCGATAACTTTTGGGAATATTCCTATTCCCAACAGATATTCAAAAAACAGGAAATTAACACGAATGCTGCAGGAAATATTACGGGACTTAAATTCTATGTGAATCCCAATGTAAATATAACTGACGCATCAGATTGGGTTGTCTACCTGGGGCATACTTCGAAGTCTGAATTTGCTTCTGAGTCTGATTGGGTTGCTCTTTCAGATCTTACAGAAGTATATGCTGGTACAATCAGTGCTGTAAATGATGTGGTAGAGCTTACATTTTCAGTTCCTTTTCCTTATAACAATACGCAGAATTTAGTCGTTGCAGTTGATGAAAATAATCCGGAATATAATTATTCAGAAGATCGGGCATTTTATGTTCATAATCTTAATAATGTCCCTAAAAGTGCAATTAGTACAGTAGGTTATTTTGAAGATTGTGATCCTGCTGATCCTAATGAAGGTGAATTGTTAGGGTATAGATCTGTTATTACTTTTATAGGGCTTACTCCCAATGCAGTGCCTTCCTGTACTAATGTGATGTCTCCGATAAACAATGCGGTGCTAGTTCCTATATCTCCTGAAATTAGTTGGTATGCATCATCCGGGGCTACAAGCTATAAAATCTCCATCGGAACCACTCCGGGAGGATCAAATATTGTGAATCAGCAAATTGTAAGCACTACAAGTTTTACTCCGTCAACTCCTCTTTCTCTTAATACAACTTATTACGTAAGAGTAGTGGCAGTGGGATCTGGAGGTGAGTCTTCGGGTTGTTTTGAAACAAAATTTACCACTACACCACCGCCGCCATCTAATGATGAATGTGCTGCTGCTATTACTTTGACGGTGAACCCGGACTTAAGCTGTAGTGCCGTCACTGCAGGAACTACCATTGCTGCAACAAATTCAGGGTTAGATACAGACCCTTGTTATGGAGCTGCTGATGATGATGTATGGTATAAATTTACTGCAACAGAAGCCAGCCATATTATTTCACTTAGAAATGTAACCTCTGTTGGATCAGAATTCGATGACAGTGCTTATTTCCAGGTGTTGAGCGGTGACTGTACAGGTTTAGCAAATGTTGTATGTTCCTCATATACTGGATCAAGTGTTGTTACAGGGCTTAATGTAGGTGAAACTTATTATGTAAGAGTTTACAGTTACAGTGAAGGGGGAGAGTATGCTCAAAGTTTTAATATATGTGTAGGTACATTGCCACCACCTCCAACCAATGATGATTGCGCTACAGCGGTTACATTGACGGTAAATCCAAGTATAAGCTGTGGAGCAGTAACTGCTGGGCATACCCTTGGCGCAACAGACTCTGGAGTATCTTTGGATACCTGTTCAGGTAATCCTGATGATGATGTATGGTTCAAATTTACCGCTACTTCAACTAAACATGTTATTACACTGAGTGATGTAGTTTCTATTGGAGATTACAATACTACGGATACTTATTTCCAGGTTTTCAGTGGAGATTGTGCTACTGGATTGACAAATGTTGTATGTTCAGATCCATTATCAAAAATTGTTGATGGGCTTACCGTAGGTACTATTTATTATGTAAGAGTATTTTCTTATGGCGGAACAGGTCGGGCTATAGGCTTTAATATATGTGTAGCAACACCACCTCCACCTCCGGTAAATGATGATTGTTCAGGAGCTTTGATTGCATCTGTATTTCCTTATAGCTATACACAGGCTGATGCATTGGGAGCTACTAATAATAATGGTGTGATTGATATTTGTTCAGACAATATGAATGATGGAACATGGTTTACTTTTACAGGAGATGGTACTGTTTATGATATTAAAGTTACGATGCCTGCAGGAATTGGTTTTGACCCTCAGATAGGGGTGTATAGCGGTACATGTGGTAACTTATCTTGTGAAAATACGGTTGATAATGCTGGTGCGGGAGGTGCAGAAACAATTTCGGTATCAACGGCCGCAGGAACTGTATATTATGTGAATGTAGGACATTATGATAATACGGACGATCAGGCAGAGGATGTGTTTACCATTACTATTAATAAAGAAAGTCTTGGAACTTCAGAGGTATCTAAAGCTAAGAATGAAATTAAAGTATATCCAAACCCATTTGCTGATGTTCTGAATATTGCAAGAGCAGATCAGGTGAAGTCGGTATCTGTTACAGATGTTTCAGGAAGATTGGTGAAAACGATTGAAAGCCCTTCATCTGTCCTTCATTTAGGAGACTTGAAACAAGGTCTGTATATGGTGATTTTGAATATGAAAGACGGAACCAAACAAACAGTGAAAGCAATTAAAAAATAAATATGAGTCTATCATTCATTATACAATGAATCTTTTATTTAATTCAAAAAAAGATGAGCGAAAGTTTCGCTCATCTTTTTGTTTTTAAAGATCTATCCCTTATTATTTGTCCGGTACTGGTTGTATGTCTCCTGTATTCATAAGGTCGAAAACAGTTGGGAAGAACATTACAAGGATAAAGTAAATAATAATCATCAGTGCTATTAATGCGAAAAGAATAATTACTAAACTATTCGGTTTATTTTTCTTTTTTGGTTCCATGACTTTGTGGTATTTGGTGAATAGATTAAACTAATATTCACTATCAAGCTAATTTCTTGCCACATTGTTTGCAGTATCTTGCATCATCATCAATATCTTCATTACCACAACGGTCACATACCTTTTCCAGGTTTTGTCTTTTGTTTCGCATTTCTGCCGTTACAATTCCCGTAGGAACAGCAATAATGGAATAACCAGCCAACATTAGAACGACTGCGAAAAACTTTCCCAGTGGAGTGATCGGGGAGACATCTCCGTATCCTACGGTAGTCACAGTTACTACGGCCCAGTAAATTGATTGTGGGATGGTTTCAAAGCCCTGTCGGCCGCCCTCCACCATAAACATGAGAGAGCCTACAATCACTGAAAATATAATCAGAAACAGAAGGAATATGTAAATTTTTCTTGAGCTGTTTTTTAAAGCCCTTACAATAAGATATCCATCATTCATGAAATCCAGCAAATTGAAAATCCTGAAAACCCTCAGCATTCTCAGCATTCTGAAGATCAGAAAATATTTAGTAACGGGAAAGAAGAAACTTAGATAAAACGGAACTAAGGCAAGGAAGTCTATGATTCCGAAGAAACTGAAGATATAATGTTTTTTATTTTTTAATACGGAAATCCGCATACAATATTCTGCGGTAAAAAAAATAGAAATAATCCATTCAATAATCAGGAATGTATAATGAAATCTTTTGTCAAGCTGAGGTACACTTTCCATCATAATAATGGCGGTACTTGCAAGAATTAAAGATAATAAGATGATGTCAAATAATTTTCCGAGCCTGGTATCAGAACGATAAATTATCCGGTAAAGGTATCTTTTCCAAAGCCTATCTTCAGGAACAAGATTATGCTCTCTTTCCATTTTGAATGTTTTTTAAAATTAACAAATTATCGTTATTTTCGTAGCAAACATACAGAATAAAATGACAATAAGAAAAGTAATTGCAGAAATAGATAAACTCATTCCTTTACAACAGGCAGAAGGCTTTGATAACGTAGGTTTGTTATGTGGAGTTCCCGATCGTAATGTTTCAGGAATTTTGGTTTGCCATGATGCATTGGAAAATGTGGTAGATGAAGCTATTAAGAAAAACTGTAATCTGGTTGTATGTTTTCATCCTATTATATTTTCTGGGCTAAAATCTTTAACCGGGAAAAATTATGTAGAAAGGACGGTTTTGAAAGCTATTGAAAACAAAATTGCTATTTATGCCATTCATACGGCTTTTGATAATGATTTCTTTGGGGTGAATCATGGGATTTGCAGTCAATTGGGTTTAAAGAATATGAAAATTCTTCAGCCTAAAGAAAATAACTTAAAGCAATTGACAGTTTTTGTTCCTAAAGATTATTCTGAAAAAGTAAAAGAAGCAATGTTTTCTGCGGGAGCCGGAAATATAGGATTTTATGATGAATGCAGCTTTACAATCAATGGAAACGGAACATTCAGGCCTGTTGAAGGATCAAATCCATTTTCCGGACAGCAGAATATTCGGGAAAATGCTAATGAAGATATGATCTCTGTAATTTTTGAAGCTTATAAAGAAGGTCAGATCATTGGAGCAATGAAGACGGCACACCCTTACGAAGAAGTGGCGCATCAGGTCTATAGCTTAGATAATAAAAATCATCATGCCGGACTCGGAATGTATGGTGAACTGGAAGAAGAAATGGATGAAAAAGATTTCTTAGGATTTGTGAAAGAAAAATTCGGGCTTGACATCATAAAACATTCTGCTTTTAATAACAAAAAAATTAAAAGAGTAGGAGTGCTTGGAGGTTCCGGAGCCAGTGGAATACGTTCTGCAATTTCCAAAAAATGTGATGCTTATCTTACCGGAGATCTTAAATATCATGACTATTTTTTAGCAGAGACTAAAATGCTGATTTGTGATATAGGACATTATGAATCAGAACAATTTGTAAGTCAACAATTATTTGAAATTTTGTCACAAAAATTTAGTACATTTGCAATTTCAAAATCTATTGAAAAAACAAACCCAGTAAATTATTTCATTTAAATATGGCAAAAACCAACGATATTTCAGTTGAAGAAAAATTAAGAGCTTTATACGATTTACAGATCATTGATTCAAGATTGGATGAAATCCGAAATACTAGAGGAGAATTGCCAATTGAAGTTGAAGATCTTGAAATCGAGATTGAAGGTCTTGAAAAGAGAGCTGAAAAATTTCATGCAGACATCAAAGATCAGGACGATCAGATTAAAACAAAGCATGAAGTTATTAACCATGCAAAAACTTTAATTGAGAAATACAAATCTCAGCAGGATAATGTAAGAAACAATAAAGAGTTTGAAGCATTAGGGAAAGAAATGGAATTCCAGGATTTGGAAATTCAACTTGCTGAAAAAAGAATTAAAGAATTCGGAGCTAAAATTGCTCACAAAAACGAAACTTTAAGCGAATTAACTTCAAAGATCGACGATTTAAAAAACCACTTGAAATTCAAGAAAGAAGAATTAGAAGGGTTGATCTCTGAAACGCAGAAAGAAGAAGAATATCTTATTGAGCAGTCTAAAGAATTCGCAGGTAAAATTGATGAGAGATTATTAGCTTCTTATAACAGAATCAGAACAAACTCTATCAATGGTCTTGCAGTAGTAGGATTAGAAAGAGGAGCTCCAAAAGGATCTTTCTTCACCATTCCACCACAAAAGCAAATGGAAATCGCTCAGAGAAAGAAAATCATTATTGATGAACACTCTGGGAAAATCCTTGTTGACGATGAGTTGGTAATGGAAGAAAACGATAAAATGAAATCTGTAATTAAATTCTAATTATTGATTTTCAACAATACAAAAGCTGTTTCATTTTGAGACAGCTTTTTTTGTTATTATTTAAAAAAATAAAAAAATCCATTAGCTTTAGCCAAAACTTAACAATGTCCATTGCTATTAAAACCCACAAAAAAAACCGCTTCAAACGAAGCGGTTATATTTTATTTAATCCTGATGCTCATACATTTTATTGTAAAGACTCATAAACTTCTCTTTTACGGCCTTTCTTTTCAGTTTCAGCGTAGGAGTCAGAAGTCCGGTTTCAATGCTCCAAACCTCAGGAGTCAGTTCAATTTTCTTGATTTTCTCCCAATTTCCAAGATGTTCGTTAATTCCGTCAATTTCTTTTTCAATTCTCTGTTTCAATTCTGCACTTTTTGCAATTTCTTCAGGAGTAGAACCAATGTTGAGGTTATTTCTCATGGCCCAGCTTTTAGCAAATTCAAAATCAGGCTGTACCAACGCACACGGCATTTTTTCACCATCACCTACCACCATAATTTGCTCAATAAATTTCGAAGCTTTGGCTAAGTTTTCAATCGTCTGAGGAGCTATATATTTTCCACCGGATGTCTTGAACATTTCTTTCTTACGGTCGGTAATCTGTAGGAATCCATCACTGTCAATATGACCAATGTCTCCTGTTTTAAAGAATCCGTCTTCTGTAAATGCTTCTTTGGTCATTTCTTCATTCTGAAAATACCCTTTAAACACAGAAGGTCCTTTTACTGTAATTTCACCGTCCTCCTGAATTTTCACCTGTAAATTATCCAACGGAATTCCAACGGTTCCAACTTTCATTTTTTCAAAGCTGTTTACAGAAATTACGGGTGATGTTTCCGTTAATCCATATCCTTCCAAGACAGGAATTCCTGCATTCTGGAACATTAAATTAAGCCTTGTAGATAAAGCTGCTGACCCTGAAACCAAGGTAATGATTTCACCGCCTAAACCTTCTCTCCATTTTGAGAATACCAGTTTATCAGCAATAAGTTGCTGGATTCCTGATGGCTTGGAAACAGTCTTCTTTTTGGTAATTAAATTTAAAGCCCAGAAAAATATTTTTGATTTTAGTCCTCCGGCAGAAGAACCCGTATTATAGATTTTATCATATACTTTTTCTACCAGCCTTGGAACAACAGTCATGTAATGAGGCTTCACCTCCTTTACATTTTCACCCATTTTTTCGATACTTTCAGCGAAGTAAAGAGAAAAACCGTTATATTGATAAAGGTAAAAAAGCATTCTTTCAAAAATGTGGCAGATCGGAAGAAAGCTTAATGCTCTTGTTTCCTTATAATCCAGGCTCTTTTTCTTAGGAATCCTTGGGATGGAGCCTAATACGTTGGAGACAATATTATTATGGGTAAGCATTACCCCTTTCGGTCTTCCTGTAGTTCCTGAAGTATAAATAATAGTAGCTAAATCTTCTGTATTAATAGCATTGGAAAGGTCTTCCACTTCAATTTGTGTAGATTCATCCTCACCAAGATCGAGAATTTCGCTCCAGTTGGCAGCACCACTTATTTTATCAAAAGTAAAGATCCCCTGTAGAGTGGGAATGTTGTGCTTTACTTTCATGACTTTATTAAGCAGTTCTTTGTCAGAAACAAAACAGTATTGTATTTCAGCATTGTTGAAGATAAATTCATAATCTTCCGGAGAAATACTTGGATAAACCGGTACTGAAACAACACCGATTTGAGAAAGACCAAAATCCATAATAGCCCATTCCGTGCGGGAATTGGTAGTGATCAAAGCGATCTTATCACCCGGTTTTATACCTAGCTTCAGTAATCCTCTGGATATCTTATTTCCCTCATTAATAAACTCCTGTGTAGAAGTTTTTTTCCATTCACCATGATACTTCGTTACAAACATATCCGTTTTAGGATATTTAGCTAAAGCGTAGTGCGGAATATCGAATAATCTCTTGATCGTCATGATTTTTTAAATAATTTATAAAGAAATCTAAATATAAGCATTTTTTTTAATTGTATACATCTGAATACAATAATTAGAGATAAGTTAAATGTGTGCCATAACAGTTTTGGCTGAAAGCGGCTCTGGAGGCTGTAAAACCGGATTAACGATCTGGTGACACCAGGAAATATCTCTTCATCACCAATGGGTTTTATAAATCATATCAGTATCCATTTTGTAAGTCATCAACATGATAAATGCTGCATCCCAAACCTTGTATCCAGGATCACTTCCATCTCCCTTTCCATCAGTATTTTCCCTACTTTTAATTTATTCTTTCAGATTTGCTTAAAAAGTGTAAATTTACGGCTATCTAATTATTTTTTTTATGGACTTTAATTTATCGGAAGAACAGCTGATGATTCAGCAGGCGGCAAGAGACTTTGCACAGAACGAACTATTACCTGGGGTTATTGAAAGAGACCGCGACCAGAAATTCCCTGTAGAGCAGGTGAAGAAAATGGGAGAAATGGGACTTTTAGGAATGATGGTGGATCCTAAATACGGTGGTGCAGGTATGGACAGCGTTTCTTACGTGCTGGCAATGGAAGAAATTGCAAAAGTAGATGCTTCTGCGGCGGTTGTAATGTCTGTAAACAATTCATTGGTTTGTGCCGGTCTTGAAAAATTTGCTTCTGAAGAGCAAAAAGTAAAATATCTTACCCCTCTTGCAAGCGGGCAGGTAATTGGAGCATTCGCTTTATCTGAGCCGGAAGCAGGTTCTGATGCAACATCTCAGAAAACAACTGCTGAAGACAAAGGAGATTACTACCTTTTAAATGGTATTAAAAACTGGATCACCAATGGTGGAACAGCTACGTATTATATCGTTATTGCACAGACTGACCCTGAGAAAAAACATAAAGGAATCAACGCTTTCATCGTAGAAAGAGGTTGGGAAGGTTTTGAAATCGGGCTAAAAGAAGATAAATTGGGAATCAGAGGAAGTGATACACACTCTTTGATCTTCAACAACGTAAAAGTTCCAAAAGAAAACAGAATCGGTGCAGACGGGTTTGGTTTCAATTTTGCAATGGCTGTATTGAATGGAGGTAGAATCGGTATCGCTTCTCAGGCATTAGGTATCGCTTCAGGAGCTTACGAATTGGCCTTGAAATATGCTAAAACAAGAAAAGCGTTCAAAACGGAGATCATCAACCACCAGGCTATTGCATTCAAATTAGCAGATATGGCGACTCAGATCACGGCAGCAAGAATGTTATGTTTCAAAGCAGCTTGTGAAAAAGATGCTGGAAAAGATATCTCTGAAAGTGGTGCTATGGCAAAATTATACTCTTCTCAGGTAGCTATGGATACTACTATTGAAGCGGTACAGATTCACGGTGGATACGGATATGTGAAAGAATACCACGTAGAAAGATTAATGAGAGATGCAAAAATTACTCAGATCTACGAAGGAACTTCTGAAATCCAGAAAATTGTGATCTCAAGAAGCATCGCAAAATAAATAATAATAAAACACACACTCTATGAAAAAATCTTTGTGGATCATCCTCGGTGTCGTACTGCTATTGTTAGGAGTATTTGTATGGTATAAGTTCTTCTTCGTTTTCGGAGAAGGGGTAAAATCCGGATACCTGAATTATGCCATGAAAAAAGGCTATGTCTTCAAAACGTATGAAGGAAAATTGATTCAGGAAGGATTTGGAAAAGGAAAAACAGGAGGTATTACAAGCTATGAGTTTGAATTTTCTGTAGATGACCCTGAGGTTTTCAAACAACTGGAAACCAATAGTGGTAAAACCTTTGATCTTCATTACAAAGAATACAATGGCGCTCTTCCGTGGAGAGGAAACACAAAGTTTGTCGTAGACAAAGTTGTGAACATGAAATAATAGAAAAGGCTTCCGTTTTGGAGGCCTTTTTCTTTTTAGGAGCTTTTCCCGCTATCCACTCATACTCCTCGCGCCATGCTGCCTCTTTGAGGGCTAATCCATGCTGTGGGGTAACCGTTCTAGTTTATGAGTAATGAGTAATGATTGATGAATGATAAATGATATTGCGGTTAAGTATCAATATTTGCTTTACTATATTAGTCGAAGAGTGTTCGCATCATAACTTTTATATCTCTCTCCAATTTTGTCATCCTGTAAGGATCTCACCCCATTCATTTTTATTAAATACCAATTATCCATCCGCATATCAACATCAATAGGAGTGGGCTTTAGCCCGCTCAAATAAATCATATTCTTTCGGCTTTAGCCAAAACCTAAAATCAAACACAGATCCCACAAATAGTTTCACAAATATCACAACCTGTCATTGCTGGTGTTGTGAAACAATTTCATCTCAGAATTCCAGACACAAATTCCTTGTCGCCTTATCCATTAAAAAAATCAGAAACATCTGTGAAAATTCGTGCCATCTGTGGTTTAAAATAAGCTTCACTTAAAGATAAAAACAAAAAATCCATCACAAGGATGGACTTTGAAATTCTAGTGAGAATCCTGATTAGGAATATTGTTGTTTTTTTTCTTTTTATAAAAATAGTATCCAATACCACCAATCAGAAATACCGGCCATAAAGGAAGAAGAAAAAGAAAGATTGAAGTAATTACATCCCAGCCCGATTCAATAGCAGCCAATGATTTTCCACCAAAAGTTTTAGGCTCTTTTTCTGATGCTGTTTTATCGGTGATATTGATATCGATGCTACAGATGGTGTTGTCTGCATAATTACGCCCTGTAACCTGAATATCTCTGGTTTCAATATCTCCTATATTGCTGTTTAATGCTTCCATTAATCCATCAAAATGCTGGATTGGAACTTTGATGTTCAGACTGTAAACCTTTTGATTTTCATCACGAGGATTGGCTGATTCAATATAAGACTGGTTTTCACTTTTAACATATCCATTGTTCTTGATAGCTTCTTCTCGGATAATTTCTTTTACCGTTTCAGCATTATCTGCTCTTACGACAAGATATCCTGTTTTTACCATTTTATCTTTTGGCATATTCAGTTCATAGCTATCATTCTTCGGTTTCTCTTTGTAAATGATTTTGGTTTCCTTAATTACCTTAGGAGCCGGAACATTTGTGGCCACTTTCTCAGCCTTTTTGACTGTAGAATCCTTTTTCTCAATCTTTGATTCCAGTTTGGTAGATGCAATTTTATCAGATAGTGAATCTACCATTTTGGAAGTGCTTTCTATTTTATCCTGGATATCATTTTTAGCCCCTTCAATATCTTTTATTCTGATACTTGCTGAATCAAGAGCCTGGTTTGCCGTTTTGCTGGCATTATCAATAGCGTCTGAAGCAACAGAAGCAACACTGTCTATACTGTGGGCTGCATCCTCAATATTGGATTGAGAAGCTCCACCTTTTTGACTACACGCAATAAAAGTACCTGATATAGCAACGAGTAAGATGAACTTTTTCATAACATTATTTTTTTGATGAAGTAAAATTACTCACGAAGATTCTGAAGTATTTGTAAATGGGATGTATTCTGGTCGTAAAATGATAACTATAATATTTTCAGTGTTTTGTATTTGTTTTACAAGGGATTTACAAAATGCTTTTTATACTCAATTTAAGACAATTGCGATTTAGATGATCTTTTTCCGAATAGTAAAGTTGGAGATATGAACATTCCATTCCTTTGGAGGAGTGTCAAAAAAAAATCCGCAGAAATTTTTCTGCGGATCTATTATATTTTAGCTGTTTACGCTTTTAATTATATTTCTCTGAACTCACTGATAAAGTGAAGCTTCACATTCGGGAATTTCTCTTGTGTCATATGAATGGTGAAAGAAGAATCTGCTAAAAATACAAGTTGATTGTATTTATCTCTGGCAAGGAATCTTTGCTTTAATCTTGCAAACTCCTTAAACTCTTCAGACTTCTCATCAGCTTCTACCCAACAAGCTTTATGCATAGATAGTGGTTCATAAGTACATTTTGCACCATATTCATGCTCCAAACGATATTGGATAACTTCGTACTGAAGGGCTCCCACAGTTCCGATGATCTTTCTTCCGTTCATTTCAAGAGTAAATAACTGGGCAACTCCTTCATCCATCAGCTGATCAATACCTTTAGCCAATTGCTTAGCTTTAAGTGGATCGCTGTTGTTGATATAACGGAAATGTTCCGGAGAGAAACTTGGAATTCCTTTGAAACTTAGTTTTTCACCACCCGTTAACGTATCACCAATTCTGAAACTTCCCGTATCATGAAGACCTACAATATCACCAGGGAAACTTTCCTCTACTACCTCTTTTTTATCGGCAAAGAAAGCATTGGGTGAAGAGAACTTCATCTTTTTACCTTCTCTTACCAATAGATAATTTTCATTTCTTTTGAAAGTACCGGAAACAATCTTTACGAAAGCCAGTCTGTCTCTGTGCTTAGGATCCATGTTTGCGTGAATCTTGAAAACAAATCCTGTAAAAGTGCTTTCCTCAGGTTTTACCATACGGGTATCACTTTCTTTAGGCTGTGGCATTGGAGCAATGTCAATAAAGGCATTCAATAACTCACGAACCCCAAAATTATTCAATGCAGAACCGAAGAATACCGGCTGTAAGTCACCTTTCATATAATCTTCACGATTAAATTCAGGGTAAACAGACTGAATCAGATCAAGCTCTTCTCTTAAAGTAGCCGCTGCTTTTTCTCCAATTACATCATCAATTGAAGTATCGTTAATATCATCAAACTTGATAGACTCCCCAACTTTTTGCTTTTTCTCCTCTAAAAATAGCTGAATATTGTTTTCCCAGATATTATAAATTCCCTGGAAATCACTACCCATACCAATTGGTAGAGAAAGTGGGCAAACTGTTAATCCTAATTTCTGTTCCACTTCATCCAAAAGATCGAAGGCATCTTTACCTTCACGGTCAAGCTTGTTGATGAATACCAACATCGGAATGTTTCTCATTCTACAAACCTGAACCAGTTTTTCAGTTTGTTCCTCAACCCCTTTTGCAACGTCAATCACAACAATTACCGAATCTACAGCCGTTAATGTTCTGTAAGTATCCTCAGCAAAGTCTTTGTGACCAGGAGTATCTAGAATGTTGATTTTATGATCTCTATATTCAAAAGCCAATACGGAAGTCGCTACCGAGATCCCTCTCTGTCTTTCGATTTCCATAAAGTCGGAGGTAGCTCCTTTTTTTATTTTGTTGGATTTTACCGCACCCGCTTCCTGGATTGCACCCCCGAAAAGAAGCAGCTTTTCCGTAAGGGTTGTTTTTCCGGCATCCGGGTGGGAAATGATCCCGAAGGTCTTTCTTTTTTGTATTTCTTTGATTAAGTCTGACATATCGTATTTTGAAGTTGCAAAAATCGTGATTTTTTGCGAGGTTTTCAAATTTAAATGAGGACAATATTAATCAGAGGAAAAAGAGAGATTTGATAATAAGAAGTAAAAGTTGAAATGATAAGCAATTTTTCGTTTTGTTACGGTCTGTTTTACTTTGCAATTAAAAGATGTGATGAACCTCTCAATATAATTTTAACGCCATATAAGCAGCGAAATAGAGTAAATTAACGCAAGAATAGCAAAAGTAATAAGAAATGCGATAAGAAATTCTAATAGACGGGGATCTTTTACCGGCGGAAAGTCCGGTGTAAGACTATATTGTTCAATCGTTTGTGGGTTTATCCTTAGATCTGGCCGGAAACACTGGATTCCTCTTAAAAACTGACGGTACATTTCAAATTGATTACTCAGAATAACATACTCAAAGTTGAAATCTATACGGGTCATTGCAGTTTCACCTGATGGATTTTTAAGATATATATTCAAATACGTTTTGGGATACTTTCCACCTGTGCTGTATATATAAGTGTCGTATGATCCATTTTTAGCCCTTTGCAGGTCATGATATGAAACGGTATTGATAATATTGCCTGAATTACTATAAAAAGTAACCCCTTTTTTATCTATAATAGCGGTTCGGATGTGTTCTTTTTTCCGGTCCATTAATCCCATAATCAAAGCTATCAGACAAAATGCCAGTAAGAACTGGGCAAAAATAAGAATGAAAAAAGTACTGAGGGAATTTTGTAAATAGTCTTTAAAGTGGCTGTACATATTTTCAAAAATAACTCCGATGATGACAACAATAATGAGGACAACTACCCACATCAGTCCCATCAAAAGATAAGTGATGGGTTTATCAACTTTAGAGGTGACGGTCTGGAACTTTTCTGTCATATCAGTTTTTAAATTTATACAATAAGAATGGAATTCCCACAAGGATGCAGGTAATAACAATCATAGCCAAAATAAATAGCCAACCGCCCAATGAAACTCCTTTTTTACTGTTAATATGCCAGGTGTTTGGGTCAATGGAAAAGCTTTTAAGAGCTATTGGATCTATTTTTAAATCTTGACGAAAAATTGAGATTCCATACAAAAAATGGGTGTACAATGTAACTTTATTTTTCAGAACACGAAGAGGAAGGTTCATATCTATACGTCTGGTTTCGACATCATTTTTTTCTTGTTGGACGGTGACTTCCAGTAAGGGAATAATGCTTGAACCTATTGGATTCACTGTATAAATGTCAAAATTTTGTTTTGAAGAGCAAAGCTCTGTATACAATATTTGTTGTATGATTTTATTTTTTGCATTATAAAATAAAAGACCTGTATGGTCTATAACAATTCTATTGGCAATATTCTCTCTTCTTATGATGTATTGTCTGATGACAGGAATTAAAATCAAAATCGAGGATCCCCAGGATATTAGCGCTACAGAAAGCATCATTTTAGTCCCTTTGTTATAGATTCCATAAGCTGGGCCTATAATGAAAAGACAGAAGAAGAAGATAAGCATTCCCCAATAGGTGGTCTGTAGAATAAAAGTAACCCATCGGTTAATTTCAGATTCAACGCTGGGGAAAGGGATTTCTGTATTTGTTTTGGTGATATTCATGGTAGTGTGGCTAAATTAAGTATTTTATTTTTTAGTTGCCTGTGGCATTCAAAAAAATTATCTTTGTTTCAATAAACTTTTACAGAGAAAAAGAATGGAAAATAGCAGGTATCCGAAGTTTACTTTCACATGGCTGGGCGCTGTTACTTTAGTGGTTGGATTGTTTGTGGGGACGATGGCTGTGTCTTTATTCAGTACCTTTTGGAAAGTAGTATTCAAAGAAAATCTTGAATTGAAAGACTGGTTCCTGATGGTAGCCAATTCTGTAGGATTTGTTATGGCAATTGCTTTCTTTGATTTTTTTATTGTAAGAAGAACCACCCAACAGAAACTTAATTTTAACCTTTCCTCCGTTAACTTTTCTACGTATCTCCTTATTTTTCCAATGATGGCCGGGATGATGTTTATATCAGAGTTTACCACAACACTGATTCCAACTTCAGGGCCTTTTTTTGGAGATTTCTATGAATATTTCACTCAGCTTATGAGCCAATTAACAGATAATCCTGTCGTTATGATTATCATGACGGTGATTATGGCTCCTGTTTTCGAAGAGATTATATTTAGAGGAATTATTCAAAAAGGATTGATTAATAAAGGAGTTGCACCTTGGAAAGCTATTTTATATGCATCTATTATTTTCGGAATCGTTCACGGAAATCCCTGGCAGTTTATCAGTGCTGTAATGCTGGGATGTGTTTTGGGATTGGTATATCATAAAACCAAGTCTTTATTGATGCCCATATTATTACATGCATTTAATAACCTGACGCTATCCTTATTGGTGCTGTATGGTAAAGAGGAAAGTTTTGCAAAAGTTTTTAATGTTTCAGAATGGCTGATTTTAGCCGTAGGAATTGTACTTTTTTCTTTGTTCTACTATCTTTTTATGAAGAAATATAAAGTACATTACTCTGAGATGTAATCAACAGCAATTATAAAAGTAAAATTGAAAATGAATATAGAAATGGAATTATTGGTAGCTACCCACAACGAGCATAAAAAAGAAGAGATTCAGCAGATTTTAGGCGATGACTGTATTGTTAAAAGCCTTACAGATTATAATATTCATGAAGAAATTGTAGAAGATGGAGATTCTTTTCATGCCAATGCTTTGATTAAAGCTAAATACTGTTTTGAAAAGACAGGCGTTCCCAGTTTAGGCGATGATAGCGGACTTGTGGTAGAATCTTTAGAGGGAAGACCGGGAATATTTTCTGCCCGTTATGCCGGAGATCACGATTTTGCTAAAAATATCGAAAAAGTGTTGGAGGAAATGCAGGGAATAGAAAACAGAAAAGCTTATTTCGTGACTGTTTTATGCTACTATGATGAAAATGGAGCCCAATATTTTGAAGGAAGAGTTCATGGAAATCTATTAATGGAAAATAAAGGATTTAAAGGATTTGGATATGATCCGATATTCGTTCCTGAAGGGTATGAGAGAACCTTTGCAGAAATGGATCCAGCAGATAAAAACAAGATTAGCCACCGTAAGCAGGCACTAGATTTGTTTATGGATTTTTTAAAAGTAAAGTAATCCGTATTACAGATAAATATAAACCATTTCCTTTTTATAGGAAGTGGTTTTTTTATGCTTTTCCTGCTTAAATTTAGCGGTAAAATATATGTTTTAAAATTTCTGTCGTACATTTGTTACAATAAACAATTGATTTGAGTACTTATTTAACAATATTAGGTTTTAATTCAGCAATTCCTACGGTCAATACCTCACCAACAGCCCAGTTACTGGAAATGGAAGAAAGGAACTTCCTGATCGATTGTGGGGAAGGAACCCAGGTGCAGCTGAGAAAAGCCAAAGCCAGATTTTCAAAGATCAATCATATTTTTATTTCTCATCTTCATGGAGACCATTGTTTTGGACTTCCGGGGCTTATTGCTTCTTTCCGTCTTTTAGGAAGGGAGAACCCATTACATGTTTATGGTCCGAAAGGAATAAAGAAAATGTTGGAGACGATCTTTCAGATTACAGAAACACATCGTGGCTTCGAAGTGGTTTATCATGAACTGGATAAGGATTATTCCGAAAAAATCTATGAAGATAATAGAGTAGAGGTATATACGATCCCATTGGATCATAGAATCTACTGTAATGGCTATCTTTTTAAAGAAAAACCAAAGGATAGACATCTGAATATGAAAGAAATTGCCAAATACAGTGAAATCGAAAGCTGCGATTATCATAACATAAAAGCAGGAAAGGATTTTGTATTAAGCGATGGTTATGTTCTTAAAAATGAAGTGCTGACCCTTGATCCGGCTCCACCAGTATCATACGCATTTTGCAGTGATACTCGTTATCTTGAAAGTGTAATTCCAATCATTAAAAATGCTACGGTTCTGTATCACGAATCTACTTTCCTTCATGATCTGAAGGAAATGGCAGATTATACGGGCCATACCACTGCATTGGAAGCGGCTACAATTGCCCAGAAAGCCCAGGTTGGAAAACTGATTTTAGGTCATTTCTCCAACCGATATGCTGATCTGACGGTATTTACCGATGAAGCAAGAAATATTTTTCCTAATTCGTTTCTTCCAAAAGCGTTGGAAAGTGTAAAAATTTAAATAAATATGTTGAAGTTTGAAGAGCTTAGAAGCTTTCTGGATGAAAAGGCAGATCAATATAATGCTCCTGATTTTATAGAAAATGACCCCATACAGATACCCCATCGTTTTTCATTAAAGCAGGACATTGAAATAGCAGGTTTTTTAGCGGCAACTATTTCGTGGGGAAACAGAAAGTCAATCATCAATTCGGCTAATAAAATACTTGATATCATGGGAAATTCTCCCTATGATTTTGTATTGAATTATTCCGAAAAAGATTTAAAAGATATTCAGGATAAAAGTATTCACAGAACTTTTAACGGAGAGGACTTTTCTTACTTTATTAAACAGTTCAACAGGATTTATAAAGAAAATGAAAGCCTGGAAGAACTGTTTAAGGTAAATGACTCTGAAACCAACTTCCAGCATGCGATAGAAAGATTCAGAAGTGGTTTTCTGGAAACGGAAAAACATAGAAGTCATAAGCATATCAGTTCACCTTACAAAAATTCTTCGGCCAAAAGAATCATTATGTTTCTGAGATGGATGGTACGTAAGGATAAGCGCGGTGTAGACTTTGGAATCTGGAAAGATATTGATCAGAAATACCTGTCTATCCCATTAGATGTACATACCGGAAATATTTCAAGAAAACTGGGATTGCTGGAAAGAACACAGAATGATTGGAAAACGGTGGAAGAACTGGATATAGCCATCAGACGATTTGATGATAAAGATCCTGCAAAATATGATTTTGCCTTGTTTGGATTAGGCGTAACTAAAGAACTGTTGTAAAAATATAAAGGATGAAAAAATATAGCGAAAAAGGTGAAGTTCTTGAGAAAATAGCAGATAGTATTACATCATGGATAGGATCTATTCAATCTCTGATTGTACATACTCTATTGTTTGTGACTTCGTTTTTGCTTCCGATGCTGAATATTGTTGATTTTGATAAAATGCTGCTGATTCTTACTACGGTACTTTCCCTGGAGGCTATTTATCTCGCAATCTTTATTCAGATGTCTGTCAATAAAAGCCATGAGAAAATTGAAGATATCCAGGAGGATATTGAAGATATTCAGGAAGATATTGAGGAAATTAGTGAGGATATCGAAGAGATTAGTGAAGATATTGAGGAGATTAATGAAGATATCGAAGATATTCAGGAAGACATTGAAGAAATCAGCGAGGATATTGAAGAAATTAACGAAGAAGAAGAGGAAGAAGACCACAATGAAAAGGCTAAAAATGCTATCCTGAAAAGCAATGTAAGTTCAAATAAAAATGAAATAAAGGCTTTAAAGGATATTATTGCTCAACTAAAAAATGAAATCGATCAATTAAAAAATGAAGAGTAAATAATTTTTGAAAAAAAAATCAGAAATACAAAAACAGGTCAATGCGATTGATCTGTTTTTTTGTGATCGAATTTCTTTTTATTTGCAATTTGTTTAAAAATAAAATATATTTATTGTTGATTTTTATGGAAAAGTGAATAATAAGTGTCTGGAATGCTGATTTTATATCGTTATTTTTGCTACATTTGGGCAAAATCATATCAAAATGTTGCATTATAGATTTAAACACTACTTTTTTCTTTTCACATTTTTACTGACTTCTGCTTCTGCATTCTCACAGGTAAGTCCCAATAGAAAAACTGCAAAAACAAAGCCTACAGGACCAAGTGCGAAAGCAGGTAACTTTATAAATGTAAATGTTGCACCCTATCCGGCTACAGGGTATTTTCCGGAACAGTTAGTAAAAGATATTCTGATTAATGGGGGAAGTACCTGTACAACAGCAAATATTAGCAATGTTACAGTGTCTCCTAACCATACCATATTTAATCCCGATAGATTTTGGGGGTATTTCAATAGAGGAACAGCAGATTTTCCCTTTAAAGATGGGATTGTACTGACGACCGGTTATGCAAAAGATGCCGGAAATAGCTTTACTACTGATATGAGTGGACAAGTAGATTCAGGAAGTGATCCTGATCTTGTAGCTGCTACTAATCCTACTGTAGAATTGAAAGACGCAGTTTCTCTTGAATTTGATTTTGTACCTAATTCTACTCAGGTAAGATTTAATTACATATTTGCTTCTGAAGAATATTCCGGAGGCTACCCTTGCCAGGGATTTTCTGATGCTTTTGCACTTTTGTTGAAAAAAGTAGGGGATCCTACTTATACTAATTTAGCAGTATTGCCTGGAAACGCAGGACCGGTGAGTGCAACGAATATTGTTCCGAGCGGACCAGGGTTTTCCTGTGGTCCTATCAATGAAGCTTATTTTGCTGGAATTAATGTGCCGCACTTAGGAATCAATTATGCTGGGAGAACAATCCCTTTAACTGCTATTGCGACTGTAATTCCTGGGGAAACCTACCACTTCAAAATGGTTATTGCGGATGGGAAAGACCAAAGCTTAGATTCTGCAGTTTTCCTGGAAGGAGGATCGTTTGATGTTGGGGTTAAAATTGTAGATGAAAACGGAGCAACTCTGCCAGGTACAATCAATATGTGTGATAATACCCCTAAGACATTGAAAGCTCTATTGGAACTCGTGCCGGGAATGACCTTCCAGTGGTATAAGGATGGCGTTTTGATCCCTGGAGCAACCAGTGCGATCTATGTTGCTACTGAGCCGGGAGTATATTTGATAAAAGTAATGACTCCGGGAAGTCAGTGTCCTGGAGAAGCTACGGTTAAAGTTATTGGGGGAACAAGCCCTACGGTACAGGATGCTGTACTTAAGCTTTGTACAACACCTGCGGTAACTACTTTTAATCTAGACGCAGCAATACCTATGATTACTACGACACCGGGAGCGGTAGTCCGTTTTTATTCTAAATTGCCAGATGCACAGGCTCAAAATAATAATAATATTAAAAATACGACCAGCTATAACGGAAATGATGGGGAAGTGTTACATGTTCTTGTCACTAATGGAGGATTCTGTAGCAGGATCGCAACATTGACCCTGAATAAAGAAGCAACGCCTACAGCTGGTCTGAATGTCGCAAAACTGAAAATCTGTTTAGGAGAATCTGTATTGATGACTGCAACGGGTGGAGTAACATATGAATGGAAGGATACAGCATCTGTTACAGATGGAACCAGAACAGTGAGTCCAACTAAAACAACCACTTATTCAGTATATGCAATCGGAGCACAGGGATGTAAGTCTCCAACGCCTGCAGAAGTTACCATAGAGGTAGTACCAGCTATTGTTTCTACCTTGAAGGGTGGTCATATCTGTGAAGGTGACAGGATTACTTTAGATGCAGGTTCAGGGCCTGGATATACCTACGAATGGAATACTGGTGATACTACACAGAGTATTTCGGTTAATAAGCCGGGAGAATATACAGTAACAATTAAGAATGGAGTTTGTTCTAAAGAATTTAAAACACAGGTTATAAAGGCTGTAGTTCCTGAAATTATTAAAGTTAATTATAATGACAGAGGAACTATGATTCTTACGGCAAGCAATCCTAGTAATGGGGTGCTGGAATATTCAGTAGATAATGGGCTGACATGGCAGGCTTCCAATACGTTTACCAATGTGCCTAAAAACGAGATTATTTCTATTCGTGTAAGAGTGAAGAATACAAGCTGTGTAGGCTTCCTTGAATACTTTACTTTTGTGATGAAAAATGTAATTACTCCAAATGGGGATAACATTAATGATATTATTGACTTCAGAGGAATTGTAAAGTATAAAGGATTCAGTGGTATGATCTTCGATCGATACGGAAAAGAAGTCTTCAGAGCAGAGAAGTTCAGACCATATTGGGATGGTTATTTCCAAGGAAAGCGACTGCCGTCCTCATCCTATTGGTATCAGGTTACCTTCGAAGACCCTGCAAGTAAATTACCAACGGTAAAAACAGGTTGGATCCTGCTTAAGAATATAGAATAATTTAAAATCATAATTGAAAGACTGACTGCTTTGTCAGTCTTTTTTTATGATATTAAAATAAATAAAGTTGATATTCTACGATTAATAAATTTGAATTAGTAATAATGTAAATAATGTTAAACTGCATTTCAATCAAAAAAAATAGTATTTTTGTTTAAAATAATATAAAATGTTAAATAGGAGGAAAGGAAGTTTATTTTTAGTGTTATTTTTTGTTTTTATAGGGAGCTTTATTTTTGCCCAAAATAGGGTGGTAAAAAAAGGAGTGCCCTCAAAAAATAACAGTGCTACTGCAAAAGCTGGAGCTTTTATAGATGTAAACACTTCCAATTATCCTGAGTCTTCTTACAGTATTACTCAGTTGGTAAAAGATGTCCTTATATCAGGCGGAGGATGTGCTAGTAACAATGTAAGCGGTGTGGTGGTATATCCGAATTTGCCTCCATCTAATCAGAACCGAAGCTGGGGGTACTTTAATAAAGGAACTACAAATTTTCCATTCAATAGAGGAGTTATTCTTTCTACAGGATTTGCCAAAAATGCAGGGAATTCTTTTATAGCTGACCTTAATGATGATCTGGGAACAGGCGGAGATTTAGACTTGGCGACAGCTTTGAATATTCCTAATGACAAGCTGGCTAATGCTACTTATATAGAATTCGATTTTGTTGCTGTTTCCTCTGAAATAACCTTTAAATATATATTCGCTTCGAAAGAATATCAGGATAACTTCCCATGTAATATTACGGATGGTTTTGCTTTGTTATTGAAAAAAGCCGGAGATCCTACATATACCAATATGGCGGTATTGCCGGGGGGAGCAGGACCAGTAAGTGTAACGAATATTCGTCCCGCATATCCTAATTGCGGACCTAAAAATGAGGCTTATTATGGAGGAACAAATACCGCTCAAATAGAAACCAATTTTAATGGCCGTACAATTCCATTAACAGCAAAAGCGACGGTAATTCCTGGACAGAGTTATCATTTTAAAATGGTATTGGCTGATTTTCAGGATGCTAATTATGATTCGGCGGTGTTTTTAGATGCTGGATCGTTTGATTTAGGGGTAAGCATTCTGGGGCCAGGGGGAGTGAAGCTTCCAAGCTCAGTAAATATGTGTGATAATACACCACAAACTTTTACAGCTTCTGTTCAGGTGCCTAATGTAACCTATCAATGGTTTTTAAATAATAATCCTATTGCTGGAGCTACCAATGCTAGTTATACGGCAACTCAACCTGGAGTGTATACCGTTAAAGTGTATATACAGGGAAGTTCTTGTCCTGGAGAGGCAACCATCACTGTTGTGGGAGGAACTTCTCCTACGGTACAGAATGCTACATTAACGGCTTGCTATGCTGCTGGAAATGCTACATTTAATTTACCTGTAGCACAGCCCGCAATAAGTACAACAGCAGGAGCGGTCTTTACTTATTATACAACACTGGCTGATGCTAATGCAGGAAATGCCAATACAATTCCGAATCCCACTACTTATCAAAGTGCGGGAGGAACTGTTTATGTAAGAGTCAGAAATGGTTTCTGTGCTAAAGTCGCTGAGTTGACTTTGGTAAAAGCTCCGCAAATGACAGGATCTATTGTACCTCCTTCAGTATTGACTTGTGCTAACTCTCAGATTACCTTGGATGCTTCGGCTTCAGTTTATCCTACGGGGGCTACATTTAGCTGGACTACTACAGGAGGAAATATTGTTTCAGGAGGAAATACGCTAAATCCTGTAATTAATGCACCGGGAACATATACATTAACGATATCACAGGTATATCAGCCTGGAAATATCAACTGTACAGCGACTGCAACAGTAACGGTGACGGGAAACAGTGCGCCACCCAATCCATCCCTTACAGCTCCTAAATTAAAGATTTGTAAAGGAGAATCTATGACATTAACAGCTTCAGGAGGAGCAACATATAATTGGGGAGGAGGTCTTCCGGGAAATGGAAATACACAAACTGTATCACCAACAGTTACTACAACATATACTGTGACTGCTATTGGTGCTAACGGATGTGCTTCTGCTACACCTGCAACGCTTACTATAGAAGTGTCAGAACCCTTTACCGCACAAAATGCAATTCTACATAAGTGTTATCAGCCAGGATTAACCTATAACCTTAAAGAATCGGAAGGACAAATTACTACAGCCACAGGGGTAACATTTACCTATTATGTAATTCAGGCTGATGCTAATGCCGGTAATGCTAATTCTATTGCAGCTCCTACAACATATTCACCTACTTCAGCAAATCAGACAATCTATGTAAGGGTTAGCAACGGCGGTTGTAGCTATGTAGTTTCTCTACAATTATTGAGAACAGCAGAAACAACCCTGACAATTGCAGCACCGCAGACTATTACCTGTACAACTCCTCAAATTACACTTAATGCATCAGCTTCTGTACTGCCAGCTGGATCTACAATTACCTGGACTACAGTTGGAGGTAATATCGTGTCAGGGGCTAATACACTTACCCCAGTCGTGAGTGCAGGCGGAACTTATACATTGACTGTTGCCAATGTGTTTCAGCCTGGAAATCTGAGTTGTTCCTATAATTCCACGGTAACAGTAACTCAGGATAAAGTAGCACCGGTTGCAGCGCTTGTATCGTCTCATTCTCGTATATGTGAGGGGGAATCAGTAGTTTTAACTGCCTCTGGTGGGACTACCTATGCTTGGGGGAATGGGCTTACAGGTACCGGAAATACACAAACTGTATCTCCAACAGTTACTACGACATATACCGTAACTGCTATAGGAGCTAATGGATGCCCTTCTGCTACACCGGCAACTGTTGTAGTTCAGGTAGGACCTCCAATAGCGGGAGTTTCAGCGGATAAAATGAAAATATGTGCCGGTGAATCTGTTACTCTTACCGCTACAGGTGGAATTACTTATAATTGGGTAGGTCTTGCCGGGAATGGAGATACGCAGGTAGTAACTCCTACAATCACTACAGAATATTCTGTATTTGCACTGGGAGGAAACGGGTGTAGTTCTCTTGTTGCTGCTAAAGTGAAAATTGAAGTAGTTCCTGCTATTGTGTCTACATTAGAAAATGTATATGTATGTGCTGGAGATAATGGAATTCTTGATGCAGGAGCAGGGCCAAATTATACCTACCTATGGAATACGGGAGCTACTACCCAGACGATTACTACAAAAGTTGCAGGAACTTATTCTGTAACAATTAGTAACGGAGTATGTTCTAAAGTCTTTACTGCACAGCTTATCAATCCTGATCTTCCTGAAATTATTAATGTTGTATATGATAAGAATATATTAACACTTACAGCGAGTAACCCAACAGGAGGTACCTTAGAATACTCTATTAATAATGGAGTGACCTGGCAAAGCTCAAATGTGTTTAATGGAGTTCTGGATAATACAATGTATCATTTAATGGTTAGAGTAAAAAATGCAAAATGTGGAACTTCAATAGATTATTTCACCTTTGTACTCAGCAATGCCATTACTCCTAATATGGATGGGATAAATGACACCATAGATTTTAGTGGAATCAGTGGATATAAGGATTTTGCAGCTTCTATTTTTGATAGGTATGGAGCTGAGGTTTTCAAGGCAACAAAAGGAGACGTTATATGGCGAGGATCTCTAAAAGGAATTAATTTGCCTACAGGGACTTACTGGTATAGAGTTCAGTGGGAAAATCCTGCCAATAAGAAACTGGAACAACGTTCAGGTTGGATTTTATTGAAAAACAGAAATTAAAATTATTTATAAATATTAAATAAACAGCAAAACCTTCCTTTTTTTTGGAAGGTTTTGTTGTTTTTGGTATTGAACTTTAATTGTTATTTTAATATTTTCCAGATTGGTGATGAATTTTATAAATTATATTTGGAATTTGAATTATCATTTTATTAAAAACGGTTTAATTATTGGTAAATGTGTATTGTTGCTTGAAATGTTGTAGTTTTTTTATAAAAAACATAAATATGTGTATGGTATATTTAAAAAAAAATTAAATTTGTTGAAACAAAAATATTATGATAAGATACCTACCGCTTTGTTTGTTTTTTTTATTCATCTCGAATTTTTCGTTTTCTCAGAATCATCAGCCTAGGCCATTTATGAAAAAGCAGGCGACTGCTCAGTCTAAAAAGGCCGGAGCTTTTATTGATGTGAATGCTCCGGGATACCCGGAATCCAGTTTTAGTATAGAAAAATTGGTAAAAGATGTATTGATTTCATCTGGAACAAATACCTGTATTACTCCTAATGTAACCAATGTGAAAATCACACCTAATCATGCTGTAGGTGATGCAAACAGAGCCTGGGGATACTTCCATAAGGCAACAACTAATTTCCCTTTTAAAGACGGAATTGTTCTTTCGACGGGATATGCAAGAAAGGCTGGTAATAATTTTGAAGCCAGCAATAGTGATACCAATGGTGGTGGAACGGATACTGATTTGGCACAGGTTATTGGAGTGCCGGAAGCTGATTTAAATGACGCGGTACTTCTGGAGTTTGACTTTGTTCCTACCACTTCTCAAATTAAATTTAATTATTTACTTGCATCTGAAGAATATACGGGGACATTCCCATGTAAATATGCGGATGCTTTCATTATATTACTGAAGCCTACATCGGGAGGCCCTTACACAAACATGGCAATATTACCGGGAGGAGCCGGACCGGTAAGTATTACCAATATTCACCCTGCAATCGGAACTACTTGTGGAGCTGTAAATCAACAGTATTTTGGAGGGTATAATACTGCCAATATTGAAACAAACTTTAATGGAAGAACGGTTCCGCTTACAGCAGTAGCTGATGTAGTAGCAGGACAGCAATATCACTTCAAAATGGTTATTGCTGATTATCTTGACCATAGTTATGATTCCGCAGTATTTTTGGAAGGAGGATCCTTCAATATAGGCGTAGATCTTTTAGGCCCTGGTGGAACAAAATTACCTAGCGATATTAATGTATGTGATAATGTACCTCAGATACTTACCGCTTCTGTAAATGATCCGAACTTATTATACCAGTGGTTTTATAACGGAACTTTGATTCCTAATGCTACCACCAATGTAGTTACCGCTACACAACCCGGGACCTATACTATTCAGGTAAGTGTCCCTGGAAACCCTTGTCCGGGTAAAGCTTCCATAGAAATTCATGGAGGGACAACACCTCAGGCAAATGATGCTACATTACTGCTTTGTACTACGCCGGATATTACCACTTTTGATTTAAGTAGCATTAAACCAACAATTAGCACAACTCCGGGAGCTATATTCAAGTTTTATGAAAATAAGACGGATGCTGTTGCTGAGAATAATAGTTATATCCAAAATATCCTTAACTACAATGGTAATGATGGTCAGATATTATATGTGGTTGTTTCCAACGGAGGTTTCTGTAGCAAATTGGTTGAGTTGAAATTACTTAAAGAAGAAACCCCAGTTGCTAAACTGAAAACATCTTCTATACAGATATGCCCGGGAGAATCTGTAACACTTACGGCTGAAGGAGGAGATACTTATCTTTGGAGCAACTTCCCGGGAACAGGCAATATGCAGACGGTTACCCTACACCAGACTACCGTATTTACTGTATATGCAATAGGAGCAAAAGGATGTAAATCTCTTAATCCTGCAACCATAAGAATTGAGGTTGTTCCTGAAATTAAAAGTACATTGGCAGACGTTGAAATATGTGACGGAGATCGTGTTACTCTTGATGCAGGAGCCGGACCTAAATATAAATACAAATGGAGTACAGGAGCTACTACCCAAAAGATAGATGTTGAGAAATGGGGAATCTATACCGTTGAAATTGATAATGGATATTGTAAAAAAATCTTCTCTGCTAAAGTATTAGGAGCTGCCATTCCTTATGTAACCGGAATAGATTATCAGACATCTAAAAAAACACTGACAGTTACTGCAGAAAATCCTCCAATGAATAATACGCCAAGCAGTCTGGAATATTCTATTGATAATGGAATTACATGGCAGGAATCTAATGTGTTTTCTGGACTTTTAGATAATGTGAATTATACCATTCTGGTAAGAAGAGTAGGAACTCACTGTGTAGGAACTTTTGACTTCTTTACTTTACAGATCAATAATTTTATTACTCCCAATAATGATGGAATTAATGATGTATTAGATCTAAAGGCTTTGGGTCAGTTCAAAAACTTTACAGGTTCTATCTATGACAGGTATGGAGTAGAGATGTTCAGGTTCACAAAAGAAACACCAATTTGGGATGGTACTTTACTGGGTAAGAGATTGCCATCTGCAACGTATTGGTATAAGTTTACTTATGAATATCCAAAATCTAAAACTCAGATGAACTGGTCCGGTTGGATCATGTTGAAAAACAGAGAATAATATAATAAAAGAAAGCCTTTCATCTGAAAGGCTTTCTTTTTATAGAAATACTGATAAAAGCTCCTCATTAAAGGAGTTTTTTTATATATCTTATTGGTTTTCTTTCCAGAGGTTAGCAAAGTGGATGAAGTCAGAAACACTAAGTTCTTCTGCTCTTTTATCTAAAAATTCATGACCTTTCAAAGCTTCAGGAATGTTCAGTGTCTTTAATGCATTGGAGAGTTTTTTTCTTCTTTGATTGAAACCTGTCTTTACAATCTGCTTAAAAAGAATCTCATTACCGGTTAGTCCTTCTTTAGGATTTCTTGTAAGGCGGATAACGCCCGATTTTACCTTTGGTGGTGGATTAAAGACATTCTCATGGACCGTAAACATATAGGAAACGTCATAATAAGCCTGAATAAGAACGGAAAGAATACCATAATTTTTAGTTCTTGGAACAGCAGCGGTTCTTTCAGCTACTTCTTTCTGGAACATTCCCACCATTTCAGGAATCAGCTCGTAATAATCAACGATCTGGAATAATATCTGCGATGAAATATTATACGGGAAGTTCCCGATAATCGCAATCTGCTCATCTTTGATAAAATTAAAATCCTGCTTCAGGAAATCTCCTACAAAAGTACTTTCCGTAACCTTAGAATAATTATTTTTCAGGTATTCTATAGATTCCGTGTCAATTTCGGCAAGATAAATGTTCTGATCTTTTTCAAGAAGATATTTGGTAAGAACCCCCATTCCGGGACCTACTTCCATGATGTTATTATAGTTCTCAAAACTAAGACCTTCTACAATTTTTCTTGCGATGTTTTCATCTGTCAAAAAGTGTTGACCAAGATGCTTTTTTGCTTTTACACTCAATGTTTTTTATGATTTTATTAACAGTGATTTTCTCTTTTTCGTTCCCAAATTTCGGAAGATTTTTTCTATTTTAGCCAAAAATTTTAATATTAATGGCTAAATCTGTAGATGAGTTTAATAAGAAAAGGCTTCGGTCCAGCAATATTACAGTAGTGATAAGTATTGCCTTAGTGTTATTTTTGTTAGGATTAATGGGACTTATTTTAATTAATGCCCAGAAGTATTCTGACTATATCAAAGAACAATTGGTGGTGAACGCTTACTTTGATGAAAATTATGACGCTAAAGATTCTGTAAAAATTGCAAAACTAGAGGAAGAAACTTTTAAAAAGGTACAGACGTTAGCTCCTGTAAAAAAAGCAACCTATATTTCAAGAAGCATGGCTGCAAAGGAAGCTAAAAAGAGTATGGGGATTGATAGTGATGCGTTATTTGAAGAAAATATCTTCCCATCATCTATTGAAGTTGCTTTAAAACCTGAATATGTAGATCCTGCGAAAATTGATGAAGCGATCAAAGTCATAAAATCAGTTCCTGGCATTATCGATGTAAAGAATGACAGTACTTTGATGGTAGATGTGTACAATAACCTGAGCAGAATTTTAAAATGGATCTTTGGATTTTCATTGTTGTTTTTAGTATTGGCTGTAGTGTTAATTAACAATTCTATCCGTCTTAAAATTTTCTCCAAGAGATTTATTATTAAAACGATGCAGCTGGTGGGCGCAAAAAGAAGATTTATTCTTAAGCCTTTTATCATTGAAGCCATTGTTTTAGGGGCTATTGGTTCTGTAATTGGTCTTATTGCCTTAGGGGGTGTTTGGTATTATTTTACAAGCCAGATAGGATCCGCTTTTGTACAGGACAATAATCAGTATTTCTGGTTGGTAATCTTAGTATTGGGAGTAGGAATTTTTATTTCCGTCTTAAGTACTATTTTTGCAACATGGAGATTCTTAAAATCAAACGTTGACGACTTATATTACTCTTAAAAATGAGCAAAAAAACAAATAAATTTTCTGCTTCAGACTTCGGAAGCGAAGCAGAAGTGCCACAGGAAAATACATTCTACTTCGGAAAAGAGAACTTTAAATGGATGCTGATCGGGCTGGCATTTATTGTGGTTGGATTTCTTTTGATGATGGGAGCTGATGCCAATACCGTAGATGGTAAATTTGACCCCAATTCTTGGAATGACGATATCTTTTCTATCAGAAGGATCAGAATTGCTCCGTTATTTGTTGTGATAGGTTTTGTAATAGAAGTCTACGCTATTTTAAAAAGAAAATAAATTAAAAATTTATATTTTGAGATTAAGAGATTAAGACATTTAGAGTCCAGTACTTTAAATATCTCAATCTCTTAATCTTTTAATTTTTGTAAAAGAATATGGATTTAATCAAAGCAATTATTATTGCCATTGTAGAGGGATTAACAGAATATCTTCCTATCTCATCTACAGCACACATGGGATTCACTGCCAATTTATTGGGAATGCCCGATGATGAATTTTTGAAAATGTTTCAGGTTTCCATTCAGTTTGGGGCTATTTTGTCAGTTGTAGTGGCGTATTGGAAGAAGTTTTTCGATTTGAATAATATTCAGTTTTATTTTAAACTGGCCTTTGCAGTAGTTCCTGCATTGGTATTAGGATATTTATTCGATGATAAAATTGAAGCCGTTCTGGGAAATCAGATTGCTATTTCTTCAGTATTGGTTTTAGGTGGAGTAGTTTTATTGTTTGCTGATAAATGGTTTAAAAACCCTAAAATTGATGATGAAAAAGGAATTACGATAAGAAAGGCGGTAACCATAGGATTCTGGCAGTGTCTGGCAATGATGCCGGGAACAAGCCGTAGTGCAGCATCTATTATTGGAGGGATGACACAGGGACTTACCAGAAAAGCAGCTGCAGAATTTTCTTTCTTTCTTGCAGTGCCTACTATGTTGGCGGTAACAGTGTATTCTGTTTTTGTAAAGACATGGGGAAAAGAAACGGCTAATCCACAGAAAGGATATGAAATGATTATGGCTTCACAGGATCACATTATGATCTTCGTGATAGGAAATGTGGTGGCATTTATTGTAGCTCTTATTGCTATCAAAGCATTCATTGGTGTACTTAACAAATATGGTTTCAGACCTTGGGGATGGTACCGTATTTTCGTAGGAATTGCTTTACTAATCTATTTTTATTTCTTTAAATAAAAAACATTCATATATCCATTAATGACGGCGGAAGAACTGAAATCAGGATACATTTTTTTATTGGATAAGCCTTTGGACTGGACTTCCTTCCAGGCTGTCAATAAAATGAAATATAAACTTAAAAGGGAGTTTGACCTTCCTAAAAAATTTAAAATCGGACATGCAGGAACCCTGGATCCAAGAGCAACCGGGCTTCTGATTGTTTGCTGTGGAAAA
This sequence comes from Chryseobacterium sp. G0162, assembly GCF_003815715.1. Classification (NCBI taxonomy): domain Bacteria; kingdom Pseudomonadati; phylum Bacteroidota; class Flavobacteriia; order Flavobacteriales; family Weeksellaceae; genus Chryseobacterium; species Chryseobacterium sp. G0162. Next base: position 847,597 of record NZ_CP033922.1, on the reverse strand, counting down.
TTCACGAAAAAAATTCCTGAAATTCAGGATGCTCCTAAAGAATACTGGACAGAGATTAAAATAGGAGTACAAACTGAATCTTACGACACTGAAAAGCCTGAAATCCTTCATCAGGATATTTCGCATATCACTGAAGAACAGGTAAAAGAAGCATTGGAAAAATTCGTTGGCGAAATCGAACAGAAACCACCGGTTTATTCTGCAATAAAGATTGATGGTGAAAGAGCCTATAATCTGGCTAGAGCAGGAGAAGAAGTGGAAATGAAGTCCAGAAAAACAACCATTCATTATCTTAAAGATATTGTAATAGAGTTTCCTTTGATAAGCTTTACAGTGGGATGTTCAAAAGGAACCTACATCAGAAGTCTCGCTCATGATATTGGGCAGGAATTAGGAGTAGGAGCTTATTTAACACAATTGAGAAGAACAAAAATCGGAGATTATAAAATCGAAGATGCTACAGCTCAGTTTTTAAATAATGATTTTAGATTTCAAGGAGAATAAAATAATTCCGGTTACGGAAAGAATTCATGGAAAAGACACGTATCAATAAATATTTATCAGAAGTAGGTTACTGTTCAAGAAGAGCAGCTGATAAGCTGTTGGAAGAAGGAAGAATAACAATTAACGGTAAAATTCCTGAACTGGGAACCAAAGTTTCTGATGAAGATCTGGTAGAAGTAGATGGCAAGCCCATTAGAGAACCGCAGGAAAAACCAGTTTATATTGCTTTCAATAAACCTGTAGGAATTGTATGTACCACAGATACCAAACGTGAAAAGAATAATATCGTAGATTATATCAGCCACCCCAAAAGAATTTTTCCAATCGGAAGGCTGGATAAACCCAGTGAAGGACTTATTCTTTTAACCAGTGATGGTGACATTGTAAATAAAATTCTACGAGCCAGAAATAATCACGAAAAAGAATACTTGGTCCGTGTAGACAAGCCGATCACTCCAAGGTTTCTGGAAAAAATGAGAAACGGAGTTCCTATTCTGGATACTGTGACCAAGAAATGTGAAGTGGAGAAGATTGATGAAATGAATTTCAGAATTATTCTTACCCAAGGTTTAAACAGGCAAATCCGCAGAATGTGTGAATACTTGGGCTATGATGTAAAAAAGCTGAAAAGGATTCGTATCATGAATATCAAACTGGATCTCCCAATCGGAAAATGGAGAGACTTAACCGAGGATGAGCTTAATGCATTAAACGGTTTGCTTACAGACTCAAGTAAAACAATTGATTAAGATTCAATAATTAATAAGTTATCAATAAAAAAGTAGGAAGTGGTTTTCCTACTTTTTTTATGACGTATGGGTAATGTTTTATATAAGCAAGGATGACTTGTTTTTATTTTAAGTATAATTTCATTTTTTCTTCATATTCAGGTTTTAATTTCAGAAATTTCAAAATTTTCTTGTCATCAGGATAGGTGATGCGATAGAAGATAATTTTGTCAGCAGAATATTTAAAATAAGGATGATCTTTCAACCATTCTTCAGGAGCATCTGTTAATGTGTATTTAGGAACGCTGGAAGTATCCAATGGGGCAATGGATATTAATTTTTGAACCCCTTCCTTATCAATATTATAGGTATCCAGAATCTGTTGTTTATTAACAAATCCCCTCAGCTTTTTTCTAAAGCCAATCATAGAGCCGGCACTCTTTTCATCCAGTCCAAACTCTATAAGCTGCTTAAAGGTAATGGTATTGAGATCTGTTTTTGAGAAATCAGTTTTTTCTTGCTGTTTCTCTTCTTTCTTTACAGTCGCTGGACTGAGCTTGATAAAAGGTTTCATCTCCTGAAATTTCTCGGCAGAAATTACAAAGCATTTTTGTAGATCATCAATATCTTTAAAGCTACCTCCGAGATTTCTATCGCGGTAATTCACAATAATCTGAGCCTGTTTCTCAGAAAAACCAAGTTTTTGCCATCCCTCAACATCCAGACGGTTCGGATCAAAAGTATGATATTGTATTTTTATCTTTTCAGGATAACGGGCTCCAGAGGCTTTAAAGTTCTCAGAAGTTTTTGCCGGCAACAGTAAATAAGATTCCAGCTTATTATAATTTTCAGGAGAAATGATAAAGCATTCTCTGAACTTTTCTTTACTGATAAAGCTTCCTCCAAGATAGTTTTTATATTTTAGAATAGCTTCCGCCTGTTTTTCACTGAATCCCATTTTAATCCAATCACGGACAGTTTTCATATCTGGATTAAACTTTCCGGAAACCTTAATTTCTTTCTTATCAAAGTTGTTAGCAGGTTGGGAATTATTCTTTTCAGAAGCTTCAGGAAGCAGAATGAAGGGTTTCAGTTCTTCAAATTTTTCATCTGAAATAGCATAACATTTTTTCAGTTGTTCTTTTGATATAAAAGTCCCGCCTACAATGTCTTTATATTTAAGAATAGTAGATACCTGTTTTTCAGAAAAGCCGAGCTTTTGCCAACGTTCCGGACTTAAAATATTGGGGTCAAAATCTGTTAAGTTGACATTAACTGAAGTTTCGGCAATGAATTTTATCTTCGAAAAAGGCTCCTTATCTTTTCGGGTATATTTCTGAAAAGCTAATAGAATAGCCAATACAATGACCATAAAAGCCAGTTTTTGGTAATAGTTTTTTCTCATCATGTGTATATAAAGTATAAACATATTGATAAAAACCATACTTCACAATAACGAAGGTTGTAATGGTTGATATTAGAATATAAAAAGTACAGTCTGTTAAAAATTAAGACCTTAATATTCTTTGGGGTAGAATTATTTAAAGGAAGGTGAAGAAACTACTCAGTGTCCCTATCACCCAATGATTCTTTCAGTTTTAAAAGTTCGGCTTTTACAAATTCGAGACGGTCAATGATAGTAATGGTTTCTGAAATCTTACTGTTGGTAGTTAAAGCAACACGGGCTCCATCAAGTGTGTATCCCTTCTCTTTTACCAAATGATAGATCATCTGTAGGTTTTTGATATCCTCAGGAGTGAAGTAACGATTTCCTTTTCTATTCTTTTTAGGTTTGATGATAGGAAATTCCTGTTCCCAATATCGTATTAATGAAGTATTTACATCGAATGCCTTAGCGACTTCTCCTATAGAATAATACAGTTTATCAGGTAAGTTTATTTTCATTTTACAGCTCCTAAACTTCAAAGATAAAAATTTTTTAAAGTTTCATCCAAATATATCTTGCAAAGTCCTGTGATAACCTGGTTTTTAATTGAAATAAAATATATTTTCATGATGTTGTGAAAAAATATAAAACAAATGTTTTTTTTTATAACTTAGTGAAACACATTAAAATATGACGATTATGAAATATTATTTATTCATTTTTGCACTGGTAATTCCTTTCTTTGGGTCTTCACAGTGGACAAGAACCGAACTTCGGGCTCAAAAAGTTAAAAAATCACAGGAAAAGCTTGAATTTGCAGGACTTTATTCTCTGGATGCCAATCAGCTTAAACAGCTTTTAAAAAATGTACCGGCCCGTTTTTCAAGTCAAAAAGGAACTATTATTTCTCTTCCTACAGCCCAGGGGAGATTGGAAAAATTCCAAGTTTGGGAGTTTTCCAATATGGCTCCTGAATTACAGGCAAAATATCCAGATATTAAATCTTATGTAGGTACCGCATTGGAAGATCCAAGTGTCTATTTAAGATTTAGTTTATCTCCTGTAGGATTTTCTTCTATGATTACCCGTTCCGGGATATCAGAGTTTATAGAACCTTATACTGAAGACAGAACAATTTATGCTGTTTTTGATTCCAATGGAAGAAGAGGACAGGAAAAAGAACCTTTCGAATGTTCCACAGTAGAGGAGGTGGAGAAGAACGCTACCGAAAAAAAAAACGATGCTGTAAATAAAAAAGCAGTTGGTTTTAATATTTTCAGATTGGCATTATCCTGTACGGGAGAATATGCACAGTATCATTTAACGGCAGCCGGAACCCCTACAACAGCTACAGATGTAGAGAAGAAAGCTGTAATTCTGGCCGCAATGAATGCTAGTCTTACCCGTCTTAACAGTGTTTTTGAAAAAGATCTTTCTTTTCATTTTAATCTGATTGCGAATAATGAAACTATCATTTTCTTAGATCCTGCATCTGATCCTTATATCAATGGTGGCCCTAGCGAAGCCCATGCCCAGATATCAGCAAGAATCCCTACTGAAGATTATGATATGGGACATCTGATTGATAAGAAAGGCGGTAACGGATCTGCCTTCGTAGGAGTTATTTGTGGGAGTAGCTCAAAAGGAGGAGGATGGACTGCTCACAATTTTCCGGAAGGAGATAAATTTGATATAGACTATGTCGCTCATGAAATGGGGCATCAGCTGGGAGCCGGACATTCTTATACCTACAGATCTTCGCAGGCAGATCAAAAAGTAGAACCTGGAAGCGGAAGTACCATAATGGCATATACCGGAATTACTACGGCTTCTGATGTTCAGTTTAATTCTAACGATTATTATCATACCAATAGTATCACCCAGATCAGAACTAAATTAAACAGCCTAAGCTGTGGAACTAATACCCCTTTTATAGATCCTGCTCCTACTATTAATGCCGGACTCGATTATACAATTCCTAAATCAACAGCATTTGTTTTAAAAGCATCTACTAACGATGTTAATACTATTTCTTATACCTATAACTGGGAGCAAACAGATCAGGCCGCAGCGGCTCAAATTGGAGCGGGAGATATTTCCTCAGCTTACCCTGCAAAGCCAACAGGCCCTACTTTCAGATCTTTTCCTCCGGTAAACTCATTAGTAAGATATTTTCCGGATTTCAATAAAGTATTGGCCGGTGTTTTATCAACCCGTTGGGAAAGTGTATCAAGTGTAGCTAGGAATCTTAATTTTGCAGCTACTGTAAGAAATAATAATCCATTACAGCCACAAGTTTCAAAAGATGGAATGGTAATAACCGTGGATGCTGTATCAGGACCTTTTCAGGTAACAGCTCCGGTGTTTGGTCAGTCATTGAGCTCCGGTGCAACTGTGAATATTACCTGGAATGTTGCCGGTACAAATACAGCGCCGGTGAATACAGCAAATGTAAATATCAAATTATCTAAAGATGGTGGAAAGACATTTAGTATTATTGCCGCTAATACCCCTAATGATGGTAATGAACAAATAACGATTCCTGTTGGTTCTACTTCGTCCAATGCTTATATTTTGATTGAAGCAGTGGATAACATCTATTATGCAGTAAGCCCTAGTTTTGTGATTGATTATAATGTGACAGGTGAAATTTGTAATACTTATACCTATAGCGGAGGTCCTGTAGCCATTACAGACGGTCCAGGCGGTAGCGGTATATCAGCTCCAAGAATAACAATTCCTTTAATGGTTAATAATACGGGAACCATTACCAAAATAAAAGTGACTCCAGCGGTTACCCATCCAAGTGTAAGCCAATTGGCGATTGGTATTGAAAGTCCGGTTGGATCATCAGCTCTTTTCTGGAACAGACAGTGTTCGGGACAATCGGGTATTACGGCTTCATTTAGTGATACAGGAGCTGCAGTTACCTGTACTTCTCCAGTTCAGGGAGAGACCAAATCAAATGAATCTTTGGGTATATTTAAAGGACATTCTGCACAAGGAGAATGGAAGCTTTTTGCAACAGATAATAACGCAGGAAATGCTGGAACTATTACCGGATGGTCGCTTGAAGTATGTACTCAGGAAACCCAGAATCAGAGCCTTGCAACCAGAGAGGTATCTTCTCTGTTAGCTGATGATATTAAAGTGTATCCTAACCCAAGTGACGGTAATTTCTTTATCAAATCTCAGAATATAAAAGGGGAAGTGAAAGTCACTTTATTTGATTCAAGTGGAAGATTGATTTATTCATCAGTCTATCAGAGTGAAGGAAATAATACCAAAGAACTGAATGTTAATGTACCGAAAGGAGTATATGTAATCAGTATCAGTTCTTCGAAAGGAGTATACAACAGCAAACTGGTTATAAAATAATAATCATTACATTGTATAAAAAGGATCGGCAATAGTCGGTCCTTTTTTATGTCGTAATTTGTAGCTTGGTTTTATTTATAGTATTTTTATCCCCCATTTATTAATCCTTTTCTTATAAAATATAGGATGAATTCAATTTCTGTTCTTCATATTGATCTTTTTCAGGGTAAGAATCCTTCTGATTTTTATTTTAATACGATGAAAAACCATTTGATTGTAGGGCATCAGCATATAGAAAAACCTCATAGACATGACTTTTATGCTGCTGTGCTTTTTACACAGGGAAATGGAATTCATGAAATAGATTTTCAGCGGTATGAGGTTTCAGAAGGAAGCCTTTTTTTTCTATCACCAGGACAAATTCACAGCTGGGAACTTTCGGAAGATATAGAAGGATATATTTTCTTTTGTTCTCAGGAATTTTATGAAATGCATTATGTGAATCAGAAACTGAGAAATTTTCCTTTCTTCGGATCAGTTTCTTTTCCTAGAAAATTGCAGTTGGATGCCATAGAACTGCCAAAGAAAATTCATTTATTTAAGGAACTGGAAAAAGAACAGCAGTCTAACCATCTGATGAAAAATGGACTTATCCTGTCATTAATGTCGCAGATTTTTATCAATTCAACCCGTTTGTTTTCAAAAGACTTTGATACGCTGACTTCTTCTGCCGGCCTTTCTTATTTTAAGCATTATCAGGATTTTGAAAGCCTTATAGAGCAGTATTTTACGGAACATAAATCCATTGCTTATTATGCGTCTTTACTAGGGATTTCATCAAAGCACCTGAATAGGACTGTACAGGCTGTCGTACAGAAAACAGCTACAGAAGTTATTACCGAAAGGGTAGTGCTTGAAGCCAAAAGAATGCTGATGTACCTCGATGAAAACCTTGTTGATATTGCTTTCAGACTCGGCTATGAAGAATATTCTTACTTTGTAAGAGTCTTCCGGAAAAGTTCCGGAATGACCCCTACTCAGTTTATGAGGAAATATAAGGCCTAATTTGGTTTGAAGTTCAGGGCTCAAGGTTTAAAATTTATAGTGATGGTTATCAGTGAATGGTTTTATAATACCTGTTCAAACCTAAAAACCCCGAACTTCACCTCTCTCTATTATAACGCAAGCTTAAATGGTCCCTCAAAAGTAGTTTCAAATGAATCTACCAGTTTTCCTTCTTCATCAAAAACCCCAATGACCATATTTTGTTTAGAGAATTTGATTTTGTCTTCAGGGAAGGATATGTTGATATTTCCTTTTAAGATCTGGTCACCCTTCAAAATGATTTTTTCAGATCCGAAATAAGTGATTTCAGCATCCTCAGGACTGACTACTTTAATGGTTAGAATCTTTTTCTCATTTGATTTATTCAGAAGTGTATAAATGAAAGTATTGGTGATTTTACCCTCTTTGATAAAGAACGTAGAGCCCGCTGGTTTAATAAACTTTGCTTCCATAGATCCACGATCATACATTAAAAAGCCAAGAAATCCGATCAATAGGGCTAAAATAACAGTGGTAGCCTTCATTCTTGACGTAAATTTGAATTTCTCACGATTTTCAATTTCAGATTCAGTAGCATAACGGATCAATCCTTTAGGCAAGCCCACTTTATCCATTACTTCATCGCAGGCATCAATACATGCCGTACAGTTGACACATTCCAATTGCTGCCCGTGTCTAATGTCAATTCCCGTAGGACAGACTACAACGCATTGATTACAATCTATACAATCTCCTTTACCAGCCGCTTTTCTATCTTCATTATTTCTCCATTTTGAACGGCCTTCCCCTCTTTTAAAATCGTAATATACGTTGATGGTCTGTTTATCAATTAAAACTCCCTGAAGTCTTCCGTAAGGACAAACCAGAGTACATACCTGCTCACGAAGCCATGCAAAAACAAAGTAAAAAGTCATCGTGAAAAAAATCATTGTGATAAACTTTAAAGGATGTTCTGCCGGCCCTTCAATCATAATCTGAAAGACCTGTTCGTAACCTACGATATACATGAACATAAAAGTAGAAATGACCATTGAAATCAAAATAAATACAGACCATTTCGTAACTCTTTTTCTGATCTTTTCAGCATCCCATTCCTGTCTGTCGAGCTTCATTTGTTTGTTCCGGTCTCCTTCAATCCAGTATTCTATTTTACGGAATACCATTTCCATAAATAAGGTTTGCGGACAAAGCCAGCCACAGAATATTCTTCCGAAAACTACAGTAAATAACATGACGAAGATCACAGAGGTAACCGCTCCCAGGGCAAGAATGAAAAAGTCCTGAAGATAAAATGGCTGCCCAATAATAAAGAACTTTCTATCAATAACATTAAATAGGAAGAAAGGATTGTTATTGATCTTCATAAAAGGCAATCCAAAGAAAAGGGTAAGTAAAGCATAGCTTGTATAGTTCCTGTAATTGGTATATTTTCCTTTTGGTTTTCGGGGGAAGATCCATTTTCTTTTTCCGGTTTCATCCATTGTTCCTACCGAATTTCTAAAATCTTCATTTTCAATTTCCAGGGATTTGATGTTGTTGGACTCTGCGCTCATTATCGTATGCTATAAAAGTATTTTGGTAATATTTTTCATCCGGAACAATACCTGTTTTCAAACTGAACTTCTATAGATAAAACGGTATCGATTCCTCTACTGCAAAGCTCTGAATTATATCCTTCAACTACTAATATGATCTACTTCAAAAATAGGACAATTGGGACATTATATGTTTTGGAATACAATGCATCAAAATGAGAAAATATTTTTGAAACTGATAAAGCATGTTGTAAATTGCAGGTCTAAAAATGAAGTATGAAGAATATCAGTAAAATAGGTCTGATTGGTTTGGTTTTCGCATTGGTAAACTGTCAATCAGTAAATAGTAGTAAAATGTTTTATGAAGGTTCAAAACCACAAATGGTTTCTGACAAGTTTAGCTTTACAGAAGGCCCATCAACCGATAAAGAAGGGAATGTATATTTTACCGATCAGCCTAACGATAAGATCTATTACTGGGACTGGAGAAGCAATCAGATTATAGAATTTTTAGGCAAAACAGGAAGGGCAAACGGAACTCATTTTGATAAAGACGGCTTCCTGATTACCTGTTCAGATGATAACGGAGAGATGTGGAAGATCTCAAAAGATAAAAAAGTAGAAATTTTATTCAAAGATTTTGAAGGGAAAAGATTAAATGGTCCTAATGATGTATGGAATGACGTTTTTGGAGGAATGTATTTTACCGATCCGCTATATGAAAGAGATTATTGGATAGGTTTTAAGCAGGAGCTGTCTAATAAAAGCCTTTATTATAGAAATAAAAATGGAAAGATTAATAAATTAGACACTTTCACGCAGCCTAACGGAATTGTAGGAAGTGAGACTTTAAAGAAATTATACCTTTCTGATATTGATGCCGGAAAAACCTATGTTTATGACATTCTAGGAGAAGGAAAACTATCTGAAAAAAGATTGTTTTGTGAAATGGGTTCAGATGGGATGACACTGGATAAACACGGAAATCTTTATTTAACCGGTGATGGAGTACATGTCTTTAACCGTGAAGGAAAAAAGATATATCACATTTCTATTCCTGAAAAATGGACGTCCAATGTAACATTCGGGGGAGAAAATAACGATGTTTTATTCATTACTGCTTCAAAATCGGTGTATACTTTTCCGATGAGAGTGAGAGGAATAAAATAAACGGTAAGATCATTTTAAAATATTTCTATGTGCTTATGTGGTTAATTTTTACCACATAAACACATAGGTTTTTAAGAAGTCGTTAAGCTTAATAAGCAACCTCCATCTTCACTTTTTTTCCTTTCAGTTTTTCATTCTGAAGTTTTCTTAAAAGAGCATTCACTTTATTTCTCGAAACGGCAACATAAGACGTAGTATCTTTTACTTCAATAACACCAACATCCTCTTTTTGTAGTTCCCCTTTTTTAAGCAAATAGCCTACAATATCCACTTTATTCACCTTGTCTTTTTTTCCGGCGCTGATGTAAATCGTCTGGAAAGGTGTTTTTTGCGGAACTTTAGTAAATCCGGCAACGCTTTCTTCAGGGGTATCGTTTTTGATGAACGGGAAATTTTCCTCTTCCGTCATGATAAGGTAGACAAAACCTTTGGCATTCATCCTCGCAGTACGTCCGTTTCTGTGGATGAAAGCATCTTCTTTTGGAGGCAATTGATAGTGTACAATAGATTCTACCTCAGGAATATCAAGCCCACGGGCTGCCAGATCAGTTGTGATAAGAATTCTTGCTGAATCATTTCTGAATTTCAGTAAGGCACGTTCTCTTTCATCCTGTTCCATTCCTCCATGGAAGGTTTCTCTGTCGATTCCCATCTGATGAAGAAGCTCAGAAATACGGTCTACTGCATCACGGTGGTTACAGAAGATCAACGTTCTTTTATTCCCTATTTTACAAACCAAATTGAAAAGTGTATCTAGTTTTTCTTCTGAGATAGTCATTACTTTTCTCAGTTGAATATCCGGTTTTACTTCATTTTCTTTGAGGAAGCTGATGATTTTTTCATCTTTTAATCCTGTAAATGCAGGAATTTCATCCATTGCTGTTGCAGAGGTTAAAATTCTTTGAGAAAGGCCTTTTAAAGAATTACAAATAAACTCCATATCATCATGAAAGCCCAGTTCCAAAGCTTTGTCAAATTCATCCAGAACTAATGTTTTGATGGTTTTTGGATCAAAATTATTATTCCTTACGTGATAGGTAATTCTTCCCGGAGTTCCGATTAAAACAGCCGGAGCTTCAATTAAATTATTGACTTCAATCTTTTTATCATGTCCACCATAGCAAACAGAAACCTTAAAATCCGTTCCCATCGACTTGAAAACCTGTTCAATCTGTAACGCCAATTCTCTGGCAGGAACTAATATTAATGCCTGAACACCCTGCACATCCTTTTTCAGATTTCTGAGAACAGGAAATAAAAAAGCAAGGGTTTTTCCTGATCCGGTAGGAGAGAGCAGAACAATATCCGTATTGTTTTCAGATGCTTTATAAGTAGATTTCTGCATCTGATTCATATCCTGAATCTGCAGCTTTTGATAAATTGATTGTAGTTCCATGGGTGCAAAGGTAAAATAAAGTAATGGTTAAATAAAACAAACTGCTTTTATTAGTTTAATACCTTACTCTGGTTGTGATAAATTTTATGATCAGTTGCTGTAAGACTTTTAAAAAAAATATATTTGTGTAATAATTTGATTTTCATATTTTTAAATAGTATTTAAGGAAAGGTGAAGGCTCCGTATTATTAGAGATGTTCTGAAAGGGTTCACTGCTTTAGATAAGAGCTCAACCAAAATAGCAATGGAATAATTAAAAATCATACAATGAATACACTTAAAAGATTAATACTGCTCATTGTTTATTTACCTTGTATGTTTGCATGCAAATCAAAAACAGATACCCTTTATACTAAGTTGTCTGAAAATATTTATGAAATTAACAATCAATATTTTTATGATGAAAAAGTACATATTTACCTGATAGTGTTGAAAGATAAATTACTATTATTTGATATTCCTGCCTATTCCGAGGATTTGGAAACGTTTATTACTTCGTTCAAAAAACCAGTATATGCTATTCTATCCCATGGGTCTTGTGGTATAGAAGATGGTACAAAATGGCAGTCCAGAATTAATTTAAAAGTTTATGCCCATAGTAAAGATGAGAATCATCCCTGGTTAAAAATGAAACCAGATTTTTTCTTTTCAGAAATTCCTTTTTTTGCTGACAATATAGAAGTTATTTATACTCCTGGCCATAGTAGAGGGGCGATTTGTCTTCTGGAAAAGAAATCGAAATCCTTATTCACCGGGGATACTGTCTATGGGGATAAAACAGGAAACATCAAAGATTTTAGAAAGGAAAGTTATACTGAATATGAAAATCTAAACGATAGACTCTCAAGCTGTAAAAAATTACTTAAATATGACTTCGAAAACATCTATCCATTTCATTATGAAATGATAAAAAAAACAGCAAAAGAACGTCTTCAAATTTATCTTAACGTTAAATAGAAAAGCATTTATTTATTTAACCTGTTCATGATTTCGTTTCCTCTAAGTAAAGTGACTTTATAGGTTTCATCCGGATTACAGATTGATTTACTATAAAATTCTTTCGCGGTCGCTGTCTTTCCCTGTGCCAGATTAGTAAAGCCAACGATTTCGTACATGAAATTCCGGAGTTTAAGATCTGTAGTTTCTTTTGAAGATAAATATTTTAAAAGCTTTTCTGCTGAGGTAAGTTTTGGGTCTTTGTATTTCTGGATATCATATCCATCAGGTTTACTGAACCAATAATCCCATGAACTGCCATAATGATGTTCGTTCCATGAATATTTAATAAGCTGTAGTGCTACTTCCAATAATGCAGAATTTATTTTTTCATTTTTTGGAGATAGTTTCTCGCTTTCCATAATGTAATGATCAATGGTTATATCTATACCTTTCTCTTTCATTTCCTGAAAAATAGATTCTTTAAGATATAGAGAATGATTTTTTGAAAAGCTTTCATAAGCAAATGTCGGAGAAAAATGATCTGCCAGATTTTCTATCCTGTATCCTTTTTTCAACTCAGCTTTCAAGTCAATTTTATATACCATATTGTAATCATGGAAAAGATAGACATAGATTATTCCGTTTTTCAAATCGCAGATTGTAGAATATAATGTGTTCAATTCTCCTTCCTGATGGGTTTTATCCAGAATACTTTTCAGGAAATTAATATTGTTTTCCTTAGATCCGGAAAGCATTTCATTGGCAATTTCTGGTCTTCTGCATGCTAATTTTCCATTGATCATATTACAATTTGAGTTGATCTGGAAGTCTCCTTTTTTTTCGATAATCCCCTTAGGGTTAATCAAGATGGAATTTCCTTCTTTATCGGCTAATAAGACCTGGGACTGAGAGATGTAGTCATATTTTTTTAAAATGACCATTGCCTCCTTTACATTTTTACATTTTCCCAGAACCTCCCACATAATATCACTTTTATAAGGATTTGTCAGGTTAAGTTTGCTTAAATCATAGTTTGCTGCTGCATAATCAAAAAATAATCCATGTTCATTCATTGCGGCTGCAATCTGCATATCCGGTGCACCAAAACAAATGGAAGCATAACGGTCTTTAGTTGCCGGGTTGTACCATATTCTTGTAAAGGGTGTTGTATCGTCTTCATTAGCTGCTGCAAATACTTCGCCTCCTCTGGAACAAGATAATATAGTACATGCTTTTAGTGTATGTACGCACCCTGACAGACTGATTAAAATTAAAAGGAAATACTTTTGCATTACATAGTTTTTATAGGTTTCCTTGTTTTGATTGATAAAAAAATATTTTGTTAAAAGATTTTTTGGAAATTTTACATTTGGTTAAAGAATAAATCATTCCAGATTAGGATGTAATCAACAGAAAAACGCTTTTAAAAATAGAAAATAAGATATTCAAGATCCTAGTGGCAATATGTTTTGCATGATGATCTCAATTTTTGGTTTTTTATTCTTTTCATAAAAATAAATAGACCTTGACAATCAGTTGTTTAGTGGAAGGTTTGGTAAAAGAAAATCTCTTGTTTATCTCAAATAAAATTTTTATCTTTGCACCCACTTTTTGTGTGAAAGGTTTGAAAAGGTAAAATATTAAAAATTAATTACTTCCGTATTTTTTAGATCCACATTTATTCGAACCATTAAAAAAGAAGGAATACAAATTTTATTAGAAAATGTCAAAAGAGACAAATTCAGCAGAGGTTTTATTAAACCAAAACGTAGCACCAGAACAATTTGATTGGGATTCTTTCGAATCAGGTCTTGATGCAGATGCGAGAAAAGAAAAAAGCGATTTAGAAGAAATCTACAACGGATCTCTTAACAGTCTAAACGATAATGACGTTTTAGTTGGTAGAGTTGTAAGATTAACTGACAAAGAAGCTATCGTAGACATCAACTTCAAATCTGAAGGTGTTATTTCTCTTAACGAATTCCGTTACAACCAAGGCCTAAGTGTAGGTGATGAGGTAGAAGTAATGGTTGACAAAAGAGAAGACAAAACTGGTCAATTACAATTATCTCACAGAAAAGCTAGAACGCTTAAAGCTTGGGATAAAGTAAACGAACTTCACGAAACTGGAGAAATCGTTAACGGTTTTGTTAAATCAAGAACTAAAGGTGGTATGATCGTTGACGTTCACGGAATCGAAGCATTCTTACCTGGTTCTCAAATTGACGTTAAGCCAATTAAAGATTACGATCAGTTCGTAGGAAAAACTATGGAGTTCAAAGTTGTGAAAATCAACCCTGAGTTCAAAAACGTAGTTGTATCTCACAAAGCATTGATCGAAGCAGATATCGAAGGTCAGAAAAAAGAAATCATCGCTCAACTTGAAAAAGGTCAGGTTCTTGAAGGTACTGTTAAGAATATCACTTCTTACGGTGTATTCATTGACTTAGGTGGTGTAGATGGATTGATCCACATTACAGACCTTTCTTGGTCTAGAGTGAACCACCCATCTGAAATCCTTGAGGACGGACAAACTGTAAAAGTTGTAATCCTTGATTTCGATGATGAGAAAACAAGAATCCAATTAGGTATGAAGCAATTAGAAGCTCATCCTTGGGATGCTCTTTCTGCTGACATGAAAGTTGGAGACAAAGTAAAAGGAAAAGTAGTAGTTCTTGCTGACTATGGTGCATTCGTAGAAATCGCTCCAGGTGTTGAAGGATTAATCCACGTTTCTGAAATGTCTTGGTCTACTCACTTAAGATCTGCTGGTGACTTTGTGAAAGTAGGTGATGAAGTAGAAGCTGAAGTATTAACTTTAGATAGAGAAGAAAGAAAAATTTCTCTTGGTATCAAGCAATTATCTAAAGATCCATGGGAGAACATCGAAGCTAAGTATCCGGTAGGATCTCAGCATGTAGGAACTGTAAGAAACTTCACTAACTTTGGTGTATTCGTAGAGTTAGAAGAAGGTATCGACGGATTAATCTACATCTCTGATCTTTCTTGGACTAAGAAAATCAAGCACCCATCTGAGTTCTGTGCAGTAGGTGATAAATTAGATGTTGTAGTTCTTGAATTAGATATCCAAGCTAGAAGATTATCTCTAGGTCACAAGCAATTGACTGAAAACCCATGGGATAAATTCGAAACTAAATATGCTGAAGGAACTATCCACGCTGGTAAAGCTGTAGAAGTTCACGATAAAGGAGCTTCTGTACAATTCGAAGATGCTGAGGTTGAAGCATTCTGCCCTTCAAGATTATTAGAGAAAGAAGATGGATCTAAAATCAAAAAAGGTGAAGATGCTCAATTCAAAGTAATTGAATTCAACAAAGAATTCAAGAGAGTTGTAGTTTCTCACACAGGGATCTTCAGAGACGAAGAAAAGAAAAACGTTAAAGAATCTTCTTCTAGAAACGTATCTTCTTCTTCAAACAACGAAGAAAGATCTACTCTTGGAGACATCGATGCATTAGCAGAGTTGAAAAGAAAAATGGAAGAAGGTAAATAATCTTTGAACCATTTATAAATAAGGAGCCGCTCATTTGAGCGGCTTTTTTTTTTGTTTCAAAAAGAATTGGTTGTAGATAGATCAGGGTTTCCGAAAAGAAGAAGTATATATCGTTACTATAATAACAGATAAAAATGAAACCTATTCAGAAAGAATCATTAAGAAATAAATAAGAGTTAAACTGTCCATCTGGACAGTTTTTTTATGCTGATAAATGTTCATACTGGATAGAGATGTTTTAGGAAAATATTAAAATAAAATTAAAATTTTCAAAAAAATACTATATATAAAGTCTGTGTTTTTATGTTTTTTTTCTCTGATATGTGAGAATGTTATAATAGAAATCATTGTTATATATTCTGTTTTAGGGAATAATATAGAATTGGATTCTCCTTATTGAGATATATTTTATTTTAATGTAATTTTAATTTTTCATTTATTATTTCTTATTGTTGATTATGATTTAATGTAATTGAATTTTGATTACGAAATATTTGTAGATTAGCAACTTTAATAATGGATATGAAAAATAAAACTCTACCTATTTTGTTTGCGGTTTTCTCTGTTTTTCCTGCTTTTATGTTCGGACAGGATAATGAAAGATTGCTTAAGGATTATATTTCTCAAAATAAAACGAGAGAATATAAAAAATCTGATTTAAATAATATTATTATTGATAATGTAGATCCGTCAAAGTCTTTGAATGGAAATGTCGTAAAATTTTTACAAACCTATAATGGACTTCCAATATATAGTTCTGTGGGAACTGCACTTATTCGGGATAATAAGATTGTTTATTATACGGATAATTTTGTAAAAGATTATAAGGAGTCTGCTTCAGGTAGTGCTTCTGTTACTGCAAAAGATGCTTTACAGAGAATTGCTGACCATTTAGGGAAGGATGAGGTGAAGTCTTATTATATTCTTGGATATTCAGACACTGATCCTGAAAAGGGATATGCGGCAAAGCAGAGGTTAGTATATGCTGAAGATAAAGGAAGTTTGAAACTGGCTTATCAATTCTCATTTCAGGATCCAAAATCCCCAAGTTACTGGGATATTCTTATAAACGCGAAAACCGGGGAAATTATTAGTGAATCTGATCTCAATCTTTCCTGTAATTTCAGACACGATGCCTTTTCACATGATGAATCAACACTTGCGCACAATGGTTTTATAGGACCTGTGCAGATGAGTGCTCAGCCGGCTTTATTGGCACCGGATATGGCAACTTATAATGTGTTTCCATTGCCTATAGAATCTGCAACATTTGGTTCCAGGTCAATAGTGACAAATCCATGGCTGCCTACTGCTTCTCCGGAAGGATGGCATTCTGATGGAACAAATCATTATACATATACACGAGGAAATAATGTGTTTGCCTACGATGATAAGGCTAATACTAATGCTCCCGGTACTTATGCAGATGGAGGGGCAAGTAGAAATTTTGATTTTCCATTCAATATTAATGGTACTCCGGCCAACAATTTAAATGCTGCTATTACCAATTTATTTTATATTAATAACAAGGTACATGACATCTTTTACAAGTTTGGATTTACCGAAACCTCAAAGAATTTTCAACAAAATAATTTTGGATTGGGAGGTTTAGGAAATGACTATGTAAATGCTGAAGCGCAAGATGGTGGAGGTACAGACAATGCGAACTTTGCAAGCCCTGCAGATGGTAGTAAACCAAGAATGCAAATGTATTTATGGAGCGCGATAAACCAAAAATTCTATTATAATGCACCAAGTGTGGCTGTTCCAAGAGCTCCTTTAGTGGGAACGGCGGATTTTGGTAGTCCTTTGAATGCTAATGGGGTTACAGGTAGTGTAATGTTATCTGCGGTTTCTGACGGATGTACAGCTTTACCTGCAGGATCGCTTACGGAGAAAATTGGACTGGTGGAAAGAGGGACGTGCTCATTTGTGGTTAAAACTAAAAATCTTCAGGATGCGGGGGCTATCGCTACTATTATTTATAATAACGATGCTAATGGTAATTCATTGAGTAATATGACTGGAGTTGATGCAACGGTTACTATTCCTACTGTGCTGATTGCAAAATCTGAAGGTGATTATATTAAAGGCTTACTTGCTGCAAATACACCAGTAAATGTGACTTTAAAAAATGATCCCGCTACCAGCATGACTCCAGATGGAAGTTGTGATAATGGTATTATTACTCATGAGTATGGACATGGTATATCTAACAGGCTGACCGGAACAGGATCGAACTGTTTAAATGCGAGTGTTAGTATGGAACAGATGGGAGAAGGTTGGTCTGATTTCTTTGCTCTTATGGTAACGAACAAGCCAGGAGATAATGCTTCTGTGGCCAGAGGTATGGGTACTTACGTAATAGGACAGCCTACAACAGGTTTAGGAATCAGACCTGCTAAATATTCTCCTGATTTTACAATCAATAGCTACACTTATGGAAACACAAATGGAATGGTATATACCAATGCAAGTGGTGGTTTGTCTCTTGATGTTCACTCTATAGGGTTTGTATGGGCAACTATGTTATGGGATCTTCATTGGAAATATGTTGAAAAATACGGATACTCTTCTGATGTATTGTCTGGTACGCCTAATGGAAGTACTAAAGTATTGCAACTGGTTACGGATGCTTTGAAGCTGCAGGGTTGTAATCCAAGTTTTGTTGATGGAAGAAATGCTATTTTAGCTGCAGAAATGGCAACTACAAACGGACAGGATAAATGTATGATCTGGAAGGTTTTTGCAAAGAGAGGGCTGGGGGTAAATGCTTCGGCAGGTCTTAAAAATAATATCTATGATCAGGTTGAGAGCTTTGACTTACCGTCAGAATGTGCTTCATTATCAACTGATGAGGTGAAGTCAATTAAAGAAAATAAAATTTCTGTTTATCCTAATCCGGCTAGAGATGAGTTCTTTATCAGTTTCCCGGTTAATACCATTGGAAAAGTAAGTGTAGAGATTTATGATATGTCAGGTAAGATGGTTTCTTCAGAAGATAAAATTTCACCTGATGCTAAGAAAGCAATTTCTACAAGCCGTTTGGTAGATGGTACTTATATGGTAAAGGTGAAAGGGTTGGGCTTTGAAGCAACATCAAAAGTGATGGTAAGAAAATAATTTGAAAAGATTATTGAATAATAATAAGTAAAAGAAGCTGTCTCCAAAAGGGATAGCTTCTTTGTTTTATATTGATTTTTCTTGTTAGGATATGCATTAATCTATACTATTCTACAATAATATTCAATGCATTAGATTGTGGGCTTATCCTGTTTTTTGTGCGCAAAACTTCCTCCGGGCCAAGCATTTCCTCTCGGAAAGCTTCTTCATAAGGATAAATTTTATAATCGAAATGGCTTTTAGGTATGCTAAAAGTGCCTTTTTCTTTAGCCGTCATTTTTATATAAAAAATCAGGTTTTTTATATAAGATGTACCATCTAGTGTGGCCATCTGCTTGCCTGCATCGTTTACATTCCAGTGATAAGTTGCTACCTTAAAATTGGCGTCTATGTATTTTTTGAAACCCACAATGCCTACTTCATAATCTACATTTCCTGCATCAATCACTTCAAATAAAGCCTCGGGTGCGCCTTTTTTAACCAGATCTGCCGGAGTAAATTTAGAGATCTGAGAGAATTTAGAATATTCATACAGGGAGAGCTTAATCGTGTCATTCACATGGTAACGGCTTTTATCGGTTTCCAATACCAGTCTTACTGCATTATTGTCTACATCTTGTTTTTTCACAACCTCAATGGTTGCCGCTTTGCTTTTGTAGGTTTTTCCATTTATTTTTGCTTCTACAACGGGGAGATCTGATTTGCCCAACGCTCCCGCTTCAAAAAAGATATCATAGAAATAATATTCCCCATCCGATTTCATTTCTTTTTCGATTTTTGAACCATCTAGTTTTGTATCTGTCTTTGAGGAAGCAGAGAGGACTTTGATGCTTCCGTTATCCGGTTTGCTCCTAAAGAACAATTTTAGGGTTACTGATTTGTTCTGTTCTACTTTAGGTTGAAATACCAGCCATATTCTTTCCTCATCCTGAGTCTGTGGTGATCCGCTGCAAGACAGCAGGCTGAATAAGAAAAATAAACATAAAAATTTAATTGTGATATTCTTCATTTTTTCGGTGATTAAAAAAAATTATATAATGCTTTGTGATCTTCATTTCGAGATTAAGTGTACCTAAGATATTAAAAGCAAGTGAATAAGAAATCATGAAAACTCAGAAATAAAGAAAAACGTCGGCTTCTGTAAAGGTTTTTTAAAGTAAATATTCCAATTTTAGAGTCTTCTCTTTAGCCATTTTTATAGGTTTAGTTTTATGCTTGTTGTTGTTTGAGGTGCTTTAAGCATCTTATGATAAGGGAAAGGGGGAGGTTATCTCTAAAAGTGAGATGAGCTTTTTAGAACAAAAGAAAGATAATTTTATTGTCAGGTAGTTGTAAATGAAATCGATATTTATGAAAAAATAATAATTTTTATAAATAAGATGGGGGCTCAGATCAGAAAGTTATTTTTTTTATTCATTATTTATTAATATTGATCTTTTTATATAAAATATTTGTAGATTCGCGTCTTTAATAATAGATATGAAAAATAAAACTCTACCTATTTTGTTTGCGGTATTTTCTGTTTTTCCGGTTATTGCATTCGGACAAGACAATGAAAAGCTTATTAAAGATTATATTTCTCAAAATAAAATAAGAGAATATAAAAAATATGATCTCAATAATTTTATTATAGATAATGTAGATGCTTCAAAATCTTTAAATGGGAATGTTGTGAAATTTATACAGACTTATAAAGGCTTGCCAATATATAATTCTGTGGGGACAGCACTTATTAAAGATAATAAAGTAGTTTATTATACAGATAATTTTGTGAAAGATTATACTATATCTGTAATTGGTAATGCCACTGTCAGCAAAACCGCTGCGCTTCATACCATTGCAGAAGATTTGAAGAAAAATAATGTGAAAGACTTCCTTATTCATGATTTTTCCGGAGAATCTGCTGACAGCAAAAAAGTTGCAAAACAAAGACTTGTATATGTAGATCATAAAGGGAGTTTGAAACTTGCTTATGAATATCTGTTAAGAGAACCAAAATCACCAAGCTATTGGAACTATCTAATAGATACAAATACCGGTGAAATCATTGAAAAAACAGACTTGAATTTATCTTGTAGTTTTCATCCAGGTGCTTATTCTCATAGCCATGAAGAGATGGATTTTATCCAAAATAAGCAGGAGGGACCGCAAAATAATATGGCTCAATTTACCCCTTTCCTGGCACCTGATAATGCCAGTTATAATGTTTTTCCTTTACCAGTAGAAGCCCCTACATTCGGTTCAAGGCAATTAATCTCTAATCCATGGAATTTAGTAGCTTCACCAGAAGGATGGCATTCCGATGGAGATATTCATTATACTATTACAAGGGGGAATAATGTATATGCTTATGAAGATACAGGAGATGTAGACGCTGGTCTTTCTCCTGATGGTGGAACGACCAGAAATTTTGATTTTCCATTCAGTATCAACGGAACACCTGCTGCTAATCAAAATGCGTCTATTACTAATCTGTTTTATTTGAATAATAAAATTCATGATGTATTTTATAAGTTTGGATTTACAGAATCAGCGAGAAACTTTCAGAAAAATAATTTTGGATTGGGTGGGCTCGGTGATGATTATGTAGAAGCGGAAGGTCAAGATGGAGGTGGACTTAATAATGCCAATTTCGGCACCCCTCCGGATGGAAATAATCCGTACATGCAGATGTATTTATGGTCACCCGTAAATCAGATGTTCTTTTACAATGCTCCGGGAGCTGCTGTTGTACGTACACCTATTAATGGAACTGCTGAATTTGGTCCTGCATTAACAGCTACCGGCGTGACAGCCAACGTGCAGTTGTCATCAAATATATATGCCTGTACAGCGTTACCAGCTGGATCACTTGCAGGGAAAATAGGACTTATTGAAAGAGGAGGAGGCACAAATTGTGGTTTTGCTGTAAAAGCAAAAAATGCCCAGGATGCCGGAGCTATTGGTGTTGTAATATATAATAATGCAGCTGCTACCAGTTTTCCGTGGGGAATGGGTGGGACGGATCCTTCTATTACAATTCCTACAGTTTCCATCGAAAACTCAGAAGGAGAGTATATAAAAACTCAACTTGCTGCTAATACAACAGTGAACATTACCCTTAAAAATGATCCGGCTACCAGTATTACTCCGGACGGAAGTTTTGATAATGGAATTGTAACCCATGAATACGGACATGGAATATCAAACCGATTAACGGGTACAGGTTCTGGATGTTTGTCTACCTCTGCAAGTAGAGAGCAGATGGGAGAGGGCTGGTCTGATTTCTTTGCTTTGATGTTGACCAATAAGCCTGGTGATAATGCTTCGGTGGCAAGAGGTATGGGAACTTACGCAGGAGGAGAGCCAATAACAGGAGGCGGTATCAGACCTGCTAAATATTCCCCTAATTTTTCAGTGAATGCTTTTACGTATGGAACTACCAATCAAATGCAAGTTACCAATACCAATGGGAGTGTATCTACAGATTCTCATTCTATTGGTTTTGTTTGGGCTACTATGTTGTGGGATTTGCATTGGAAGTATGTTGAAAAATATGGATATTCATCAGATGTAATGTCAACGACTCCTAATGGAAGTACAAAAGTACTGCAACTAGTGGTGGATGCCTTGAAGCTTCAGGCATGTAACCCTAGCTTTATTGATGGAAGAGATGCGATATTGTCTGCAGATATGGCAACAACAAACGGTCAGGATAGATGTATGATCTGGAAAGTCTTCGCAAAAAGAGGGCTTGGAGTAGGAGCTTCCGCAGGCGTGAAGAGTGTGGGTACGGATCAGGTAGAGAATTTTAATATACCTGAAGACTGTGCTTCACTGGGAACTGATGAAGTAACTTCAATTAAAGATAATAAAATTTCTATTTATCCAAATCCTGCAAAAGATGAGTTTTATATTAATTTCCCAAGCAAAACTCTTGGAAAAGTAAGTGTAGAATTATATGATATGTCTGGTAAATTGGTTTCTTCAGAAGATAAAATTTCACCTGAAAATAAAAAGTCAATTTCTACAAGCCGTCTGGTAAGCGGTACTTATATTGTGAAAGTGAAAGGACTTGGTTTTGAAGCTAATTCTAAAGTGATTGTGAAAAAATAACTAACTATATAATCAATTGGAGAGATCGCCGCAAGCAAAGCTTGCGGCGATCTTATTTATCTATCATAACAACACTCCAAGGTATTTTAATTTATATGTTGTACCTTTGCAGGCTGTTAAAAAAATTATGAAGAAGAAAAATATACTAAAAGGTGTTTTATTTGTAGGGATTGGTGCTAGTATATACGGAATGTTGGCCACTTTTGTGAAAATGGCCTATCATGATGGTTTTACAACGTCTGAAGTGACGACCTCCCAATTTGTATTAGGTTTAATAGGGCTTTTGATCCTGAATCTTATTCAAACGTTAACCTCGAAAAAGAAATTATCAATGCCAAGCTCCAAAGAGGTCAGAATGCTGATGCTTGCCGGAACGTCATTGGGAGGAACAAGTTTGTTTTATTATATAGCAGTGCAGTATATCAACGTTTCTATTGCGATTGTATTGCTGATGCAGTCTGTTTGGTTCAGTGTAGTAGTGGAAAGTATTATCACCAAAAAGCTTCCTAATGCAAGGAAAATTGTTGCTGTAATTATTGTATTACTGGGAACGGTTTTAGCGACCAACCTTATTAATATGGAAATCGAACTGGATTGGCATGGAATCTTCTGGGGATTGATGGCCGCAGCTTCATATACATTAACGATGTTTACTTCCAATACTTTGGCGACGCATTTACCTGTTTTCAGAAAGAGTATTATTATGTTGGCAGGAGGTTCTATTGTTGTTTTTGCCTTTCTGTTCTTCGCACAGATAGGACCCATGTATTTTGATGGATTAAAAGCTTTTTATCTGAATTTTACAGAAAATACAGAGCATATCCACTCTTTCAATTATTCAATATTTTTAACATACGGTTTTGTATTGGCTTTATTCGGAACCATCATTCCACCCATTCTGTTCAATATCGGTTTCCCGAATGCAGGATTAGGATTAGGAAGTATTGTTTCTTCACTGGAACTCCCGGTTTCCGTAACCATGGCCTTTGTTCTATTGGGTGAACAAGTATTTTTAATACAATGGGTAGGAATTATATTGATTCTTTTTGCCATTGTTTTAATGAATCTTCCTTCCAAAAAAGAAAAAGAAGTTTCTATGGCAGAAGTCTCTTAAAAAATAATATTTAACTAAAAATAACAGTTGAAAACCGTTCCTTTTGGAGCGGTTTTTTTAATTTTAAAAACTTAAAGTAAAATATAATGAGATATTTCAGAAATATAGCGACTGCAATAGTATTAGTAACCGGATCAGGAATCCTGTTTTCACAAATAAAACCGTTGGATGCCATGCTATCTGAGTATCAATATCCTTATGAGGTACATTTTAAGGACTTAAAATCTCAGGATAACAATCTGAAGATGGCTTATATGGATGTAAAACCTCAAAAGGGCAATGGGAAAACCATTCTTCTTCTCCATGGTAAAAACTTTAACGGAGCCTATTGGGAAAGAACTGCAAAAGATCTTTCGGAAAAAGGATTCAGAGTGATTATTCCGGATCAGATCGGGTTTGGAAAGTCTTCAAAACCGCATAGCTATCAGTTTTCCTTTTCGCAACTGGCAGAAAATACAAAAGCTGTTTTGGATGAATTAGGAATTGATAAAACCATTGTTCTGGGACATTCAATGGGGGGGATGGTAGCTACAAGGTTTACGTTGCTTTATCCTGAAAAAGTTCAGAAGCTGATCCTTGAAAATCCTATCGGACTTGAAGATTATAAAACGTTTGCTGCCTACCAGAATATAGATCAGGCTTATCAATCGGAGCTTAAAAATACAGCGGAAACTTATAAAAATTATCAGTTAAAGTTCTATTATGATAATAAATGGAAGGCGGAATATCAACCTTGGCTTGACCTTGTTGCCGGATGGACATTACATAAAGACTATCCACAGGTAGCGTGGGATGCTGCACTGACCTCTGATATGATCTATAACCAGCCTATTTGTTATGAATTTAAAAATATAAAAGTTCCCACTTTACTCATCATTGGTACCAGAGACAGAACTGCAATAGGGAAAGATAGAGCTCCAAAGGAACTTCAGCCTAAAATGGGGCAGTACCAGGAACTGGGTAAGAAAACCCAGCGTGAAATTGCAGGATCTCAACTGGTGGAATTAGAAAACGTTGGTCATCTTCCGCATATTGAAGTCTATCCTAAGTTTTTTGAGGCTTTATATAACTTTATTAAATAATCTGAAGAGGGTTTTTAACGACATCATTTTTACGCAATCAGGTTGTAACAGAGAGCTCAGGCGGTTGTGTGGATTTCTATTTATCCAAAACAGGTGATAAAACAGAAATTTGTTAACTTTGGCGATATAATAAAGTCACACTGAGTTAATGAAGTCGGAGATAAGATTATCTAAAAAACAAATTCTACACAGATTAAATACGATCAAAATAAGACCTTCCGGACTTCAAGGGAGAAAGTATGGAGTGTCTGTAAAATATTTTTCCGGTAACGATGAAAAGCCCTCCAAAAGGATAGATTATACTGTAGCTGCTAATCTGAACATTGAATACGGCAAGGGAACATTAAGCATCAATAAGGAAGATATCTTGTACAATCAGCATGAACCGGATAAGATCAGTGAAATTATTTCATCAGCATTATCAGCCACCATTTACCCTGTGGAAGTAGATATTAATGAAAAAGGAACAGGTACAGGCGAGATTATCAATCACGATAAGATGCTGGAAAGATGGAAGATACAAAAATCAAAAATAGCTGATAAATACAGCAGTAAAGAACTGGATATTTTTATTGATAACTTTGAAAATAAGCTTCAAAATAAAGCCGTTATTGAACAAAGTCTGCACAATGACTGGTTCTGGAACCTGTTTTTTCATCCTAAGTTTATTGATTACGGAGATACCAGAAAAGTTAAAAGAGATCTGTATCTTTCCGTGATTCCTTATCGTGGACCGTTGAAATTTTCAGGAATACAGACTATCGATAAGTTTCCTACAGATTACCATTCCTTTGTCATAAAATTTGAAAGTTAAGAATTATTGGCTCCAAGATACTTTTATCCTGAAGGCCATGCTGATGATGGTACTCTTTATATGACCCTTAAAGTGATCTTCGATCATGATCTGTATCATCATTTTCCAATGCATACAAGAGCTTATTTTGAAGTATTCTCCAGAGATTGGTCGGGGAAGAAAGTATTCGTGAAAAAGATTCATTATACCCAATATCAGTTGGGATCAGAGGAATATAAAGGCAAAATATTAGATGAAAGCAGTCCTTTTATTACGGGTGGTCTTGTCAAAGTTCCGCCTAATAAATGGGGATTTGATAATTTCGAAAGGATCGAAAATGACTGGTAACGCTTATCGGTTCAGGAAAAAGACTTATTTTTACAAAAACACACCAAATGTCACTAAAAGAAAAAGTAGTACAGGGAGCAATCTGCCAATGTAAATTTGGCTCTGCTCCGGATAAACTGAAAGTGCTTACACAAACCAAATATTATGTGAATGATAATGCAGGCAGCAGTAAGCTTGCCGCAACTCATAAAGATATCGGAGCTACCTTTGAGAAGAATACTTTCGGTTCATGCTCCAAAAAAAATAATACCCCATGTTCAGCCGTAGTCACCCAATGGAGTGGTTATTACGAAAAAGAGCTCTACGATCCACCCGGAGGTTATATCCTGCTGCAAGACAGCAAAGCAACCTGTCCCATCGGAGGTACAGACTGTATTTCTATTATTAAATCCGGACAAATGGGAGAACCTACCAAAAAGAATCTTCAGAATTCGGATAGTGAATTGCAGTCGCATGTGAATCCTTTGATGGATATGAAGAACCTTGATAAAAAAGATCCTTACAAATTCTTAAATGCTGAATAATTATGCCGGATAATATTGAAAATACAGTCGGACTACAGTTTTGTCTATGGAAAGAAAACAATAAGGTAAACTCCGTCCCTAAAGGAAATACCTATCCATTATATTTAAATAAGCGGAATGAATTTTTTGTTGATGAAAGCTGTGTGGGAAAGAAAAGCAAAAATCCCAAACATACGGTGGAGCAGGCTAGATGGGCTTTTATTTATGACTTTTTTTATAAAAATTTAGAGAAAGCTAAACAGGAAGATATTACTGAAAACTTATGGGGCCCCTTGAGTGGAGGTAAGGAAAAGATAGCCAAATATGGACTAGGACTAAAATATAAACAAGGGAGCAGCCTTGTCTTTAATCCTCAGGCCTATAGCTATTATTTTGGATTTAAACAGAGGGTGGAACTTTTTAGTGAAAATCCAGGAACGGGTTTTTATTTTTATATTGTTCCCGTAGATAAACCTAAAATATCCTATGCCTATTTTACCAAGAGTGAAGAAGTGAAACACTATGGAGAAAGTGTTACACTACAAATTATGCTTCATGCCTATAATTTGGATGAGAAGAATAAATATAAGGCAAAGTTATATCTGTTAGAAGAAACCTCAGCAAAAGGACTTACGGAAACTGATGATTTTGAAGATAATAATCTTTGGAAAGAGCCTAAGGTGTATAATATCTCAAATAATGTGAGGGCAGATGATGATTGGAATTCTTATATCAATACTACATTCCCTATAGAAATTGAATGGAAAAAGAATCAAAATGTAAAGAAGAATTTTACGGTTATATTGGAAATCTATAGATATTGGAACGAGCCAGGTATGATTTATGGAACCAATTCCAAGGAAGAAAGGGTAAATTATAAAAATTATGCAGATGATCCTACAAGTGATCTTATAGAATACGATCCCAAGGTATTGGGCTTGAAGGATATCGATGATAAAAATTCGATTTCCAGTAGATTCATTGTGTCTGAAGAATTGATGGATCATTATCTTACTCGTATTGAACAGGAGAAAAATAATATGATTCAATATATTGGGGATATTGAGTACAATCAAAGGGAGTTTGATCCATGCGGATATTCAAAGATTACGGTAAAAGATGAGGATGATAAAGATAGAGAAACTTTTGTCATATTTGATGAAACGGCAACCGTAGGTCCGATAGATAAAAGTAAGGAAAGTTTTAATATTATAACCGGAGATAGCCGGAAGAATATTTCCATTACTTTAGACAAACTTACTACTCAAGATACCTTTTGTCAAGGATTATTGCTGGATGAAGGGCAAAAACATTCTGAGAAGAAGAATGTCTTCCAAGTAGACAAAGTTTATGCTGCCTTAAAAAATGGAGCTACACATGTAAGACAGGCAGATACTACCCATCATGAACAGCAGAGAAGTGCAGGAGTTGCAACAACCAAAGAAAATGAAAGTGATACAGATGTTTTAAAAACAAATAATGCATATCAGGTAGCTGTAGCTCAGCAATGGAAAGAAGGAGTTGACTATAAGATTGACAGCAATGAGAAGATTACCTTGATGTTGAGGTATATGTATAATAAGACTGCTTTTGAAAGTTTTCAAAACCCTGATAATACAAGAGCAAATAATGCAATAAATTTATTATGGATTTTCAGATACTTTTGGTTTACGGATAAAACTGCCCAAGTTTATTTTTTACCTGTATCTACTTGCAGATATCCCAATCAATTGGTTAAGATAAATGTTTGGCCGGATATTGAATGGGAAGTTTCATTCATTATTTCAACCAATGAATCTCATACTTTGAGTTTCGGAAAAAAGGAGGATTTAACTAGTTATCCTGCAGGACAAGGATTGAGATTCTCAGATAAGTTTAAGTTCAAGAGTGAATATAAAGGATTTAGCTTTTCTACAGATATTTCTGTAAAGGTGAATGGTGATGTTCACAAATTTGGAATGGAAAAGATTGAAAATATCATAAAAAAACTTGCTGATTTGAAGTCGTTTTTAGATAAATTTAATCCTGAAAATTCAGCAAATGCTAGTACTGGAGGCTTTAAGGAATATTTTAGCTTTAAGCTTGTCTCTCCAAATGTGGTATTGGCTTTTAAATGGAACCTAGGGAGTGTTGTTGAAAAGGAAAATAACCATAAAGTTGTAACAATGCTTAACGGAGCTTTCAAATTGGCTCCTCTTATCGGAATAAACTTTGAAGTGGATTTATTTGTTATTACAGATAGTATCAAAGTGTATGGTATTGGTGATATTACAAAATTTATCAGAAAAGCTATTGAATGGGTGACTGAAACAGACATATATTTGCTGGCTTATGTAAATATTGAATTGAATGGAGAATTCACTATAGTATATAATTCAATCAATGGTATTGATGATAAGAAATCTAACAAGAAGGCTATTTTAAGTATTCCATTCGGTGTTAAAGGAGGTATAAAAAGTAATGAGGAAAACGTCATCATACTGCCTACAGGTGAGAAAAAAGAAAGATTCGAAGCAGAAATCTCCATCAACTCAGGAATTGAGATTGTAGAAGAATTAGGAACCGATAATACTGGCCCTTATAAAAAGAATAGCTATGTTTTCAAAGGTTTGAACGTAAAGGTTGTTATAGTGGAAAATGTCTTCAGTAGAAATAGAATCTCAGTAATACCAAAGATTGACGAAACTTTTGAGGTAATGAAAGAGGACAAGATCGGTCCTGAAAGTATTGAATATTTAAATAATAAAAAAGATGAGAAATAAAAATAAGTATATTGCTATCCTTCTTCTGAATCTAAATCTAATAATGATTTCTTGCCAATCCAAATCAGAAAAGGTTGATTTGAACATTGTACAGGAATCTTATGTAAATCTTGCAAACGGTAAACAAGCTAATCAATTAAGATACCGAGATTATGTTGATCATCTGCACAGTCGAATCGTTTTGCAAGGAAATCAAATCCAAGAGAAATGGCAGCCTTTTAAAAATAATGGTAAGCTGGATTACATGGATGTTTATTTCAACAAAGAGAAAATCATTGGATTTAAAGGATATTTTGCTGATTCAAAGAATAATTCTGATGAGATATATAAAGATATTCTTAAGAAAATCTCAAGTGATAAGCAGTATCAGGAAATTGAATTAAAGAATGAAGATTCCAATATTGTAAGGAATGAATGGGAATCAAAGGAAATGATAGTAGGTGTCAAATATGAAAAAGTAAATAAAAGTATTGCTTTAATTGCTGTTAACAAAAATGAACTCCCTTATTTCTTTGATAAAATTTTTTATAGTGAGTTTTTAGATTTAACGAAATTCAGAAATAAGAATTCAGCTATTCATTTGAAGGAATTGCAAGTTCAACCGTCAAGCAACGATAAAAGCTTTTATAAAGATAAGTTCAATGAACTAAAAGGTGAGTACAATAAAAAAACAAAGTAAGAATGAACCAACCTATCTATAAAGTTGAAGTGAAAGCCTTTCTATGTTCAATAGAAATTGAAGTTAACGGCATACCTTGCTTTTCATACTTTAATGAGCCTCAAATTGCCACGGATATTCCAATTAATAATTTATTGTTTTCTTCCGGTGAACAAGACCTTAAATTTAAGATTTCACCGCTTTTCAATAATAAGGACTTCCATAAAGATGCTCAAATTGAATTGAATATTTTTGTAAAAGAAGCAAATGATTTTTATTTGAAGAAACAGGTAATACATTCTTTTGTACTTGATGAATCCCTTGAGAATAAACCCTTTTATGAAAACATTCTAAACTTTGATGCCAGTTTTCCATACCATCTGGATGTCAGTAAAATAAAGTATGATTTTTCCAGAGAAGAGCAAGATGAGTTGTTTTCTGAAGTATATCAGCAATATGAAATGTTGGCGAGCTATATTAAAGATGATGATTTGAAACAATATAATCAGTTTACGACAATTCGATTTGATGACTTTGTTAAGGCTCATTATTTAGAGAAAGATAGAAGACAGTATTTTTTGAATAAGGCGCTTTTTTCATATAAGGACTATGAACTGTCGTTGGTTCCAAAAGAAGAATATACTTTGAAATATTGCTTTAATAATAGATTAGTTTATCTGGAAAAATTGAATAATGCTCCTGGATTGGTATTGGAGGACAAAAATTCAAAAGAAGAAGGACTGCATTTTATAGAAAGTGCAATATTTTTTAGGAATAACCAAGGTCACTTAGAATTATTCAGATAAGGATAGTTTTCAAACTAATATATTTTGACAACTAAATCACAGCATATTTTAAGCTTTATGGCAAGAAACTTCTTGCTGTTCTTCCAGATATATGCAATTGTATATGTTTTTATAAACTCTTATATCGATGTATGGTTTACCTTGAATAAGGAAACCTTCTTTGAATTTGAGAAGGTGGTTGTCATCAATTTTTTTCAAGCAGAAGCGTTATTTCTATATATTCTCTATCATAAAATTAGGAACAAGAACTATGATGAGTTAAAAACCATGTATTTGAACTATCAGAAAGATATGGAGAGTCAAGGCTTCAACAAGCGTAAAGCAGCCATGGGAATGCTGGTGGCAATCCTCATTTTTGTAACTCTTTTTGGTGTTGTGATATTCAAATCTCCGCTTGGGGGTGTTATAGAGGTTGTGATAGGACTTAACCAGATCCTTTTGACTAATATGGAGATATTGATACCGTGCTTGTTATTAGCAGTCTTTCTTTATCTTCAACTGAAATCTGAAATCAAGGATTCTTCTTTTAACAATGCTATTGTTAGATTAGGAGGCATAATATATAGTTTTAAGATTTCAATATTCATATTCATTGTTCTATTTGTGATAAGGATTCTTTTCTCAGGGAGGGCAGAGGATTCCTTTGCCCCAGCAGGATTGTTAGCCATTAATATTGCTTTTTTGATTACAATTATTAAGCAAAAGTCATTTAATGCAATCAATAGTAAATCATGAAAAGGTTCTATTCTCCAATAATTAGCTATTATGATGCTTTCAATAGATCTTATAATTTGTATGCTGATTATAGCAGTAACAGCAAAGAATGGTCAAGTGAAGTAACCATTTATTATGATAAAGAAATTCCTTCAAAAGCTATTCGGGGTGGACTTTGGTATTTATGGTTTTCACCATTTATCGTATTATGTCTGTCTTTGATTCCATTAGTGTTGGGATTATACCTGCTTAAATATAATATCAGATTGATGATGGGTGAAAAACAATAATAATTTACTTTTTAACATGAGCGAAAATAAGAGTTCTAACTTTTTAATTGATTTGAATAATGTTGAAAGATCTGAAAAAGGAATATGGAAGTAAATAGTACAAAAAATCAATACAAAACAGAGAAAAAAAGAGATAGTCGTTTAGTCGCTATTCTCGCTACTGTATTTACACTTTTATTCCTGGCAATGGGGGTTGGGGGAGTCTATTACAATGGTAGCAAATTGTACAGGCATATCAATTTAGTATTTGGTGGAGTCAAAACGGAAGCAAGGATTACAGGATATAAAGAAAGCTGGTCGAAGGATGGTGACGAGATTAATTATACCAAAATGTATTCTCCGGTTATCACTTATTATGATTCTTCCAATCATTCGTATATCCTTCATGCAGATTATAGCAGTAATAGCAAAGAATGGTCCAATGATGTAACCGTGTATTTTGATAAAAAAGATCCTTTCAACGCTATTCGTGGAGGATTTTGGCATCTTTGGTTCTGGCCATTTCTATTCCTGTGTCTTTACATGATCCCACTAGTAATTGGATTGTTTGTTATAATATATTACATGGGAACATTAAAAAAGAAAAAACCGTTTATAACTTAAACGGTTTTTTCTTTTGGTTTGAATGCCAGTAAAGTGATTACTCCAATTCCTGAAAAAATAAGGCATGAAATTCCCAGATGTTGAATGAATCCTATACTTACCAATCCGCTTCCTATCAGTACATAATAAATAAGCCCCAGCAATGCTCCTGCACTTCCGGTTTCATTTTTATAATTGATCAGTGCGGTACTCAGAATATTTGGAATAGCAATACTGAAGGCCATTACAATAAAGAAGTACGGAATCAGGAAATAAATACCATGATCAATCAGGAGCCATACAAAAACGGAAGCTATGAATGATCCTATTACACTTGATGTTACTAAAATCTTAGGAGTCCTATTTTTCAGAAGTAAAAATCTGTTAAGCTTAGCTCCAACAAATGTTCCTGCTGCTAATACAATGCTGCTGTATCCAAAAACATACGATGAATACTGCTGTTCTTTGAAAATAAAAGGAGCCAATGAATAATATGAAAACAACAAGACATTAAAACTCATAATCAATAGGCAGCATCTGATGATTTTCCGGTCTCCAAGCATCCGTCGTAATAAATCAAATAACATTTTAAAACTGATTACCCTTTCGGAATGATGGGTTTCAGAAACGTTTTTTCTGGAAAGAATGTAAAATACAATTGCCGTCAGGCATAAAGTGATAAAAACTCCCTGATGACCTGTTGAAGAAGCAAGAACTGAACCTGTGGTCATTCCAATTACCGGACTGATGGATAAGCCAATCCCAATCCATGAAAATACTTTGCTGATATGGTCTTTGTCATAAGTATCCCGCAAGATGGTCTGAGTAACGATGGACCCGACAGCAATACCAAAAGCGGAAGTAATTCTGGCAGCCAGTAAAAGGGTAAAAGTGGGCGCGAAAATAGCGGCTAAAGTTCCAACTCCATAAGTGAGTAGCCCATATTCCAACGACTTTTTTCTTCCAATTCTATCACATTGTACACCCCAAAATGCAACTCCCAAAGCAAAAGCAATAAAATAAAGGCTTATCGTTAAGGTAGCAGATTCTTCATTCACCCTAAATTTCTCCTGAACCATTGGTAATACAGGACTGTAAATTGTTTCCACAAACTGGGGAAGCATTACCAGAAGTGTCAATAGCCATAGAGGATTTGTCTTTTTCATTTTTTTTCTGCAAAGTTTTGAAAAAATCACTGTATATTTATAATGATATAAAAACAAAAAATATCGAAAATAGGACATGGCGATATTGAAACAAAATGAAGAATTTGATGCAGATGCTCTAAAAGAAAAAGTGATTGGAATAGCATCCGATATGGTCATGCACGATTCCGGATTTCACGACCACAAAACCAAAGCACAGCTGTTGTATGCGCCTTCAGGATGTATGACCGTAACGACTTCTGACAGGCAGTTTGTATTACCACCATTCAGGATGCTGTGGATACCAGCATGTGAAGTTCATAGGGTGAATTTCCGGAATATTGTAGCCTATAGATCTATTTATTTTGATAACGAATATGCTGAAAAGTATATGAATTCCAGTCTCAGAGTTTTGCATGTAAACTCTTTATTAAAAGAAATTATTGAAAGAATCTGTTTCTGGGAATGGAGCTCGCTGAAGGTTGACCAAAAGAATGTTTTAAACGTATTTTGGGATGAAATAGCAAAAGCTCCTGAAGAAAAACTGGAACTTAAAATGCCTGTTGACAGACGTCTTAAGAGAATCGTAGAGGAGTGGACAATACGGACTTCCACACCACCCATGCTAAAAAAACTGGCAGAAGAAACCGGAGCTGTTGAAAAGACTATTACCCGTATTTTTAAAAAGGAAACCAGTCTTTCTTACCAGGAATGGAGACAGCAGTGGCGACTTCAACGGTCTATTGAACTTTTGGTAGATGGAAATACAATAGGAGAGGTATCTCATATTTTAGATTTCTCTTCAGACAGTGCTTTTATTGAATTTTTTAAAAAGCATACTGGTTCTACACCCCTACAATATCTAATAAAAAACGAGTAAATCTATTATTTATCCATAACATTCCAGTTGAATACGGAATCATTCCCTTCCTCTGGAGGGGTGGTAAAAATTCAAAGAATTTTTAACGGGATGATCAATGCATTGTTCATCAATCTATTTCTTGTCCTATGTAAAGCCCATTGGTAATTAATTTCCATAAAATTGTATAACCAAACTAAAATAAATACCATGGATAATTATACCAATACAATAGAAGTAAAAACTACTGCAGACAAATCTTATGGTGCTTTAGCTCGTCAGATTCCACTTTGGTGGACTGAGATGTTTGAAGGTTCCTCCGCTCAAACCGGAGATGTATTCACCATAAGATTTGGAGTTAATATTCACAAAACAATGCGGGTGAAAGAATCGATACCCAATTCAAAGATAATCTGGGAGGTAGAAGACTCGCTGATTGCTCTTCCAGAGTTAAAAAATCAGACAGAATGGATTGGAACCACCATCGTTTGGGAACTAGTGCCAACGGGAGAAAATACACAAATAAAAGTTACCCACCTTGGTCTAAATCCGGATATTGAATGTTATGATATCTGCTCCAATGGTTGGGTGCAGTTTCTGGGCAGCCTAAAACTCTTCCTGGAAACTGGAAAAGGAACTCCATACAAAGAATAATAGCATATTCAGGATGTAAAGATTAGGTGTAAATATTACCTATTACTCATATTATTAACCACAGATGACACAGATTTTCACAGATGTTTGAGAATCGGAGTAAGGGGAGCTCTCCATCGACCTGGGAATTAGGAGCGTTGGGGAAATTTCAATTAATCCGTTAAAAAATTTCCACGGTCTGGGTATGACTCTAGTCTTGAATCGAAAGAGTACCAACTGGACTATACGAGTTTGGAAATTTTAGAAGTCCGTTTAAATTTTTAGCGGATAATTCCAGTCTTGAACTTTTGTATACTTTTGTTTCAAAACAAAAGTATAAAGAGATAAAAAATTCTACACAGAAATAATATCATCATTTATTACGCATTACCAATTGCCCATAAAAAAAGAAGCTGTTTACGTGTAAACAGCTTCCTTTTGCATTTATTGTTGTCTGAATTATTTCTTCTTGTAAGCAGCGTCTTTAATTCTCGCTTTTTTACCTCTAAGATCTCTGAAGTAGTAGATTCTAGCTCTTCTAACTCTACCTCTTCTGTCAACCTCAATTTTTTGAAGTGCAGGTAAGTTGATAGGGAATACTCTTTCTACACCTACATCACCAGACATTTTTCTGATGGTAAAAGTTTTTGTAGAACCAGTACCTCTTAATTGGATAACTGTCCCTTTGAAGAACTGAGTTCTAGTTTTTTGTCCTTCTTTAATTTCGTAATACACAGTAATTGTATCACCTGCTTTGAATTCAGGGAATTCTTTTTTCGCAATGTACTTGTCTTGTACGTACTTTAATAAATCCATTATTAATAAAATAAAATGTTAAAGCTAAGCAACTTACACGTTTATCGTCAGAGGTTGAATAACAGGTTGCAAATGTACAAAATAGTTTTTGAATATACCAAATATTTAATGTGGTAAAAACTATAAATTTTTCATTCCGGTTTCATCAAAAAATTAACAGATTCTTTAAGATTCCATCAGGCAGAGTTTATATGGGACTTCTACTTTTGCCCGAAATAAAAATCAGCATAATGATTTTTTTAAATTATTGATTTACAAATTAAAACTCTATATGTCATTTTAAAATTAAGCGATTATGAAACATTATTTCTTCTTTTTTTGTTTCGCGGCCCAAATGGCATTCGGACAGGTTTTGTTCCCATATCTGCAAAACCCGACTCCGAATTCCATGATCGTTAATTGGAAGACCGCTTCCGATAACGAAACAACCGTGATCTACGGGGATTCCCCAACTAATCTGAATGTAACGGTAACCGGTACTACTAATATTTTTTCAGATACAGGCTACAACAATAATTACTATTATCACACCGCAAAAATTGGTAATCTTCAACCGAATACCAAGTACTATTATAAGATAAAAACCGGAGGTAATGAATCTGCGGTATACAATTTTAGAACACTTCCTTTACCAGGACAGCCGGTAACAGCCAATGGAAAGATCCGTTTTCTGATTATGGGGGATAACCAGATCAAAGCAGAACCTAGATACGACAGTCTTACTTTGAATGCTTTTAAAAAATTAAAAGAAAAATTCGGAGCGGGTTCTGATCCATCGGATAATATTGCTCTTACTTTCATGGTAGGAGACCAGGTGGATGTGGGAACACTGGATCATTATGAGAATGTTCACTTCAAAAAGAATATTAAACTATCACCATACCTGCCTATCCAGACCACTGTAGGAAACCACGAAACCTACGGAACTCTCGGAATGAATTCTTATTATGCCCATTTTTATATTGATGAGATTAAGTATAAAGGGATTACTTCAGGAAACGAAAATTATTACGCTCAGCAGGCAGGAAATGTATTGTTTATCAGTTTAAGTTCAGAACATACCGGATCTGCTCAACAGACTTGGCTGCAACAGATTTTAAATGAAGCAAACAATGATTCTACAGTAGACTGGATCATCTCGTTAAGCCACAGACCTTATCAGGCAGAGCAATATGTAGGTGATATTTCCACATGGGTAAGAAATAATGCCGTTCCGCTTTTGGTAACATCTGATAAATACCTGATGCACGTTGGGGCACACCACCATTTATACCACAGAGGACAGTTGAAAAACACGCCGAATTACCAGATTATTTCAGGAGGAACAGCCTGGGATCAGTATTGGGGAATGTCTAATGAACAGGATTTTGATGATGTTCAGAAAACACTGACAGACTGGACTTATCAGATCGTTGAGGTAGATATTCCAACAGGCAAAGTAGATGTAGAATGTTATTCTATTGGTGGAAAATATACCAAGAAAAATAATGTACTGGTAGATTCATTCCACAGGTATAAAAATCAGCCAAAGCCGGCAAAACCTTCTGTTACAAATACCTTCTCAGGGCCAATTACATTGCCTTTAACCTTGAATGGAAGTGCCTTTTCATCATCCAATGGAGAACTTTTGAATACAACCCAGTTCTTAATTAGTAAAGCAGCAGATTTTTCTGTAATTGAAAAGGAATTCTATCGTGATTTTGAAAACTGGTTCGGAAAAGATGGAAACGGAAATCCGGATAAAGCCAAGAATTTAAATGAAGGAGTAGATATTACAAAGGTGAGTTTAGCTGCGAATGCAATCCCGAACGGAATTTATTATGTGAAAACCCGTTACAGAGACAGAAATCTGGAGTGGAGCGACTGGAGCGAGGTGAAACAGTTTGAAATTACAGGAAGTGTGGTTTCGAATCCTACCTTCACTTTAGATAAAACGGAATATTCCCAAAATGAACCTATTGTTGCTACTTTCACCGGTGGCCCTGGAAATCAGCAGGATTGGGTGGGAATCTATAAAAAAGGCCAGACACCAGGAGGATCTACAACTTCACAGACCTATGTTTACACCAATGGGCAAACAGCTGGAACGGCTACTTTCAATAATGGTTTACCTAATAAAGGTCAATATTTTGCAGGCTTTTTTGCCAATAACGGTTACACAGATATTACTGCAAGAAAAAGCTTCTATGTAGGTCCGAAAGTTCAATTACAGGCTACAGCAGATACGTATCCGGTAGGGGGAACAGTAACGATCAATTTTACAAATGCTCCAAGTCTTCAGAAAGACTGGATCGGAATTTATAAAATGGGACAGACTCCGGGAACGACAACCTCAATAAAATGGAGTTATGTAACCACAGCATCGGGAACCCTTAATTTTACAGGGCTTCCAAAAGGATATTATTATGCTCAGTACTTATTGGAAGACGGATACAATGGAATTGGAGAAAAAGTATTCTTTAAAGTAGGAGATATCGTTACCGAGTTGTGGATCAACAAGCCTGTGTATTCATTAGGTGAAAATATTACAGCTTCCTGGACGGATTCTCCGGGAATTATTAAAGACTGGTTAGGAATCTATCCTCAGAATATTCAGACACCGGATGATAATTTTGTTTCTTATACGTATTTTGATGGGGTAACACAGGGAACCAAAGCAATTACAGGAAGTGTGAACGGCGTGCCAGCCACACCTGGAAATTATTATATGGTGATGTTTACCAACGATTCTTATACGGAAGTTTCAAACAGGGTACAGTTTCAGGTAAGTTCAGGATCTTTAGGAGTAGAGGAGGCAAAAAGTACAGAGAAAAATGTAATCCTGTATCCAAACCCTACAAAACCGGGTGAGCCAACCTTCATCAAAAGTGATTATCCCATTGATAAAATTGAGCTGGTATCAGCAGCAGGAGAATTACTGTATGAATCAAAGAATATTCATAATCAGCGCTTCTCTTTAGTGAATGAAAACCTTCCAAAAGGAGTGTATTTTGTAAAAGTTCACGCAAGAAAACTATTTACTTTAAAACTGATTATTCAGTAACGACATAACATAACCATGAAGTATACAGGCTGTCAAAAAATGACAGCCTGTTTTGTGTTGTATTAAATTTCCCACAGATTTAGAATCTTACATCTCCCTATTAAGACACCTCTTAAATGAAGTTTCACTTACCTTAAAATTTCATTTTCTTAATGATTCAAATCCTCATAGACATCTGCGAAATCTATGTGTTTGCTAAAGAATTAAAATATTCCATTCTCAATAAAAACTTTAGGTGTGAGCCTTGTCAAGGTTTTAAACCTTGACAAGGCTACATCATCTGCGAAATCTGAGTGATCTGCGAGAACAAAATAAAAAAGCAGTTCCAAAAACTGAAACTGCTCTATATTCAAATGATCTGTTGATTAATCAACAACACTGTACAATTGATCTTCCTGAATGACAGTATTGCTATCACTAGACAAGTAATTATCACCGGTGTCGGCCAGGATTTTAGAATCCTGAACAAGTTTTCCGTCTGCATTATAAACCTTTAATAAAATCCATTTTCCATTACGTTCAAGCTCCTTTGCTCCATAATAGTCTTTTATTCTGATTTTTCCGCTTTGAAGAATACCTCCTTTTACAGAAGACTTGTTGGCAGGTTTACCTTTTACATATTGTACAATCTGAGCCGTGAAGCTGTAGTCATACTCTTCTTCATTTACAGGTTGGTTATAAGTATATAAAATAGTTCCTTTATTGTCATATACTGTTGCATCATAAGCGGTTTGCTTAGCGTTTAGTTTCTTTTCAAACTTCAGCTTATTCTCATCCGTATAATTTCTTGTATTTACCAGAACACCATCTTTATACTGCATTTCGGTAAGACCTTCGTGGGCAATACCATTGTAAGGCATATCATCCTTATACGTTAATGTAGATTTTAGCTTTCCATCCGGAGCATAATATTTAATCTCCTGGGTTGAGCCCTCTTTTAGGATTTTTTCTGTAGTAAGTTTTCCATCTTCATTAAATTCTTTATTAAGAACCTGTAAACCTCCTTTATAAATATCTACGGTTGAGATATGGCTGTAATCATAGGCGAACTGATAATCTTCACCATCCATAGGTTTGTAGGTATCATTCTCTTTTTCATATTGATAAGTAAGATCGGCTATTTTCTTTCCGGATTCATCATAGGTTGTTTTAGAGCCATCTTTTTTACCTCTTTTCTGCTCCTGTAGAACTTTTCCGTTTTTACCATAAATTATTCCTTCTTTGATGCTTCCGTCGCTTTTATACTTTTCGATTTTAGAAACCCTCATCGGATTATAATAATAGTCTACCTGGGTACTTTCACTATTGGATTCAGAGTTACCGCTGCCAATATATTTGCCTTTTTCACCATAGTATTTATTTTCGTATCTGCCGTCTTTACCTATAATACTTTCGGTTCTGATTCCTTTGATATCCTCATCATAAATAATTGTTTGGGTAGGAGTAGAGTTCTCATAGACTGTAAGGGTATTATAATAATACTCATTTTCCGGATCTTTATAGCTGAATGATTTTCCTGAAAAAGTACCATCAGCCTTATAAACCAGGTCTTCAATTAATTTCCCTTTAGCATCATA
This sequence comes from Chryseobacterium sp. G0162, assembly GCF_003815715.1. Lineage (NCBI taxonomy): Bacteria > Pseudomonadati > Bacteroidota > Flavobacteriia > Flavobacteriales > Weeksellaceae > Chryseobacterium > Chryseobacterium sp. G0162. The sequence goes on along the minus strand of NZ_CP033922.1, from coordinate 807,098 downwards.
ATTCTGAGAAGCTCCAAGCTGTTTCCCTTTAGAATAGTTCACCACACTCATTACTTTTCCTTCGGGAGTGTACCAGGTTACTTTACCATCAAAAACTTCGTTGCTTGGAGTGATATCAGAAGCCAGACCTTCCATTTGAAGTGTTCCGTTTTTATAAAAGTCTTTAATTAGAGTAAGTTTTCCTTTAGGAGACGTTTCACGGTAATACTCCATTTTTTCCTGAGTTGTCTTTTCCCAGTTTTCATCGAAATAAGTTTTTTCTTGCGCATATACGTTGATGCTGAGTACTAATGCAAGCAACGCTGACGTAAATAGTTTTTTCATGTTTTATATTAAGTTCTGATTTTAGGGTTGTGATGATTTACTTTTGTGTACCAATACGAAGAAAGTAAGAGGTAAAAGCATTGGAGAGACAGCGGCTACACTGTCAGAAATAATTTTTATACTAATATTGTGTTTATATCCGAAGATTAAAAGTGTGATGTTTTTTTGAATTTAAAACCCCAAATATAAATCAATTTTACGAGATATATAAAAAAAATGAACCGATTTGTTCACTTTTGGCTGTAAATGTTTGATAATTATATTTTTAATACAAAAAATGGCTAGTCAGGATGGGATAGGGATTAGGAACTTTTTCCAATCATCGCAGATACGATATTTTTTATTAAATTTAGCCAACAGAAAAATCTAATATTTCATGATAGATAAAAGAGTAAAAAATGCAAAGGAGGCCATCGAAGGAATTAAAGATGGAATGACACTGATGCTGGGCGGATTTGGACTTTGCGGAATTCCTGAAAATTCAATTAATGCCTTAGTGGAAAGTAATGTGAAAGATCTTACCTGCATTTCAAACAATGCCGGGGTAGATGACTTTGGGCTGGGATTATTGCTTCATAAAAGACAAATCAAGAAAATGATCTCTTCTTATGTTGGGGAAAATGCTGAATTTGAAAGACAAATGCTTTCAGGAGAGCTGGAGGTTGAACTTACTCCACAGGGAACTTTAGCAGAAAAATGCAGAGCAGCACAGGCCGGAATTCCTGCTTTCTATACTCCTGCAGGTTATGGAACTGAAGTAGCGGAAGGAAAAGAAGTAAAAGAATTCAAAGGAAAACCACATATTTTAGAACATGCTTTTGATGCAGATTTCTCTATTGTAAAAGCATGGAAAGGAGATTACGCAGGAAACCTTATTTTCAAAGGATCTGCCAGAAACTTCAACCATCCGATGGCTGGTGCTGGAAAAATTACCATTGCTGAGGTAGAAGAATTAGTAGAACCGGGAGAATTAGATCCTAATGAGATTCATATTCCGGGTATTATGATTCAGAGAATTTTTCAGGGAGAAAAATTTGAAAAGAGAATTGAACAAAGAACCGTTAGAGCTAAAGAATAATTTCTGAAGAGATACGATTGACAATATAAAAGGCGCTGAATGTATTTTCAGCGCTTTCTTTATTGAGTAAACTTAACTTTTTTTAGTGTCTTTTTGTTGTGCTGTCATTCTGAATATAGGCTGAAGGTCTGCGAACGTAGTTCAAACACGGAATGAAGAATCTCTTTTTTTAAGCGTGTGAATATACATCCAGCTTCATAGGCGACTTGTCGCTTCTCTTTTGCTTCCTTAAAATAAAGCAGGAGAATCATTAGAACTTTGCGTTTAAGCTTATTCTCACAATTTTAATGACTAATAAGACATAATTTTGTTCTCTGTCATTCTGGATGAAGCGATGTGGAATGAAGAATCTCAAGATAAAAGTTTCTCGCAGATCTCACAGATCCCGCAGATTTTTAAACGCCACGAATGCACGAATTCTTTTTTATTCGTGCATTCTTGGCAAAATATAATACAGCTTAATCAGCGACTTTATCACCATCTTTACTCATTTATTTCTAAGATTGTGGAACAGTTGTTTTCCTTTCTCCAATCTGTTGTCTCCACATCGCATAATAAAGACCTTTTTCAGCAATCAGATGATCGTGAGAACCGGTTTCTACAATTTGTCCACGTTCCAGGACATAGATTTTGTCTGCATGCATAATGGTACTCAATCGGTGGGCAATCAGAACCGTAATTTGTTCTCTTTCCTCTGAAATATCTTTTATGGTAGAAGTAATTTCTTCCTCAGTAATACTGTCCAAAGCGGAAGTGGCTTCATCGAAAATCAATAAATGAGGTTTTCTTAAAAGGGCTCTCGCAATAGCAATTCTTTGTTTTTCACCACCACTCAGTTTCAATCCACCTTCACCAATAACGGTTTCTATTCCTTTCTCAGCTCTTTCTAACAAGGCAGTACAGCTCGATTTCTGTAAAGCAATGGCAAGTTCCTGTTCTGTAGCATGGGGATTCACGAAGAGAAGGTTTTCTTTGATGGTTCCAGCGAAAAGCTGGGTATCCTGAGTGACAAAGCCAATCTGATTTCTCAGTTCATCAAAATCAAATTCCTTTCCATTAATCTCATTGTAAAAAATATTCCCTTCCTGTGGCCTGTAAAGACCAACTAGTAGTTTTACCAATGTACTTTTTCCTGATCCGCTTGGGCCCACAAAAGCAATCGTTTCTCCATTTTTAACATCAAAAGAAATATTATTCAATGCTTTATATTGAGCCGACTGATGTTTGAAAGAGACATGTTTGAATTCCAGTTCTTCAATAGCACCAATCTGCTTGGGATGAAGTGGTTTTTCTTCCACATCTTTTTTCATTAAACGATCGAAATTCTGAAGAGAAGCCTCTGCCTCCCTGTAAGAGATAATGATGTTTCCTATCTCTTGCATAGGGCCAAAAATAAAGAACCCATAAAACATCAGCGAAAGGTATTGCCCCGGAGTCACAATATTTTTAAAGATCAGATACAAAAGCGTCAGGGTAATCATCTGTTGAAGAAAATTAACCATTGTTCCCTGAATAAAACTCAAAGAACGGATGCTTTTTACCTTTCTCAGTTCAAGTCCTAAAATCTTATACGTATTGTTATTCAAACGGATAACTTCCTGATTTGTCAACCCTAAACTCTTAACAATTTCTATATTTCTAAGACTTTCTGTAGTACTCCCGGCTAATGCTGTCGTCTCTGAAACAATATTTTTTTGAATGCCTTTTATTCTCTTACTCAATAAATTAGTAATGAAAGCAATCAGAAAAATTCCACAAATGTACACCGGCATGATCGACCAGTGCAGACGGATAGCATACACCGAAACGAAAATAATACTTACTAAAATCCCAAAGAAAATATTGATGAAATTGGTGATAAACTTGACAGAATCCTCTCTTACTTTAGTTAAAATTGATAAGGTTTCACCACTTCTTTGGTCTTCAAACTCCTGATAAGGCAATGCCATTGAATGTTTTAGACCATCTGTAAAGATCTTAGCCCCAAATTTCTGAGTAATGACACTCACTACATAATCCTGAAAAGCCTTAGCAATTCTACTTACCATGGCAGTTCCGATAAGTAAACCTAAAAAGTAGAAAGCACCATGATACACTGAATTCCCATAAAGGTATTCATCTATATTTCTGGGTAAAAGTTTTTCCTTGTCGAAAAAATTAGGATGAGTGACCAACTGGTCCAGTATATTCCCTGTAATTGCAGGAGCAAATAAAGAGAAAACCTGGTTAATGGTTGCCAGAAGCAAAGAAATAACAATCAGCCATTGATAAGGTTTAAGGTATCTTAAAAGTATTTTCATTCTGTTAAATAAGGATACAAAATTAATGATATTATTTTTACTAACGATGTTAATTATTAATGACAAACATCTGTTGTTGAGGAAGATTTGAAACTGGATGCCGGAAGGCATAAAATATATAAGTAACTGTATTTCTTTTCTGGCTCAAATTAACCTTCAGCTTCCTTCTTTCAACTTCCAGCCTCCTTATCCACAGAAATCCCTTTTGTATTCGGTTGAAAATAATTAAATTGCAGTCTAAGTTTTAATTATGCTTACAAAAGAACAAATTGCCAAAAGAATTTCAAAAGAACTGAGAGATCGTTATTATGTAAACCTGGGAATCGGAATTCCGACTTTGGTTGCCAACTATGTTCCGGAGGGTATTTCCGTAGAATTCCAGAGTGAAAACGGAGTTCTTGGGATGGGGCCTTTCCCCTTTGAAGGAGAAGAAGATGCAGATATCATCAATGCCGGAAAACAAACCATTACTATTTTAGAAGGAGGTTCATTCTTCGATTCTGCCTTTAGTTTTGGGATGATCCGCGGTCAGAAAGTAGATCTTACCATCCTTGGAGCGATGGAAGTTTCAGAGAACGGAGATATTGCCAACTGGAAGATTCCGGGAAAAATGGTAAAAGGAATGGGAGGAGCAATGGATTTAGTAGCTTCTGCTGAAAATATTATCGTTGCCATGATGCACGTAAATAAAGCTGGAGAAAGTAAGATCCTTAAAAAATGTACACTTCCTTTGACAGGTGTAAACTGTGTGAAAAAAGTAGTGACTGAATTAGCCGTATTGGAAGTGACTCCAAAAGGGTTCAAACTGCTGGAGAGAGCCCCGGGCGTTTCAGTAGAAGATATTATCAAAGCAACAGAAGCAGACCTTATCATTGAAGGTGAAATTCCTGAAATGCAATTCTAAATACAATACAAACCTTGCCCACCGCAAGGTTTTTTATTTCAATTTCCATAATATTCCAGAAATAAAAGAGAATTTGAATCAGGAATTTTTCTGTCATTCTGAATGAAGCAATGCGGAATGAAGAATCTCTTAAAACTACATTTTTATCTCGCAGATTTTGGAGATTACGCAGATTTTTAATCGTCACGAACGCACGAATAAACTTAATTCTATGTGACTATGTGGTGAAAAAATTAAACCACATAGGTTTCACATAAGCTTGTTTTTTAACTGACATAGGAGCTTGGAGCGTTAAAAAAATAATTTCTGTGAACGTTAAGAAAATTTTTAGAGAACAGAATTTATTTTTAGCGTAGAAATCCAAGTCTTGAATTTTTGTTTCTTTTGTTTCAAGACAAAAGAAATTAAAGCATAAAAAAGGTTGTTTCACAAAAGAAACAACCTTTTTAGTATTTAGAGTTACCTTCTCTATCTGTTAGCATCCTGCGCTCCGAAAACCTTCTGCAAAATGCTTGTAGTTCTCATAGCTGGTGTATTTCTGATTCCGCTTTCCTTATCCGCAACCATTTTGAATACTCCATTGATGGTTTCTGTGGTCACATATTCGTTAAGATCAGTGGTTACAGCTTGTCCTGTAAAGGTGTTGTATTTTGAAATCAAATTCTTCCAAACTGCATCAGCACCCACTTTTCCTAAAGAAGCTTTTACTTTCGGTTGGAAAGCGGTAAATAACTGAGATTGGGTTTTGCCTTGTAAGTAACTTGTTGCGGCATTATTACTTCCTAACAAAATATTTTTAGCATCTGTAATGGTCATAGAAGTAATGGCATTCGTAAAAATAGGTGCCGCTTCTGTTACAGCATCTTCAGCTGCTCTGTTTAATAACTTTACCCCTTCATCCGCCAGACTGCCTAGACCTACAGAACGCAGCGTTGCATCCACCTTTCTTAATTTTTCAGGCATTAAGATTTTTACCGCCTCATTTTTCAGAAAACCGTCTGTTAATGCCAGTTTCTTTACCCCATCTGTGACTCCGATACTTAAAGCTTCCTTTAATCCGGAAGAAATCTGTGTTGAAGTAAGATTTCCAACATTAAGAGGAGATGTTTTAGTTGAAGTAGAAGTGGGAATCGTGGTAGTGGTGTTCGTATTTGTCGTTGTAGCGGTTGTGGAACCTTTGGGAGCCTGTGGATTATTGATATCAATTCCTGTTTTGTCTTTAACTGTTGATTTTAGAATATCAAGAAGTTGTGCCTGTGTAGAAATTGAAAGGAATAATCCAGCTGCTATAAAAATGCTTTTTCTCATTGTATTTTTTTACAAATTTAGATGTTTAATCTTTTAAGTGACGTAAGCTTATCAAAAAATAAACCACAATTTTTTTTGATTAAAAAAAAGAGGTTTTTATTAATGTAAATGTTTGATTTTTAAATTTATAGAAAGTTAAATAATTATTGTGTATTAATTGAGTTATTTACGGGGACAATAGGTTTTTTAAGTTAGTTTTTATCATTTTTCAGGCAGTTAAATCCCGGTTTTTAGGGCTAAAATATAGAATGTGAACCATTTGAAAGTTTTGAAAAATAAGTATATTAGCTAAAACTTTAACCCCATCCAATGGTCCGAACCTTTTTAGTATTTTTTGTGTTGATTTCAAACCTGCTATTTGCTCAAAATAAATTGAATGTTATTCCTTACCCTCAGAAAATTGAATTTTTAAAAGGAGAATTCATCATTCCTAAAACTTTTAAATTTGAAGACAATACTCCAAAACCGGAAACGGAATACTTCAAAAAACACTTTGCAAAGCTTTTCACTTTTGGTTATGGAAAAAAAGATGGAGCTAATTTGGTAAGGGTATTGTTTCCGCCATCGTTGGTTCCTTTAACTCCTGAGCAGGAAAAAGAAAAATATGCCATTGAAGTTTCACCCAGAGGCTTTGCCATTCAGGCCTATACAGATCAAGGCTATTTCCTGGCACTTCAGACTATCATTCAAATCATTGAACAATATAAAGAAGTAGGAAAAATTCCTGCTATGAAAATAGAGGATCAACCAAAATTTGCATGGCGTGGAATGCATCTTGATGTCTGCCGTCACTTCTTTACAGTAGATGAGGTAAAACAATACATTGACTATCTGGCAATGTATAAGCTGAATACTTTTCACTGGCATTTAACCGATGACCAAGGATGGAGAATTGAAATCAAAAAATACCCAAAACTTACACAGGTTGGTTCCAAACGTAAAGAATCAATGATTGGAGCTTATGTGGATAATACATTTGATGGAAAGCCTTATGGTCCCTATTTTTATACTCAGGAACAGATCAAAGATGTGGTGAAATATGCTCAGGAAAGACATATAACAGTAGTTCCGGAGATTGAAATGCCTGGTCATGCTTTAGCTGCCTTATCAGCATATCCGGAATTAGCCTGTACCAAAGGACCTTTTGAAGCTGCTACAAAATGGGGCGTCTTTGATGATGTTTTCTGCCCTAAAGACGAAACATTTAAGTTTCTCGAAAACGTGTTAGATGAGGTTATCAAGTTGTTTCCATCTCAGTATATTCATATCGGAGGAGATGAATGTCCTAAAACAAGATGGAAAGAATGTGCCCATTGCCAGGAATTAATCAAAAAGAATAATTTAAAGGATGAGCATGGATTGCAAAGTTATTTCATTCAGAGAATTGAAAAATACATCAACAGTAAAGGACGAAAAATTATAGGTTGGGATGAAATACTGGAAGGTGGATTGGCTCCTAATGCAGCGGTAATGAGCTGGACAGGTGTACATGGAGGAATTGAGGCTGCAAAATCAAAACATTTTGCTGTGATGACACCGGGAGCATACTGTTATTTTGACCATTATCAGGGAGATCCACAGTCTGAACCTAATGCATTCGGTGGATTTACACCATTGGATAAAGTGTATTCATATAACCCGATTCCTGCTGAGTTAAATGCTGAACAGTCTCAATATATTTTAGGGGTTCAGGCTAATTTGTGGACAGAATATATTCTGGATTTCAAACAGGTGCAGTACATGATTTTTCCAAGGTTGATGGCGCTTTCTGAAGTGGGATGGGGAACTTCAGACCCCAAAAATTATAAAAACTTTGAAAACAGAGTCATCAGCCATTTCAAAATTCTGGACAACATGAATATTAATTATGCTAAAAGTATTTATAATATTTCAGGAAAAGTAATTCCATCAAACAACGGGATTGCCTACGAACTTTCTACTTCACAAAATCCAAACGGTATCAGATATACATTGGACGGAAGTATTCCAACAATACATTCTAAAGTCTATGAAGGTCCTGTTTCCATACCCAACTCTTTGACTGTAAAATCTGCTTATTTTGAAGACGGACAATTGAAAAGTGCTGTTTCTTCACAACCATTTACGGTGTCAAAATCAACAGGTAAATCAATTACCCTTGAGCAGCAGCCTAGTGAAAATTACTCATTCGGTGGAGCTTTTACTCTGTTAGACGGAATTATCGGAAATGTAAAACAATTAGGTAAAACATGGCTGGGTTTCCAGGGAAAAGATGTAGTAGCCACCATTGATTTCGGGCAGAAAACCGATTTTTCAGAAATCTATTTTAATACACTGGAAAACAAAGGAAGCTGGATTCATCTTGCAAAGTCTGCTAAAATTTTTGTTTCTGATAACAATAAAGATTTTAAAATCATCAAAGAAATAGGAAAGGAGGAAATTCAAAATGCCAAAGGAAAGATACAATTGAATTTCGGAAAACAACAGGCGAGATACCTGAAAGTGATTATTGAAAATGCAGGCATTATTCCAGCCGGAAATCCTGGGGCTGATTCAAAAGCGTGGCTGTTTGTTGATGAAATTGGCGTAAATTAGCCCTATTCAATATAACAAAATGCAAGATAACATACTTTCTTCTGAATTCTCCTCTTCACCTGATCTGGTAGAAAAACTATACCAGTATGGCATTACCAAAAACTACCGTGAAGGAGACATTATTTTAGACGAAAATGCATCTGTACGTTCTATTCCCATAGTGATGAAAGGAATGCTGAAAGTGATCCGGACGGAAGAAGATGGACGTGAAATTCTGCTATATTATATCAAAGCAGGCGAGAGCTGTATCATGTCTTTCCTGGGCGGAATGCATAATGAAAAAAGCATTGTAAAAGCAGAGATAGAAGAAGAAGCCGAAATCCTTTTCCTTCCTGTAGATAAAGTTTCATCATTCATTAAAGAACATCCGGAATGGCTGGATTATATTTTCAGGCTTTATCATAAACGGTTCGAAGAATTACTCGATATTATCAATGCCATTGCCTTTAAAAAAGTAGATGAAAGACTGTTGAATCTTCTCCGGAAAAAATCTGAGCTTACAGGTTCTGATAGGATTGTAATTACCCATGAACAGCTTGCCAACGAATTGGGAACTGCCAGAGTAGTAGTATCAAGACTTCTGAAACAACTTGAAGATGACGGAAGACTAAAGCTGGGAAGAAACAAAATTACCCTTCTTGTATAACTACAAAAAGCACAAAAGTGTTATAAAAATAAACTTGTGTGTTTAGAACAAACAGATAAATATTAACGGTATCTGTATTCAAAATTCTGTTATGTAACAAAAGTAACTGTAGTTCTCCCCAAACAACTCCATTTTTGCATCAGAATATTGGAGCAAATGGAAATTATAGGGTATGCGGCATCTGTTTTAATCGGTGTCTCTTTAGGTTTAATTGGTGGAGGCGGAAGTATTCTGACCGTTCCTGTACTAGTATATCTTTTCGGAATCGATGCCTTACTGGCTACAGAATACTCTCTTTTTATTGTGGGAGTGAGTAGTGCGGTAGGTTCAATCACGTATTTTAAAAAAGGGCTGGTCAACTTTAGAGTAGCTTTGATATTTGGAATTCCTTCTGTTATTTCCATTTTTTTAACCAGAATTTATCTTCTTCCTCTAATTCCGGAAGAACTTCTCAGTATAAAAGATTGGAGACTAACCAAAAACATTTTTCTACTGTTAATTTTTGCCGTTTTGATGATTCTGGCTTCTTATAAAATGATTAAGAATCAGGCTTCCGGAGAAATGGATGATAATGAATTGAATAAAAATAAAGCTTTGCTGGCTGCCGGCGAAGGAATGTTAGTCGGTATTTTAACCGGACTGCTAGGTGCAGGAGGAGGATTTATGATTATTCCGGCATTGGTGAATCTACTGAAAGTTCCCGTGAAAACAGCAATAGGAACTTCATTGGTTATTATTTCTCTAAATTCTTTGATAGGATTTTTTTCATCCATGAATAACGCAAAAATAGAATGGGATTTCCTTGTTTCCATCGCAGGTATTGCTATTGTTGGAATTATCATTGGCTCACAAATTTCAAAAAATGTTGATGGAAAAAAATTAAAACCTGCTTTTGGATGGTTTATTCTGGTAATGGGTGTTTATATAATCACCAGGGAAATATTTCTTTAAACCTTTCTTATGTAACAAAAGTAGCTGTAGAGGAGAATAGAAACCAGGAAATTTGTATCTGAAAACAAAATCTAAAATAAATAAGATGAAAATAGAACAAATGTATACAGGATGTTTGGCGCAGGGAGCTTATTATATTACTTCAGCCGGAGAAGCTGCCATTATCGATCCTTTACGCGAAACCCAGCCTTATGTAGAAAGATTAGAAAAAGATGAGGTACAGTTAAAATATATTTTTGAAACCCATTTTCACGCTGATTTCGTTAGTGGACATATTGATTTAAGCAATAAAACAAATGCTCCAATTGTCTATGGGCCTACTGCAAATCCCGAATTTGAGGCTATTATTGCCGAAGACAATCAGGTATTTGAAGTTGGAGATGTTAAGATCAAAGTGATTCATACTCCAGGACATACCTTGGAGAGCTCTTGCTATCTGTTGATTGATGAACAAGGAAATGAGAAAGCTCTTTTCAGTGGAGATACCCTTTTTCTAGGTGATGTAGGCCGTCCCGATCTTGCCCAAAAAGCAGCAAATAGGACACCGCAAGAACTGGCAGGGCTACTGTATGATAGTTTATACCATAAAATATTACCTTTAAATGATAATATTACGGTCTATCCGGCTCATGGGGCAGGTTCGGCATGTGGTAAGAATATGCAGAAGGAAACTGTTGATACATTAGGGAACCAAAAAGAAACAAATTATGCGCTTAATCAGATCGATAGAGAAAGTTTTATTCAGGCGGTAACAGACGGGCTCTTCCCGCCACCAGCTTATTTTGGAATGAATGTTATGATGAATAAAAAAGGATCCCATAGCTTTGATGAAGTTTTGTCGAAAGGATTAAAAGCTCTTACCACTCAAAGGTTTGAAGAAGTAGCCGAAGCTTCCGGGGCTTTGATACTGGATGTGAGAAACAATGGTGAATTTTCTAAAGGATTTATCCCGCAATCTGTCAATATAGGATTAGATGGTGATTTTGCTCCATGGGTAGGGGCATTGATTGCAGATGTAAATCAACCTATTCTGTTAGTAACAAAACAGGGAGATGAAGAAGAAGCTGTAACCAGATTAAGCAGGGTGGGGTTTGATCATGTTCTGGGCTTTTTACAAGGCGGCTTTGAAGCATGGAAGAATCATGGAAAAGAAACTGATACTGTGAACCGTATTTCTGCTGAAGAGTTTGAAAAAGAAATTGAAGGCAAAGAAGTAAAAATTATTGATGTAAGGAAAGAAAGTGAATATGCAGCCGAACATGTGAATGAAGCTTACAGCAAACCTTTGATGTATATTAATGAATGGATTAATGAGGTTCGGCCAGAGGAGCATTTCTATCTGCATTGTGCCGGAGGATATAGAAGCATGATGGCAGCCAGTATCCTTCAGGCTAGAGGATATAGAAATTTTACAGAAATTGAAGGGGGCTTTAAAGCGATTGCTGCTACTGAAGTTTCCAAAAGTGATTTTTTGTGTCAAACTAAAGTTTTAAAATAAAATAATACAATAGATATGTTGGAGATTATAAAAGAGCCGTGGCCATGGTATATTGCAGGCCCGTTAATTGGGCTTACCGTTCCTGCCTTACTGATAATGGGTAATAAATCCTTTGGGATCAGTTCCTCATTAAGGCATATTTGTGCAGCTTGTATACCGGCTAACGTCAACTTTTTTAAATATGACTGGAAAAAAGAAGCCTGGAACCTGTTTTTTGTACTAGGAATATTCTTCGGAGGAATGATTGCAAATAATTTTTTAATGAATCCATCTGAAATGAGTGTTAATCCCGGTCTGAAAACTGAATTAGCACGCTACGGAATTACAGATTATACCAATCTTGTCCCGTCTCAGTTAATGAATTTTGAAAGTCTTTTGACCCTAAGAGGATTCATCATGATGGTAATAGGAGGATTTCTAGTAGGTTTTGGAACCCGATATGCCGGTGGATGTACCAGTGGTCATGCTATTATGGGACTTTCCAATCTGCAATGGCCCTCTTTGGTAGCGACTATTTGCTTTATGATTGGTGGATTTTTAATGGCCAATCTTATTTTACCAATAATCCTAGCCCTGTAAGTTTAATTTTTAAGAATCAAATCAATGATAAAAGAACAAGAGCAAAATATGAGTCATCAGGATACTCTTTGCGTCAATGAAAGTACATTAAAGCATCCGTGGTATTACCACTTAAAATATTTGGCAGCGGGAATTATATTTGGAATTATTTTCGTGAAGGCTGAAGTCATCAGTTGGTTCAGAATTCAGGAAATGTTCCGCCTGCAATCATTTCATATGTATGGAATTATTGGAAGTGCTGTTTTAGTGGGAATGCTTTCAGTGTGGCTGATTAAGAGATTCAATATCAAAACAATGTACGGAGAACCCATTACATTTACCTCTAAAAAATTCAATAAAGGTCAGATTTATGGAGGATTGATCTTTGGTTTTGGCTGGGCGATTACCGGAGCTTGCCCAGGGCCGCTTTTTGCCCAGATCGGAACAGGAGCCTTGGCAGTATCTGTTACTCTTTTAAGTGCTGTTGCCGGAACCTGGGTGTATGGGTATTTCAGAGATAAACTTCCCCATTAAAGCTAAAGGAATAAAATGAATAAAGACTGGTGATAATATTTCAACAGTCTTTATTGAGTATAAAATTATGAAAATATGAAGTTCTTGGCACCCAGAGCCATATAAAGGTTGATGCGTTCCATTTTGTCCTGAAGCTCAAGATTGATGAGGTTCATTTCATTTTTAAGAAGATCCCGTTGTTTCCGGATCAGGATAAAACTGTTATTGGTTCCTACCTTAATTTGCTTTTGGGTAAGGTTTATATTAGTGTTCAGCTCATTGATGGCTTTTCGGCTGAAATCACTTTGTTTTTCAATAGAGTTCAGATTGGCTAATGATGATTCCACTTCGTTTAACGCATTTAGAACTGCTTTTGAATACTCTTCAACAATCTGTTTTTGCTGAGAAGTTTTTATTTCTACATTCTTTTTAAGTTTTCCATTATTGAAAATAGGAGAGACCAATCCACCACCCACTCTTAATAATGGGTTCGAGAATAAAGAGTTGATCGCTTCTACATTACTTCCCGCGGTTCCTAAAGAAGTATTTATATTAAGAGAAGGAAGCCTTGCTGCTTTAGCCTGCTGTACTTCGTAAAAAGATTTTTCTATCTGAAAATGATAAGCCTGAATATCAGATCTGTTTTCCAAAAGCTCTAATGGAAAAGTCGAAGGAATGTTGTTCTGTACAGGAATGAAAAAATTCTGTGTTTCCAGTTTTCCTTCAGGATATTTTCCGGTTAAAAGCTCAAGAGATCTTCTGGACTGTGTGTTGGCATTTCTGATTTTTTCAAGATATCCTTCCAAAGAAATAATTTCGGCAGCAATATTAGATAGATCCAACGCATTGGCTGTTCCTACTTTCTTCTGAATAGTATACAGCTTTTCAAGTTCTTTGGTTTTCTGAATATAACCTTCAATCTTATTCTCCTGAATATTCCCTGCAATATTAAGATAATATGCTTTGGCAATCATGGCAGCAATTGACTGGTATAGGAGTGTATTCTGATGTTTGGCAGAGAAATAATCACTCGTACTGGCCATTTGCGCAGATTTATTTTTACCCCATAAATCAATTTCCCAATTGGCCTTCAATGCAAGACGGCGGATCTGACTTTCGCTCACCAGATTATTAGAGGTATTAGCTACAGCACTCACACTTGGATAAAGATTACTTCCCGCAATTTCCATTGCCAGCTCAATCTGATTGAGCTTTTCTTTAGCAATGATGATGTCAGCATTATATTGCATTCCTTCATTGATAAAAGTTTCCAGCTGAGGAGTCTTAAGATCTGTAATCCAGTCATAAGAAAGTGATCTTATGTTGGCATTTCGGTCAAAAATCCAGTCATCCGGAATCGTAATAGGAGACGCTATTTCACTATTTTTCTTCAACTGGGCAATATTTTCTTTGGTAGGTTCTTTGTAGCCAATGCATGAACTAAGTCCCAAAGAAAGCATTCCCAGTATCATTAATCTTTTATACATATTAGTGAAGTTTAAGGATCAGGAAGTTGATTTTACTGTTGATTCGTACCATTACTTTTCGGATAAGATGTAAAGGTTTGATATGGTCCGAATAGATCACCGCAGTTCCTCTGGCACCCACAGTCAATTGTTTTTGATGGTCTTCCAGTATAAATTTGGCAATGAGTTTTCCGTCTGTTTCCGGCAGTTGTCTGGCAGTATCAGGAAGACCTGCAGTAGAGCCATTTCCACCCAGCATTCCTCCGGCATTATTCATAATTCCCTGGCTGGTAGCATCAATAACGTATTCTAGTTTGGCTTTAACCACCTTTCCCGGTTCCGTTTTAAGAGCCAGCTCTACTTCATCACCGTTTTTTACCGCTTCAAGTTCATTCTGTGCAAAGAATCCGATAACAGATTGTTGTTTCTGGATCAAAACAAAAGCAGATTTAAATGGAGCCATAATTGCTCCTTCATTAAGCTGAACATTCGGGATGGTTCCATCTGTAGGAGCTAAAACAACAGTTTGAGACAGATTCCATTTTGCCTGATCCAGTTTTGCCTGAATCTCAGATACTGAAGAGTTTTCTCCATTGTAAGAAGCATTAGATTTTGTTTCCAAAGATTGTTGTTGTGCTTGAGCTGCACTGATTCGCGACTGAAGATCATTTACGTTGGTTATTGCCTGTTCCAGATCAAATCTGTTAGCAGCGCCTGCATCCACAAGTTCCTTATATTGATTCACTCTCTTATTAGCTAAATCCAACTGTGATTGTAATCCTGCAATATTTTTTTGGGAAGCAGAAATATCTGTATTGTAAGAGCTCACGGTAGCTTTCATATTGCTGAGTTTCGCTTCCAGCGATTTAATTTCCTGTACATAGGGCTCTCTGTCTAATACAAATAAAGTATCCCCTTTCTTTACTTCCTGATTGGTTTTTACGTATACCTTTTTTACCTTTCCCAGCACCTGAGTAGTAATATCAACACTTCTGTTCCCGACCTTCACGTCAGAAGTAATGGGACAATAGTAGTTGAGGCTTAATATTAAAGCGATAGATCCAAAAATGGGAAGAGAGTATACCACAACCTGAGTGGTAAATGTCCAGGGAATTAATTTTAACTTTTTAATGAGAAGCCAGCAGATTCCGGCATATATCGCAATGAGTAATTCTAGCATGTTGGTTAATTTTCAATTGTGTTAATTTCTTCAGGTTCAGTAGTCTCCGAATCTTTTTTTTGTTCATTCTGATTGGTGTAATCATAATTCGCCCAGATTAAGGCAATCGGCCATAAAAGGCCTCCAAAAACAAGGGAAAGGAGGCACATACTTTTTATGGCGTTGAGCTGAGGATGATTCTTTTTTTCGGCTACTTTCTCCGGATAAATGTGAACTTTCCAGAAAAGGTAGATCCCGGCAAAAGGTAAAACAAGTAAGATGAGCCAGGATGCACCATCAGCTATATGATCTTCTATGCCGCCTGTAGATGCCTGAACAAAATTGCATGAAAGTAACAGGCAGAGAAGTATGGATATTCTTTGCATAATATAATTGTATAAGGTAGAATGAAATGTAAAACAAGATGGTAACCGAAACATTAATCAATGTCAGTTGGTTAACTTAAAGTCCTAATAATATTTCTATAATAGATAGTGTTTTGTAAATGATATTTTTCTCATTTTTGCTTTTAATAATTTGTGTAACAGTATTTTGAGTAAGCAAAAATAGATCGAATAAAGTGAGAAAAAGTATTCCTAAGTTATTTTTTTCTTTCGTTTCTTTTTTTATGAACCCTTGCAGTCATCCTTGAAAGCGAATTGGGAGTGATGCCCAGAAAATTAGCAATATACTTTCTATTGGCGTTTTGAGAAGTGAAAGGACGGGTTTCCAGAAAGTCTTCATATCGTGAATGAGGAGAGGTGGAGCAAAGCTGCTCGGTGCGTACCTTTAAAGTGTTAATGATCTGTTTTAAAGATTTCAGATACGCGTTATAAATTCCTCTGTGCTGGAATGCCAATTCTTCAAATTCAGTTTTGTTAAATAAAAAGATCTGAGATTCTATAACAGCTTCAATCGTATATTTTCTTTCACTTTTTTCCGAAAATGATTCCGGACTCTCCATAATAGCAGCTTCTTTTTCTGAAGGTAAAAAAAGATTAGTTTCAATACCATTTTCATCATCAAAGAAAAATCTCAGTAATCCGTTGGAAAGAATAAATAACTGATTAAAAGACTGTCCCGGTTCTGCCAGTATTTCTTTTTTTCGAAGAAGTTTGGGCGTACTGATGCTTACCAAAACATTAATTTCCTCATCAGATAAATCCTGAAAGAAAATAATATTCCTGAAAGTTTTAAACGCATCCATTACAGCAGTAAAGATAGCTAAAAATAGTATATCAATATTCGTTAAGCGAGACTAAGGATTTCAGAGAAGTTTTTTTTAGATTTGTTCATACTATAATTTTGATATACAATGAATAATAACCGAAGAAGTTTTATCAAAAAACTGGGAATCGCTACAGCAGCACTGGCTGTAAATCCATTGGATCTAATGGCGAAAGAATTACCTGAAAACAATACCGTTGCCAATAAACCTATCGTTCTTTCAACCTGGAATTTTGGGATCAAAGCCAATGAAGAAGCCTGGACAATCCTTGGAAAAGGAGGAAAAGCTCTGGATGCGGTTGAAAAAGGAGTCCGACTGGTAGAATTAGATCCTAAAGAAAGAAGTGTTGGGTACGGTGGACGCCCAGACAGAGATGGCAGGGTAACATTGGATGCCTGTATCATGGATGATAATTACAATATCGGTTCAGTGGCTTGTCTGGAACATATTAAAAATCCTATTTCCGTAGCAAGAGGGGTAATGGAAAAGACACCTCACGTCATGTTGGTAGGAGACGGAGCATTACAATTTGCCCTTTCACAGGGCTTCAAAAAAGAAAACCTTCTTACGGAAGAATCCGAAAAAGAATGGAAAGAATGGTTGAAAACAAGTAAATATAAACCTATTGCTAATATTGAAAATCATGATACCATAGGAATGATTGCTCTTGATGCGCAAGGAAACCTTTCAGGAGCTTGTACAACCAGTGGAATGGCTTTCAAAATGCATGGAAGAGTAGGAGATTCCCCTATTATCGGAGCAGGGTTATTTGTAGATAATGAAGTGGGAGCTGCAACAGCAACCGGACATGGGGAAGAAGTGATCAGAACAGTAGGAACACATCTTGTGGTAGAATTGATGAGACAGGGAAGAAGTCCACAACAGGCTTGTAAAGAAGCGGTAGATAGAATTGTAAAGATCAACCAGAGAAGAAATAAAAACCTTAAAGATATTCAGGTAGGCTTTATCGCTATCAATAAAAAAGGAGAATATGGTGCCTATTGCATCCAGGATGGATTTAATTTCGCAGTATATGACCAGAAAGGCAATCGCCTGGAAACACCTGAGTTTGCAGTGAAATAATACACAATTTTTCTATGGCCACGAATGCACTAATGAATTATTCTTGTATTCATGGTTAAGAAAGCAGGAAATCTTTAATTTACCTGTATCTGCATATAAACCAATACATATAAACTAAATATAAGCGGCATTGCCAAAAAATAGACCAATAGAATATGAAAAGAACGATCATCGCTTCATTATTTTTAATAATAGGATGTAAAGAAGAAAAGAAAGAAGCAATTGCAACCCAACCAGAACCTGAAGTGAAAGAAAAAGTGGTACTGCATACGAAGGCTCAAACTAATGAAGCAGAAGAAGCGAAAAAATGGCTGGAAAAAAGTATTGAAGAGTACTTTAAGTCAGATCTTGGTAACCTGGATAAGAATATGCAGAAAATAACCACCAAAGAGTATTACGATTATAAAGGTGATGCGATGAGTGTTGATATGGATGTAGATGGAAGTCTTACAGAAAAAGAATTCAATGACAAATGGAAAGGGAAGTTCGATACTAAAAAGGCGGGCATAGGAGTTGGATTCTTAATCGCAGGCCAGGATTGGGATAAAGTGCAGGTAACAAAATGCCAGTTGATCTCTGAAAATGATAACAGCTACTTGTTTGATGTTGTTCTTAATGATAAAGCATTAAAAGCTATATATCCTGTAAAAGTTAAAGTTAGAAAAGATAAGGATTCTTTTTTGATAGCCGATGTACTGCAAGATATTCCCGAATTTAATTAAAAGATAAAAAAGACGATGTCAAAAATAGAAATAGCATGTTTTAATCCTGAATCAGCAATGATTGCTTTTGAAAATGGAGCTGATAGAATAGAACTTTGTTCAGGATTAAGTGAAGGAGGAACAACTCCCGATTTTGAATCTACAAAAAAATTAAGAGAGAAAATAAATATTCCAATCTTTGTGATGATCCGTCCCAGAGGAGGTGATTTTACTTATTCGGATAATGAATTTGAGCAGATGAAGACCGACTTAACCGCATTGAAATCATTGAATATTGATGGTTTCGTATTCGGTATTCTGGATGAAAATGATGAGGTGAATAAGGCACAGAATAAAGCTTTGATTGAATTGGCTTCACCACTTCCTTGTACATTCCATCGGGCCTTCGACAGGGCAAAAGGCCTGGAAGAATCTTTGGAAAAAGTCATTGAATGTGGTTTTACAACCATTCTCACATCAGGGCAGAAGCCTAATGTTTCAGAAGGAAAAGAAAACCTGAAAAAATTAGTTACCCTTTCCAATGGAAGAATTGAAATTCTTGTAGGCGGTGGTCTTCGTTCCTCAAATATTGAGGAGATAAGACAAGCTACAAAAGCCGGTTACTTCCACTCTTCAGCGATTACTGATGGAGGATCTTTTGCTAATCCTGATGAGGTGATTGCTTTGAAGAATAAATAATCACTAAATATCTAATTTGTCATTCTGAGCATAGCGAAGAATCTGGATTCCTCCGTCCCTCGGAATGACAAAACTACTATTAGTTTTTTGGGAGATTATTTTTTGAAAAGTAGATAATATTGAAAATATATTTAAACGCAAAGTTTTATCTAATAGTGTATTATGTTTTAAGGAAGCAAAGTAAGGCGGCAAAGCCGCTAAATAAGCAGATGGATAATATCCGCTTCATCATAATCGATTGCAAATCGATTCCCTCTTAGCCCACTTAAAAGGAATACGTACGCAAAATAAAACTTTGCGTTTAAAAAAATATACAAACACAAATGACCGAGAATAAATTATTTTACAAAATAATAGGAGCAGCTATAGAGGTTCCTAAGAAATAAGATGTAGGATTATTAGAAAATGTATATAAATAGCCTACTATAAGAGGAAGTTTATTTGAAAAGTATACGATATTAGAATTAATTTAGACGCAAAGTTTTATCTAATAGTGTATTATGTTTTAAGGAAGTAAAGTAAGGCGGCAAAGCCGCTAAATAAGCAGATAGATAACATCCGCTTCATCATAATCGATTGCAAATCGATTCTTTCTTAGCTCCCTTAAAGATAATGCGTACTGTAAATAAAAACTTTGCGTTTAAAAAAATATACAAACACAAATGACCGAGAATAAATTATCTTACAAAATAATAGGAGCAGCTATAGAGGTTCCTAAGAAATAAGATGTAGGATTATTAGAAAATGTACATAAATAGCCTACTATAAGAGGAAGTTTATTTGAAAAGTATACGATATTAGAATTAATTTAGACGCAAAGTCTTATTAATATATTTTTAAGGAAGCAAAGTAAGGCGACAAAGTCGCTAAATAAGCAGATAGATAACATCCGCTTCATCATAATCGATTGCAAATCGATTCTTTCTTAGCTCCCTTAAAGATAATGCGTACGCAAAATAAAAACTTTGCGTTTAAAAAAATATACAAACACAAATGACCGAAAACGAATTATCTTACAAAATAATAGGCGCCGCTATAGAAGTCCATAAAAACTTAGGTGTTGGGCTACTAGAAAACGCTTATGAAACAGCATTAGCTTACGAATTAAGAACCTTAGGTTTTAATGTTAAACAACAAGTTGCTTTATCACTTCAATACAAGGAAATCTCGATAGAAAATGCATATAAAATTGATTTGATTGTAGAAGATAAAGTAATCATCGAAGTTAAGGCTGTCTTGGAACTGCATCCTATTTTCAATGCTCAGGTGTTGACTTATTTAAAACAAACTAATATAAAACTCGGACTTCTTATTAATTTCAATAGTGAACTTATTAAACACGGAATCCATAGAATTGTAAACAAAATCATTGATGCGTAAAACTTTACTTTTTGCTTTCCTTTTTATTCAGAATATTCTTTTTGCTCAGTATTCGGAAAGAAGCCTGTCCTCTGAAAACTGGCAGTTCAAAAATTCAAAAGATAAAAACTGGTTTCCGGCTAAGGTTCCAGGAACTGTTCATCTGGATCTGATGGCGAATAAGCTTATTCCGGATCCTTTCAAGGATGAAAATGAAAAGAAGGTTCAATGGGTAGAAAATGAAGATTGGGATTATCAGACTAATTTTGATATATCATTCAAGGATTTTGATTACGACAATATTGATCTTGTTTTTAACGGATTAGATACATTTTCTGACATTTATCTTAATGGGAAACTACTGAAGAAAACAGATAATATGTTCAGGATTTGGGAGATTCCAGTGAAAGAATATTTGAAGCAGGGAACAAATCTGTTACAGGTAAAGTTTAAATCTGCGGTCAATGAAGGAAAAGAACGGGCAAAAAAGGTTCCGTTTACCATGCCGGAATCGCCACGAAGCTTTGTAAGAAAAGCACAATATCAGTTTGGCTGGGATTGGGGTCCAAGATTAGTAACAGCAGGAATCTGGAAGGATGTAAAACTGGAGTTTTGGAGAAACGCAAAAGTTAATCATATTCAGGTTGAGCAAAAGTCACTTACTGATTCATTGGCTCAGGTATCATTTAATATGAACATTTTCGCTGAAGAAGAGGGGGAGTACTTTACGTGGTTTAACTTAAATAGAGGAATGCATAAATTTCATCTTAATAAAGGTTTTAATACAATTAGACTTCCTTATAATATCAAAAATCCGAAGAGATGGGAGCCTAATGGAAGAGGAAAGCCTACTGTATATACTACAAAGATTTCCTTATACAAGAAAGGAGGGCGAATTATTAGAGATATCAATGTTACGTATGGTTTGAGAGATATTGAACTTATTCAGGAGAAAGATGAAAAGGGTAAATCTTTTTATTTTAAAGTTAATGGAAACCCATTATACATCAAAGGAACAAACTGGATACCTGCAGACAGTTTCTCTCCAAGGATTACGAAGGAAAAATATCAAAAATTAATTAAGGCTGCCAAAGAAGCCAATATGAATATGATCCGGATCTGGGGCGGTGGGATCTATGAAGATGAAGAATTCTACAAAGCCTGTGATGAAAACGGAATTTTGGTGTGGCAGGATTTTATGTTTGCAGGAAGTTTTTATCCGGCAGATAATGAATTTCTGGAGAATGTAAAAGAAGAAGTGAAAGATCAGGTCAACAGACTGCAAAACCATCCATCCATTGCCTTATGGTGTGGAAATAATGAAATTGATGAAGCGATTGTCAATTGGGGATATCAGAAACAGTTTAAATACTCAAAAGCAGATTCTTTGCAGGTCTGGAAAGATTATAAAAAGCTGTTTCATGAAGTTATTCCTAATACATTGAAACAAAGCCTTACGCCGGATAAAAATCTGTATTGGCCAAGCTCACCATCTATCGGATGGGGACATAAAGAAAGCCTTACAGAAGGAGACTCTCATTATTGGGGTGTTTGGTGGGGTGAACAGCCTTTCGAAATGTATCATGAAAAAGTAGGCCGCTTTATGTCTGAATATGGTTTTCAGGGAATGCCAACTTTAGCTACCACAAAGTCAATGTTTTCAGGAGTTGCTGATCTGGACTTACAAAATCCCACTATTAAAGCCCATGAAAAACATGCAAGAGGCTGGGAGATTATTAATAAATATATGGGACGGGACTATGCAATACCCACAGGTTTTGTGAAGTATAATTATGTATCCCAACTGCTACAGGCGAGAGGAATGCAGATTGCAATAGAAGCTCATCGTAGAGCAAAACCTTATAATATGGGAACATTGTACTGGCAGCTTAATGACTGCTGGCCGGTAGTTTCATGGTCGTCCATTGATTATTTAGGAAATTGGAAGGCTTTTCACTATCAGACAAAAAGAAGTTTTGAGCCTGTACTGATTTCTGTTGCTGAAAATAGTAAAGCTTATGAAATCTATCTGATTAGTGATGTATTGAAAGAGATAAAAGCTGATATAAAATTTGAGCTCATTGATTTTGAAGGAAAACAGCTATGGAAATCTAATATTAATAAAGAGTTGAAAGCTGATGTGAGTGAGAAAATTTTGAGTATTAACAAAGCTGATCTGGCAAAATTTGATGTATCGAAAGCTGTTTTGAAAATAAGTTTAGATAGTGAAGATGTGAAATTTGAAAAGCTTTTCTTTCCTGCTAAACCTAAAGATTTGAAACTCTCAAAACCTAATATCACCATTAAAAAAATATCGCCAACAGAAATTGAAGTATCAACAGATGTTTTGGCAAAGGACGTATACCTGATCGGAGATACTCATTTCAGTGATAACTTCTTTGATCTGTTACCTGTGACATCAAAAAGAATTACCCTTTCGAAATCTTTGGATAAGGTTGAGGTGATGAGTTTGTTTGAAATTTTTGAAAATTAATGAAGAAGTTATTTAACAGTACCAAAACGTTATGGGTTTCAAAAACCTATAACGTTTAGAAAAACTAAGCTATTTATCTAATTAATGTTGTTTTCAATCGAACTCTTACTCAAAAAAATATAAATTTTCCTATTCCCAACTCAGAAATCAGCCGTAACTTTGCAGCATATTTCTTTATAGTTATGGTAAATTTTGTTCTGATTGCAGTGTGCATTATTGCAGGAATGATATTCAAAGCAACAAAATCTATCCACCCGGATGCCCACAAGGGGATCAATACCTGGATTCTTTATCTTGCTCTACCGGCAGTTTCATTCAAATACCTGCCGAAAGTACAATGGACAACGGAAATGCTTTTTCCGATTGCAGCCACTTTCTTAGTGTCTGTATTTTGTTTCTTTTATGTAATGTTTTACAGTAAAAGTAGAGGATATTCAAGGCGGTCAAGAAGCACGTTGGAGTTGGCCAGCGGTTATAGCAATACTTCTTTTATCGGATTTCCTTTGATCAGTGCTTTTTATGGGGAAGGTCTTTTGAGTATCGCGATTATTTGCGACCAAACGATGTTTTTTGCCCTTTCAACGTTGGGAATTATTGCAGCTGTGAAAGGAGGAAGTAAGTCCGGAAGAGTAAACGCCGTATTTATTCTGAAGCGTCTGATTACATTTCCACCATTAATAGGCTGTATTTCAGCATTGGTATTATCTCAATTTATAGATTTAACTGTTGCAGAACCTCTTTTTGATAAATTAGCCGCTACTGTAAGCCCGTTAGCTCTGTTCTCAGTTGGATTACAATTGAAATTTAATGGCTGGAAAAAGCTTATTCCTCAGATGTCAGCTTCCATGTTATATAAATTAATTCTGGCACCTGCAATTGTATTGGGAATGGCTTTATTGTTAGGAATAAAAGGAGATGTCGCAAAAATTACCATATTCGAAGCAGCCATGCCAACATTAGTGACTTCAAGTATCATTGCAGAACAGTTCAGGCTGAATACAAAGCTAACCAACCTGATTATCGGAGTCAGTATTATTGTAGGGTTTTTTACCTCTGCAATGTGGTATGAGATAATAGATATTATATTCTAAATATAGGTTTCTACTAAGAAAAAGTTTTAATAAAGAAAACGAAGGTAATCAGAAAATTGAAGAATATAATTCCGGTTCTTAACTTTACCGGATCAAGTTTTTTGGTGAAATGAGCACCAAAATAACCGCCTAAAATTGTAGCAACCATCATGGTACAGGTTTCCGGCCAATATATTTTACCCGCTGAAATAAATAAAATAACTGCTGCAGCATTAGCTATTCCTGTAAAAAGTGTTTTATTAGCATTGATGATTTTGATGTCTGATAAGCCGAATAATGCCCATACAGCCATCATCATAATTCCTACTGCACCACCAAAATAACCGCCATATATTCCTAAAATAAACTGAGCACCTAAAACTAATCCGGAACCAATCTTAATTCTTTTTCTAAGCCAGTTACCGGCTTGTTTTCCAAATGCAAATGCGAGAGAACCTAATAAAAGAAGCCATGGAACTATTAGCTTAAAATCTGCTGATGGAGTATATAAAAGAAGAAAGCCTCCTGCACATCCCCCCAAAAGAGTAAAAATAATCATTGTCGTTATTGAAATATTGGGAAAAGGCTGAATATACTCTTTGAACTTCCAGGCACTGGCTAAACTACCAGGAAATAATGCTACAGTACTGGATGCATTAGCCTGAATCGGAGGAACGCCTGCATAGATAAAAGCTGGAAAAGTAATGAATGATCCACCACCAGCTGCCGCATTCAAAGCACCAGCTATAAGTCCTATCAAAAATAATAAAATGTAATTTTCCATGAAAAAAATGGTGAATAAAGATAATACAAAATAGGCGTAATCATTAACAAAAAATTGCAGTTCTCTTCAGAAACATCTAATTTTACACTTTAAATATTTCCCTTGCAATACGCTCAAATTGTTTTACCACTTAATTTAAAAGGATCCTTCACCTATAAGGTTCCAGAAGAACTAATGCCTGAAATTCAATTAGGAATGAGGGTTCTGGTACCATTTGGAGGAAAAAAGATCTATACGGGAATTGTTTTTGAACTTCATGATAATGCTCCGGATAACTTTGTGGCGAAGGATGTCATCAGTATTTTGGATGAAAGACCTATTCTTCCGGAAGAACAAATTCGTTTCTGGAACTGGCTTTCCGATTATTATCTGTGTAACCTCGGAGAGATTTACAGGTTAGCTTTTCCATCTTCCTTAAAACTGGAGAGCGAAACGTATTTAAAATTAAAACCCGGTGTAGTTATTGACTTTGAAAACCTGGATGTCAATGAAATGTACTTGGTTCAGGCGCTGGAAGTAAGACAATTGGTCAATCTTACAGATATTGAAGCATTTATTCCCAAGAAAGAAATTATTAAAACCATCAATTCTCTGATCGATCTGCAGTATATTGAGATTGATGAGAAAATTGCCGAAAAATATAAGGCGAAAGAAGTAGCTTATGTAAGAATTAATGATAGTGTTTTAAACAATCAGAATCTTACAGAAATTCTTTTAAAGCTGAATAAGGCTCCTAAGCAAAAAGATCTGTTCCTTTTAATTTTAGAAAAGCAGACTGAAAACCCTGATCTTCATATTAAAAAAGCCGAATTGTTTGAAGACGGCTATTTTGGAAGCTCTCATTTCAAGGCATTGGCAGACAAAGGTCTTGTGGAGGAATATTATATGCAGAAAGACAGGATTGAAAGTTATGAAGGCGAAATTGAAGAGATAGAAGAACTTTCCGAAGAGCAGAAAATAGCAAAATCTGAGATCGATGAAGCTTTTGAAGAAGGAAAAAATGTGCTGCTTCATGGCGTAACATCGTCAGGAAAAACGCATATTTATTTAGAGAAAATTGAAGAATGTATCAGAGAAGGGAAAAACGTTCTCTTTTTACTTCCTGAAATTTCTCTGACTAAACAGATTACCCAAAGACTTGAAAAAAAATATGGCAGGCAGTTAGGATTTTACCATCAGAAACTGACAGATTTCGAAAGGGTAGAGGTGTGGAGAAGAATTAAACAGAATGATATCCGTATTCTTGTGGGAACCAGAAATGCTTTGTTTTTACCTTATCAGGATCTGGGATTGATTGTAGTAGATGAAGAACACGATTCTGCTTATAAACCAAGGGAAGTTACGCCCTATTTTAATGCTAAAGATGCTGCACTGGTTTTGGGTGGTTTGTATAAAGCCGGAGTTATTCTGGGCTCTGCAACCCCTTCTGTTGAAAGTTATTACAGAGCCAGAAAAGATAAAATGAAATACATTTTCCTGAATGAAAGGTTCGGGAATGTGAATCTGCCTGAATATGAACTGATTAATTTCAAAGAAGCTCAGGAATCTAAAAACGTATCTGGAAATTTTTCTACAAGGCTTATTGACGCCATTAAGCACACAATTGATGAAAAGAACCAGGCTATCGTTCTTCACAACAGACGTGGATATGCCAATGTTATAGAGTGTGAAACCTGTGGTTATGTTAATTATTGCTCCAATTGTGATGTGGTAATGACGTATCATAAGGCGGCCAATGAAATGAAATGTCATTATTGTGGTCAAAGAGCTTCAAAGCCTAGAACCTGCCCGAAATGTAACTCGGAAAACCTGAATGAAAGAGGAGTAGGAGTAGAGCAGATTCACGAAGAAGTATCCAAACTGTTTCCTGAAAATGAGGTGGACAGGATGGATGTAGATTCTATGCGTAAGAAGTTTGCCTATGAAAAGCTGTATGAGAAAATTGAAGATGGAGAAACCGATATTGTAGTAGGAACACAGATGATTTCCAAAGGTCTCGATTTTGACCATATAGAATTGGTAGCTATTCCTAAAGCTGATTCCTTATTATATGTACAGGATTTCCGGGCAGAAGAAAGGGCCTATCAGTTAATTACACAGGTTTCCGGAAGAGCGGGAAGAGTTTCAGGGAAAGGTAAAATCCTGATTCAAACTTATAATCCTGATCATTCCGTATTTCAGCTGATTAAAATGAATAATCCGGCGAAAATCTATAAGTATATTCTTACCGAACGTCAGAAATTCCACTATCCGCCGTTTACCAAACTGATTATGATCGAACTGAAACACAGGAGAGATGATAAGGTAGACCGTGCCTCTCAGTTTCTAGGTTCTATTCTGAGAAAATATCTTCCTGAAGAATGTATTTTGGGACCGGAAAGAGCTCAGATTGCCAGGTTAAATAATTTATATCAGTTCCAGATTTTACTGAAGTTACCCCGTGGGAAAAACTATGAAAAGTTTAAAAACATGGTTTTGATAAGTTTGAAAGAATTCGATGAAATTACTGCTTATCAAAGCATTAAAAAGGATGTTTTTGTTGATTTTTAACAATTTTTAACAAACTTTACACTCTTTTATAAGACCTCTGTGGTCCGTTGTATAACAATAATTTCTACTTTTGGACGTTGATTAAGTGTTTGGCTTTTTTATTGAATGATTTAACTTATCATTTTCTACAGGCTCAAACTATAGAAAACAAAAAAAGGATAGATGGTAAATTTCAGAAAATATATTTCAAGTGCAGCGGTGTTGGCTTCCGGTTTCTTCCTGGCTCAATCTACCGTTTCTACTGTTCTTTACTCTCAGAATTACGACAATCAGAAAAACAGCTTAAACCTTCCGTCGCCTGTAAGTTCGATGGTGGAGAAAAGTGTTTTGTCGGCTAAAGAACTTGTAGACATTAATGTAAACACAATGATGGCGGATCCTGTGCTGAAAAATGCAACCTGGGGATTCGTAGTGTATGACCCGAAAACGAAGAAGGTCATTTCTTCGTACAACGAAAGCTCGCCGTTAGTCCCAGCTTCCACAACAAAATTACTGACTACTGAAACAGCATTGAATCTCCTAGGGGAAAACTATCGTTGGATGACTCAGTTGGAGTATTCAGGAACTGTAGATGAAAACGGAACGTTAAACGGAAATTTGTATGTAGTAGGAAGTGGAGATCCATCTCTGGGAACAAACAAAGCAGGAGCAGGATCTTATAGAGACATTATTTCAGATTTCATAGGTGGACTTTCGCGTGAGGGAATCCAAAAGGTAAATGGTGATATTATCATTCAGACAGCGCTTTTCAAAGGCAATATTGCAATGCTTCCGGAAAATGTTGTATGGTTGGAAAATAATAATTATTATCTGCCTGCAGGAACCACACATGCCATTAATCCGGCTAATGAAAAACTCATCGTAAAGAAATCCGGTTTTTCTACAGAAAAGAAATTTTTCTACGTTTCACCTTATGCTCATCAGATGGTATATGCTGAAAAATATGATGGAGATGGAATTTTAACAACAAAACTTCCAGATGCACCAGCATATCTGGCAAATTCTTTCAGAACTACCTTGGTGAAAAGCGGAATTCCTGTTACCGGAAAAGTATCTGCAAAGATGACGGACCCAACTCCGGAAAACAGAAAAATGATTTCTGCTTACAAATCTCCAACATTGGGTGATATTGTATATTATACGAATCAGCATAGTGATAATTCATTGGCAGAAGCGTTATTGAGAACAGTAGGTTTTCAGAAATTAGGAGATCAGACTTCAGAATCAGGAAGAATTGTAGTGACAGATCACTTAAAGGATGCTGGTTTTGACATGTTGGGTCTAAATTATATAGATGGAAGCGGACTTTCAAGAAGCAATAATGTGACTCCCATTTCTCAGGTGAAGTTTTTGACTTCTTTAATGGATGAAAAATATTACAGATCTTACTTAACATCTTTACCTATCGGTGGACAATCCGGAACCTTGAAAAGAATGTTCCTTGGAACGGGGAACGGACAGGTTTTTGCAAAAACAGGAACTTTAAATAAAGTGAAAACACTGGCTGGTTACCTGAAGACCAATTCTGGTAAAACCTTAGTTTTCTCTTTAATGGTGAACAATTATTCAGGATCAGTAGATATGGTGAAGAAAAGAATGGAAAAGATTCTTGAACCGGCTCTGGATCTTTAGAACCCGTTTATTTTATATATTATAAGAACCTTTTAATCAATGATTAAGAGGTTTTTTTTATATTTGAATATTACAATATTTCTGCATATGAGAAAATTTTACCTGCTGATGTTGAGCTTTTTGATGGTTCAGCAGCTTTATAGTCAAAAAGAGATTCATACTATTGAAATGAAAGGATTGGTAGAACAGGAAATGAAATCTTTTACCAAAAAAATGGGAATCGGAAGTGTGAATCCCAATACTCTGAATTATGATTTACAATACCAGAGAATGGATGTGAGTGTTGATCCTGCTGTTCATTATATTTCCGGATCTGTGACCTCGCATTTTAAGCCTAATCAGAGTATGGCGAGTATTTATTTTGATCTTACCAATCTTCTGTCGGTTTCTCAGGTACAATACCATGGCAGCAATATTCCGTTTCAGCAGCTTTCTACCCAGGAGATTAAAATTGATTTTCCGGCTTCTATTCCGGCAAATACCTTAGATTCACTGACAATACATTATTCCGGTTCCCCGGCAAATAATACGGTCAGAATTGGAACTCAGGGATCTAATATACCTGTCTTTTCTACTTTAAATGAACCGTATGGTGCACAGGACTGGTTTCCTACTAAACAAAGCTTAAATGATAAGATCGAAAGATTTGATTTTAAAGTGACTACGCCATCACAATATAGTGTAGCTGCCAACGGAAAATTAATGTCTGAAATCATTTCTACAACAACCGGGAAGAAGCTGACTTTTTGGAGAACGATGTATCCTACTGCTGCTTATCTTATAGCACTATCTATCACAAATTTTGCTAAAACGAATAGCACCATCGGAAACCCTCCATTTCCATTTGTCAATTATATTTACCCATCAACAGCCGGAGATCCTGTAAAAGTATCCAATATTGAATGGACAAAACAGATAATGGATATTTTTGAAACGTATTTTGGATCTTATCCTTTCCGTAATGAAAAATATGGGCATATGGAATATCTTAATGGCGGCGGAATGGAACATCAGACCATGTCTTCCATGAGTGGTTGGACTAAGTCTCTTATTGCCCATGAACTCGCTCATCAATGGTTTGGAGATAAAGTGACTTGTGGAATATGGAATGATATATGGCTGAATGAAGGTTTTGCAACTTTTGGAGAACATGTTGCCAATGAAAAACTGATTATGACCCATGATGAGTTTATGAATTATCTTGTTAATCAAACAGCTTTAATTACCAATAATGTGGGGGGAACTACTTATGTTCCTGATACCGGACTTAATGATATCTACAGAATTTTTGATAGTAGGCTAACCTATGCGAAAGGGGGGTATGCTTTAAGAATGATAAAATGGATCTTAGGTGATGATATTTTCTATCAGGCACTTAAAGATTATCACGGAAGACCTGCTTTGGCTTACAACTATGTGAGAACTGCAGACTTTAATGCATCTTTACTTCAGTCTACCGGAAAAGATTTTACAGAATTTTTTAATGACTGGATCTATGGAGAAGGGTATCCAACTTATGCGATAAAGTGGAAGCAAACGGGTAATCAGATTACATTGAATGTTTCTCAGACACAAAGCAGCCCTACAGTAAGCTTTTTCGAAATGCCTCTGCCTGTAAAAGTTACCGGAACAGGTGGACAGACTGCTGATTTAGTATTGAATAATACTTTCAATAACCAATATTTTGCTGAAAATATATCGTTTCCTATAGCAAGTGTTCAGTTTAATGCTGAACATCAGATTCTGGAAAAGAATTCTACTGTCGTCCAGGATAATACATTAAGTGTATCTTCTGTAGAAAAGGATAGCTTTGGTTTATATCCTAATCCAGCAAAAAATGAACTTTATATAAAGGGAATAGATAAAGCAACCGAGTTTTCTATTCATGCTATAGATGGAAAATTAGTAAGAAAAGCTATTTATCAACCAGGAAAAGCTATACAGATCGGAGAACTGGTTCCGGGAGCCTATGTTATTACAGTGAATGAAAAACATATCAAATTCATTAAGCATTAAGGAGACGCTACAGAATATAAAAAAGCTTTCATATCAGAAAGCTTTTTTGTTTTTTAAAAGCTTTTGTGCCCCTTTTCTTTGCTGCTTTTACTTTGTACCTGAACCATTTTTCTTTAAAGATATTTCGCATAATATTATCAAAATTTCTTGTGATGACCAGGTTTTTAAACCCACGCCACTTTTCAAGAAGGCTTGATGGCAGCGCTCTGACTGATACGGAATATCCTCCGGTTTCATATTGTATATAATGCCACCATCCGGACGGAATATAAAGGGTTTCCCCTGGATGAAGGATGGCTTCATACCCATTTAAATAAAGTAAGGCTGGATACTGCCGGTAATCTGGTGTCTTTATATTAGGCAAACTATGGAAATTATAAGGTAATTTATACATCAGATCAGATTGTTCCCAAGGAAATAGCCAGATTCTTTTAATTCCCTCAAACTGCGTGATAAAAACATGGGACATGTCAATGTCAATATGATTCCGGGTAGCAGAACCCTGGCCTCCGAAGAACATAAAAGGTAACCATTTTAATATTTTACCATTGGTAACATCATTATAGATGATATCATTTTTAAGCTCCGGTTTTATGCTTAGTAAATTAAATAGAAATAATCGATGCTCAGTAGGAGTGGAGTCTATCAGGTCAAGATATTCTGAGAATGTAGTCTGTGCTATAGGCTGGCTGGCCACTCTGTCCATAGAATCCATTTCACTGCCGTAAATATCTACCTTTTGATTGCCTGCTATATCTTTGAAATATTCATAGTTCCATTTTTTGAAGGCCGGGCTTTCGGGATCTACAAAATCTTCAATAATGACAGGAACCTGAGCTTTCATGTGGTGGGTTATAAAGTTTCTTGAAACGAGTTTCTTTGTTTTCTTTACCGGAATCAATTGCATATTCAGAAATTTTAAACAAATATAAATATTATCCTACTAAATTAGTAGACTAATAATGTTAAAAATGAAACTAAAGATCAAATTTTAGAATTAAGGGGATAAAAGGTTTTATTTTACTGCCTTTTTAGTAAATTAGCACATCTAAAAAATTACTAAAAATGATTTCTGAAAAATACCTTCAACATTTACAGAACGAACTTCAAAATATTGAGAATGACGGACTTTTTAAAAGAGAAAGAATCATTACTTCTCAACAAAGTGCAGAAATTGAAGCCAACGGAAAAAAGCTTTTGAACTTTTGTGCCAATAATTATCTTGGATTATCCAACAATCCGGAGGTCATGAAAGCTTCCCAGGATATGATCCAGTCTCATGGTTACGGAATGTCATCTGTACGTTTCATCTGTGGAACTCAGGATATTCACAAAGATTTAGAGAAAAAGATTGCTGATTTCTTAGGACTTGAAGATACCATTCTTTATGCTGCCGCTTTTGATGCAAATGGTGGTGTTTTTGAACCTTTATTTACAGAAGAAGATGCTATTATTTCTGATGAACTGAACCATGCCTCAATTATTGATGGAGTACGTCTTTGTAAAGCAGCAAGATATCGTTATAAAAATAACAATATGGCTGACCTTGAAGCTCAATTAATTGCTGCTTCAGAAAAAAATCACCGTTTCAAAATTATTGTAACGGATGGTGTTTTCTCAATGGACGGAATTGTGGCAGACCTGAAAGGAGTTTGTGATCTTGCAGATAAATATGATGCTTTGGTAATGGTTGATGATTCCCACGCAACCGGATTTATCGGGAAAACAGGGAGAGGAACGCATGAAGCGAATGAAGTAATGGGTAGAGTAGATATTATTACCTCTACTTTAGGAAAGGCTTTGGGTGGCGCTTTAGGTGGATTTACTTCTGGTAAAAAGGAGATCATCGATATGCTGAGACAGCGTTCCCGTCCTTACTTATTCTCCAATTCATTAGCACCTGGAATTGTAGGAGCTGCTTTGAAAGTATTGGATATGATTTCTGATGATACTTCTCTTCGTGATAAGGTAATGGAAAATGCAGACTATTTCAGAACAGAAATGAAAGCTAAAGGATTTGATATTCCTGATGGAGATGCTGCGATTGTTCCGGTAATGTTGTATGATGCACCGCTTTCTCAGAAAATGGCTGAAAAACTAATGGACGAAGGAATCTATGTGATTGGATTCTTCTATCCGGTAGTACCAAAAGGAAAAGCAAGAATCAGAGTTCAGCTATCTGCTGCTCATACCAAAGAACATTTGGATAAAGCGATTGCCGCTTTTGAAAAAGTAGGAAAAGAATTGGGAGTGATCTCTTAATTTCTGAGTTGAATAAAATCAATGAAATATAAGCTTCGGTTCGGGGCGGCAAAGCCGCCCCGAACCGAAGCATTTTTTTATATAGATATAATTTTAAATGACTTTTGATCGGAATATTAGCTTTTCCCAATCAAAAGAAAATTATTTTTAAAAATTATAGAATAAGCTTATCTTTGCTGTTAATTTTTTCTGAATGCTTTATACAATCATCAAAGCGCTGCACATCATTTTTATGGTAAGTTATTTTGCGGGAATTTTTTATCTCGTAAGACTTTTTGTTTACTATAAGGATACCGATGAATTTCCTGAAGAAAAAAAGAAAATTCTGAGGGAGCAGTATACATTCATGGCCAGAAGGCTATGGAATATTATCACCGTGCCTGCCGGAGTCATTATGGCAGTATGCGGATTGGTTATGATCTTTTTAAATCCGGGGCTGATGAAAATGGGATGGTTTCATTTAAAGCTGACCTTCCTGATCGGGCTTGCCGTCTACCACTACTGGTGCTGGAAAAAAGTGTTGAAACTGAAAGCGTTGAACGGAAATACACTGGAAACAGCGAACATCAAGTTAAGACAGGCTAACGAAATTGCTACTTTTATTTTATTCCTGGTGGTGTTTACTGTAATCCTGAAATCGATGGCAATTGAATACTGGTGGCAATTAATTGCAGGATTTTTCGTTCTTGTATTTCTGATTATGATGACCGTAAAACTTGTTAATAAGAATAAAAAAAACAAATAATTGTTTAAGTAAAAGAATAAGTGTGTCTTACGCTTTTTTACTTTTTACATTTTACTAAAAAACTATGATTGCAATTTTAAAGAAAGAACTTTGGAGTTACTTTGGAAACTGGAGTGCATGGGTAATTATTGCCGCTTTCAGTTTAATAGGAACTCTATTTCTGTTCTTTTTCGACAACGATTCTAATATTTTTGAGATCGGGGCAGCGTCGCTGCAAAGCTATTTTGTGTTGGTTCCATGGCTTTTGATGTTCATTATTCCGGCGCTTTCCATGAAAACTTTTGCTGAAGAACAACAAACGGGAACGCTGAACTGGCTGTTTTCACAACCTTTAAAAGTTTCAGAACTGGTAACAGGAAAATTCCTGTCTGTATGGATTGTTGGGATTTTATGCCTGATTCCATCACTAGTTTACCTTTATACTGTATATGTTCTTGGAGTTCCGGAAGGTAATATTGACCTTGGAATGACCTTGGGAAGTTATATCGGGCTGATTATTTTAATCGCAGCTTTTTCAGGAATCGGAATTTTAGCTTCTTCATTATCACAGAATCAGATTATGGCTTATCTGCTAGGCGTTTTCATGTGCTTTATCATGTATTTTGGAATCGAACAGCTGGCAAGTTATAAACTTTTGGGCGGAGCAGATTTTATCCTGCAGAATATAGGCTTTTACCAGCATTTCCTGGGCTTCACAAGAGGTCTTATAGATGTAAAGGATGTTGCCTATTTTATTCTGGTCATCAGCGCGTCATTAGTATTGTCTAATCATTTTATTAACAAAAAGAAGTAGCATATGAAGAAGATCAATACTAAATCTCCGTTGGGGATTTTCTTAATTG
Organism: Chryseobacterium sp. G0162; assembly: GCF_003815715.1. NCBI lineage: Bacteria > Pseudomonadati > Bacteroidota > Flavobacteriia > Flavobacteriales > Weeksellaceae > Chryseobacterium > Chryseobacterium sp. G0162. The sequence goes on along the minus strand of NZ_CP033922.1, from coordinate 772,354 downwards.
CGATTATCCCTTTGGTTATTATTCTTACCTATTCAGGAATAAGATTTGATTTAACAAAAGAAAAAAGATATACCCTTTCTGAGAGTACCATTAAAGTACTGGAATCCGTTAAAAAACCTTTGACTGTAGAGGTTTATCTTGAAGGTGATTTCCCGGCAAGCTTTAAACAGCTTCAGGGAGAAACGAAGTTTATGCTGGAGGAATTCAGGAAAATTAATCCGAAAATTGATTTCAAGTTCATAGATCCATTGAGACCTAAAATCCCGGAAGATAGTTTGGCAGCAATGGGTATGCAGGCTTCTTTCCTGCCAGATTCTAAGGATGGAAAATTTACTCAGATTACAATTTATCCGTATGCAGTGATCAGGTATAATAAAACAGGAGTTTCTATTCCTTTGATTGTACAGCAGACAGGAATAGATGCAGATCAACAGCTTACAAGATCTATAGAAGGATTAGAATATAACCTGGTTTCAAACATCAAGAATATTGCTGCTGATAAAAGGAAAAAAGTAGGTGTTCTGATCAATCAGGACGAATTAAGTCCGGATGAGTTTCAGGGATTTATGCAGCTGGCATTGGAAAATTACGATGCAGGACCTATTATTCCTAAAAATCAAGTCGAACTTAGCCTTCAGGACCTGCCTTTATTGAAGCAGATGAGTGCTTTAGTGATTGCAAAACCTAGAAAAGCCTTTACAGATAATGAAAAGGTAATTCTTGACCAATATATCATGAATGGTGGGAAAACACTTTGGATGATTGATGCGGTAAATGCTGAAATGGATACCCTGACAAGATCTAAAAAAGTAATGCCTTTCCCGGTGGATATCAATATGACTGACTTCTTTTTCAATTACGGACTAAGAATCAATACTGCGTTGGTGAAGGATGTGAAGAAATATGCACTGCTGAAGCTGGTAACGGGAGAGGTAAGTGGAAATCCTCAGTTTACAAGCCTGCCATGGCCTTATTTCCCTCTTGGAATTGCTGAAAATAATAATCCGATTACTAAAAATATCAACCCGGTAAAATTCGAATTCCCAACTTCTATTGATACATTGGGGGGAAGAAAGAATATTAAAACAAAAGTTCTTTTCGAATCCAGTGAAAGAACATTGCTGAAACAGGTTCCGAATTATGTTGATCTGAAAGAAATTGCCACTGTAGACAGCCTCGGGCAAATGGAGAAACCAAGTACTCCAAAGATCTTTGCGGTAGCATTGGAAGGGAAATTTAACTCTGCGTATGCTTCAAGGATTGAAAGAAAATCGTATCCTGGTTTTAAAGCAGAAAGTCCTGAAAATAAAATGATCGTTATTGCAGACGGAGATATAGGACGTAATAAAGTCATTAAAGGAAAACCACTTCCATTGGGAGTAGACATGCTGACAAATGAACAGTTTGGAAATGAACAGTTCCTTAGAAATGCTTTGGATTATCTGTTGGATGACAGTAATCTGATGGAATTAAGAAACAGAAACATCGAAGAAAGACTTCTTGACAGACACAGGATAGAAGAAGAGAAAACCAATTGGCAATGGCTGAATTTATTGCTTCCATTGATGGTTATTGGCCTTATCGGAGGATTATTCTTCTGGCTGAGAAAGAAGAAATTTGGATAGAAATAATAAAAGAGAAGCTATTGAGCTTCTCTTTTTATTTATAGTTAATATAGTTTATCATTCATGATCCCAAGATCTACATTTTTTCCTTTTTCATCTCCCTTCCATCCATTCGAGATTCCATATTCAATAACTTTTCTTACCACTTCAGGAGTAATTTCCATCCGAATATTTTCATGTTCTGTTAAAGTCATATAATCGAAATGAGCAAATAATTTTTGCCCGGAATTTTCTTTGAGTGTAATAATCAAGTTAATAATATCATCATTTCCTGAAGCCAGCCAACTGTATTCAATATCATTAATTATTATATTTCTTGAAGCCTTTTTTGGAAGTCCCATTTTAATTGTTTTTCTTATTCAAATGTAACTGATATTTCTCCAACACATTCCATATTCCATAAAAAGCATCATTGCCTTTCTTGTCCGAGAAATTAGTATTGAAGATCATAATTCTACCTAAATTATTTTTAGGATCAAAAAATAGCATTGACATTACCCCAGGATCTCCACCTGTATGACCAATATAGCCTGTATAACCAAATCCCATGAATATTCCTACATTGTAAGATTCGTTGTAAGGATTTTGAGTATTTCTTTCGGTAAAATTCGTAGCAGTAAGTTGTGGTGTGAAGTATTCTTTATAGCTTTTTGGGTTCAGGATTGTACCTTTTCCATTGTATCCTTTGATTAATTCAGTTAAATATTTACTTAAATCAGAAATATTGGTGATAAATCCTCCGTCAGGATAAGTTGCTGAAAGGTAATAAGGCAGAACCGTTTTAGGATTTTCATAAAGTCTTGAGAATTTAGAAAACTGAATATCTTCGAATTTCCATCCTGAATCGTTCATTTGTAAAGGTTTCAGAATATATTCTTTGGTAAACGCACTGAATTCCTGACCGGTTGCCTGCTCAATAATAAAAGCAGCTAATGCAGTTCCCACATTAGAATATTCATAGATTTCTCCTGGTTTATGAGTGGAAAAACTATTTTCATTCCATTTTCCATGTTCTGATAACACATTTTCTAAAAAAGAACCCATTGTCAGGATAGAATCAGAAGGATTGAATACTTGCTCATCATCAAAAGTAAGCTTTGCTCCATTCAGGTTTTGTTTGGGCTTTAGAAAGTAATTTTTTGATAAATAAAATTCATTATCCAGAATAGAAGAAGTATGGGTAGCAAGTTGGCGGATAGTGATGGTTTTCTGAGGAAAATTAGGATTCACAGTTTTAAATGGTAAATACTTTTGTATCGGATCATCCAATTTCAGTTTTCCCAATTCCTGAGCTTTCAAAAGAGCGATTCCAACTAATGTTTTAGAAACAGAAGCAATATTTTGAATGGTATTGAGGGTGTAGGGTTTCTTTTCTTTTATATCTGAAAAGCCAAATCCTTTTTGATAAAGAGTGGATTGATCATTAACTATAGCCACTGAAAAACCATTAAAATTTCCTTGTTGATATATTTTGTTGATTTCCACATCTAAAGAATTTTGAACTTTATGATAAGCAGAAGTTGAATTGTTTTTCATGCCGTGACATGAAATCAAGGAAAGAGAAACTATTAAAAAGATGATAATTTTTATCATAAAATTTTAATAATAAGACATTTGAGTAATATGTTTTGTTACGGGTTATTAAGAAAATACTTCTCTACTGCATTAATATAATTCTTTTTTAAAACCTGAAAAATAATCCTTTTTTAGTTTTTCAGCATGCTTTAGTGAAGGCAGTCCTATGCTTTTTCTGTGTTTGTTTATGGTTGTAGAATCTATTTCTTTTAGAAAGGAACGTCCCATTCCATAGTAGGTACTTTTACCTAAAGAATGTTTGCCACCATCAACCATCATAGAGTAATATAGCGGCGGGCAGTCTCCTGATTTTATATATTCAAGTACCTTCTTTTCGAAATAAGGGTAAGAACTTTTAGAGTCGGCTATATGACTTAGCAATGTAAGCATAGGAAAACTGCCTATCTTCTGTTGTGAAGGGAACCCAAATTTTTCAAAGGTCCATTTGAAAAGAGCTGCATTTTTTTCTACATTTCTTCTCACCAGTGCTGTATCAAATGGTCTTCCTAGTTGGTCTCTTTTGAAGGCAACACGAAAAGAATCTATTAATTGCTGATTCAATTCTTTTTTCCAGTCTGCTATTTTCTGTATAACTTCTGTACTGTCTATATCATATTTTTTAAATAAGGGTAAGTATTTTTTATATTCATTATCGTAGGGAGATATCAAGGGAATTAATTTATATAGGCTTTTTTTTCCTCCAAAATCTTTATTGTATTTGTCCGAAAGTATAAGATAAGTGGAATATTCTTCAATTCTTTCCTGATTTTTAGGTTCGAATTCTTTAAAAAGTTCTTGATATTGCTGAATGGCCAAATTAGGATTATTAGCCATTCTGTAAATGCTGTCTATTTGATTTACTTTGTTATAATAAATAATATAGTTCTTTTTACATGAAGTTAATGTAAAAACAAAAATGACTAATATATAGAGAGAAAATTTCATATTATTAAATTAATTAAGAAAAGACTTTAACAGGTCTCTTTTAAGCTTTTATAATTGATTTTGTGGGCAGACTAAAAATATAAAATATTATTCAATTAATTCTAATAGGGTGTGAAAAATATACTGTATTAAATTGTTTATAAATAAGCAAGAAAAAGGAATAAAATGAGTTATGGTTTTTATTTATAATTAAGTAAAAATACCCGAATTCAAAACACGTATTTATACGCTATGAAAGTGCTTGTATTCCATCTAATTTTGTCTGGCAGGATAGGCTAATCTATCTGCTTTCTTCGGAAATATCACTAAATCATCATATCATGCCAACAAAACAACACAACAGATTTCTTCTCCAGATGATGGAGGGAGTGAGTAACTTAAAAATGGTCATTACAGATCATAGCGTTTCCTCTGGGCAACCTTGGGAAAATACGCCGGATATTATTCAGAAATCCGGAAATACTTGGGAAATTGACGTCCAGGCCGGAAGACACGGCACCGATACGGTGGCTCAATGGTTCAAAAGTAAGATATCAGGAGGTGATGCTATTGGATGCAGCTCTAATGATGCTTTGCCGGCTAAATTGAACTTTGCATTTACCTGCATCTTATCTTTCGATTACCAGAACAGGCATTGTGAGCTTCGTGATGTACAGATTGGGCAGGGGCACAATTCAAAATTGGAGAATAACTGGTGGATTGGGAGCCGAAATATTAAAAAGATATCGGGTACCTATATCTTAAGAACAGATGGTAATATGCATTTTAACTGTAATGTTTCAGTGTCCGGTGTGAACCAGTTTTATCTTAAGTTAAATGAGTCGGAGTGGATGAGTAAATTGGATCAAAATGTCTCACTGAAAGCTTTAAGTATCCCCGGAACACACGATTCAGGAACGTATAAAATCTCTTCTGCATCATTTGGAGCAAGGTGTCAGAACTATGACATTAGACAACAATTGGAAAATGGGATTCGTTTTCTGGATATCAGACTCGTGAATTCGTCCAATTCTTCTGATCCGCTAGATCTTTATCATGGTATTATTTCCTGTGGAGTTACTTTTGGTAATGTATTGGATGCCTGTCAGGCGTTTTTAAAGGATCATCCGTCTGAAACTATTTTAATGTCTGTAAATAATGAGAAAAGCGGCCAGGACATTTCTGATAATTTCATTCAATACCTTAAAAAATACAATACCCTTTACTTTCAGGGAAATGCCATTCCAAACTTAAATGAAACGAAAGGAAAAATTCTCTTTTTATATAGATTCGAACTTAATGCAGGAAACTCAGGAATTGATAAAAATAAAGTAGGAGTGAGGTTTGGAGCATGGCAGGATGATACGACTTTTGAAACAACGAATGCCAATGGACAGAAATTCTATATTGAGGATAATTATGAAAGTTATGATACCCACAAAAAAGTAAAATATGTACAGGAAAACCTGGAACGGGCTATGCAGAAAAATGCTAATAATGATGCTGTTCTGTATGTAAGCTTTAACAGTATTGCCTATGGCGTCTTCCATCATACTCCTTATCAATATGCGTGGGGAGGCTCAGGAGTTGATCCGGCCATGAATCCATGGCTGAAACAGTATACCCAATATTCAGGAAAGAAAAGATTGGGAATCATCCCGCTTGATTTTTATAACAACGGTGGTGGAAATCCAATTGAAAACGGGTTGGTTGATAATATTATCCAATCCAATCATTAATTTTTTTAAGCACAAAATTGGTTAAAAATACTTTACTCAAACGTTATATCTGTGGTTTTATATCATAATATGTAGATAAAAAAAGAGAAACGTTATAGTTTCTCTTTTTTGTTAATGAGTATTTTAATTTTATTCTTTGATAAACTTAGAGCTTAAATCTCCGATTTTATAAATGTAAAGACCATTAGTTAGGTTTTGTACATTCAGGGTAATAAGATCATCATGGCTGGAAAAAGTCTGGTTAATCACCAACTTTCCTGTTGTATCAAAAACTTCAACTTTACTAGCATTGTTTTGAGGATTATTGATCTTTAATGTAGTTTTCGCAGGAATAGGAAAGGCTGCTAATTTATTCTTTACCGTCATAATCTCTTTGTTCGCAAGAACCGTCGTAGGTAATGAATAAATTTCTGTTTGCTGAGTCGTCTCGTTAAGTAGTTTTATCTTGTTGGTGTTATCTATTGGATCGTGATAGATTTTGGTATATTCAACCCTGTAAGTTCCTGGGAAATCTTTGATAATGGTACCATCTTCGTCAATGATTTTTAGCTTCGAATCAGGTGTGCCACTTTTATGGAAATAGACGATAAACTCAAGTTTGTCATTCGTATTGAATATATTTTTAGAAACCTGATAATCTAAATCAGGATGAAAAATCATCCATTCATAGCCTGCTGGCATTGTGATATTAAGCGTTTTGATATAATCGTAGTTTTGTCCGTAAATTTTTATGATAGGTTGATCTATCACTTGTGTACAATACAATAACTGATTGTCATTAATGTAAACGGCAGCATCTTCGTTAGCCGGAAAAGTATGTACTAAATTTATTTGTCCAAAAGCAAATCCTGTCGCTAGTAAGGCGATCGAAAATAAAAGTTTTTTCATGGTTAAGAATTTAATGAAATATTGAAATTTATTTGTTTTGAGTGTTTATAGAATGATGGAAGTAATGGTTATGTTCTTTCACGATTTAGTTTCACAAAAATAGTAAAATAATTAGAATTAATCATGGATCAAGCAGCTTTGACGATGAAATTAAATGTATTTAGTTCTTAATAAAAAAGAGAAGCTGTAAAGTTTCTCTTTTATTTTGTCTAATATTTTTCTAAGTTTTTACTCCTAATAGTTATTAATAATTTTCCAATACTGGAATAAGATGTTCCCAATTCAGCTGTTTAGCATAATCCAGTGCGGTTTTCCCCACTTTAGATTGAACCGTTTTATCTGCCCCGGCCTCCAGTGCAGTCTGTACTGTGGTTAAGTTTCCGGCAATAGTTTCTCGGTGAAGAAGGGTCTGTCCATTGTCATCAATAAGTTTGATTTCATCCGGGTATTCCTGTAAGAATTTCGCAAAATCGTCTTTCATATTTCTGCTCATAGGATGCTCTACAAGATTTTCAGGCTCTTCTTCCTGGTTGTTTACCATAAGAATATTGTTGAAATCACCAAAATCCAGCTGCCAGGCATTGTCATGATCCTTTCTCTCTGAAGCAGACATATCTGAACGCATTTTCTGAATGGTAAAACCACCATAAGCTTTAGGAAGAGGTTCTGTAGATGATGAGAATAATTTAGAAAGACCTTTAGGCTTCTTTACATTGGGAGTAATGGCGAAAAGCCAGTCACTGATACCAGTAAGAGGAATATCAATATAATCTCCCACCTGAACATTCTTTAAGGTGTTGGGTTCATTGATCAGATATCCTGTTACACGCTCACCGTCAAATCCAATATCATTGATCCACATGTGTTCAACGATAGTTTCTCCCGTTTCGGTGGTATCTGAAAAAAGAGCTTTTACACATGATACATTAAGTCCCGGAATGATTCTTCTGTATTCCCAGGATTGTTCACGCCAAAAATATTTAAAAGTTTCCTGTGCTTTCTTGTACGCTTCAATCATTTGCGGATCATCTCCATCCGCCCAAAATATAGGATTTTCTTCCATATAATAAATTGTGGTTTGGTGTATTGTTGAAATGTTTTTAGTTCTGATAGGTTTCCTTTGGAAGTAATGCGGCCGTTTTGTAATAGGTTATATCCACGGGGAATTGTTTCTGAAGCTCATGAAATGTTTCATAATCATAATGAGCCCAGTTCTGTTCGTTATCGGGATCTGAAGTTTTATCAATAGCAAGTTCCAGTTTTCCGTCTTCCTGATAACTGCACTCTATAGCGGCATATTTTTCTCCGTTTTCATCCTTAGTATACCAGCATTTTACTGTTCTTTCAAGCTGTGGCTCATGAGTTTCATTGTCAATCACCTGTGAGCATATAAAATTTTCAGGGTCGTCAGTTTTAAAAACAGTTTTGGAGATTAGAGGTTTCTCGTCTACAGACAGTGAATATAGTTTATTGGTAGTAATGATAAATCCGTCAGCAGTTTCCTTTTTTTCGATGTCAAAAAAATCAGATTTTTCCTTTAGGTATTCCAGAACTTCATCCTCATTGTCTCCTTCATTTAAAAAATAATTGATGTTATATATACTTTCATCGTTGATGAATTCAATTTCTTTCAGTATATCGGAGTCATTTTCGTAATAATAAAGATGGTATTCATCTAGTTTGGTAGCTTTGCTTTTGGAGATGACTTCTCCAAAAATGTTTTTGTACACTTTTCTCATTTTTAATCATGTTTAGTTTCATCTATTAGTTTAAGTGGTATAGAGCAAAGATAGTTTTCTTTTTTATCTTCTTCCAAAGTGTAAAACGGTATTTATTTCGTAATTATTTTATATGTCCTTTATAAAATCCTCATATTCGTAATAAAACCTTTCGAATCCATCCATTTTTTCGACAAAGAATTCAAAAATTTCCTGCCATGTGTTTCTATTGAAGACTGAAACCCCATGTTTTTCTACCCAAATACGGCTGATGACCTTTCCATTTTCCAATGTAAAATATTCGTCTTTCTGAAAATCTCCGATAAAGTCTTTTAAAATATCTTCCAAAGACCATATCTTTTCATAATAAGCATTACGAAAAATCTCATCTTTCATTTCGATTTCAAGAGAAACCTCTGCTTTTTTGTTGTCTGCAGAGAATTTAAATGACATATCCTTGATCTTAGTATCATACAGGATCCATTTTCTTGGAAAGGATTTTCCAAAAGCTGTCCAAAATTCCTTTTTGAGTTGTTGTGCTTCTTGTTTACTGAACATAGGACAAACATAGCAATTTAATAGGAAAAAGGCAAAACTGCAATGCAACAAAACGATAAAAAATAATGCGATTAATGAGCTCTTTTGCAATTTTACCTTTTCGGTTAAACATGTTAAACAATTTTCTTATTTTTGCTGTGATGCTATCAAAAAAATCTCAATATGCGTTTAAGGCACTTTCATATCTTGTAGAAAAAAGAAATGAAGGTCCGGTTCTTATTTCCGAAATAGCGGAACACAAAAAGATACCTTTAAAGTTTTTAGAAAATATCCTGCTTGAACTGAAAAAAGCGGAGATCCTTGACAGTAAAAAAGGAAAGGGAGGAGGATACTTCTTGAGGGAAAATCCTGAAAATGTGAAATTAGCCAAAATTATCCGTCTTGTGAACGGTCCCATTGCCATGCTTCCGTGTGTAAGTCTCAACTTCTATGAAAAATGTGAAGACTGCAACGAAGATCATTGTGGCTTACATGATGTATTGATAGAGGTTAGAGATGCCTCACTGAATATTCTTGAGAAAAAAACTTTAATGGATTTGGTCGACTGACCTGATCCTTTTTTTTGAAATAATAGTCTACTTGTTTTGTAGGATAATATTTTTATTGGATATTTGCATGACTTCAAAAGAATAAATTATGATTCCAAAAGAAGATGCAGGTACTATAAACCCATTGCGGGCAGGAGATTTGCTGAACAGAACTATTGTTCCGGTAAACAATTCAGGGAGTGATAAACAAAACAAACTTACAATTTCAGAGCTATGGTGATTACAAAAAAGATTCAGATAAGGCTCAATATATTGTTAGTAACGATTGCCCTGGTATCAGCAGCCGTTTTTTCCCTATATGAGCTGGGCTATTTTGATGAGTTGCAGCAGATGTTGGCAAAAGATCATTATATTTTTTACTGGATGCTTTTGGTGGGTGTTTTTGCAGAGATTGTAGCAGGATCAATGGGGATGGGCTATGGCGTGATCTGTACCACCACACTGATGTTTCTGAACATTCCGCCTCATATTGTAAGCGCCAGTATTCATTCTGCGGAAAGCTTTACTACAGCAGCAGGAAGCACAAGTCATATTAAGCTTAAGAATGTAAGCATAAGCCTGGTGAAGAAATTAGCTGTTCCTGCGGTCATTGGAGCAATTATAGGGGCTGTTAGTCTTACTTATCTTGGAGAGTATTACGCAAAGATCACTAAAACAGTGATTGCTTTTTATACCTTATATCTTGGATTCCAAATCCTTTCCAATGCTTTTAAAGACAAACAGAGTAAAGCATTGAAAAGAAAGACTAACCTGACAAGACTTGGCGTGATTGGAGGATTTATAGACTCTTTTGCCGGTGGTGGTTGGGGGCCTTTGGTAACCGGAACACTTATTAAAAATGCTTTTACTCCAAGATTTGCAGTGGGAAGTTCTACTGTTGCGAAATTTATCCTGACCATTACAGCCGCTGTTACCTTTTTCTTTACTCTTGGAATTCAGCACTGGAATATTATCCTTGGGCTTTTAATAGGTGGAATTATTACCGCTCCTTTTTCCGCAATGCTTACTGCAAAGCTTCCGGTGAAGAAAATGTTTCTGGTCATTGGAGTTTTGGTGATTGTGATGAGTTCTATAACTATTTATAAATCAGTGTTCAGTTAAAAAATATGCTTGTGGATGTAAAAATAAATGGATCAAAAATAAATTTGATTTTGAAAATATTCTACTTTTACATCAATAAATATTAGAATATGAACTTACATATCATTGCACTTTTTAAGTTTAATGAAAATTATCTGATGGAAGCGGTAGAGCTTTTTCAAAATCTGGTGAAGGAAACAAGAAAAGAAGAAGGATGCCTACAGTACGACCTTGTTGAAGATAAAGACAATAAAGGAACATTTTTCCTGATTGAACTTTGGGAGAGTGTGGATCATCACAACAGACACAACGGTCAGGATCACCTGCTGGACTTCCGTAAAGATGCTTCCAAAATCATGGAAAGCGGGGTGGAGGTTTACAAAGGATTTAAAATATATTAATGAAAATAAAAGGCGGCTTCAGTATTCTGAAGGCCGCCTTTTTATTAGAAAAAATAGAAAGTATTTGAGTAAAATATTATTTTACGATAAGTTTTTTCGTTTCCGAAGTTCCTCCAAAGTTAATTTTTACAAGATAATTTCCTGAAGGAAGATGAGCCAGGTTCAGATCTTGTCTGTAGAACCCTGTCTGATTGGTTAATTCAGCAGCATGTACCTTTTTTCCGGTTAGGTCATATACTTCTATACTTCCTTTATTGCTTGCTTTTTCTTTAACATCAAATAGAACCGTTACTTTTTTATCCGCAGTGGTAGGGTTCGGATAGATTCCAAAAGAAGCTTTTTTACTTACCTCTGTAATTCCCAGTGATCCGGTAATCTTTTTGTATTTAAAATACATGTTTCCAGTGCTTGAACCATCACTTTGTGTGAAGTACATTCTGTAATAATCATTCCCTTTTTTGACATAATACACAACGTTATTCTTCAAAGTAGTAATCACTTTCCATGAATGCCCAATTGTAGTAATATTGGATGAAAAATTACTGGCTGCAGGAATGTTTCCATCAGCTACCTGTTGAGTTTCAGGATCTACCATGGCAACTTTCAGACCTGGGCCCTGAATGGCTCCTGCAACAGGATACATCTGAACTCCATTATAGAAGGTGAAATATTTTGTAAATACTAAGTCCCACGCATTTTTTGAAGGTTCCATATTAGGAACTTTTGCTCCGGTATCAAATGAGAAATAGTTGAAATAAGCGTCATCAGTTCCGTTAGCTAAAGTTCTTGTTTCAGTTGGTGTCCATGCAGTACCATCCCACTTGGAATATTTAAAAGTGTATCCTGAAAATGCATCTTCAATAGCAAATTTAATATAAGTTCCTGAAGCATATTTTAGAACAAAAATTGCTTTTCCATTAATATGGTGGTTCACCGGATTATAAACTCCCCATCCTGTAGAAGGAATATTGGGGTTAGGACCTGTAATAGGACCCTGTTCAAAGGCTCCCTGACTCCAGTCCGTAATTTGATCAGGGTTATAAAGTGGCTCTCCCCAAGAAGCTTCATTGTTTATATTGATATTATCCCATTCTGCTAAACTGGTTGCAGCGGTATATACTTCAATGTTCTTAGCATCATTAATTCTTGTTCCTGTTGCATAAGGAGAAACTCTATAGAATGCTACATCCCATGTAGTAGCAGATTGAGAAACGATATTTCCATCAGAAAAATTAAAGAATGAACGATTTTGATACCCACTTCCCAACGTCATATTTGCTTGTGTGTACCCTAATGCATCTGTCTGCGCTAACACAGTCTGTTGAACAGTAAGAGCAAGCAACGATGCCAATAATAGTTTTGTTCTCATAATTTATTTTTTAAATTCTTATTTAGAATGATTCAACAAAAGTATATAATTATTTTTAATCATTCTAAATAAAAACATGATTTTTATCGTGTTTTATTAGAATGATCTTAGAACTTGGCTATAAAAAAGCCGAAAGGAATGATCCCTCCGGCTTTATTAAAGGCAAATAATAGTCTGATAAACCTTATTTTTTGATGAATTTTGATTGGATGGTTTTTCCTTCAGCAGTTTCAATAGCGATGAAGTAAACCCCGGTCTGAAGTCCATTGATATTAAATCTTAGTCCGTTCAGTTTTCCTTCTGCTACTTTTAACCCAGCAGAAGAATAGATCTGGATGTTTTTAGGATCTTTTTTCGCTACAAAGTCAAGGGTCATATTATCTTCATTAACAAAGAACTTAACTTCATTTTGGGCAACTGCCTTGTCATTAACTGCCAAAGAACCTGTTGTATCATAGACAACATCATCAATTTGTACAGCTACGTGCATCGCTGAAGGTGTAAATTTAAACACAAGATATGACGATGTAGATGCTGGTATAGGTACATTTATATTCAGAATCGTTCCAATTGCAGATACTGTAATAGGATTTCCAACAGGAACAAAAGTTGACATATCTGTAGGATTAGAAGCTAATCCTATCTGAATAGTTCCAGGACCAGGGGATGGAGATACCAAAGTTGTTGTAAACTTCAGTGTTTTGTCTCCTGCAGGAGCCTGGATCTGTGGAGAAATTAAATAAGATGGATTTGTAGGGTTTGTTCCTGAATATGATTGAACAACTCTGTTGGAACTAGTGTTCGTTACGATCATTCTTGGTGGAACTGGGAATGGGGCTTCATTCATAACCAGTGGGGCTACCACGGTAGACCAGCCAAACTGAGGGAAAGTGGTGTTTCCCGCAGTGAAGTTATCGAAGTTTTCGTTGATAGTTGATACTTGTGCCTTAGCGGTAAAGGCTGTAAGTATCAATGCTCCTAAAAGTAATTTTAGTTTCATGCTGTTATATTTATTTAGAATTATTACACAAAAGTATATATTTATTTTTAATCATTCTAAATAAAGTTTTATATTTGTCGAAATTTTTACCCTTATGAAGAAGAAGGTGCTTTCCGTTCTGTCATTATCCATTGTTTTTTGGATGAATGCACAAGAAAAGGATTCTCTTAATCAAAAGAAAATAGAAGAAGTTGTCATTACAGGGCAATTTACACAACGATCCATTAACAAATCTATATATAAGGTTGAAGTAATAGATGCTGAACAGATCAAAAACATGGCGGCAACCAATGTAGCTGATGTTTTAAATCAAAGTCTTAACATTCAAATCACTCCGGATACCCGTTCAGGAAATTCTACAGCCACTATGATGGGATTGGATGGAAGCTATGTTAAAGTTCTTATTGACAATATTCCGGTCGTAGGAGATACAGGTTTAGGAAGTAATATAGACCTTACCAAACTGTCATTGAATAATATCGAAAGAATCGAGATTGTCAAGGGAAGCATGGGGGTAGAATATGGAAATGGAGCACTTGCCGGGGTGATCAATATTATTACTAAGAAAGGCAGCTCAAAAAAGATCAGTGTAAGAGCTTCTGCTCAGGAAGAGACCGTAAGAAACAACTATGATATCAAGAAAAAAGGAAATGGAAGGCATATCCAGAATATAAATATTGATTATAATATTGATAATAACTGGTTTGCGAATATCAACTTCAACCATAATCAGTTTATGGGCTATGAAGGAAATAAAATGGGCTATAAATATCTAGAAACTGATCTTAAAAGAGGATATGAATGGAATCCTAAAGATCAATATGATGCCTCTGCTTTGATTCGATATTCAAAAAATAAAACTTCCTTCTATTATAAACTTTCGTATTTGAATGAAGGATTCAATTTCTACAATCCTGAAGTGAATGTAGAGTCACTTAATGACGGAAACGGTGGGGCTTTGTATCGAAGTATGGACAGAAAATATAATACCAACCGATGGATTCACCAGTTTAATATTCAGACAAACCTGGGGCATATTCAGTATATGGGAGATTTTTCTTACCAAAACCAGGATAGAAAGTTTCAGGATTATAATTATGATATTCCAAACAGATCTATTCTCAATAAAGAAGAAGAGCTGTCTTACTATAAAACAAATGTAATCTATTCAAGAGGGATGTTCAGTAATTTCCTTGATAATAAAACTTTCGACTTTCAATTGGGGTATGAATTAGATTATACGGATGGTTATGCTTCATTAATTGCCGGTAAATTTTTTACTAAAGCTATCAACAGAACTCTTTTTACCTACTCAAACTTTATTTCGGGAGAATGGAATATTTCTGATAAGTTCTCTGTAAGACCAGGTGCAAGGCTTTCAGTAAGTGAAAAATTCAATAATCAGTTTAATTATTCCCTTTCTGCAAGATATAAAATTTCTGAGAATTCAAACTTGAGATTAGTGGCTGGTACAGCAAACCGTTTTCCTACTTATGAAGAGCTTTATACATATTTTGTAAATCTTAATCATGACATTCAAGGAAATCCTGACCTGAATCCGGAAAAAGGTTTCTCTACAGGAGCATTTTGGGATCAGAGTTTTACAACAGGAAATGATTGGAAGATTGCCTATAGTGTCAGTGGTTTATATCTGGATGTAAGGGATAAGATAGAAATGCTTCTTATCAAAGAACCTTCTACTTACCAGTTTAGAAATATGGATAAATATAGAAATATGTTATTCTCAGCAAATGTTGATTTCAAAAAGGACCAATTGGCACTTTCCCTGAGAAGTGCTTTAGGGGGAACTTCGGTATCCATGAACTCAATGTATCATACTTCACCTACAGATTATCAGTACCAGGTACAGGCAGGGGCCACAGTTAACTATAAACTGAAAAATCCGGGAACTTCATTTGCCCTTTACTATAAATATACAGGTCCTGGAAGGATTTATGTATTTGAAAATGAAACGAGTGGATTTAAGCTTGGAAGAACAGATGGTTTTCATATGATGGACTTTATTGTAAGCCAGCCGTTCTGGAAAGATCATCTGGAGCTTTCAGCTGGAGTGAAAAATATCTTTGATGTTACCAGTATTAATTCTACAGCGATGAAGGCTGATGCTCATGCTACAACAGCTCCTACAGGTATTGTGAATTTATATTATGGCAGAAGCTATTTTGCCAGATTAACGTTTCAATTTTAAATAAAAGTTACTATGAAGTATTTAAAAATATTTTCGATTCTTTCTGTAATGCTAGCGGCACAGTCTTGTATTTCTGCCGATGAAGACAAAGTTCCTGCGCCCCCTATTACCGGTTCTTCGGTGAATGTACCTGTGGGAGGAGCTACTGAGCCCAATCAGGTGTGGATTGATCTGAGTGATATGGTTAAGGAAGAAAAAGAGCCTAGAAAAACTATTAATAAACGAACGGATTGGGACTTAGGATTTTATACAGGCGATGATTTCAGGGTAATTATGAACGGGTCTCTTGCCATGACGGTCATTAAAATACCTAATGCTAAAGATATCAGCAAGGTAAAAGAATCAGATGTAACCAACTTAAAAGATATTGCGCAGGTTGGAACATTTGATGCTGAAAATATGAAGTATGTAGATAATCCAAATGGTCAATTCCTGACTCAAACTTCTGGAATTGAACCGATCAAAGAAAATGATGCGGATAATCCTGTTTATTTAATTAATTTAGGAAGAGAAATTCCTCCTGCCACTAATATTGGAGCGGGTTCTGTCTCATTATCAGGTGAGCCGAGAGGATGGAAGAAAGTCCAGATTCTAAGGGCTACTAACGGCTACAAAATTCGTTATGCAGATCTTAATGCCGGAAGCGATGGGATTAGAGAGTATATCATAACAAAAGACCCTGAGTATAACTTTGCTTTTTTCAATCTTAAAACAGGAACTCCTGCAAAGATTCAGCCTAAGAAAAAAAGCTGGGATTTAGCCTTTACTACATTTACTAATGAAGTATTTATGAGTCCAGGGAACAGCGCAGGTAGTTACTTTTATGCAGACTTTGTAACTATTAATAGCCTAGATGGAGTGAAAGCATATCAAGTAAATGTTACAGGAAATCTTGAACAAGCGTATGCCGCATTTAAATTAAAGGATGTGGACAATAATAAGTTTATTTTAAACGATCACAGAGCGATTGGAGATAAATGGAGAACAACTACCGGGACAGCAGATAATCCTGTTCCATTTGTATATTCAGATCGTTTCTTTATTCTGAAAGACCCAAACGGTTTTTATTTTAAACTGAAATTCACTTCTATGAAGAATTTAAAAGGAGAGCGTGGCTTTACATCTTTCGCATTCGATCCATTATAATAAATCAAATAATAGTATATCATGAAGAAATTTATCCTTGCAGCTTCTGTTCTTGTAGCAGTATATTCTTGCAAAAAAGAAGAAGGTGCTCAAAAAGAAAATACAACGGAAGCGACTTCTGAAGCTCCAAAAAGCAACAATAAAATCGTCACCTTAAATGGTGGAATTACAGAAATTGTAAGTGCCTTAGGTCACGAAAAAGAAATTGTAGGAACAGACGTTACCAGTACGTATCCTGTAAGTTTAAAAGCTACAGCCAAAGATCTTGGACATGTAAGATCAATGACTATTGAGCCGATCATGGCAGTAAGTCCTACTTTAATTCTAGCTTCCGATAAAGATATCAACCCTGAATTGATGGGGAAAATCAAAGCTTCTGGCATTAAAACAGAGATCTTTAAGCAGGAATATACTGTTGATGGTACTAAAAAACTGATTGAAGATGTTGCAAAAGCCATTGGAAATACAGATTATAAGAAATTAACTGATAAAATTGATGCAGATTTGAAGCAGGTTCAGCCCTTAGCTAAAAAACCGAAAGTATTATTTATCTATGCTAGAGGAAATATGCTAATGGTAGCAGGTAAAAATACTCCAATGGCCTCTTTAATTAATCTGGCAGGAGGTGAAAATGCAGTGAATGAATTTGAAGATTTCAAACCATTAACTCCGGAAGCGGTTGTAAAAGCTAATCCTGATGTGCTTTTCTTTTTTGAAACAGGATTACAGGGAGCAGGTGGAAACGAAGGAGCATTGAAGATGCCGGGAGTTTCCCAGACCAATGCCGGAAAAAATAAGAAAATCATCGCAATGGATGGAGGGTTAGTTTCAGGTTTTGGACCGAGACTAGGAGAAGCAGCAGTTGGATTAAACAAACTTTTAATTGAAAACGCAAAGTAAACTATACTTTTACATGACAATAAGTACCATACTGCTTATTATTATAGCAGTATGGTCTATTAATACAGGGGTTTACGATTTTGGTGGTAAATCTGCATTTAACGTTTTAGGAAAAGTGATACAAGGAGATTCCAGTTTGTCATTGAGTGATAAATATGTAGTATGGGATGTAAGGGCAGCCAGAATTATTATGGCTGTTTTAATTGGAAGTATGTTGTCTGTTTCAGGAACAAGCCTTCAGGGATTATTCAAAAACCCTTTGGCAACAGGAGATTTAATAGGTCTTACCTCAGGTGCGACCCTATTGGCTGCCATTGCCATTGTTTTAGGAGGACATTTTAAAGAATATCTTCCTGAAGCCGTACAATTTTCGCTGGTAGGAATTTCTGCTTTCATAGGATCTTTTTTATCCATGATGCTGGTATACAGAATTTCAACAAGCGGCGGAAAAACCAATGTGGTTATGATGCTGTTGACCGGTGTTGCTATTACAGCAATAGGATTTTCTATTACTGGTTTCTTAATATATGTATCAAAAGATGAACAGCTTAGAGATTTGACATTTTGGAATTTGGGAAGTTTAGCTGCAGCAACATGGACGAAGAATATTATTCTTGGCATTGTCATGATGGGAGCCTATATTATTTTACTGCCTAAAGGAAAAGCTTTGAATGCCATGATGCTGGGAGAGAAAGATGCGCAGCATTTAGGAATCAATGTAGAAAGGCTGAAGAAGCAGATCATTATTATTGTTGCATTGATGGTGGGAAGTTGTGTTGCATTTTCAGGAACCATTGGCTTTGTAGGTCTTATCGTACCTTATATCTTAAGACTTTTGTTCAAATCCAATTATACTTTTATCCTGCCTTTGTCTGCCGTATTTGGAAGTATTTTGCTTCTGACAGCAGATACCTTCAGCAGAAGTATTGTAGAACCTTCAGAATTACCGATCGGGATTTTGACCGCTTTAATGGGGGGACCTATTTTTATCGCTATTTTGGTTAAATTTAAAAAATCACTGTAATGATCAAAGCACATCAAATTAACTATAAACATAAAGAGTTCTGTATTCTGGATGGGGTAGATGTCTCATTGGATTACGGAGAATTTTTAGCCATTGTAGGTCCTAATGGAGCTGGAAAATCAAGTCTTTTAAGTGTTTTGGCTCATGAAGTGAAATCTGAGAAACGAAAAGTATTATTTAAAGATAAACCTATTGAAGACTGGAATGTAAAAGAACTTTCTATGCATAAAGCAAAGTTTTCACAGCATAACAGTAATGATATTCCTCTTGAAGTAAAAGATGTAGTCATGATGGGAAGGTATCCTTATTTTGATGCACAGCCCGGAAAAGAGGATCTTGAAGCCATGAATAATAAGATGTATGAAACAGATATTTTTCATCTGAAAGAAAGAGAATATAACTCTCTTTCAGGAGGAGAAAAACAACGGGTGCATCTTTCAAGAGTAATGGCGCAGCTGGAAAATAATATTGCCCACAAATTGGTTTTTCTGGATGAACCTCTGAATAATCTGGATGTAAAACATCAATATAAGGCACTGGAAATTATCAAAAATTTCACCAAAAAAACAAACAGTGCGATTGTTGTTCTTCATGACCTGAATCTAGCCGCTCAATTTGCGGATAAAATTTTATTAATGAAATCAGGACAGGTTTCAGCTTATGGAACACCACAGGAAGTTTTTACAGCAGAAAATATCAGCCATGCTTATAACTTTCCATGTACCATCTGTGAACACCCTGTTACGAATAACCCAATGATCATTTTCGGATAACCATGGAAAAAGAAGAATTAAAAATCCTCGCAGAGAATCTTGCCAATCCTCAGGGAGAAAAAGGCGTAGAGATCGGTGAAATGATGAATGCCACTAACATCGGTATGACGTTAGAAAGTATCAGAACCCTTTTGATAGAAGACGATGAAAGAATCCTTGAAATAGGACATGGAAATGCAGATCACGTAAAAAGTATTCTCAATCTGGCCAAAGGGCTGAAATACACGGGTATCGATATTTCTGAAACCATGCATCTTGAAGCCAAAAGACTGAATCAGAAGTTTGAAGATCAGGCAGATTTTGTTCTGTATGAAGGGGAAATACTTCCTTTTGCAGATGAGACTTTTGATAAAATATTTACTGTAAATACTGTTTATTTCTGGGAAAATCCGGTTGGTTTTTTAAATGAAATCTGCAGAGTTTTAAAGGATAACGGGACTTTTGTTCTGACTTTCGGACAAAGAGATTTTATGGAGAAACTGCCCTTTACAGCCTATAATTTCACTCTTTATAATAATGATGATATGGAAGAACTGGTTTCAAAAAGTCATTTCAAAAGAATGAAAACTTCAGAAAGAGAAGAAGAAATAAAAAGCAAAACAGGAAACGAAACAATACAAAGAATCTATACAATTTTAACTATAAAAAAATAAAATAATGAGCATATTAGTGAATGATTTAAAGGAAAAATGGGAAGCTCTGAAAGCAGAAAATCCACATATAAGAATAAGAAATGCTGCAGCACAGTTTGGCGTAAGTGAAGCTGAATTACTGGCAACAGGGATTGGAGAAGGAGTAACTGTATTAAACCCTGATTTTCCGGGAATTCTTACAGAAGCAGAGAAATTAGGAAAAGTAATGGCTCTTACCCGCAATGATGAATGTGTTCATGAAAGAAAAGGAATTTACCAAAACGGAGACTTCAGCAGCCCGCATGCTCAGCTTTTCGTAGGAGAGGATATTGATCTTAGAATTTTCCTTAACCACTGGAAATTTGCATTTGCAGTAGTGGAAGGAGACAAAAAAAGCCTTCAGTTCTTTGGAAAAGACGGGTTGGCATTGCATAAGATTTATTTAACTAAAAATAGTGATGAAGCTGCCTTCGATGTTATCGTTGAAAAATTCAAAGCAGAGGATCAGAGCCAAGCTTTCACATTTGAGGCAGTAGCTCCGAAACAGGCAGAAAAACCGGATACAGAAATTGATGTTGAAGGATTTAAAAAGGCATGGACAGGATTAAAAGATACTCACGATTTCTTTATGATGACCAGAAAGTTTGGGGTAAGCAGAACTCAGGCTTTAAGATTGGCTCCGGAAGGCTTTACTCAGAAAATTGATAACTCAAAAGTAGTTAACATCCTTGAAGAAGCTTCAGAAAAGGGTACACCAATTATGGTTTTCGTTGGAAACAGAGGAATTATCCAGATTCATACCGGAAACGTAAAGAAAACCCTTTGGCATCAGCAGTGGTTCAATGTAATGGACCCTGATTTTAACCTACACTTAGATGTAACGAAAATTGCAGAAGCATGGATCGTGAAAAAACCGACTGAAGACGGAGAAGTTACAGCGATTGAAGTATTCAATAAAGAAGGAGACTTTATCGTTCAGTTCTTTGGAAAAAGAAAACCTGGAATTCCTGAACTTCAGGAATGGAAAGATCTTGTAGCAACTCTTGAACAACAATAATAATTAGATGATTTTAAGAGAGGCCGTTTTGTTTGTAAAATTCAAGGCGGTCTTTTTCTTTTAGATTTTGGGAAGCATGATAAAAAGCCCCAAATATTATGTAATTTGTCATTAAATTAAAATACTAAAGATAAAAAATGAAGAATCTTTTAATAGCGGTTTTGCTGGCGGGTTTCTGTTCACTTAAGGCACAGAACTTTAAAGCATATCAGTTCTATGACCAAAAAGGTAAAGAAATAAAAACGGATAAATTGGTGAAGGAATTGGCAGATTATGATGTAGTTTTCTTTGGTGAAAATCATAACAGTTCTATCAATCACTGGCTTCAGCTTAAAATAACAGAAGCTTTATTTGAAAAGAAAAACGGACAGCTTATTCTGGGTGCTGAAATGTTTGAAAGAGACAATCAGGCTCAGCTGAATCAGTATCTGAGTGGAAAATTTGATGCTAAAACATTGAAAGATTCTGCCCGCCTTTGGAATAATTATGCAACAGATTATAAACCGTTGGTTGATTTTGCTAAAAATAAAAAAATTAATTTCATAGCAACCAATATTCCGAGAAGATATGCCTCACAAACGGCAAAAGAAGGAATTGAATCTTTGAATAAGCTAAGCGATAAAGAAAAAACATATATTGCTCAATTACCCATCAAGGTAACCTTAGATACTCCGGGATATCCGGAAATGAAAGCCATGATGGGGGATCATGCGGAAGGAACTAAAGTAATGAACTTTATTTCAGCGCAGGCTACAAAGGATGCTACCATGGCTGAGTCTATTCTGAAAAATATCCAGTCAGGAAAGACGTTTATTCATTATAACGGTAATTATCACAGCAAGGAATTTGGCGGTACCTATTGGTATATCAAACAGAAAAATCCAAACTTAAAAATGGCGGTGATTTCTGTTTTTGAATCAGAAAATCCTGAACTGAAGGTTCCTTCAAAGGATTATATTCCAACAGAATTTAATCTGATTATTCCGAGTGATATGACGAAGACTTTTTAATTTTGTTTCCCGCAAATCACACAGATTACGCAGATTTTTAAATAATCAGAACAATATCAAATTCAATAGGAACGGGCTTTAGCCCGTTCTTCTTTTATATAAAAATCCAATGGCTTTAGCCAAAACCTAATCACCCATAAAATCAAAGCTTCAACAGTAATTTCCAGCCTCCCTCTTTCAGCTTCCTATTCTAAAACTCCAAAACAATGATCCATTTTCAACAGACAATCTCTACCTTTGCATCACATTCAATTTGTATGAAAAAACTATCTATTCTATTGATACTTTTTGCAGGAGTATGTAATGCTCAAAAATTCACTTCAGATGAAATTTCCCTAATCAATAAAGGGGATGTAAATGCGGCATTACCAATTTATCAGACTACAGACGCTCATCAGCATAAAACCTTGTTGAATCTCTCCTCAGAAATCAACCCAACTGATCCTAATACGGCTGTTCTCGTGAAAAGGATGAAGGAATCTCTTCTTTCAACTGATGGTGGAGTAGGTATTGCGGCTCCGCAAGTAGGGATCAACAGAAAAGTGATTTGGGTACAACGTTTTGATAAAGAAGGAACCCCTTTGGAATATTTCATCAATCCGGTGATTGTATGGAGATCTGATCTGCAAAATCTTGGACCCGAAGGAGATTT
The DNA here is from genome assembly GCF_003815715.1 of Chryseobacterium sp. G0162. NCBI lineage: Bacteria > Pseudomonadati > Bacteroidota > Flavobacteriia > Flavobacteriales > Weeksellaceae > Chryseobacterium > Chryseobacterium sp. G0162. The sequence continues at coordinate 749,526 of NZ_CP033922.1, read as the reverse complement.
GTCAATTCCTGATTTCAGAGATCAGTTTTACAGAAGTAAAGTCATTCAATTCGAATATGTGGATTTGAAAGGACAAAAATATTCAGAAATCGTAGAAGGATTCACCGCTGTTATCTTGCAACACGAAATAGATCACCTTTTCGGAATCTTGATCTCTGACAAAAAAGAAAAAGAGAAAAATGATTCCTATAAAAAGGTAGATGCCTATCAGAAAAGTGATTTGAATAAGAGATAGATTCCAGATAATATAATAAATTCTATAAAAAAGGCTACAAGCATTATGTTATAGTCTTTTTTCTTAATTGCCAAATGGCTTTTGCGTACTGCAGCTGATGTTTTTTCCGGGATCCACTCCAAAATATTGACAAAAATAGCGGTAGTATTCATAGCGGTATTGTGTTTTGGGCTGTGTGGTAGATTGCCCACATTCAATACCACCATTGATAATATTTACTGTAGTTCCAAAACCGGGAATTCTTCCGTTTTCTTTGTCTTTTTCTGTAGGCAGCCATTTTCCGGTCATCACTTCATGACAAGAGGGCTTAGGAAATTGGGGAGTCATCCAGAACCAGATGGCAGAGGCAAAAGATAAAACATTGTTTTCAGCCAGAAGTCCGGGATTTTTTAAAAGTATATTTTTATCACCAAACCAAGCTTCACTAAATTGTCCGTAGTTGTAATTCCAACTCAGCTGCTTAGGACCACGGCCGTAATAAGCCTGTCCTGCTACCGGCGGATAGTTAACCTTAGAAGGATCAGAATAATTATTTCCATTTCCCTTATTGTTTTCTTCGATAAAATAAAGTCCCCACTTATAATAGCCTCCCGGAGCATCATCCCAGCCGCCACTTGTTTCCTGAGCGATATTGGCCAGAAATGCAGCGAGCTCTCTCTTCTGATCCTCCTGTGTTCCTTCATTCAGAAAATGAGGGAAGTGGGCAGCTGCTTTTATAAATGCCTGATAAGAATAAAAATCCTGGTGATTCCTGTTTTTTCCCTGGATATTATTCCTGTTGGGGAATAATAGATTCCAGGTTTTAGCATCTATAAGTTGGTTAATATGCGTTGCTGCTTTAGTATCATTAATCTGTTGCAAAGGGGTGTCATTCTGCCGGGATTGGGCACAAGACCGGCTGTAAGAAGTCAAAAAAAGACCTAAAGAAATTATTATGAATGGTAATGTTTTCATTATTTATTTGTATTCGATACTTTTCTGATATCTTAAAACAAAATCTTCACCATTTTCATAATCCAGCGGATTCACGAATGAAATAATTCCTGTATTGGACTGTAAAACATCTTTAAGTTTATTGAAATATTCTTTTCCTGTTTCCAGACTTGCATCCAGAGTTAAGCTCATAATTAGTTTATCATCATTAGTAATATTGGCTCCAATCATTATTCTATAAGGATTATTATGAGATTAATTCCAATAAAAGGTTTGATCCAGTCCTTTATTTTCAATAAAATAGTTTACCATTTCATCTTCGGTGGTAAATACATACTCTTCATATCTGTGTTCATCTGAGAAAATCTGTGGTAAAAAATAAAAATGAGCTGTTTTGAATTTCAAAACAGCTCATTTCAAATATAATTATAAAAAAATTGGATTAATCATTGTTGGTTACAGAAAGCTTAACCTCAATATTGTTTCTTGTTGCATTAGAATAAGGGCAGATCTGGTGAGCTTTCTCTGTTAAAGACTGAGCTTCTTCGATAGAAACTCCCGGAATGTTTACATCCAGTTCCACAGCCAATCCGAAACCTCCGTTTTCAATCTGACCGATGCTTACCTGAGCAGTCACAGTTGTTTCACCAGTTGTTACTTTACCTAAGCTGATTACTCTGTTCAAAGCACTGTCGAAGCAAGCAGAATATCCCGCTGCGAAAAGCATTTCAGGATTAGAGAAGTCATCATTGGCTCCTCCTAGTGCTTTTGGCATTTTTACTTCAAGATCCAAGACTCCGTTTTCACTTTTTACATGGCCATTTCTTCCACCTGTAGCAGTAACTTTTGTTGTATATAACGTTTTCATTTATTTTTCGATTTTGTTTAATATTTTTAAAACTGTTTCTTTAAGCTCCAACAGTTCTTCAGGCTGTATCCCGATTTTTTCCTGGATCTTACCCGGAATTTCGCAGGCCTTTTTCTGAAGCTGTTTTCCGGCTTCATCTAAAAATACTTCAACAACTCTTTCGTCTTCTTTTTTTCGTTTTCTTGTAATAAACCCTTTTGCTTCCAGCCTTTTGAGAAGTGGAGTTAATGTTCCGCTGTCCAGAAACAGTTTTTCTCCGATATGGCTTACCGTAAGTCCGTCACCATTCCATAATACCATCATGACCAGGTATTGCGGGTAAGTGATGTCCAGCTCATCAAGAAAAGGTCGGTACAATCCTGTGATTTCCTTAGCAATTACATATAACGGGAAACAGATCTGGTTTTCTAATTTGGGTGTATTTGAATGTTCCATAAGATTGAATACGAAAGATTCGTGAAGGTATTACTTTTTAATGATAAATTCATCCATTGGAATACGGACTTTTTTCATAGAAGACAGCCAGTCATTGGCTTCGTCACGGTATCCAAGATATAAAAGGCTTACACTTTTCAAGCCTAATTCTTTTAATCCCAATACTTCATCTACTACTGCATTACTGAATCCTTCTGCCGGAGTACTGTCGATTTTAAGTTCAGCAGCCTGTGCAAGAGCAATTCCTAAAGCAATATAAGTCTGGCGGGCTGTGTGAGCAAAATGTTGTTCAGGAGTTTGTGCTCCATACATCTCTTTGATCTTATCTGTATAGCTTCCAAAACGTCCTCTCGGAAGATCTCTTACATCAGTATGATGGTCATATACTTTGTCGATTTTATCATTAGAATAGCTATCCCATGCAGCAAAAACCAATACATGAGAAGAATCTCTCATCACTTCAGGGTTTAAAGCACCGGCAACCATTTTATCTTTTAATTCCTGATTTTCTACTACGATAATACGGAAAGGCTGTAGCCCTGATGAAGTAGGAGCCAGTCTTGCTGCTTCAAGAATCGTATTTAAATCTTCGTTTGATACTTTTTTAGTCGGGTCATAAGCTTTTACGGCGTGTCTCCAGTTTAAGTTTTCTATTAATGACATTTTCTTTTATTTTAAATTAAACTATTTGTCAATTGTTGAGTTCCAAATTTACTTTGTGTTGAATTAACTATGCAAATATATAGACAATTAAATTGTGTGCAATTTAATTTTGAAAGATTTTATTGATGACTATTATTTATTTTATAAAATGGATAGAAATAGATTTATGTTTTTCCGCATGTTTCGGATTTTTTACCATGATAAGTATTCCAATCTTTGTCACACAATTTTAAACTAAAAAACGATGCAGAGATTTAAAAACAAAACAGCAATTATTACTGGTGGAACTAATGGGATGGGCTTAGCAACGGCTCAAAAATTCCTGGAAGAAGGTGGTAAAGTTATCATCACCGGGCGAAGTGAAGAAACGGTTAATAATGCTTTGAAGAAGTTAGGGGAAAATGCTTTCGGAATTATATCCAATGCAGGAAATATGATAGACTTGTTAAAATTACAGGAAGAGGTAAGAAAATATACTCAACAAGTAGATGTTATTTTTGCCAATGCAGGCTATGGAAAGTTTGCACCCGTTGAAAGTGTAAATGAAAGCCATTTTGATGAACTCTTTAATGTATTGGTAAAAGGACCCTTTTTCACAGTTCAGCAGTTGTTACCATTGATGAAAACAGGAAGTTCAGTTATTTTTAATACTTCTGTGGCTACAGAGATTGCTATGAATAGCTTTTCAGTATATTCTGCAGCAAAATCAGCCGTACAGTCGTTCATTAAAACATTTGCGGTAGAACTTACAGAACGTGGAATTCGTGTGAATGGAGTAAGCCCGGGGCATATCAAAACCAATATTTTTAACAATACAGGGTTGGCTCCTGAACAAATTGATGCTGCAGTTCAGGATATTATTCCTACCATCCCTTTCAAAAGACAGGGTGATCCTGATGAAATTGCCAGTGCAGTTCTGTTCCTTGCTTCAGAAGACGCATCTTATATTCATGGTGCAGAGATCAAGGTAGATGCCGGAATTTCTGTAATAAGGGCATAGGTAGAAGAAAATGAAGAAAAAAATTATTTCACCTCATTGATCTCTTTGACCATATTGGTTTTACTTTCAACCCCTATATTATAGGTTTTACCTTTTTTAAAACTTAGATTAGCCTTTTCCATCAAGGTTTTATAATCAGAAGACTTTTTTGAAATATAAAAAACCTGAGCACTTATTCCAATAGCGATACGTACAACTTCTTCCGGCTTATCCGGGTCTTCAAGAATATTGTTGATGGTTGCATTATTATACCAGGTTAATTTCTGGGATTCAGGGTTGGAAGAACAGGATGTAATCATGGTAAACAGTAACAATAAATAGGTCCAGGCTTTCATAATAATAAAGTATTTGTAAAAAGCTCCTGCAATTTATCAATACATGCAGGAGCTTCTATAAAAGTGAGTTAGAATCCGCAATGTGCTGTACTAGGTACTGGAGCTGAACAGCCTGAAAGGGCTGAAAAAGCTGTTAATGTACAATTGGTATTGACCAGGTTGTTATCATATAATAAAGATCCTGATGGACTTCTGTAGTAAACATTTCCTGCTGTGTTAGTAAAAGATGAAACAGAAGTAGAACCACAAGTAGAGTTGGTGCATGCCGCTCTCCATGCAGTATCCGTGATAGGACCTGTTCCATTTAGAGAAGGGTCAATAATTCTTTTTTCAACCACTCCGGAAGCATTTTTAAAGCTTACAAGGATAGCCACGTGATACACCCATGATACACAACAAGTTCCGGTAGAAGCTCTTAAGTTTCCATAGACGAATTGCTTTTCACATTCATATCCGGCATTGTTTAAGATCTGTCTCATTTTGTGTGCTCTTGCATAGCAACCGTCTACAGGATATCTGAACGTAATACATGGAGAAGATGCTGTAGAAGTTCCACAAGATTGATTTTTGATCTGTGTAAATAAGCTGTTCAAAGTGGCCAGATCAGGAATAACACTGGCTAATTTTCTGGTTACCTGATTTCCTGCTTTTTCTTCTTTTGTTAAAGCAGATTTAAAGAAACGAATATCTTCCAGTGTTGGACTTTCTACCTTCGCAATTTCATTGGAATTGGCCTTAAGGAAAATATGAACCGGGGATTCATTTTTTACAGCCTCGCTAATCATAGAAATATAAGCCTCATTCTCCTTAGTATCTTTAATTTCATAAGGCTGGGCTGAAAGAATAAAGGAAACCTTATATTTTTCCCCTTCTTTATCTATCCCTACAGGAACAGTTCTTCCGAACTCTTTCATCGCAGTTTCTTTGGTCTGTGAATTCACAGCTTCCTGATTCGCATTGGAATCTGAACAGGAGTTGATGGACAGTACGGATACAAATACCATCATGGATAGCAAAAATTTTTTCATAGTTCTCATATTTTGGTGGTTAATGATTTTTAAGCTAAACAGTGTTTTCTTTATTCACTATTTAGTGATATTAAAATTATGAAAAATTTAAATATCTGCAAGTTTTTTTTGAAAAAAATAATTTATAATTCATTTTTGTGAATCATATTCATAAAAAATCCCTATGTATTGGCTACATAGGGATGATATCTTGTATGTTGTTAAAACTACTTATAAATCAGTTCTGCTTGAAATACATCCGCAAAATGCTTTCTGATTTTTGCTTTTACATCTTCCATTTCTTCCGGTGTCAATTCTCTTTCCAGTTCTCTTTTTAAAGAAGTAACCTGCTTATCCTTGATTCCGCATGGAACAATGTATTCAAAGTAACGCATATCTGTATTCACATTCAAAGCAAAGCCATGCAAAGTTACCCATCGGGAAGCTTTTACGCCCATTGCACACATCTTTCTGGCATAAGGTTTCCCAACATCCAGCCAAACACCGGTTTCTCCGGGAGAACGTTCTCCTTTCAATCCATATTCGGCAATCGTTCTGATGATAACCTCTTCAAGATTTCTCATATATAAATGAATATCTGTAAAGAAATTTTCAAGATCCAGAACAGGATAACCCACAATCTGACCATAGCCATGATAGGTGATGTCTCCGCCACGATTGGTTTTTACATAAGTGGCTTCTATTTCCTTCAGTTTATCAATTCCGGCCAGCATATTTTCTTCGTGTCCGCTTTTTCCCAATGTATACACATGCGGGTGTTCTACAAAAAGAAGGTGGTTCGGGGTGGTAATATGCTGTTCTGCAGGCAGGTCGCGGTTCTTTATTTTGGTATCAATAATACTCTTCATCAGCTGTTCCTGATAATCCCAGGCGGGCTGATATTCTTTAATACCTAAATCTTCAAATTCTACTGCTTTATTTTGATTTGTATTCATTTCAATTTTTGATATACAAATTTAGTGAATTTTAAGCTTTTATGGAATGGATAAAATCTATGGCATTCTTCTTCCAATCTTTATCCTGCAGCAACACATTCACAAAGGCTGTTCCAATGATTCCGCCATCTGCTTTTTCAGTTACATTTTCAAAATCTTCTTTTGATTTTATTCCGAAACCGATCATTACCGGATTCTTAAGAGGAAGATCCGATAATCGGGTCAGATAATTTTCATTCTTTAGAACAGTGTTTTCATTTCCTGTAGTGGAAGATGAGCTTACTGCATATAAGAATCCTGAGCTTAATGAATCCAGATATTGTATTCTTTCATCAGACGTTTCAGGGGTAACCAAAAAGGTGAAATTAAGGCCGTAGTTTTTCAGAATATGCTGATAGTTTTTCTCAAATTCAATAGGAGGGAGGTCAGGAAGAATAAGTCCTGAAACTCCGCTTTCTGAGCATTCTTTACAAAACTTTTCAAAACCAAAGCTCAGTACAGGATTGATGTATCCCATTAAGATGACGGGAACTTTTATTTTATCTTTTATGGTTTTTAATTGAGAAAAAAGTTTCTCAATAGTCATTCCGTTTTGTAAAGCCAGTTCGTGGGCTTTTTGAATCACAGGTCCATCGGCTACGGGATCAGAATAGGGCATACCGATCTCAATCATGTCTGCTCCGGAGTCCTGGATAAGTTGTATGATGTCAGCAGTATCTTCCAGTTCTGGGATTCCTGCGGTGAAGTATATATTTAGTTTTTTCATTTTTTTATTGTATTGATGTATTCATGCAAAATGTATTTATGATCTGGTTTGTCATATTACATGAATACTTTTTACATTTTACAAATTTTTAAGATAGGTCTCCATATCCTTATCTCCGCGCCCACTTAAGCAAATAACGACAATATCCTCTTCATTGAATTTTTTCTTGTCCAAAACTGCAAGAGCATGAGAACTTTCAAGAGCAGGAATAATTCCTTCCAGTTTGGTTAGTTCAAAAGCACATTTCAAGGCTTCATCATCATTAATACTGAAAAACTCAGCTCTTTTTTCCTTGAATAAATTCGCGTGAAAAGGTCCGATTCCAGGATAATCAAGCCCCGCAGAAATTGAATGAGGTTCAATGACCTGTCCATCTTCAGTTTGCATTACAAGGCTTTTGCTTCCATGAAGTACCCCCAGCGTTCCTAAGAAGGTCGTAGCTGCGGATTTCCCAGAGTCCACTCCATGACCTCCAGCTTCAGCAGCAATGATTTTTACTTCTTTTTCATCTACAAAATGGTAAAATGTTCCGGCAGCATTGCTTCCTCCACCTACACAAGCAATCACATAATCTGGATTTTCTCTCCCGATTTTTTCTTTAAGTTGCTCCTTAATCTCTTTTGAAATGATGCTTTGAAATCTTGCTACAAGATCCGGGAAAGGGTGAGGTCCTACCACACTTCCAATCACATAATGAGTCGTAACAGGATTATTGATCCAATCTCTTAGAGCTTCATTGACTGCATCTTTCAGTGTTTTTGATCCTGAAGTGGCTGCTATAACTTCTGCACCCAGCATTTTCATTCTGGCTACATTGGGCGCCTGTCTTTGGATATCAATTTCTCCCATATATACGATACACTCAAGACCAAGCAAGGCACAGGCTGTTGCTGTTGCTACACCATGTTGTCCGGCTCCGGTTTCTGCAATAATCCTTGTTTTTCCAAGGCGTTTTGCCAGAAGAACCTGTCCTAAAGCATTATTAATCTTGTGAGCTCCGGTATGGTTGAGATCTTCCCGTTTTAAGTAGATCTGTGTATTGTATTTGTTACTTAAGTTTTTAGCAAAATACAACGGAGTTGCCCTGCCTACATAATTTTTAAGCAAATCCTGGTATTCATTCTGAAAATCTTCCGACTCAATGATTTCAAGATAATTCTTTTGCAGTTCTTCTACATTCGGATAAAGCATTTCGGGGATAAAAGCTCCTCCAAATTCTCCATAATATCCATGTTCATCAGGGTTTTTATAATTCATTTCTTTATTCTTTAGTAATTAAATAAGCATTATTTTGTGGGCTCAATGTAGTGAGCTGTTCTTTTTCTTTTTGAGAGATATTAAATATTAAAATATCATCATCTTCCGAATTGATCCATTCCGAACCTGTATGTTCCTTAATAGCTTTTGCTTTATCATAAAGGATTTCAATACTGCATTTTTCATAAAACGGACGAAGGTCAGTATGGCAAAAACCTATGGTCTCCATCTTTCTTTGGGTAATATTTTCTTTAAAATATTTTAACAGCTTTGCTCCATATCCTTTTTTTTGATGGGCAGCAACCAATCCTACAACTTCTGCGAAAGGGTATTGTTCCCCGGAGATTTCCAGTGCAAAATCAAAATTAAGCCGGAGAACGGCCAGAATTTCAGAATGTAAATCCATCAGAAAATGAAACTCCGAATCTTTAAAAAAGGTGCGGAAATAGGCAGGTTTCATCGTGTTCCATGCAGAAACATCCCAGAGCGACAGAATATGTTCAATTTCTTTATCTGTTATTTCGTTGGCTTGTTTAATCTGATATTTCATAGTTTATTACATAATAATCAAAATTCATAAGGATTCTCGAAGGGACGACTTAACCCTAGCAAAGGATAAAATCCTTAGCCATAATCATTGCATCTAATCCCACAAAAATTTTTCATCATAATCCATTTTATGTTTTTCCAATATCTCCACAAGTTCATTTTTAAAATCCTGTTTTTGATGATGCTGGCGTTGATTTTTAATATATTTTGACACAATGTGAACATCTTTGTCACCTACTGAAAACGCACCATAACCATCCTGCCAAAAGAAATTCTCATATTTCCTGCCTTTTGTTTTGATCCATTTTGAGGAATGTGCCTTTATTTCCTGAACCAATTTCATTAATGCAATTTTCCTGGACAATCTACAAAGAATGTGAATATGATTGTCTGTTCAGCCAATCTGTAATGCATAGCTTTCAAAATCTTTACATAATGTAGCAATGTAGGCGTACAATTCATTTTCTATGTTTTCATCTATAAAATCATTCCGGTATTTTGTACTGAATACGATATGAATGTAATTTTTGACTAATGATTGTGGCATTTGTGTGTTTTTTGGTGGTTGGTATTTATGTTGTCATGAATGGGTTGGTCATTGATATATTGGTTGCTAATATTGATTGGAATGTTTCCAATTCTGGGTTAAATCGTCCTGTTGGGACTCTTTGGAATGATGGTTTTAAATTTTTTAATCCTGTTTACATCCTTATCACCCGGAGCTATCTCAAATTTTGAATTAATATCTAAGGCAAATGGCTTCTGTTTTAATCCTTCCATATTCTTGATATTCTCTTCTGAAATACCACCACTCAGGAAATAGGGTAGTAGAATATCAAAGTCATTTAATAAATTCCAGTCAAATAGTTGACCTGTTCCTCCAAATGCCTTGCTGTCTGTATCAAACAGGTAGTAGTTGATAGGTTGTAGGTTGTGGGTCGCCGCATTATCATTGAAGATCTTTGCTATTTTCTCTTTGTTTTCAGCTGTATTATTTCCGATTCTTATCACTTTGATGATTTTAACATCTGGGTTCAGTTGTTTTCTTAGTTCAGTAATTAGGCTGTCATCCTCATCACCATGCAATTGAATCAAATTAAGCTTTCCTTTTTCAGCTATTTCAACAATGGTTTCAATTTTTTCATTGACAAAAACCCCAACTTTTCCCTGATGATTAATCTGTGCAATATCTTCAATGCTCAAATGATTCAGAACATATCGTGGCGATTTTTCGTAAAAAATAAAGCCTAAGAAATCTGTATTGATGTCAATCAATTCCTGTATCTGGTCGAGATTTGTCAGACCACAGACTTTAAGGGCAGGAGAGGTGTAATGGGTTGCTTGCTGTTGGTTCATGATAGTTATAGACTTTTGATTATCCAGAGTGAAATCCATTTTCAAATTTTCAAATTGACACATTTTCAAATTAGTAAAGAAAACTCTTCAAATGCTTTTGCCGGATCTGTATTCCTCATAAAATATTCTCCCATCAGGAAACCATCAAACCCTTTTTCCTTTAAATATTTAAAATCTTCAAGATTATAAATCCCACTTTCTGCAATAGATAATGTGTCTTTAGGAAGTTGATCTTTTAGCTGAACAGAATGTTGTAAATCAACTTTAAAATCCTTTAAATTTCTGTTATTAATTCCGACTAAATCAATTTTAGAATTAAAATGTTTCAGTTCCTCTTCCGTATGAATTTCCAATAAAACTTCCAGATCCAATTCATGAGCCAATTCTGTAAACTCCTGAACTTGATTAGGAGAAAGACAGGCTGCTATCAGTAAAATAACATCAGCTCCCATGCTTTTGGCCTCATAAAACTGGTATTCATCAACCATGAAATCTTTTCGTAAAATTGGTACGCCAAGATGATTTCTTACGGCCAGAATATCATTAGAACTTCCTCCAAAAAAGTCATTATCCGTAAGAATGGAAATCCCACTTGCCCCAAAGTTCTCATAAGCAGAAGTAACTTCTAAAGGCTGAACTTTATCATTGATGATTCCTTTTGACGGAGATTGCCTTTTAAACTCAGCAATAATTCCGCTTTTATTTCTAATGGATTCTTTTAATGAAGAGCTCTTTCTTCCAAAAAATGCTGTATTTTTTAACTGATCGATGGAAATATTAGCCTTTGAAACCAAAATCTCTTCTTTTTTTCTTTCAATAATTTTATCTAGTATGGTCATGAGTAAAGATTAGAAATTAGAATGTTATTAGGTAAATTAAATTCTTAATTAATTAAAAGATCAAATGTTTTTAATGCTTTTCCACTTTCTAAGCTTTCCTTAGCCAACATAAGACAGTCCTCATACGTCCCGAATTTATGAGTATGATAAAGTGCTACGGATGCATTGGCTAAAACCACGGAGTTTTGTTGTTCCGTTCCTTTTCCTTCCAGAATATTCATGAAAATTTTTGCGGTTTCCTGAATGGTGTTTCCGGCCTTAATATCTTCTAAGGTTACAGGATTGAATCCTAAATCTTCTGCAGAATAGATTTCTTCACCTTTTTTGGTGATGATTTTGCTGTCGTGGGTAAGGCTGATCTCATCATAACCATCCAATCCATGAACTAAAATAAAATCCTTTTCCTCTTTTTGTAAAAGATATTGATAAATTCTTGCAATTTCCAGGTTATATACTCCAATCATGGAATATTGAGGTTTTGCAGGGTTTACCAAAGGCCCCAGAAGATTAAAGAACGTTCTTAATCCAAGGGATTTTCTCAATAATCCAACGGATTGAAGAGCAGGGTGGAAGTAAGGGGCATGTAAAAAGCAGATATTCGCTCTTTCAAGATCTTCATTCAGCTGCTCTGAACTGTTCTTGAACTGATATCCAAGTTCTTCCAGTACATTGGATGAGCCTGTAGTGGTTGAAGCCCCATAATTTCCGTGTTTTGTTACCTTCTGCCCGGCTCCGGCCACCACAAAGCTGGCCAATGTTGATATATTGATTGTGTTTTTTCCGTCACCTCCCGTTCCTACGATATCAATGGCATCACTGGAATCAATATGGATAGGAACCGCCATCTGCAACAGAGCTTCTCTAAAGCCTTCTAATTCTTTTAATGTGATATTTCGCATCAGAAAAACACTGATGAAGGCTGTAACTTCTGCTGCATTGAACTTGTTCTGAGCAATTTCAATCATCATGGCCTTGGCCTCAGACTTTGATAAGGTATTGTGATTGAACAGGTATTGCAATATTTCTTTCATTTGAGGAGTTTTTATGATGGATGGATCTTGTGTTGTTGTTTTCATACTTGGCTTACTTCATTAAACTTTTACTGATTTAAAAAGTTTCGGATGATTACCTCTCCGTCAGGAGTTAAAATACTTTCGGGATGAAACTGTACTCCATGTACATCATAGGTCTTATGCTGAAGGGCCATAATCATTCCGTCTTTATCAACTGCTGTAACTTCCAATTCATCGGGGAAGTTTTCAGGATTAACAGCCCAGCTGTGGTATCTTCCTACTTCAAGCCCTGATGCTAGATCTTTAAAAAGTTTGGTGTTTTCCTTTACCAAATCAGTAGTGGTAGCCACTCCGTGGAAAATTTCAGTCAGATTGATTAGATTTCCACCAAAAGCTTCTGCAATGGCCTGCTGTCCCAAACACACACCTAAAATACTTTTAGTAGAAGCATATTCTTTAATAAGTTCCAGTAAAATTCCTGCCTCTTCCGGAATTCCAGGTCCTGGAGAAAGTATGATTTTATCGTATTTTCCGACTTCTTCCAAAGTGATCTGGTCATTTCTTACCACATCTACCTTCTGATTCAGGATTCTTTCGATGATCTGAACAAGGTTATAGGTAAAGCTGTCATAGTTATCAAAAACTAGAACCTTAAGCGGTGATTGTTGAGTGTTGATATTGTTATTCATTTCTTTTTTGTTGAAGGTTAATTGATTTTTGATGCTTAGCTTTCTACGACAATTTTTTCTGCCTTTTCTACTGCTTTTTTCAGGGCATTTAATTTGTTATTGACTTCCTGCAACTCATTTTCAGGGACAGATTTTGCAACAAGACCGGCTCCTGCCTGATAATATAGTGTATTGTTTTTGCTTAAAAAGGTTCTGATCATAATGGCTTGATTGCAGGTTCCGTTTAATCCGACAATCCCTATACAACCTCCGTAATACCCACGGGAATCTTTTTCATATTGATTGATGAGTTGAAGAGCTTTATGTTTTGGGGCTCCACTTAAGGTTCCCTGAGGGAAAGTGGCAGAGATCATGTCTAGAGGATTGATTTGCTGGGGAAGGTCTGCTGTTACTTCACTTACCATGTGGATGACGTGAGAGAAAAGCTGAATTTCTTTAAGTTTAGTCACTGTTACATTTTTACCCAGCTTTCCAAGATCGTTACGAGCTAGATCTACCAGCATTGTGTGTTCAGCATTTTCTTTAGGATCATTCTTTAAGACTTCAATAGCTTGAAGGTCTGTTTCTAAATTCCCTGTTCTTTTGGAAGTTCCGGCAATCGGATGAATAATAGCTTTGTTGTCTTTAATGATTAACTGGCTTTCAGGACTTGATCCGAATAGTTTATAGTTTCCATAATCAAAATAAAACAGGTAAGGAGAGGGGTTGATGTTTCTTAGAGCACGGTAAACATTGAATTCATCACCTTTGAATTTCTGCTCAAATCTTCTGCTCAGTACCAATTGAAATACATCACCTCTCATACAGTGTTTCTGAGCTGTTTTTACCAATTCGATATAATCTTCATCAGTAATATTGGACGTTTCCTGACCGTTTTTTTCAAATGGATAGACTGGGGTATTTTGATTTTTAATGAGGTTTTCTAAAAGATGTAGTTCAGATTTTACACCATCCATTTGGTTTTCAATAATATGCATTTCGTCATTGAAGTGATTGATGGCAATTACATATTGGTATAATCTATATCTCAGAATTGGAATTTCTACTTCCGGACTTTGTGCTTTTAAATTGATGTTTTCAAAAAACTGTACCGCTTCAAAGCTTGTATATCCGAAAAGGCTCTGTGCAGTTTGTTCAATAGGATCATTGGTTTTTTCACAATCAAAAATAGTACGGAACTCTTCAAATATCTCAGAGATATTGCGCTCCATAATGAATTGCTTTACCGGAGCAGAGTCAGGAAGTTTGATTTCAAATTCATTTAAGTTTTTTACTTCAATTCCTGCAACGGCATTGATGGCTATAAAGGAAAAGTTGTTATCAATACTTTTTGAATCTGAGCTTTCCAGAAGGATCGTGTCTCTGAATTTGTCTCTGATCTTAAGATAAATATTCATTGGAGTATGAAGATCTCCAAGAGTTTTTTTCGAAACGGTTTTTATTTTGATTTTTTGTGTAAACATCTGCTGTTTTATTTTTTTTAGATTGTAGGAATAAAAAAAGGCTTTAACGGTATCCGTCAAAGCCTTATATTGTGTATTGTTTTACTTATATCTGCTGTTTGTTTAGCAACATGACAATAACTTCAGACCCGACGAAGAGTTTGAAAGCCACCACCAAATATTGTTGCTCATTGTAAACATTGGGACAAATGTAGAAATTTTTTTAATACAAAAAACAAAAAATTCAAAAAAATAAAAAACTTAATATTAAAGTAATTCTATTTCAGTTGTTTAAGTTCTTCTTTGAGCTCTTCCAGCTTTATTTTATAACTTTCTTCATCATAAGATGCCGTATAACCTTCCAATGCTTTGATATATTCTGCAATGAATTCTTTATTGGTTCTGTCTGCTTCATATTTAATTCTTGCAGAGTTTACCGGAGCCAGTTTTGAGTATTTAAGGACTGCTTTTCCTTCCTCGGACTGATTATAAAGAATAACGATATTTTTTTCGTATCCCGGAATGTATTTTACAGGAAAAGGAATCTCTACTGGAGGGATCCTGATGGTATTTTCAATAGGATAGATCGTTGCGCTTGTGGTAGAGAAAAATGTTGAAACATATTTCCCATCCTGTTTTTTAACAACTGCCTCATAATCGTGAATGTACATGTCATTCAATGTAGAATTGGTTTCTACATCGGAAGTAATAATAGCGGTACTTTCTATACCATATTGATTCAGAAACCAGGCATTTAGAAACTGTCCGCAAAATCCATTTAAAATAGAGAGAGGAATTGCCAGAATTAAAAACCATGCTTTTTTAGTGAGGTAGGATAGTAATCCAAAAATCAGAAAAAGAAGGATCACCGTATAAAAGCCGTGATGGCTGGTGAAAAACAGTATTTTCGAAATTAAAACCATAACTTTTATCTTATCATCAAAAATCTATTTAAAATTATAAAAAAAATTAAGAGTACAATGGGTATTTTGAAGTTAAGATAATGGAAATTAATTTGTAAAAGTAAATAGCCTATAATACTAAGTTCACAATGAGCTTATATCACAGCAATAAACAGTTCAGAAAGGTATTTTATTTAGAAAGACACTATTTTTTGGCTAAGCGAAATGATTATGTAATCAGAAAGACTCTGTGTGAACTTAGTGGCTTTTAATTTAATGTACCGGTTCTGAAATAGGTATATCGGGAGATCCACTGTAGAAGACAATTAACGTTGCTCCTTTATCTCCGGTTTTGCCTCTGTGGGCAATGTTCACCATTTCCGGAAGTACTTCGCCTTGTCTTATCCATTGTGTTTTACCATCTTCCTTCTTTTCAATCTGAATTTCACCTTTTTCTATATAGGCTGCGTTAATCACCGGATGTTTGTGCCAGTCTAAAGCTTTATGAGGTGGGACGGAAATTTTAAGTACAGAAATTTCAGGTTGTCCACTCGGATAGTTGGGGTACAATGTTCCTTCCCATGATTTTGTCGTTTTTAATAAGGTTACGGATTCGATTTTATCAGAATATTCAGAGGATTGAATATCTGATGAAGAATTGTCACAAGACAATGAAAGGGCAGTGAGTGCAACAAAAAGAGTTTTACTCAATAAATTCTTTTTAGTCATAAGTTCAAATTAATAGTTATGTTTTGGTGTAAACAATTAATATCACAAAAGTAATAAGTGAATTTAAATTTCCCTAGTATTTGAATTATTATTTTTATATGTTGAATTAAGTATTGTTGTTTAAAAATATTATTCAAAGAAAACATTTGTCATAAGCTGAAACGTTTATTTTTTATATTTTTGCTTTCAAATTAGAAAAAAATGAAAAAAGTATTCGCAATCGCATTTATTGGAGGTTTATTATTAGCTAGCTGCTCTAAAAAAGCTGATCACTCATTACAGGACAGCAACACTATGCTTGAAGAGCCAGAAGCAACTACAGTGGTAGATTCAACTGCTAAAACTGCTGCTCCGGCTGCTGCAACTCCGGCTACCCCTGCTCCTGAAGCTGCTAAAACAGATTCTACAGCGAAGAAATAATGAAAAACTTATTTTTGGCAGGAGCTTTAGGTCTTCTGATCTTTTCCTGTTCTAAAAAAGAAAATACAACAGAGGTAGCGTCTTCAGATGCTGCATCAGCTCCAGCTCAGTCCAATCTTTCCGGTGATCAGATCATGGAAACATTGGACTGTTCGGGGTGCCACTCTGTTAATGAGAGAATGATAGGACCTTCTTATCAGGAAATCGCAGCCAAATATTCTGACAAGGATATTGAGTTGTTGGCTTCCAAAATTATAGAGGGCGGCAGTGGAGTTTGGGGAGGTGTCCCTATGGCTGCTCATCCACAGGTGTCTAAAGAAGATGCCAAAAAAATGGTGGAGTATATTCTAAGCCAGAAAAAATAAAAAATGTCCACAGAAAAATCTAGTCTGCATACAAGAAATCTGCACCGTAATCCTTATGATTTTGATCGGCTTATTTCTTGTGTGCCAGAACTGAAACATTATGTTTTTGTGAATATTCATGGGACAACAACTATTAATTTCAGCATTCCTCAAGCTGTAAAATTACTCAACAAGGCTTTATTATTCCATTTTTATAATGTTAAAGATTGGGATATTCCCGACACCAATTTATGTCCACCTATTCCTGGTCGGGCAGATTACATTCATTATATTGCTGATCTGTTAGCAGAAAAAAATGGTGAAATTCCAACCGGCACTTCTGTAAAAGGACTTGATGTTGGAGTAGGAGCAAACCTCATTTATCCTTTGATTGCCCATAAATCTTATGGTTGGAAGATGCTTGGGACGGATATCAATGAAGATTCTTTAAAAAATGCACAATATATCCTGGATCAGAATCCGGATTTGTCCTCATCAATTGAATTGAAACATCAGCCTGATTCCAAGTATATTTTCAAAAATATACTAAATCCTGAAGACCGGTTTACATTTTCTATGTGTAATCCCCCTTTTCATGATTCAAAAGAATCTATGATAAAAGGAAATCTTCGAAAAACAAAGAATTTAAATAAAGGAAAAGACAGGAAAACGTTGCTCAATTTTGGGGGACAACAATCAGAATTATGGTGTGAAGGCGGAGAATTGAAATTCATTACCAATATGATTAATGAAAGTGCTCAATATTCATCACAGATTCTTTGGTTTACTTGTCTGGTTTCAAAAAAAGAAAATTTATATAAATTAACTACCCTTTTAAAGAAAGTAAAGGCTGTAGAGGTGAAAACCATTGATATGGCTCAGGGACAGAAAATAAGTAGAATATTGGTGTGGACATTTATTCCTCAACAGAATAGGAAAAGCTTTTAAAGTTCAAGTCTAAGGCTTAAAGTTAATAACACATCAATTTATATCTCTTATTTCAATACCTCATATCCCGTATCTCAACTCCATTCCGACTGACATTTTAAAATTTCTGAAAAAATCAATTGACGGTCAACTCAAAAATGCCTAAATTTGTACGCTTTTAGAAAAATAAGAAATGCAATTATCAGAACAAGAAATCATTAGAAGAGAAAAGCTGAATAAGCTTACTGAAATGGGGATTAATGCGTTCCCTGCGGATGAGTATACCATTACAGATACTACAGAATCTATAAAACAGGACTTTTCTGAAAGTAAACAGGTGAAGATCGCTGGTAGATTAATGTCCCGCAGAATTCAAGGGAAGGCTTCTTTTGCAGAATTGCAGGATTCTAAAGGAAAAATTCAGGTTTACTTCAACAGAGACGAGATTTGTCCGGGAGATGATAAAGAATTATATAACGAAGTATACAAACACCTTTTAGATATTGGTGATATCATCGGTATTGAAGGAGAATTGTTTACTACTCAGGTAGGAGAAAAAACGGTTTTAGTAAAGAATTTTACGCTTCTTACTAAAGCTTTACGTCCACTTCCTCAGGCAAAAACAGATGAAAACGGTGTTGTACACGACGGATTTACAGACCCTGAATTAAGATACAGACAGCGTTATGTAGATTTAACAGTAAATCCACAAGTGAAGGAAATCTTCGTGAAGAGAACAAAATTGTTCAATGCGATGAGAACTTTCTTCAATGATGCAGGATATTTTGAAGTGGAAACTCCAATTCTACAATCAATTCCTGGTGGAGCAGCGGCTAAGCCTTTCATCACGCATCACAATGCATTAGATATTCCATTATATTTAAGAATTGCTAACGAATTATATCTGAAAAGATTGATCGTAGGTGGTTTTGACGGAGTATATGAATTCTCTAAAAACTTCAGAAACGAAGGAATGGACAGAACTCACAACCCGGAGTTTACAGCTATGGAAATCTATGTAGCTTATAAAGACTACAACTGGATGATGGATTTCACTGAGAAATTATTGGAATTCTGTGCTATTCAGGTAAACGGAACTACAACAGCTACGTTTGGAGAACATGAAGTAGATTTCAAAGCTCCTTATCCAAGAGTTTCTATGACTGAAGCAATCCTGAAATTTACAGGTTTCGATATCACTGGAAAAACAGAGAAGGAATTATATGATTTCGCGAAGTCTATTGGAATTGAGGTGAATGAAACGATGGGTAAAGGGAAATTAATTGATGAGATCTTCGGTGAGAAGTGTGAAGGAAACTTCATCCAGCCGACTTTCATTACAGATTACCCGGTTGAGATGTCTCCATTGACTAAAAAGCACAGAAGCAAAGAAGGTTTGACTGAGCGTTTTGAATTAATGGTATGTGGAAAAGAAATTGCCAACGCCTATTCAGAGCTTAATGACCCAATTGATCAGAGAGAGCGTTTTGAAGCTCAAATGGCTCTATCTGAAAGAGGAGATGATGAAGCAATGTTTATCGATCAGGACTTCTTAAGAGCCCTTGAATATGGTATGCCACCAACTTCAGGATTAGGAATCGGTATGGACAGATTAATTATGTTCTTAACGAACAATGCCTCTATCCAGGAAGTATTATTCTTCCCTCAGATGAGACCGGAGAAAGCAGTTCCTCAAATTGAACTGGGAGAAGATGAAAAAGTAATTCTTGAAATTCTTAATTCTCAGGAAGAAGCAATGTCTTTGGCTGAAGTAAAAGAAAGAAGCCAGTTATCTGGTAAAAAATGGGATAAAGCTTCTAAAACTTTGACAAAGAATAATATTGTGAAAGTAGAGAAGATTGATGAGAATCTATTGATGAAACTAGCTTAGTTTTATACATCATAATAATAAAAAACCGGTACAGAATTATTCTGTATCGGTTTCTTTTTTCCATTTTCTTAGCTGTGACCTGAAATTTTTAAAAGGGGCAACTGTATTGATATGGATCCATTTCCAAACGGGCCATTTAGCTGATGTTGTTGCCCATTTTCTCTGTTCAGGAACAAATAGGGTATTATCATTAAGACTTTCAATCCATTTTATGATTTCATTGACTTGCTTTTTTAGGAGTTCTCTTTGATCTGATAAGCTATAGGAGCCATATTGTTCATAGAAAGACTGGTATAATCCTTTTAAATTATTCCATTTGTATTCTGGAGTTGGTGTTTTTACTTCAATTCCTTTTTTCTCATCAGATTCCCATTGAAGGATGAGATGTGTCCAACCAATTTGATAAGATATATTTTGGGATGGAGTTTTATCCACTCCTGGTTTTAACAGATCTTTTTCAGCTTCTTTAATATCATCAAACTCCTGATCATAAAGATGGTATCTTGTTTTGATCTCTTCAATAAGCTCTGTTTTGTCCTTATAACTTTGCATATTTACTTATTTTCTCAGCTTACTGAATGAAGCCATCAGGTAAAATAAAAACGGAAGAATAAATAATGAACCTAGCATCAATGCCCATCCCAATGCAGAAATAGTCTTGGGAGGTGCCATATGTTCTAACAGTGAAAGATGTTGCCCATTACCTAATAAGATAATATCCGGGTTGTGCTGATAAGTTGCCGCCACAAGGATCATAACCATTTGAAAGCCTGCCAGAGCTCTTACAGGAAGTAATTTCTGGTTGTTGAGAGCTCTTAAAATAAGCAATAAAGCAACCGTGGCAAAAGCAATCGCCATGATTCCTAAAGGTTTTGAAAATACCCAGGTTAAAAGAGGAATATCCGAAAGGTAAGCTGTAGCGAATACAAGAACTCCTGTAATGACAACAAAGATCATTGTTTGTTTTGATTTTCTGATCATTAATAGCAATTCTTCTTTCCCACGGGTTTCTCTCAATGAAAAGATAGAGGCAAGATAAGCACACAATGCTACAGTGAATAAACCTACAGAAACTCCAAACCAATTCAGCCAGCTGTAAACATACAGATCCAAAAAGGTAGTAGCATCAGGATTGATAGAATATGAAACCGTTGCTGCTGCAATTAATCCCAAAAAGAATGGGGTTAAAAGACTGGCATAATAGAAAATCTGAGTATATAAAACCTGCCAGTTGTCCTTTACTGCATCATAGTGCCTGAATGTAAAGGCTGTTCCTCTTGCAATAATTCCTACAAGCATTAAGACTAAAGGAATATGAAGGTAGGTAGACATTGTAGTATAAATCTCAGGAAAGCCCACAAAAAGGATAACAATGGCAATAATCAGCCACATGTGATTGGCTTCCCAGACGGGGGCAATTGATTCATACATAATTTCATGAGTTTTATGGCGGGCTTTTTTATTCGTAAAAAGTTCTACAATACCTGCCCCAAAGTCAGCCCCGCCCAGAATAATATAAAGACAGATGGAAAGCCAGAGAAATCCTATAACAATGTAGATCATGATTTTTTGTTTTTATCGTTAAACTGTGGGTCTGTTGGATCGTAAAGTCTAGGGACCATTTGGACTTGTCTTCTTAAAAGGAAGATCAGAATCAATGATAAGGATATAAAGATTGCGGTGAAAAAATAGAATGAATACTGTATTCCCGGCATTGGGGTTACGGCATCTATTGTTCTCATCACTCCATAAATAATCCAAGGCTGTCTTCCTACTTCAGTAACAGTCCATCCTGCTTCCAGGGCAATATATCCAAATGGAGTAGCAATTAGAAATGTTTTTAATAACCAGTTTTTGGTCAGCCATTCCTTTTTAAAGAAGAAAGCATAAAGATATACTGTTCCTATGCAGATCATTATTACTCCAAAGAAAATCATAATCTGAAAAGCATAATGGGTAACCGCTATCGGTGGCCATTCGTCTCTTGGGAAGTCTTTAAGCCCTTTTACTTCAGCATTGAAATCATTGCTTACCAGAAAGCTTAATACTTTGGGGATTTTAATTGCATATTTTATTTCCTCCTTCTCCTCATCAGGAATTCCACCAATTACAAAGGCAGCCCCTTTTTCCGTTTCAAAGTGAGCTTCCATAGCTGCTAATTTGATAGGCTGCCTTTCTGCAACAGACTTTGCAGCTACATCTCCACTTAAAGGGGCTCCAAACGCTCCAATTAGAGCAAAACCCACTGCAATTCTGAATGCTTTGGTATGAAACTCCACATTCTTTTTTCGCATAATTAAAAAGGCATGAACTCCGGCTACTGCAAATCCTGTAGCACAAAAAGCAGCAACGGTCATGTGAAGAGCCTGTGGAAACCATGCATCATTAAACATGGCTTTAATAGGATCTATATTAAGGTATTGTCCGTTAATATAATCGAAACCGGCAGGAGAGTTCATCCAGGCATTGGCGGCTACTACTAAAATACCGGATGCCAGCCCGCTTACTCCTACAAGAAAACCGCAGAACCAGTGAAACCACTTATTGAACTTATCCCATCCATATAAGAAGAATCCAATGGCGATGGCTTCAATAAAGAAAGCAGTACCTTCTAATGAGAAGGGCATTCCGAAGATAGGACCTGCGTGTTTCATAAATCCGGGCCATAAAAGTCCCAGCTCAAAGGAAAGCATCGTTCCTGATACAGCACCGGTAGCAAATAAGATCGCAACTCCTTTGCTCCAGGCTTTTGTGAGGCCTTTATACACTTCATTTTTGGTTTTCAGGTATTTCCAATGGGCAAAAGCCATTAAGAAAGGCATTACCATTCCCACACAGGAGAATATGATATGGAAGCCCAGAGAAAGCGCCATCTGGGCGCGGGCAGCTATAAAATCATCCATAATATCAACTTTTCAGTAAATAAATTTACGCATAAATTATTGATGTTGAGTATGATTTAAAACAGTTGATATTTCAGTAATACATTTTAATTTTGAATCTTTTATTGGCTAGCCATTCCTTATGTTTTCGCTAAGAAAACTCTACATTTTTTTGACACTTTTTAACTTTCATACCTCGAAAAAAATCACGATATTTGTAAGTCTTTGCATATAGCAAGATTTTTAATATTTAATATGAGTCAAAAACAATATACAGCTAGTAGTATTCAGGCATTGGAAGGAATGGAGCACGTACGTATGCGTCCTTCAATGTACATTGGTGATGTGGGATTAAGAGGTCTCCATCATTTGGTTTATGAAGTAGTAGATAACTCTATCGACGAAGCATTGGCAGGATTCTGCGACACGATCTTTGTTGCCATTAAAGAAGGTAACGGGATCGAAGTGAGCGATAACGGTAGAGGTATTCCGGTTGACTTCCACGAAAAAGAACAAAAATCTGCTCTTGAGGTTGTAATGACAAAAATTGGAGCCGGAGGTAAGTTTGATAAAGACTCTTACAAGGTTTCAGGAGGTCTTCACGGGGTTGGAGTATCGTGTGTGAATGCACTTTCCAACGAGATGATCACTACGGTTTACAGAGATGGAAACGTTTATCAACAGATCTATTCCAAAGGAAAAGCACAAACAGGTGTTGAAGAAATTGGAAATAGTGACAAAAGAGGAACAAAACAGTTTTTCCAGCCGGATGATACTATTTTTACAGAATTAGTTTATAATTATGATACTTTAGCAAGCCGCTTAAGAGAACTTTCTTACCTTAACAAGGGAATTACGATTACCCTTACCGATGAAAGAGAGAAATTAGAAGACGGTTTTTTCAGATCAGAAATTTTCCATTCTGAAGGAGGATTAAAGGAATTTGTTGCTTATATCGATGGAAATCGTGAATCTATTATGGAACATGTGATTTTCATGGAAGGAGAAAGAGATAATATTCCTGTAGAAGTAGCAATGCGTTACAATACTTCCTTCAATGAGAACCTTCACTCATATGTAAATAACATCAACACTCATGAAGGAGGAACTCACTTAGCAGGTTTCAGACGTGCTTTAACGAGAACCCTTAAGAAATATGCTGATGATTTGGGGATCCCACAAAAAGAAAAAGTAGAAATTACAGGGGATGACTTCCGTGAGGGGTTAACGGCTGTAATTTCTGTAAAAGTAATGGAACCTCAGTTTGAAGGACAAACGAAAACAAAACTAGGAAACTCTGAAGTTTCCGGAGCTGTAGATAAAATTGTAGGGGAAATGTTAACGAATTTCCTTGAAGAAAACCCTAATGAAGCAAAACAGATCGTTCAGAAAGTTGTTTTGGCTGCAAAAGCAAGACAGGCTGCTAAGAAAGCTCGTGAAATGGTTCAGAGAAAATCTCCAATGGGAGGTTCAGGGCTTCCTGGGAAACTATCTGACTGTTCTTCCAAAGACCCGGCAGAATCTGAAATTTTCCTTGTAGAGGGAGATTCCGCAGGTGGAACAGCTAAACAAGGACGTGACAGACACTTCCAGGCTATTCTTCCATTAAGAGGTAAAATTTTGAACGTAGAAAAATCTATGCTTCATAAAGTATATGATAACGAAGAGATCAGAAACATCTATACTGCTCTTGGAGTTTCTGTAGGGACAGAAGAAGATAGCAAGGCATTGAATATGGCTAAGTTAAGATACCATAAAATTGTTATCATGACCGATGCTGATATTGATGGATCTCACATTTCTACCTTGATTCTTACTTTCTTCTTCAGATATATGAAGGAGCTTATTGAGAACGGGTATATTTATATTGCTCAACCTCCTTTGTATTTATTGAAAAGAGGGAACAAAAAAATATACGCTTACAACGAGAAAGAGCGTGAAGAGTTTACTTTAGAAATGTCTCCGGATGGGAAAGGTGTTGAGGTACAGCGTTATAAAGGTCTTGGAGAAATGAACCCTGAGCAGCTTTGGGAGACAACTCTTAATCCTGAACACAGAATTCTGAAACAAGTAACGATTGATAATGCAGTAGAGGCTGATAGTGTTTTCTCAATGTTGATGGGAGATGAGGTTCCGCCAAGAAGAGAGTTTATCGAGAAAAATGCAAAATATGCAAAAATTGATGCATAAACGTTTTTAAAATATCAAAAAAAGCTTCTAATTATTTAGAAGCTTTTTTTATATTTGGATAAACCAAAAAAAATAATAATATGTTAACTCTTTTACAAACAGACTCCTACAATGGAGTAGACGCGGTTTCTGGTGCAGCTGGTGCAGGATTAGGGATTGGATCAATGTTCATGAGCTTACTAATATATCTGTTTTACGGATATTGTATGTTCAAAATCTTTAAAAAAGCAGGTAGAGAAGATGCCTGGGCAGCTTTTGTTCCTATCTATAATGCGGTTGTGATGTTGGATATTGTGAAAAAGCCAATATGGTGGATCATCTTATTCCTAATTCCATTTGTAAATCTTTATGCTGCTTGGGTAGTCAATGACAGATTGGCGAAAGGTTTTGGAAAAGAAACTCCGATTTACACAATCTTGCTGTTTTTCTTTGGGTTTATTTTTATTCCGGTTCTGGGCCTTGGAAGTGATACCTATGACAGTAAAAGAATTCCGAATGATTAAAAAATAAATAGAAAATTTAAAGACTTCAGAAATGGAGTCTTTTTTTATTGGATATTATAATGTTTTGTAGTATTTAATGTTTTGTAGTATTTATTGTACTCTTCTGTATAATTAATTCTATAATCATTGAATTATAACAATTGAAAATTATTTTAAATTTGAAACCGCAGACAATATGAAACTTACCGTTTCATATTAAAATATTTTTAATTTTAAATGATTCAAAAGACCTATACATTCAAACCGTCATTTTTGCTTGTATATAAAGAACCTTTGATTATTTACAACCTTATTTAAGGTAAATTTAGGATAATGCTTTTTTAAGTATTAGTTGAGGCTTCACGATGTGGAGCCTTTATTATTTCATTAAATTGGGAGATTTTAATAATTTAAAATTTTGAAAATCAATATATTGTAGTTATTGTTTGGGGTATTTAATTTTACAATGTTATTTTTTTTTAGTTTTCTTTAACAATTATCACTATTTTATTATTTTTGTCCAATTATAATAACCATGATGAAAATATTATTTCTTGGGGCATTGTCTACAGCCTCAATGTACCTTGCCCAAATCTATCCGGCTTCTACAATTCCAGAAAACTTAAGGAAAAATGCTAATGCTGTTATCAGAAAAGATTTTACAACAGTTCAGATCAATAAGATTGATGAAATAAAATACCTATACAAAACAGTTACTACTGTTTTAAATAAAGATGGTGATGAAAAAGCTATAGCCTATATTCCTTACGATAAATCAAGAAGTATTTCTGATATAAAGGTTACCATTTATGATGAATTCGGAAAGAAAATAAAAAGTTATTCTAAATCTGACTTTAGTGACTTTGCTAATAATAAGCAAGGCGTATTTTATTCTGATAATAGGGTAATGGTGCTTACATATACGGCTGTTCAATATCCTTATACTATTGATTTTTCATATCAGTCCCAAGATAAAAACACTATTTTTATCCCCGATTTTGTGCCATTTTATTCTACTAATACTTCTTTGGAAGAGGCAGAAATAAAAATTATAAATACTTCAGGAATTGATCTTCGAACCAAGATTTATCCATCAAAATATAATTATACTTCAGTAACTGAAGTAGGAAATGGAAACGAAAAAACATATTCTTATAAAAACGTTCCGGCAATAGATGAAGCTTCAATGATTCCGGAACCCATTAAGATATTACCTAAAGTAAGTTTTGCTCTCACAAAGTTCAACCTGGCAGGAAAACAAGGAACTTTAAATAACTGGGCAGATTTCGGAACTTGGTATTATAACAATCTTATTGAACCTGCAGCATTATCTACTCCTGATATTAAGGCCGAAGTTGCGGCCTTACGGCTTCATGGTTCTGTAGAAGAGAAAGTAAAGAAGATCTATCAGTATATGCAGACCAAAACCAGATATATATATGTAGGGCTGGGAATTGGCGGCTGGCTTCCTATGATGCCGGATGAGGTTCATAAAAAAGGATATGGAGACTGTAAAGGTCTTACCAATTATATGAAAACGCTTTTAAATGAAGCAGGCATTCCTTCTTATTATTGCGTCATCAATTCAGGCCTTTCTCAGGTTTCTTTTGACCAGGATTTTCCTAAAATGGGTGGAAATCATGCTATTCTCATGGTGCCTACAGAAAATGGAAACATTTGGCTTGAAAATACTTCACAACAGACCGCTTTTAATCATCTGGGATATAGCACGACAGACAGGAATGTACTTTCTGTAAAGAAAAACGGAATAGAATTGATTAATACTCCGGTATATACAGCAGATCAGAATAAAGAAAAACAAAAACTGAAAATAAAGATAGGAGAAGATAACAGTATTACTGGCGAAGGAAACTTTTTCTACACAGGAAATCAATATGATTACAATCTGGGATTTGTAAATCTTAGCCCAAAAGAAAGGAATGATGCCTTTAAAAAAAGATTTGATGTATTAAACTTTGAAAGAGTTGAAATGAAAAACTTTATCAATAATAAAGATAAGGCTATTATTACCTACGACATAGATTTTAAAACCCATAATTACTGTAAGAATGCAGGACGCAGTCTTATCTTCAGAGCTGTCCCGATTTTCTCTGATAATATTTATAAGACAGATGAGAACCGTGAACTTCCTTTTGAAATCAGACAATCATTTGAAGATGAATATGAAATCAGTTTTATAATTCCTAAGGGTTATAAAACCGATGAAACTCCTAATGATATCAGTATTAATTCAGAATTTGGTCATTATAAACTTAGCTTTGTGAAAAGTGGGGAAGAGATAAAGGTGAGCAGAAAGATTCAGGTTAATAAAGGAACGTATCCTAAGGATAAATACAATGATTATGTAGGATTCAGAAAAAAAATACTCAACATGGATAACTCAAAAATTTTAATCACAAAAATATAAAAGATGAAAAAAATAGTATTAATACTGATGTGTTCAGCTAATGTCATGATCGTAAAAGCCCAGAAACATGAGTTTTTGAATCCACCTAAATTCTCTGATGCAGACCTTTCCAAGACAAAATCATTACTAGATGAAAGTGCTCCGGCGGAGATTCTATATAAATCTGTGCATTTTATGATTGATCACACAACAGGAGATTTGCATAAAAAATATTTTTACAGAATCAAAATTTATGATAAAGATAAAGCTGAAGACTGGCTGAATCTGGAAGTGCCAATTTATCAGTACGGAAATAACAAAGAAAGCTTAGGAAAGTTCAAAGCTTTTACCTATAATCTTGAAAATGGAACTACAGTTCCTGTAAAAGTTGAGAAAAGTTCCCAGTATAAGAGCAAGGAAAGTAAGTATGTAAGTGTAACAAAATTTGCCTTTCCTAATGTGAAAAATGGTTCTGTACTGGAGTATCAGTATGACATTGTATCCCCATTTTTATTCAATATTCCAGAGTTTTTAATTGAATCGGATACACCCTCTCTTTACACAGAATATGTTTTAGATACTCCTATCCATATCTCTTATAATATTAACTATACTGGAAATCTGGGACCTAAACACAGAATAGTGGAAGAGAAGAGTATTTACGGTACTCAATACAAAACATATAGATTCGGGTTTGAAAATGTAAAAGGTTTCAAAGCCGAAAAATTTGTGAGAAACGATAGAAACTATAGAACAAAAGTAAGTGCAGAGCTTCATTCTACCAATTTTAAGGAAGTAAAGCTTTATTCATCCTCATGGGATCAGATTGGTAAAACCCTTTATGAAAGTGAAGATTTTGGTGAAGAGTTAAAGAAGACAAGATTGGCTAAAGATAATATGCCGACAGATGTGCTGCAGATGAAAACCGATCTTGAAAAAGCTAATGCTTTATTTTCTTATGTTCAAAAAACATTTACCTGGAATAAAGACAAAGGAGTTTATACAGATAATGGCATCAAAAAAATGCTAGATACCAAGGTTGGTAATGCTGCAGAAATTAATCTGTTCCTGGTAATGCTTCTTCGCGAAGCTGGTATTAAAGCAGATCCGATGGTGATTTCCACTGTAGACAATGGACTGATCAATCTGTCTTCACCCAATATCTCTAATATGAATTTTGTTTTGGCATCAGTAAGTATAAATGGGATTTATCATATTTATGATGCTACTTCTAAGCAATCTTCTATTGACGAATTACCTTTAAGAGACTGGAATCAGTATGCTGTTTTATTAAACAAAACTAAAACAGTGCAGATTCAGATGGTAAACATGAAGCAAAGTAGCACACTCCTGACAGTTGATGCTAAGCTTAGTGATGACGGAAGTATTTCCGGATCTTATTCTGATAAAGATACTGGATCTTTTGCCATGTATGTAAAAGATAATTACGATGAAAACCCGGAAAAATATAAGAAGCAGTATAAAGATAATTTCTCCATAGATTTTACTGGAATTGATTCTAAAATACTTAATAATGGCGAATTTGAAAGCACAATGAAGTTTTCTTCATCCAATTTAATAGACAGGGTAGGAAAGAAGTTGATCATTAATCCAATGTTATTTTTAAGCAAAACATCTAATGAATTCGATCAGGTAGATACTAGAAAATATCCTATTGATTTTGGCGGACCTACTACAAAAGTAAAAAAAGTAATACTGGAAATTCCAGAAGGATATATTATTGAAGAAATGCCCAAAAATAAAAAAATAGTTACTCAGGATAAAGAGATCGCATACAGTTATATTATTGAACAAAAAGGAAATAGGTTAGAAGTAACTACTACTACAAAAGTTTCCAGTGCTAATTATCCTAAAGAATACTATCCTGCGTTCAAACAAATTTGGGAAGTGGCTTCCAAACAGGAAAATCAGGTTATCAGCTTAGTAAAGAAATAATTATGGGTTGTTTGTAACCTTAATTTTATTTTTTTAAATAAATTTTCTAAAACCATTCATCTTTTGAATGGTTTTTGTATTGAATACCCAAAATTAAAATTATGAAAAATACGATTTCCGTTCTTGCACTTTCTTCATTCTTTGTTTTTACTGCCTGTAAGAAAAATGAAGTAACAGCAACGTCAATGGAGAAAACGGAAAATAAAAAATCCGAAGAATTTGCAGTAGATTCAGTAGTAATAAAAGATTCTACAAAAATTACAGATTCGTTAAAACTTACGTATACATCCAAATTGTTAGTATTTCCTACTATAAAAGATAAAGCGCTTTTAGACAGTATCTATTTCCAGAATGATAAAATAAAAGATTTTTCTAAAGCTGGACTTCAAGCTTATTTGGAGAATGAAAAAAATAATTATTTCAATTCTGTAAAAAAAGACAGTAAAGATTGGGCTTCAGACATTACTTATGCTCAGGACTGGTATTCAAGCTCTCATATGAATTTGGTATCTAACACCAATGGATATGTTCATATTCAATATACGGGAAGCGGATATGAAGGAGGAGCACATGATAATTACGGGTTCTCAGAAAGGGTTTTTGATCTTAAAAATAATAAGAAATTAGAATTAAAAGATATTACTTCCACTCCAAAAAGTAAGCTAGAAGCGATGCTCATGAAAAATATTGATAATATCAATAGTGGTACAATGGATGGAGACGGAAGCGTAAAGAATTCCGAAATGTTGTTGGTGGAAAAAATTCCGGCCTCAGATAACTTCTATTTTGATGATAAAAACCTGTATTTTCACTATAGTCCATATGAAATTGCGGCATTTGCAGCAGGAGATATTACAATTCCTATTTCATGGGAAGAGCTGAAGGGCACATTAAATGCAGAATTTAAAGAAAGAATGAAAATTAAATAACTTAATGCTTCCGGGTTCAGGAAGCATTTTCTATTTTTGTGGTAATGGAAAAAGTAGCTTTTATCATCAATCCTTTTTCGGCCAAAAAGAATTATCAGCCGTTTTTGAATGAACTTAAAAATAAGGTAGGTAGGCCTTTGTACTATGTCTCTGAATCTATTCCGGGAACAGACGAATTTATTAAAAAGCATTTTAATGAAGTCGATATTTTTGTAGCTATTGGAGGAGATGGAACCATTTCTACCGTAGCCAAGAACCTGATTTTTACAGACAAAATACTGGCAATTTTCCCGGCAGGTTCAGGAAACGGATTTTCCAATGAGACCCGTTTCAGTAAGAATCTGGATGAACTTTTGGAGAAAATAAAAGCTAAGCAATCCAGAAAAATTGATACATTTACGGTCAATGACAGGCTTTCCATCAATGTTTCAGGAACAGGTTTTGACGGGAAAGTGGTAAAAGAGTTTGAAAAGACAAGCCGTGGATTTAAAAACTATATCAAAGTTTCCCTGAAGACATTCTTCAATTATAGACCTATCAAAGTTACTTTTTTTGAGGAAGAATATAAGCAGTACAACGGCAGGTACCTGATGCTTAATGTTGCCAATACCCGCCAGTTTGGGAATAACGCCTATATTGCACCCCAAGCAAGCAAAAGCGATGGGTTGGTAGATATGGTTTTGGTAAAAAAGTTCCCTTTGACCTATTCCGCATTGTTCGCTTTCAGAATGTTTACGAAGAAATTAAAGGATGATGAATACGTAACTTATCTTCCTGTTTCAGAAATTTCATTTAAAGTAAATACCAAAAACTGGCACCTTGATGGTGAGTTTAATAAGATAGAATCACCCATTCATGTGAAAGTACAACCAGCAAGTTTGAATATTTTGGTGTAAAGTGTTATTTAGTTTGTTCCGTCAAAGCCGTAAATATCACCAAAATCTTTTTTACATTTTCTAAAGAATCTTTGAGGTAACCCATTTTTCAGGTTCACTCTTGTGATTGTATTTTTATCACAACTGGCATCTGTATTTTGAAAGATCAGAATTCCATTTTTTAATTTGGTAGGTAAATAGGTGGTTAAGGTCAAATAATAATTTCCAACATACTGATTCTTTTCATTAAAAATTAAAATTCTGTTTGTGGCTCTTTGAGATAGACCCCAAACCCATACAGAATTCATGATTTTAAAAATTTTCCCTTGATTTGTTTTTACAGCTCCCAAATAGGTTAAGCGTGTTTCCATGCCTCCTTTTTCATTCCATTTTCCAAAAACTAGTTCTTTTTCAATTAATTTTTTCTGGAAGACTTTTAATCGAATCTTATCATCATTAATCTGAGATTTTCCAAGAGCAGGAACTAATGTAAGTAAAGCAAATAAAATCTGAATTCTATATATTCTTCCCATACAAATCAATCCTCCAATTGTTTTTCAATTTCGTAGGGATTATCCAGGCAATATTGTAACTGCTCTTTGTCAAGTTGTTTCTCCCAATTTGCTACAACAACAGTGGCCACAGAATTCCCGATAACATTGGTTAATGCACGACATTCGCTCATAAACTTATCAATTCCGAGAATCAAAGTCATTCCGGCTATAGGGATTTCTGGAACAACGGCTAATGTTGCTGCCAATGTTACAAACCCTGCGCCAGTAACACCCGCAGCCCCTTTTGAGCTTAGCATGGCTACTAAAAGAAGCATCAGTTGTTTTTCAATAGGAAGATGAATATTGAGGGCCTGTGCTATAAATAAGGAAGCAAGAGTCATATAGATATTTGTTCCATCGAGATTGAAAGAATAACCCGTAGGAACTACAAGGCCTACTATAGTTCGTGAGCAGCCTGCCTTTTCCATTTTCTCCATGATTCCAGGAAGGGCAGATTCCGAAGAACTTGTCCCTAAAACCAAAAGAAGTTCTTCTTTTAGATAAAGTAATAGTTTGAAAATGTTAAAACCGTTATACCATGCCACTGCTCCTAACACTAAAACTACAAAAAGGAAAGAGGTAATATAGAATGTAGCCACCAGGAATATAAGATTCAGAACAGAATGTAGTCCATATTTTCCTATAGTAAATGCCATTGCCCCGAAAGCACCTACGGGTGCAAGTTTCATCAGAATATGGACGATTTTGAATATCGGAGCAGACAGAGCCTGAAGAAAATCGGTTACTTTTTGGCTTTTTTCCTTCGTTAAAACCAAGGCAACGCCTGTTAAAATAGCAATAAGAAGAACCTGAAGGATGTTTTCACCTACCAAAGGACTGAAAAGTGTTTCAGGGATAATGTTCATAATGAAACCCGTAAGTGTGGATTCATGAGCCTTCTGCTGATATTGTGATACATTTCCGGTAAGGGTTGCCGGATCAATATTTAAACCATGACCAGGCTGTAAAAGATTTCCAACCACAAGGCCAATGATAAGAGCTAGGGTAGAGAAGGTGAAGAAATAAATCATGGCTTTTATGGCAATTCTTCCTACTTTTTTGAGATCCGTCATATGGGCAATTCCCAGGGTGAGGGTAATGAAAATGACCGGAGCAATAATCATTTTTACCAATTTGATGAAGCCATCTCCTAAAGGTTTCATTTTTTCTCCCAGTTCAGGATAAAAGTTTCCAAGAAGAATACCTGCAGTGATGGCGATAATAACCTGAAAATAGAGCTGATTGTATATTTTTTTTGTTTTCAATGAACAGTCGTTTTGTTTTTTTAAGGGCGAAAATTAAGAAATTTCATCTTAAAAACTGACAAAAGTCATGAAAAATAATCTGTGGTTTCAGACTTGGGTGGTGCAAAAAAGACTTCGGCTTCATTCCCTGTAGTCCATCTGGTCTTTGGAATGAAGCCGAAGCTATATGAAGGGGTATGGTAATGTTTATTCTACTGCTACAGAGTCATCTCCACGTCCGTCTGCCACAGCATGGATGTTTCCGTTTTCATCAAGGACAATAACTTCCGTTTTTCCAATCTGTTTTACCTTTTCAAAGGTGTAATTTTTCTTTTTAAGTTCAGCAATAGTACTTTCAGGAAAATTATTTTCAACCTTTATCGTTTCCGGAAGCCACTGGTGGTGAAACTTAGGTGCATTCACTGAAATATTAGCATTTAATTTAAAATCAACCACATTGACAATAGATTGGTATACTGAAGTAGGAATAGTAGTTCCTCCCGGAGTTCCTACTACCATGTAAGGTTTTCCGTTTTTAAGCAGAATCGTAGGAGTCATGGAAGAAAGCATTCTTTTATTTGGCTGTATAGCATTTGCCTCACCACCTACAGCTCCAAACATATTTGGAACTCCTGGTTTAATAGAGAAATCATCCATTTCATTATTTAAGAAGAATCCGGCTCCGGAAACCAAAACTTTACTACCATAATAGCCGTTCAGCGTAGTGGTTACGGAGGCTGCATTTCCATCCTTATCAAGCACAGAAATGTGAGTGGTTTGTGTAGATTCTTTAGGTTGTTCTATGATTTTTCCAACTTCTGAACTTGGAGTGGCTTTATCAAAGCTAAAGCTTTTCCATCTGCCTTTTAAATATTCATCAGAAATAAGGTAAGAAGTTTTATCCTGGATAAAATCCGGATCACCCATATATTCTGCTCTGTCGGCAAAAGCTCTTCTTTCTGCTTCAGTCATAATTTGTACAGCCTGTGCTGAATTTTGCTGGTATTTTTCAAGGTTTTCAAAGCTGGCCATTCTCAGCATTTGAGCAAGAAGCAGCCCGCCACTGGAAGGTAAAGGCATGGAAACTACATTGTTTCCTTTATATTCAAACTCCAGGGCTTTTCTTTCAGCAACCTTATAATTTTTAAGATCTTCAAAAGTAATGATTCCGTTCCCTTTTTTCATTTCAGCAATCAGGAGATCGGCTGTTTTACCTTCATAGAATCCTTTTGCTCCGAGTTTTTGGATCAATTTCAGCGTTTCTGCAAGATCTTTCTGTACTAAAAGGTCGCCTGCTTTCCATGGAGCATCCTTTACAAAAATGATAGCAGATTTATTATGTTTCTTAAAATGTTCTCTATTGTTATTAAGCATATCAGCTTCCTGTTCCGTGATGGCAAATCCTTGTTCTGCCAGATCAATAGCGGGTTGAATGATCTTTTCCATCGGAAGTTTACAGTATTTCAGGGTAGCAAAGAACCCTGCCACACTTCCCGGAATACCTACTGCCAGACGTCCGTTTTGAGATAGGTCTGTGTTGGCTTTTCCATTTTTATCGAGATACATATCCCTGGAGGCTTTTTTAGGAGCCGTTTCTCTGTAATCCAAAGTGAATCTTTCACCATTATTTTTTACACCCACCAGAAATCCACCACCGCCAATGTTTCCTGCCTGAGGATATACTACAGCTAATGCATACTGAGTAGCTGTAATGGCATCATAAGCATTTCCTCCCATTCTCAGGATTTTTGCCCCCGCTTCACTAGCTAGTGGATGTGCAGATACCACTACACCTTTATTCTTAACCTTTACCTCTTTTACAATATTGATATCTGTAAATTGGGCCCAGCTAAGCTGACTGGCTAAAATAATCGAAGCTATTAAAATCTTCTTCATAATGATTGTTTTTCTTATAACAAAAATATGGAAATTACATTAATAACTTAGGGTTGGAGCCAGGAAAGTAAGATAGAGGGATGAAGAGGTTTTCTATGGGTCTTATAGCTTATATAAGTATGCTCAATAGAGAATACGTTTGATTTTCCATTGTTGTAAAGACTTTAATGGCTTCTCTCATCAAGGTTCCTGCTTTTCTCAGAATTTACCTTAAAAAAAAATCATGGCAATTGGGGAATGTATTTTAAATACACCTTTATTATTATGGTTGACATGTTTTTTTTACTTTTGTACAATTCTAAAAAAATCTAAAAAATGGAATCCTATACGGAAAGAATACTGATTACAGGTGCTCTGGGACAAATTGGCACCGAGCTTACCAATAGACTTGTTGAAATTCATGGAGCGGAAAATGTTGTCGCTTCAGGGCTGGACAGATGGCAGGAAGGAATTACCTCTGCGGGGCACTATGAAAGAATGGATGTTACCAATACTCAATTAGTGAGACAAGTTGTAAAGGATTACGACATCACTACAGTGTATCACCTTGCATCGCTTTTATCCGGTACTTCGGAAAAGCAGCCTATTTTCGCATGGAAATTAAATCTTGAACCACTTCTTCATTTTTGTGAAATGGCTAAAGAAGGGCTTCTTAAAAAGATCTTTTGGCCAAGTTCTATCGCGGTGTTTGGAAAAGGAATTCCAAAACATGATGTAGGACAGGAGGTAGTGCTGAACCCAACAACAGTGTATGGGATTTCTAAGATGGCAGGGGAGAAGTGGTGCGAATACTATTTCGACAAATATGGCGTGGATGTAAGAAGTATCAGGTATCCTGGGTTGATCTCCTGGAAGACTCCGGCAGGGGGGGGAACAACTGACTATGCTGTTGAAATTTTCTATAAAGCTATTGAAGATGGTAAGTATACAAGTTTCATTTCTGAAGACACAGGAATGCCAATGTTGTATATGGATGATGCCATCAACGCAACGCTGAAATTAATGGATGCGCCGAAGGAAAGTTTGACCGTTCGTTCGTCTTATAATTTAGGGGGAATGTCATTTACGCCAAAAGAACTGGCAGAAGAAATCAAGAAAGAAATTCCGGATTTCAGCATTGATTATAACCCTGATTTCAGACAGGCAATTGCAGATTCTTGGCCTGCTTCTATTGATGATTCTGTTGCTAAAAAAGACTGGGGATTAGCTTATGATTTTGGAATTTCTGAAATGACGAAAGACATGATTAAGAATCTAAGAGTAAAATTAGCAAAGAATTAATAATGTAAAGTAATACTTTAAATAATTAATCCTTTAACATTTGATTTTTAGCTTATTATAGTTTTTATCTAAAATTTAATTGAAATGATATTATTGACTTTTAACATTGCAAATATTGAAGCTGGAACAAAAAATGGCTCTCAGATTACCAGTGATGTAAGGTTGAAAATTACAGAAGAGAATACAAAAGCAATTCTCAGAATTTTAGATATTCATGATATAAAAGCAAGTTTTTTTATTGAGATTTCTCTTACTGAAAAACTGCAGAATCTTATAAAAGCAATTTCATCCAAAGGGCATGAAATTGCTTTTTATAATCAAGGTTCAAATCTTGAAGAAATTGAAAATGCCAAGAAGAATATTCAGGATCTTTTGGAAAAACAGATTAGAGGTATTCGTCAGAAAGATGTAAAAATTCCACAGGAGAATCTGAAGCTTTTGGAGTTTAATTATGTCTCCAATATCGATAATGCGAATATCCTTTTTCCGTTCAAACGCCTGAGAAGAGATACAGAAATTACAGAAGAAGATGGGCTGAGTATTGTGCCGGAAAGTATCTCTCCTTACAGCCAATTACCTTACAATGATTTTGTATTTCAGATGCTGCCAATGAAGTATTATGAGAACATGGTACTAGAGACATTGCAGAATGAAGAATTTGTGCTCATTTATCTTAATGCATGGCAGTTTACAGATTTCAAAAAACATCCCTTTGATATTCCTTTTTACCGAAGCTTATTTTCGGGCAAAAAAATGGAGGACAAATTAGATGCCCTCCTTACTTTTCTTAACGAGAGAGACATGGCTACTTCCCGTATGAAAGATTATATTTTTTAGGTTGCAGATGGTAGTTGTCAGATTGCAGGTATTGGAGAGTGCCCGTTTGTCATGATAGCCAATTTTTAATTCCTTAATTTCCAACCTTAAACCTTAAACCTTAAACCTTAAACCTTAACTAGCTTAGTTCAAAAAGTGTGATTTCTGGAAGAACACCAACTCTTCCCGGATATCCCAATACACCAAATCCTCTGTTTACATACAGTAATTTTCCTTCACTTTCATACAGATCCGCCCATTTTGGATAACGATATTGAACAGGGGACCATTTGATATTTTTAAGATCCAGCCCAAACTGCATTCCGTGAGTATGACCTGAAAGGGTCAGATGAATGTTTTCTGGGTGTTTTTTCACTACATAATCAAAGTGGGTAGGGTCATGGCTCATTAAGATCTTTGTAGCGGATTCTGGAACACCTTTTAAGGCATCGTCAATTTTTCCAAACTGAGGAAAAGGTTTCAGTCCCCAGTTTTCAACCCCCAGAATGTAGAGTTTCTCACTGTCTTTCTCGATGACTCTGTGTTCATTTCTAAGCATATCAAATCCTGCCTGCTTTTCATAATCAATCAAAGTGTCAAGGTTTTCTTTTTTAGCTGCAGGTGATTCCCAGGTTACATAATCACCATAATCGTGATTTCCTAACACTGCAAGCTTACCATCCTTAGCTTTAATCTGTGAAAACAAAGGAATAAAGGGTTTGAATTCATCTGCTACATTATTTACCATATCTCCGGTAAATAAAACAAGATCCGGTTTTTGCTCATTAATCAGGTCAACAGCGTGTTGCAGTTTACTTGGATCGGGAAAGCTTCCACTGTGAACATCAGAGATCTGAATGATTTTATATCCTTTAAAAGCCTTTGGTAGATTAGAGAACTTTACTTTCACTCTTCTTACCTTGTGACGGTATTTCCCGAATGTAATTCCGTCTATGAACAAGGCGGAAAGCACACCGCTCATTCCCAATCCTACAAGGCTCAGAAATTTACGCCTTTCCGGAAAAAAGTTTTCAGCCGGTTTTGCAAATCCTATCAGATAGCCTCCGAATCTAATGAGGTCATCAATTAATAAGAATAAAACAATAAATATTTTTGGAAGTATAAATACCAGAAATAGTGAGATCATGATCTGGGCTCTCAGTGTGCTGCGGTCTGATCTCTGGTAGTGGGTAACTTCATAAGCAAATATTCCATAAATAATTAAGGAGATTACCCAATAGCTGGTTCTTATCCAGAAATTGTCGGTCAGCGTTCTGACAGCCTGATAAATATAAACTTCCAGAAATAGGAAGATTCCGGCAATGATTAAAAAATTCTTTTGCATATTGTGATTCAAAAAAAGCACAAAAGAAGACTTCCTTTGTGCTTTTTTATATTTTTAATTAAAATTATTTTTAAGGAAATCTGTAAACGATAGCATTAATGTTCATTCCGGCACCTACCGAAGTCATTATAATGTTACCATTCTCTTTAAACGATTGACCTTCCATTTTTCCTTTAATTATTAAATCATACATAGTAGGAATGGTTGCCACAGATGTGTTTCCAAGGTTTTGGATCGTCATAGGAGAGATTGCGTGATCATATTCTTTCACATCATAAAGCCTGTGAAGTCTTTCAATCATAGCATAGTCCATTTTTGCATTAGCCTGGTGGATAAGAATTTTGTCGATATCTTCAATAGAAAGACCGGCATCGGTAATCGTATCTTTGATGGCTACAGGAACATTTTTAAGAGCGTATTCGTAGATTTTTCTACCTAACATTCTTACATACAAACGTTTTTGATCTACCTCCTTGTTGATGGAAGGTTGGTTTTCAAGGTAGTTTAATTCAGGGCCATTATCACAAATGGTATTGTGGGCGATGATTCCTACATTTTCTTCATCTGTAGCTTTTACTACTACTGCACCAGCACCATCAGCAAAGATCATTCTGTTTCTGTCATAAGGATCTGTTACACGGCTTAATGTTTCAGCTCCGATAATAAGGATGGTTTTGGCAACTTTAGCCTTAATCAGGTTGTCTGCTAAAATCATACCTTCCACCCATCCCGGACATCCGAAAATCATGTCATACGTTACGCATTTTCTGTTTTTAATTCCCAGTTTATTTTTCACTCTTGCTGCCATCGTTGGCATAAAGTCTGCGTATCCGTTCTCAGTAACTTCCCCGAAATTACTTGCGTAAATAATATAATCCAGTTCTTCGCCGTCAACTTTTGCATCCTCAAGGGCAATTTTTGCGGCTTCATAACCGATCTGTGAGTTGGAAAGATCATCCTCAATGAATCTCCTGTTTTCGATTTCTGTAATTTCTACAAACTTCGCAATGGTCTCTTCCACAGGCTTTTCAATCTTTACTCCGTCTTCAGTATAGAACTCGGAATTCATGAAGTAATCTCTACCAATAACTCTGTTCGGAATGTAAGATCCAGAGCCAATAATGATCGTATTCGGCATTCGTTTATATGATTTTTTTAAAGATGCAAAGTTAATAATTAATATTAATAACGGAGAATTAAAAATATTATTAAATTTGCAAAAATTGTACTTTACAATCTATGAAAAACAACCCATCCTTAAAAGGCTTACTTATTGCAGGTGTGGCGTTTATCGTTGCCTTTGGGATCTACTTCCTTTTTTTAGCCAAGAAGAATTATTATGTGGTAGATAATCCTACCCCGAATACGTATTACTTTAAAATCAATAATGGTTCTGAAGGAATTATATCAGCGGGGCAGTATGTGCATGTGGATTTGAATAAGGGAAAAAACTCTATTCAGGTTTTCGATCAGAATAAAAAAATGCTTTACGATTCTGCATTTGAAGTCAACAAACTTCGTGGTCTGCTCAATATTGCGCATCAGGATTACTACGTGAATGACCAGTACTACGGGTATAACCTTAAAAAAGATTCGTTATTAACGGCTCTTGACAAAACCGTTATTGACGGGAAGGACTACTACGGAGGAGCAAAGCGTTTCAATAAGCTTTACACAGAAGATTTTTATTACAATGTAGATGAAGACTATGACAAAGTGATCAAAAATGTCCAGCAAGTGGAATCAAGATCAAAAGTCTTCAGAAAGCAGGATTTCCTAAATTATTATAAAGAATATTATAAGTTTTAAGTTTTGACAAAAGATATCACTAAAGTTACTCCCTACAATTCTGAGGCTACTAAGAAAAGCCAGGTAGAGGATATGTTCGACAATATTGCGCCGAAGTATGACCTTTTGAACCGTGTTTTATCCATGAAAATTGATATTTTATGGAGAAATAAATTGGTAAAATGGATGAAAAATGATAACCCGCAAGAAGTGCTGGATGTGGCTACTGGAACGGGAGATCTGGCAATTACAATTGAAAAAGGAACCGGTTCAAAAGTAGTTGGTTTAGATTTATCACAACAAATGCTCAATGTTGGCGTTATTAAAATAAAAAAACTTAAATTAGACGGCAAAATTTCCATGCAAAAAGGAGATGCAGAAAATTTACCTTTCGAGGACAATAGATTTGATGCTGTTTCCGTTGCATTTGGAGTAAGGAATTTTGAGAACCTTACCAAAGGTTTGGCAGAGTTAAGAAGAGTAGTTAAAGATAACAAGAGTGTTTATATACTGGAGTTTTCAAAGGTTGAGGGTTTCATGGGACCATTGTATATGTTTTATTTCAAAAATATATTACCTGCAATAGGTAAGCTGGTTTCCAAAGATAATAGGGCGTATACATACCTTCCGGATTCTGTAAATGCTTTTCCTTTTGGGGAGAAGATGAAGCAAATTCTTTTAGATACGGGATTTAAGAAAGTTGAATATAAAAAATTAAGTTTGGGTATAGCCACAATTTATAAAGCAACAAAGTAACCTATGAATAAATTTCTATTAAAAGCACTGGTTTTAACCTCAGTAAATGTTGCCGTTTTTGCAAACGCGCAATTTAGAACCCGAAACAGAATGGACAAGTTGGAAGATTTCGACGAGCAGAAATTCAGTTGGGGTTTTTATTTGAACGGGAATAAGCTGGACTACCGAATCGTATTACATCCAACCTATGGGATGAAAGATAATCAGAATCTTGTTACCAGTACCAAAGAAAGTTACAGCTTCGGTGCCGGGCTTATTGCAAAATGGAGACTGAATGATTATCTGGATGTAAGAGTAGAGCCGGGGTTGCAGTTTGCACAAAGACAGCTGACTTTTAATACACAATCCAATGATGCGTATGCAGGTGGATCTGTAACGAATCCTCCTTTCACGCCGATCCCTTTACAGGAAAAAGATAAAGTAAGGGATATTAAATCTACATTGGTTGACATTCCGGTACTTTTGGAACTTCACGGAAGAAGATGGTATAACTCAAGACCTTATGTTGCAGCTGGGGTGAATTATGTAGTGAATCTACAGTCTAATTCCAGTTCTACAGATGACAACATGCAGCAGATCTTTAGATCTACCACTCACAACTTTGCGTGGTCTGCAGAAATGGGAATCCAGTTTTATTTCAACAAATTTAAACTGACCCCTGCCATTAGAGGAACATTCTTTATGAACAATGAAAAAGTAGCTGATAATGCTACCACACCTCCTTACTGGGCTTCTGCAGTCTCTACATTACAGACCAGAGCTGTAATGTTTGTACTGAAATTCGAATAAGAAATTATCATATTAAAAATATTCAGGAGATGCTTTTGCATCTCCTTTTTTGTTGGCAGATCAAAATATAGGACTATTTATTTTTGTTAGTGTTAATATTTTTTTATTTTTGCTTCTAGTTAGAATATACAAACCTGAAATGCTTCAAGATTTAGAAAACAATTTTTCAGAATTAGAGAGAAAAATTTTGGCTCTGCAAAAGAATTACAGAAATCTTACTGAAAAGTTATCAGAATTAAGTAGTGAGCATGAAGAGCTGAAGGTGAAATATGATGAGGAAAGAAGAAGAAATCAGGTATTAGCAGAAGAACAAAAAAATATAAAACTTTATTCAGCAATATCAGGAAATCCTGAACACAATAGGTTAATGAAAAACCATATCAACAGATTGGTAAAAGAAATTGATTTCTGTATTGCTCAGCTTCAAAACAGTGGACTATAATGGAGGTAAGGAGAATAACCGTAAACATTGCAGGAAGAGTGTATCCGCTGAACGTACCGGCAGCAGAAGAAGAAACGTTGCGTAAGGTAGGGAAGCAGATCGAGAATATGATTAAAGATTTTGAACAAAACTTCGATGTAAGAGATAAACAGGATGCTTTAGCGATGTGTGCCCTAAAACTGGGAACCAATGCGGAAGTAGTTTCTCTTAACTACGAAAAAAATATTAATTCAACCAACGAAAGATTAGAACAGATCAATCAATCGTTGAATGAAATCGGGAAATAGATTTTTTTTCCTGAACAAGCTGCCTACAATGATTCTAACACATTAAAGGTAAACTCAACGCTAAACAATTACCGAACAAATGTCCTCTGAATGGCGTGCCGGTCTTCCGGATTACAGACAGTGGAAATCAGTTCAAATCGTGTTGATTAGGAGTTTACTCTCAATCTCTGGATTATTGTGGGCTTTTTTATTTTTAAAGGATATGAATACAATTAAAACTCAATATACATTATGATAGAAGTTATAGTCGGTGTTGTTTGTTTAGTAATTGGTGCAGCAGTGGGAATGTTTTTCTCAAGAAGCTCTCTGAATACTAAGGCAAAATTTATTATAGATGATGCTAATAAAAACGCCGAAAACCTTATAGAAAAAGCTAACGTACAGGCTGAATCCATAAAGAAAGAAAAGAATCTTCAGGCTAAAGAAAAATTCCTTGAATTGAAATCACAGCACGATGCTGATATCCAGTCCCGCGAAAAGAAAATGCAGGAAGTTGAAAAAAGGACTAAAGACAAGGAACATAAGCTGAATGATGAGCTTAGTAAGACTGGAAAACTTGAAAAAGATTTAGACAGACAGATTGCAGATTACGCTAAGAAGAACGAGATTCTAGACAGAAAACAACAGGAATTAGATGTAGCTACCGCTAAAAAAGTAGAAATACTTGAAAAAATCTCTAATTATACTGCTGATGAAGCCAAAGCAGAATTGGTAGAAACCATGAAAGCTGAAGCTAAAACAAGAGCTCAGGCACACGTTCAGGGTATTATGGAGGAAGCTCAGATGAATGCTAAGAACGAAGCAAGAAAGATTGTTATCCAAACGATTCAGAGAATCGGAACAGAACAGGCTATCGAGAACTCAGTATCAGTATTCAATATTGAATCTGACGAGGTAAAAGGTAGAATCATTGGTAGAGAAGGTAGAAACATCCGTGCTTTAGAAGCGGTAACAGGAGTGGAGATCATTGTTGATG
Organism: Chryseobacterium sp. G0162; assembly: GCF_003815715.1. NCBI lineage: Bacteria > Pseudomonadati > Bacteroidota > Flavobacteriia > Flavobacteriales > Weeksellaceae > Chryseobacterium > Chryseobacterium sp. G0162. The sequence continues at coordinate 706,075 of NZ_CP033922.1, read as the reverse complement.
ATACCCCTGAAGCAATTCTTCTTTCATGCTTCGATCCTGTAAGAAGAGAGATTGCAAGACTCTCACTTCACAGATTGGTTACCGATGGTAGAATTCACCCGGCAAGAATCGAAGAAGTTGTAGAAAAGACAAGAAAACAAATTGAAGAAGAGATCATTGAAGTAGGAAAGAGAACTATTATTGATTTAGGAATCCACGGATTACACCCTGAATTAATCAAGATTGTTGGTAGAATGAAATACCGTTCTTCTTACGGACAAAACTTATTACAGCACTCAAGAGAAGTGGCAAATATCGCTGCAACTATGGCTGCTGAATTAGGATTAAACGTTAAATTAGCTAAGAGAGCAGGTCTATTACACGATATTGGTAAAGTTCCTGAGCAAGAATCAGAATTACCACACGCTTTATTAGGAATGCAATGGGCTGAGAAATACGGTGAAAATCCAGAAGTAGTAAATGCTATTGGTGCTCACCACGACGAGATTGAGATGAAGTCTCTATTATCTCCAATCATTCAGGTAGCCGATGCGATCTCAGGAGCAAGACCGGGAGCAAGAAGACAAGTATTGGAATCTTATATCCAGAGACTAAAGGATCTTGAATCTGCAGCATTAAGCTTTGATGGCGTATCAAGCGCTTACGCAATTCAGGCAGGTAGAGAATTAAGAGTAATGGTAGAGAGTGGAAAAGTAAACGACGAAGTTGCTTCTCAACTTTCTTACGACATCTCTGAAAAGATCCAGAATGAACTTACTTACCCTGGACAGGTGAAAGTAACTGTAATCAGAGAAACAAGAGCCGTGAATATTGCAAGATAATAAGCGGAACAAGATATTTTATAAAAACCTTTCAAGAAATTGAAAGGTTTTTTTATTTTTATCAAAACTTAACAATGCAAGAATTATCTCTGTCTTCAAAATTGAAGTACATTTTCTCTATTCCCGTTATTATTTCAGCCCTTGGCTATTTCGTAGATATCTATGACCTGCTCCTGTTTGGAATTGTAAGAATTCCCAGTTTAAAAGCATTAGGACTGAATCCCGATGCCGACGGAACTTTTATCCTGAACTGTCAGATGGTAGGGCTTCTCATCGGAGGAGTATTCTGGGGAGTCTTTGGAGATAAAAAAGGAAGGCTTTCCGTGCTCTTTGGATCTATTCTGGTTTATTCCCTGGCAAATATTGCCTGTGGTTTTTTACCTTATTTTCCAAAAGAGCATTTAGTATATCAATATGCAGCTTTAAGGTTTATTGCAGGAATAGGTCTTGCTGGAGAGCTTGGAGCCGGAATTACCCTGGTTTCTGAGAGTCTGCCGAAGAATTTAAGAGCAATAGGAACCTCTGTGGTTGCTGGTTTTGGATTAATGGGAGCGGTTGTGGCTCAATTAACGGTAGAATTAGCGGGAGGCTGGAATATCTCTTACATCATTGGCGGAATAATGGGAATTCTGCTGTTATTACTGAGAATAAGTGTTTCAGAATCCGGAATCTATAAAAATATTGAACATAAAAGCGTTTCTAAAGGCAATTTTCTGTCTTTTTTTACCCATAAAGATAGGTTGATACGATACTTGAAATGTATTGCTGTGGGATTGCCTACGTGGTATTGTATAGGGATTCTGGCTGTTTTAGCCAATCAATTTGCGCCTGAATTCGGAATTGAGGATCTTAACCCTGGAAAAGCAATTATGTGGGCTTATGTAGGTATTTCCGTTGGTGATCTGATGAGCGGTTTTATTTCGCATGCTTTGAAATCGCGTAAGATGGCCATATTTTATATGCTGCTTTTCACTTTGGTTGGGGTAGGGATTATGCTGTTTGGAAATACCAATACGGAGACAAAGTACTACTTATTTTGTGTATGGCTGGGCTTTGGTACCGGATATTGGGCGATGTTTGTTACGCTGGCAGCAGAACAGTTTGGAACCAATATCAGAAATACAGCAACCACTACTGTTCCGAATATGGTAAGAGGATTGGTTCCTGTAATGATTTTGGCTTTTGATTCTCTTAAAGGTAATTTTTCAGTAGTGGGAAGTGCTGCGATTGTAGGGCTGGTAGTATTTGGATTGGCATTTTATTCTTCATTGACGATCTCAGAAACTCATGACAGAGATCTTGAGTTCACTGAATAATATGATAGACAGTTTTTTATCTGTTTTTAAATATGTGAAATTGAGTTAATTAACATTTTTTTATGTCTTGAATAACTTTTATTTATTTAATTTTAAAAACGAACTAACAAAATATATGTCTAATTAAAATCAAATCATCATGTCACAAAACATTTTTAAAAATGCTAAAAAGCTGGAAAGACATACTCTTAAAGATATTGTAGGAGGTGTTGGCGGTGCAATTACTCCAGATCTTTCAAAATGTGGCTGTAGCTGCACAGGTGCAGTGACGGGCCCGTCGTATTGTATAGAATATAAAAGATGTTTGCAGGTCATGACCTGTTAAATGAAAACATTATCATTGATTAAAAAACCTTTTGAGAAATCGAAAGGTTTTTATTTTTTATTAAAATTTAAGAATAGGTAAGGTTGCAGACATTTATTAAAATCACCAATTTCTTATATTAGTTTTATTCAAATTCATTTTTACTTGCTATTAAAGCTTATTTCGGAAGCTTTATATTGACCATTATATTTAACTTGTTTAATAAATAGAGATGGATTTTTATGTTTTTTAATATATTAATTTATTTGTAATCAGTCTTTTATTTAAAAAATTAATAAAATAGGTTGCATGTGATTAATATTTGTTTAACTTTGGAATGTAACTAAAACTATATTGTTTAATCAAAAAACTAAATCACATGAACATTATTAAAAATGCTAAAAAGCTAAAAAAACAAAATCTTAAAAATATTACAGGAGGAGTAAGCGGAAAACCAGATTTATCTCTTTGTGGGTGTAGTTGTTCAGGTGCTGTAACAGGCCCGGATTATTGCTCAATATATATGGGCTGTCTGCAGGTTTATACTTGCGGAGAGGTTTAAGAAATTGTTATGAATGAATAAACATTTCCACATTTAATAGGCAGCACCCTTCTGATTTCAGAAGGGTGCTGCTGCTTTTAATGAATAATATATAGCAGGCTTCCAATACTAATAGTTACCCAAAGCAGTACAGCTGTAAACAGAGGCTTAAAACCTATCGTTTTCAAAGTTTGAATGGAAAGAGTAGAACCGATAAAAAATAAAGTCAGATTCAGCCCGGATTTAGCAAAAGAGGTAATAATAGTACTGAATTGATCCATAACGGGAAAATAAGTATTTAGCAGAATAGCCAAAATGAAATAACCAATAAACCATGGAATTTTAATTTTTGAATCTTTGCTTTTAAAAATGAACATGGTAATCAGAGAAACCGGAATAATCCATAAAGCACGGGCTAATTTAACCGTAGTTGCAATTTTTAGAGCCTCATTACCATATTTACTGGCTGCTCCTACCACAGAACTTGTATCATGAATTCCTACTGCACACCATAATCCGAACTGTTCCTGGGAAAGATGCAAAAGATGTCCAACAGCAGGATAAACAAACAATGCAATAGAGTTCAATGTAAAAACAATAGCCAATGCCAAAGAAATTTGCTTTGTGCTGGGTTTGATGATAGGAGCAACCGCAGCAATGGCACTTCCTCCGCAGATGGCAGTTCCGGCAGACAGGAGATAGGATAATGGTCTTTCAAGTTTAAAGATTTTTCCTAGAAAATATCCCAGGATCATTACACTGATAATACTTACTACAGTTAACATCAATCCTGTTTTTCCGGCATGAAGCGCTTCATCCAGTTTTAATCCAAAACCTAATCCGACAATAGAGATCTGTAACAACAGATGAATATAGTGATGCAAATGTTTTTCAAATGGATTTCCCATAAAAACAGCCAGGGCAAAGCCTAATGCGAGAGCAATGGGAGAAGAAACTAATGGAGTCAGGCATAAAACCGCCATTCCAATAAAAATTACTTTTCGTGTTGTTTCATTGAGAATGAAATCTTTCATATAGCGAACTTTTTAAATCTGGTTCAAAATTCGGCAATATGTTATTATAAAGTAAATTGTATTTTGTTATGTTGGATAACTATAAGTTATAAAGTAAAAAGTATTGTCGTTAAAGGACAATTATCCATGCAGATATCAAAATCAATAGGGATAGGCTTTAACTCATCTAAAAAATTAATCTATTCATTGGCTTTAGCCAAAACCAAAAAAAATAATGTGGTCAACATACCACAAATAATAGTTTTTTGTCATGGATAGATCTTTCTGTGTATAGGACAGGCAATTTACTCTGCAAACCTTAAAAACAACTCGATCAACTCAGACTGTTCTCCTTTAGGCAGAATAAAATGAAAATCTCTTTCAATGCTGAAATTTTTTATGTCAATAACCGTAAGAATATTATTTTTCAACTCATTCAGAATGGTGCTGATGGAAAGAAAAGCCATACAGTCCGAATGAAGAAGATAATTTTTGATACTTTCGCTGCTTCCCAATTGGATAACGGTATTCAGTTCATTGATGTTAATTTCTTTTTCCTTTAACCGATTTTGTATGAATTCAAGAGTTCCCGAACCTTGCTCACGGAAAATAAGATTAAGCTGATAAAGGTCTTTAATATTTAGTGTTTTATGGGCTAAAGGATGATCTGACTTGGCAGCGAGAACAATTTCATCAGGTTTAAAGGTCTTATAGTCAAAATATGAAGACTGTGATTCTCCTTCAATGATACCCAGATCAATTTTTTCTTCTTTTAAAAGAGCAGAAATGGCTTCTGTATTTCCGGTCAGAAGTTCTATTTTAATGTCTTTATAGTAGGCATTAAATTTAGCAAGGATTTCAGGTAGGATGTATTGGGCAACAGAGGTACTGGCTCCAATAATCAGTTTTCCCTTATGCTGTTGATTGATCTGGCTGATCTCAAATTCCAGATCACGGTAGATGTTTCTGATTTTTTCAGCATATTCAAACAGGATTTTGCCGCTTTGTGTTAACTGTATAGAAGTTCCTTTTCTGTCAAATAATTTGGTGCTCAGCTGAACTTCAATTTCTTTGATGTGTTTTGTAACGGCCGGCTGTGAAATATGAAGCTCCTCAGAAGCTTTGGTAAAACTCAGTCTGGAAGCTACGGTATGGAAAACTTTTAACCTGTAATCGAACATAGTGCAAAAGTACGGATTATAGTTGTATTTCGAATAGCAGTGCTTGAGAATGGAAGAGGATTAGGAGAGATTCGAGATGCGGATTTCGTGGTCCGTGATTTGGGTTAATGACGAAGAAGAGATTGAACGTTTGGAGTATTTATATTATATATGAAAACCAGATTTGCCAATCAATTTTTAATTTTAACATTATCCTAAAAGGAATAAAATTCGATGGAGAATCATTTCTTAAGTGGAGAAGAGACCAGATTTTTTTGAATGTTTGTCGAGGTGGTTTACCATCTTAAAGAAAATCCGAAATAGACCTATTCTGCATGTTCTCATATCTTCTGTTTTTAGCTTCACCAATCTTTTGTCTAGTGTAAATACTATTATGTCCTGAAAGAAGGTAAGAAACCACACATGCAATGGCAATATATACACCACATTCAGCTCCAAATAATTCAATTCCCATAAGCATACAGGCTAATGGCGTATTGGTAGCTCCGGCAAATACGGCAACAAACCCCATTCCTGCTAATAAACCAAATGGCAGTGGGATAAATAGGGATAATGCACTCCCTAATGTAGCTCCGATAAAGAACAATGGAGTAACTTCACCTCCTTTGAATCCTGCAGAAAGAGTAATGATGGTAAAAGCCATTTTTAAGGCAAAATCATACAACGGAAGCTGCTTTTCAAAAGACTCGAGAATTACAGGAATTCCAAGACCGATATACCGTGTTGTCCCCATGAGCAAAACAGCCAGAGCGATAATAATTCCGCCAACAACCGGGCGAAAAGGGGGGGATTTAATTTTTAATTTAAAAAGAGAACCGGTCCAATGAATAATTTTACTGAATGCCGCAGCACAAATTCCAAAAGCAATTCCAGCTAAAATACTGTATATAATTGGTAGAAACTCTAGTTTGGGGATAAAGTCAATATGATAATGAGTGTGTTTTACATTCCATAGATTGGTAGCCCAATCTGCGAGTATGGCTGATGCAAATGCTGGAAATAGGGCATTGTATCTTATTCTTCCAACCAGAAAAACCTCAAGTCCGAAAACAGCTCCAGCCAAAGGAGTTCCGAAAACAGAGCCAAAGCCGGCAGCAATGGCAGAAATAATTAATATTCTTCTTTCGTTTTTATCGAGCTTAAATGGTTGGGTAAGCTGATCTGCAATAGCCCCGGCCATCTGAAGGGCTGTTCCCTCACGACCTGCTGAACCTCCAAAAAAGTGAGTAGCAATAGTTCCCAAATAAACAAAAGGAGCCATTTTGAACGGAATAATCCCTTTCGGATCATGAATATTGTCGATCAGAAGATTATTTCCGGCTTCTACCTCTTTCCCCCAGTAATAATATAAAAGGCCAATTAAAAAACCAGCAACAGGAAGTAAAGCAATCAGCCATACATGGTTTTCCCTGAAGCGGGTAGCCCATTCTAATGATTGTAAAAATCCTGCCGAAGCACTTCCTACCAAGGATCCAATAATAAGGCTGATAGCCAGCCATTTAAAAATATAAGGGATCGCCGGAAATTTTCTGAAGAAAAACTGAGTATGAAAAGCTGCTTTTTTACCAAGTGTTCGTTGATTTTTTGACATAATAATCCTGATTAGTTATTTGTTAATAATCTCTCAATCAGGCGTCATCAGCTTTTGTAAAGCGGTTGGGTAAGGAAGAACACCATTTCCTTTTGATGTTACAAAGATATAAATTATGATTAAAAGTAAAAAGTAAAAAGTAAAAAGTAAAAAGTAATATCGTTAAACAACAGCTGGCCATGCGGGTAACATCAATAGAGGTGGGCTTTAGCCTGCCTTACAATAAATAACAACTCCATTTGGCTTTAGCCAAAACTTAAAAAACATCACATCACTTTCATCAGAAGATTCAATCGAAATCTAAAAGAATTGGTAATATTTATATTTAGTAAATAGGATAATGCATCGCCTTATCGATCTCAATAGGGTTATTATATTTTCTGATAACCTCCTGCATACTCTTGGTTTGAGTATTCAGCTCATCTACATTATGAATTTCTTTTCCGTTGATGTTAATTTTCAGATCATTATTAGATTTGCTGAAATTATTTCTTTCAAAGGCGAAAGGATCATTGTAAAATTCCATAATCAGCTTATATTTTTGCTTTTCATTGATAGGGATGGCTTTGTTTCCGAAATTGGATTCCAGAAAATCTGCAGTAGAGTAGTTTTCCGTAAGTTTTTTGCTTTTGACAAGAGTATAAATGAAATTTTTCTTAGCATCTGATAATTCAAAGATCAAACCAGGTAATCCACGAAGTTTAAAAGGGCCCTCATTAAATGGAATCTCTTTACAAAACCACGCGGTCCAGTTTCTTCCTCCAAACTTTGTGGTTGCTTTTTGTAAGGTGTAATTTTCTATCTTTTTAGTTTCATCAGCAATCAACCAATTGATTTTATCTGTCGTTTTAAATGAATAGTACCCATTTTTAATGTTGATATAATTTTCATTATCAAAAGAATTGATCTTTCTTTTCACTACTTGACCTGTCATATCAGTATAGCTGGAATTCATTCCGAATTTTTTATTCAGAGAATCCGTAGTGGCGAGACCTTTCCCATAGAATTTTACTTCTTTCGGTGTAATATCCAGAATCATATTCAGCTTTTCATAACCTATTTCCGTAGAATCCATCTTATATTGAAGTTCATAAATAAACCTGTGGGTCTGTGCCTGGGTAAAACCTGTCAATAGGATGACTACAATGGTAAGGATATTTTTCATATTATGGCTGGAATAGGTTGATACTAAATTAGATAATCCTAATTTATTGTACAATAAAATAATATGAAAAGTAGATTTGGGACTTCTGTTTTAATTTTGAGGTGTATTTTTTCAATCAATAATCATCACGGCTAAAATCCGCACCTCTTATGCTTAAATCTTTCAGCTCTTATAAAAACGGCTTCATCTCATCTTCAATCTGCGTTCTCAATTCCATCAGACGCTTGGCGTATTGTTCTTTTTGTTTGTCTTCTTCCGTTTCAGGAATCCATTTGGGAACTGGAAGCTTTTTACCATTTTCATCTACAGCAACAAAAACAATGATGCAGTGAGTTTTTTTATCAAAAGTAGGCTGTTTTAGATTTCGGGAAAAGACGTTGATAGAAATATGCATGCTTGAACTTCCCGTATAGATAACCTGCGCATCTACTTTTACCACTTCACCAATTTTAATAGGTTCATAAAACCGGATTCCTCCAACATATACTGTCACCGAATAATTTCCACTCCAGGTAGTAGCACACGCATAGCCTGCCTGATCAATCCATTTCATAACGCTTCCGCCGTGTACATTTCCACCGTAATTGACATCTGATGGCTCCGAAATAAATTGAAAAGTAATAGGTTTGTTCTGCATCTTTATAAAATTTGAATAAAGTTATTTAATAATTTCGAAAGTTTTAGATTAAATCCTACTTTTGAAAGACGAAATAATAATGAAGTAGAATTTTAACAAATAACAGACAAGAATAACAATGAAGAAAGTATTTTATCTGAATACGTGCGATACCTGCAGAAAAATTTTAGCACAATTTGATCTTACAGACTGGGAGCTACGTGAGATTAAAAAACAACCTATTACCAAAGAAGAATTAACAGAAATGCATAAACTGACGAAGTCTTATGAAGCTTTGTTTAGCAAAAAATCTACTCAGATCAAGTTGAGAGGTTTAGACGTAAAGTCTTTGGGTGAAAAAGATTTTAAAGAATTGTTACTGGATCACTATACTTTCTTAAAACGCCCTGTCTTTATGACGGATAAGGATATTTTTGTAGGAAACGATAAAAATAATGTAGAGGCTTTAAGAACATTCTTTGGCGTGAGTGAATGAAATTCCTGATTTCCATATTGCTTTGTTTTGCCATCAACTTACAAGGGCAGATCGTTTATAGGACTCCTTCAGGCTCAAAGTTTCATAGCTCATCATGCAGAATGGTAAAAAATGTTTCTTCCAGCCTTCCTTTAAACAAAGCATTGGAAATAGGACTTCAACCCTGTAAAATATGTAATCCGGGTACTGCATCATCTGTGTATGGCATGGTTTCTCACCCTAAAAAGACCAGTGGAATCAATAAAGGAAACCAATGTCTGGGGATAACAAAGGCAGGGACAAGATGTAAACATTATACCCGTATCGGAAATGATTATTGCTTTCAGCACTTTCCGAAAAACTAAGTTTATCTATGATTTGTGATTTATTTTTAATGAGTTAATTATTAAATAGTTAACTTTATAATGACTAAAAAATAAAATCATGACAAAAAACTTTTTACAAACGAGAAATCTTAACAGATCAGCGTTAAAAGAAATTATCGGTGGAGTAAGACCTCCTTTGGTTAATTGTTTCACCTTATGTGGACCCGCTGGAGGCGTACTTTCTAATACACCCGGAGTAGGAGATGCCTGTAGTCCGGACAGAAAGGTCTGCTGTATCTGCTATTAAAAATAAAAGAGGCCGGAAATACTTCCAGCCTCTTTTTATATTGTTAAAAAACCTTATACAAAAGGAGCTTTCACCACTTTTGCAGGAATGTTTTTATTTCTTACCTGGATAAAGATCTCAGAACCTAATTTAAAATGAGGCTTGTCTACATAAGCAAGACCTAACCCTATTTTCTTCATCGGAGACTGAGTTCCGGAAGTTACTTTTCCAATTACATTTCCTTCTGCATCTACAACAGGGTAGTCGTGTCTTGGAACTCCCTTGTCCGTTAATTCAAAAGCTACTAATTTTCTGGTAACACCTTCCTCTTTCTGTTTTGCGAAAACTTCTTTAGAAACGAATTCTTTATCAAATTTAGTGATCCATCCAAGACCTGCTTCAATTGGAGAAGTTGTATCGTCGATATCATTTCCGTAAAGACAGAATCCTTTTTCAAGTCTTAAAGTATCTCTGGCAGCCAAACCGCAAGGAACAATTCCTTCAGCTTCACCAGCCTTCATTACTTCATCCCAAAGCTTTTCTGCGTTTTCATTTTTGAAATAGATCTCAAAACCTCCGCTTCCTGTGTATCCTGTATTAGAAATAATAACATCATTTACTCCCGCAACACTTCCTACAGTAAAATTATAGTAAGGAATTTCAGAAAGGTTTACATCAGTAAGTTTTTGAAGAATTTCAGTCGCTTTAGGACCTTGAACTGCTAACAATGACATGTCATCAGAAGCGTTGGTCATTTTTGCTCCGAAAGTATTGTATTTTGAAATATGGTTCCAGTCTTTGTCAATATTGGAAGCGTTTACAACTACAAAGTATTTGTCATCCTCCATTTTGTAAACGATAAGGTCGTCTACGATTCCTCCGTTTTCGTTGGGAAGACATGAGTACTGAGCTTTTCCGTTTTCAAGAGTATCTACATTGTTAGTGGTCACAAATTGCAAAAGATCTTTAGATCCCGGACCTTCGATGAAAAACTGTCCCATGTGGGAAACATCAAATAATCCTGCTTTTTCTCTTACTGCAAAATGCTCTTCTGTTACTCCTGAATATTGTACAGGCATTTCAAAACCTGCGAAAGGTACGATCTTAGCTCCTAATGAAACATGTTTGTCGTACAAAGCTGTTTTCTTCATATTTAATTTTTATTTCTTTATTTTAAAACTGTTAAAAGTCTCATTAAATAGGGTCATATAGTTTCCGTTCCAGAATTTCTGGCCACAGTTAATGGTTACCAGATACAAATCTTTATCTTTTTGAAAAGCTCTTGTAATCCAGAAAAGTTTTTCTTTTTCATCAAAATATTCATAGAAATACTCTGTATATCCTTTTTTACCTCTGTTTTCCTTTACCTTTTTTTCTTCATCCTGAGATTTGTAAAGTGCCAGGATGAATTTTTTCGTTTCAGCCTTGGGAAGGTTTAGGTCGTGGTACTCAGAAATAGTAATCGCTCCGATCTCACTCGTAGGGAAAATATTGATGATATCACTGTCATTGGTTGATCTCCAGCCTTCAGGAACGTTGATAGAGTAGTTGGCACTATCATAAGTTGTTGCTTTTTGGGCAAAAAATAAACTTCCAGATAGGATGGCGGTTAAGAAAAGAATTTTTTTCATCGTTAAAAATGGTGTTTATATTCTTCGAGAATGATTTTGAACCATTCTGTAAAGTGTTCAGGATTTTCAGAAATTTCTTGATCCAAATCTTCGGGGGAAATAAATCTTACTTCTTCCACTTCCTCTTTGTTCAGATTAAAGTCTGATTCATAATTTCCTACAAAAACATAGTCAAGTTCATGTTCCCAAAGGTCACCTCCTACATCTGCTTTGTAAATAAAATTGAATTTTTCCGAAAGGTCAGCCTCAATTCCCAATTCTTCTTTTAATCTTCTTTGGGCTCCGGCCAGATAAGTTTCCCCAATTCTGGGGTGAGAACAGACAGCATTGGTCCATTGATTGGGAGAATGGTACTTTCCTGATGCTCTTTTCTGAAGAAGCATTTCGCCTTTCGAATTGAACAGGAATACAGAAAAAGCACGGTGTAACAGGCCATTAACGTGAGCTTGCTGTTTTTCCATCAAGCCCAAAACCACATCATCAGGATTTACTAAAACTACTAATTCTTCCATTTCTACAAATGTAAGTGTAATTAATGTATTTTGGAAATTTTTAGGAAAACATTATATCTTTTGAATGGAGAGGAAAGAAAATAAAAAAGCAATTTAAAATTTATGGTAAGATTCATTAACCCCCAAATATTCTCTATTTCGATAGCTAAATTAGATTTTAAAAAGAAAAATTTTAATCATAAAGCATTAAAAGATGAATAAAATGTTTATATTATTTGTTAAATAACGATTTTTATAGTAAATTTTTAACATAAACTAAGATTAATACATCTGGTAGGTATAAAAGCCTTAACTTTGTTACACAAATTTTCGTGATGGAATTAGAATACGTAGAGCATATCAGTCCTATTCTCAAGGATGGAGTTAAAAATTACTTAATCGATATAGACGGAACTATTACAGATGATGTTCCTAATGAAGAACCGGAAAGAATGGTTACCTGTGAACCATACCCTGACGCGTTGAAAACAATTAATAAATGGTATGATGAAGGGCATCAGATCTGTTTCTTTACCTCAAGAACCGAAAACCTGAAGCAAATCACAATCGATTGGCTGGATAAACATGGGTTCAAGTACCACAGTGTACTTTGTGGAAAGCCAAGAGGAGGTAATTATCACTGGATTGATAATCATTTGGTACGAGCTACGAGATACAAGGGAAGATTTACTGATCTGGTAGAAAAGCAAGTAACCATAGAAGTTTTCAAAGAAGACGAAGAATAAATTAATATAAAGAAAGATTTAAAAATTGAATGGAGTGTATCCTTTAATTTTTAAATCTTTCTACTTTTAAAACATAGTTGTATTTATGAAAGTTTTAGCTAATGACGGCCTGGACCAATCTGGAATTGATGCATTAACAGAAAAAGGATTCGAGGTGATTACTACAAAAGTTCCACAGGAATTTTTAGTAGATTATATTAACGAGCACCAAGTTCGTACTTTATTGGTAAGAAGTGCTACACAGGTGAGAAAAGATATTATTGACGGTTGCCCATCGCTCGAAATCATTGGAAGAGGGGGTGTAGGAATGGATAATATTGATGTAGATTATGCAAGAGAAAAAGGAATCCATGTCATCAACACGCCGGCGGCTTCTTCGGAATCAGTGGCTGAACTTGTTTTTGCCCATTTGTTTTCCGGAGCTAGATTTCTTCAGGATTCCAACAGAAAAATGCCTTTGGTAGGAGATACAGAATTTGCAGGTCTTAAAAAAGCATATGCAGCAGGAATTGAGCTAAGAGGAAAAACCATCGGAATCATTGGGATGGGAAGAATAGGCCAGGAAGTCGCAAGAATAGCTCTTGGGCTTGGGATGAGAGTGGTTGCTGCAGATAATAATGTAGGAAAAGCAAGTATCAAAGTAAAGTTCTACAACAATCAGTTCATCAATGTAGATATAGAAACGGAACCATTGCAGGAAGTTTTGAAGCATTCAGACTTTATTACACTTCATGTTCCGGCTCAGAAAGACGGATATATGATTGGTAAAAGTGAGTTTGAAATTATGAAAGATGGAGTTGCTATCGTTAACTGTTCCAGAGGAGGAGTGATTGATGAATCTGCTTTAATTGATGCTTTGGATTCCGGTAAAGTAAGATTTGCAGGACTGGATGTTTTCATCAATGAGCCAACGCCTTCTAAAGAAATTTTAAACCATTCTAAAATATCCCTGACGCCCCATACAGGTGCTTCTACGCTTGAAGCTCAGGATAGAATCGGTCTTTCTCTGGCAGATCAGATTTCCAGTATTTTACAGATCCAATAATCAGATCCATAAGATAAAAGCAAAAGCACCTTCTGCATGAAGGTGCTTTTATATTGTAAACCGTTAATGAACAGATTATATATTGTTTTTACTTTTCAGTAAATCTCTGATCTCAGCTAATAGCTTTTGATCTTCTGTAGGTCCTGCTGGAGCCGGAGCTTCTTTTTTGTTGACTTTATTAGCTCCTTTAATGATAAAGAAAAGAACCATAGCAATACACAGAAAGCTGATCACTGCAGACAGGAAGTTTCCGTAAGCCACACCATTCCAGGTTAGTTTAGCGATATTTTCTGCTCCCGCTGCTTTAAGAGCAGGGTTTAAGATCAAAGGGGTGATAACATCTTCAACCAAAGACGAAACAATTTTACCAAATGCTGCACCAATGATTACACCGACAGCAAGATCGAGAACATTTCCTTTAAAGGCAAACTCTTTAAATTCCTTAACAAATCCCATAATTTATATTTTTTTAATTAGTATACACACAAAAATATAATTAAAAAATGTAAAAAACACTACTTTTTATAGTTTTTTATTCCAAAAAGGCGGACTTTTATTCTAAATTCATATTATCTGTTTTAATAGAAATTGTAACTTTATCCTTATATTTTATCTCATTAATGGTGTCCATGTATTTTTGTTATATGGGCTTTATCATAATAAAATATCTTTTATATATAATTTATTTAATAGTCAGATGTACTTATGAAAATATTCACTGCTGAACAAATTCGAAGCTGGGACCAATTTACGATTTCTCATGAACCTATATCTTCTATTCAATTGATGGAAAGAGCTTCAACAGTTGTAGCGAATTGGATATCTGAACATTGTAAGGTTCATAGAAAGGCTGTTTTGTTTTGTGGTGATGGTAATAATGGTGGTGATGGGTTGGCAGTGGCAAGAATGCTTTATCTGAAAGGATTTGATGTAGATGTATTTGTTAATGATCCTAAAGGGAAATTCTCAGAAGATGCTTCCGTGAACCTTGAAAGATTAAGGGAAATTTCGGGCATTTCTGTTCGAAAGTTTGATGAGGTGGAGCATTATTCCCTTGATGATAACACAATTATTATTGATGCGCTTTTCGGAACAGGATTATCAAGACCTTTAGCTGATGGGTACAAAGAATTGGTAGATTGGATTAATAAAAAAGATACTATTAAAATTTCAATTGATGTTCCATCCGGACTTTCTGCTGATGTTTTTTTTGATCGTGATTCTGTGGTTTTAAAAGCCAATTATACCCTAAGTTTTCAATGTTGGAAACGAAGTTTTCTTCATCCGGAAACAGGAAGGTATACTGGAAAAGTAATTATTCTAAATATTGGACTGAGCGAAGAATATCATGAAAGAACCGAGACTGATTATTGGGTGATTGATGACTCTTTTGCGGAATCACTTTTCAATCCTAGAAATGAATTTGCCCACAAAGGAAATTATGGTAAAGCAATTATTATAGGGGGAAGTTATGGTAAGATAGGAGCCGCAGTACTGGCCACAAAATCTGTTTTGAAAACGGGTGCCGGACTTACTTTTACATTAGCTCCCCAGTGTGGATATGAGGTATTGCAAACCTCTTGCCCGGAAGCCATGTTTATAGAAGGAGGACAACAGTTGATTAACGATTTTAATATAGATAAAGAGAATACCATAGGGATAGGTCCCGGCTTGGGAACCCATGAGGATACTCAAACGGGACTTTTGAAGTTCCTGAAAGATTATCAGTCTCCATTGGTTTTGGATGCCGATGCGTTAAATATTATTTCTGAAGACCAGAGAAACCATCAGTTAATTCCAGAGAAATCAATTATCACCCCTCATCCCAAAGAATTTGAAAGGTTGTTTGGAAAAACGGAAAATTCATTTAAAAGATTGGAACTGGCAAGAGAGAAGGCTAAGGAACTTGGAATTTATATTGTATTGAAGGATCATCATACACAAATCATTACACCGGTAGGAGATGTTTATTATAACCTGACTGGAAATGCCGGATTGGCCAAAGGAGGAAGTGGTGATATTCTGACCGGGATTCTGACCTCACTTTTAGCACAAGGATATTCAGAAAAAAATACCTGTATTTTTGGAGTATGGCTACACGGAAAAGCCGCTGATTTTGCTGCTGAAAAACATTCAAAAGAGTCCATGCTTCCTACGGATGTTATTGATGAACTGGGAAATGTTTTTACTGAACTGAATAATAAGGTAGAGCGAAGTTTATGAACATAAATTAAAGCTTAAACGTAAAAAAGGCAAATCTGTAATTTACAAATTTGCCTTTTATATTTTAAATCAAGATTGATTAGATGTTCTATTTATTTTATTCAGGTTTCTCGTTTTCTGCTTCCGTAATTTTAAATTTTTTGGAAACAATCATGATAATTACCCCAGCAATCATAAAAGGGATAGACAGAACCTGCCCCGTATTTAAACCACCGATCTGAATAAATTCATCACCTTGAGGTTCTTTCAGGAATTCTACAAAGAATCTGATCGCCCAAAGAATGATAAAGAATAGTCCGAATAGCCATCCTTGCTGGTATTTTTTATTAGTTTTTCTATAAAGAATCCATAATAAAATGAACAGGGCAACATATCCTACTGCTTCAAATAACTGGCTCGGATAACGTGGAACTGTAAGCCCATATTCGCTGCTTTGTTGTGGAAACAGTAAAGCAAACGGAGAGTTTGGATCAGCTGGTTTTCCTACAATTTCAGAATTGAAGAAGTTTCCCATTCTTACAAAGGCACCTCCTAAAGCTACCACGATTCCTAATCTGTCATATACCCAGAAAGGATTTTTTTTGATAATTTTATATGAATAATAAAGAGTGGTAAGAATTAAGGCTATGGTTGCCCCGTGGCTTGCCAATCCGGAGAACCCGGTGAATTTGAGACCGTTTTTGGTACTGATAGGTAAAAATACACTCCAGAAATCTTCTTTAAACAGTTCTGGCTGATAAAAAATAACGTGTCCTAATCTTGCTCCCAGGATCGTTCCTATCAATGTCCATGTGAAAAGAGGTTCAAGGTATTTTTGGTTAACATTGTCAATCTTAAAGATCCTTGTCATTAAAATATATCCGAAACCAAATGCGAAAACAAACATTAAGCTGTAGAAGTGTAATGTAAATATCCCAATATTAATACCCTTTGAAGGGTCCCATATTTTAAAGGATGTTTTAAGTTCTACTTTATCCGCCTCAGCAATAGGTTTTGCAGACTTTACAGCATATTTGAATGTTGTGATATTGTCTTTGGTAGGAGGGGTATTGATGAGTTTAAAGTTCTTATCAAAAAATTGGTATTGGGAGTCTTTGAATCTTGCCAGTGTTGAAGCACCATAGGTATAGTAAGCAGGCTCAAAATTAGATTCGTTAAGGATAACAAGAACATTGTCTTTAATCTCCCTGTCAGGAAATGCTGCAAGGTCTCCTAACTCTGTCGTAGAATAGATCTTTACTGGAGTATTGTTGCCATTGATATCTAAAGTCCCATCAGATAAACCTCCAGGGTACTCCTGTGCAAAAAGGCACTGGGTAACCAATGCAAATATGACAAGGTAAATTCTGAAAAAAGTAGTACTCATTTTTCTATTGATTTAATAGTTTGTTATTTTTTATGGATGCTTATGTTTTGGTGGAACAGGATCGTAGCCACTTCCTCCCCACGGATGACATCTTAAAATCCTTTTAAATCCCAGCCAGAAACCTTTAAATAGACCATGAACCCGTAAAGACTCTATCATATAATGAGAGCAAGTAGGTTCGTAACGGCAATTTTTAGGAAGTAGGGGCGAGATGAACCATTGGTAAAATTTTATCAAAATTACCATAGGAAATGTAATGATTTTATTGAATGTAAGTTTCAAAACAATGCAAAAATAGGGTAAAAAAATGAAAATTAGTTTAATTTTGTTAGAAGTTTCAGAGCTTAGAAATCTGAAATATTGATCTTAAAAAAATAAAAGTACTTTGAATCAAAATATTCCATTAGCCGAGAAATTAAGACCTAAAACCCTGGACGAAGTTTTGGGGCAGGAACATCTTACCGGCGAAAAAGGGACGATCAGAAAAATGATCGAAAACAATAGCCTGAATTCTCTGATCTTTTGGGGACCTCCGGGAACAGGAAAGACTACGCTGGCAGAAATTATTTCCGAAAGCTCAGGAAGGAAGTTTTATAAGCTTTCTGCTGTTTCTTCAGGAGTGAAAGATGTTCGCGATGTAATTGAAGATGCTAAAAAACAGAATTTATTTTCCGGAAAATCTCCCATTTTATTTATTGATGAGATTCATCGTTTCAATAAATCCCAGCAGGATTCGTTGTTGCATGCTGTAGAAAAAGGCTGGATCGTTTTGATAGGAGCTACGACAGAAAATCCAAGTTTTGAAGTTGTTTCTGCTTTGTTATCCAGAAGCCAGGTTTATGTTCTGAAAGCTTTAAGCTATGAAAAACTTGAGGAACTTATTGATATTGCTTCCGAGAGATATAATAAAGACGAAGGAACAGATTTTAAAATTCTTGAAAAAGAAGCCCTTATCCAATATTCAGGAGGAGATGCCAGAAAACTGATTAATTCCGTAGAACTGGTTTTGAATCAGTATAAAAATACAGACACCAAGGAGATTATTAACTCAGATGTACTGGAAGTCCTGCAGGAAACCATGGCGTTGTATGATAAGAATGGTGAGCAGCATTATGATATTATCTCTGCTTTCATTAAATCAATGCGTGGAGGTGATCCAAACGGAGCGGTATATTGGTTGGCGAGAATGCTTGTTGGAGGAGAAGATATTAAGTTTATTGCAAGAAGAATGCTGATTCTGGCAGCAGAAGATATTGGGCTGGCCAATCCTAATGCGCTGGTGATTGCCAATAACTGTTTTCAGGCTATCAATGTGATCGGAAATCCTGAGGCAAGAATTATTCTAAGCGAAACGGCTGTGTATCTTGCTGTCTCTCCTAAGAGTAATTCTGCGTATATGGCTATTAATGAAGCAATGGCTTTAGTAAAGCAAACGGGAAATTTACCTGTACCTCTTCATTTAAGAAATGCTCCGACCAAGTTGATGAAGGATCTGGATTATGGAAAAGAATATAAGTATGCCCATTCCTATGAAGGAAACTTTGTAGAGCAGGATTTCCTTCCTCAGGAAATTAGAGAGGTAAAACTGTATGAACCTGGAAATAATTCCACAGAAAAAAAGATCTATGAAGAACTGAAAAAGAAGTGGGGAAAAAAATATTAAATAGAAAAGGATAGCATGAAAAACGCTATCCTTTTTTTATATTGTTTAAAATTACTTCGTTGTATAGATAAAATAAGTTGGCTTTCCGTTGTAATCCTTTTTTTCTGTCTTTTCCATAATTGACGTGAATATTTTAGTAGATGAATCTGTAAATTCTTGGTCGTCAATGAAAACAGAATTGTTGGCAGGGATGTCATTTTGCTTATTCAGCTGGGCTAATGTCATTCTATCAAGTCCATTACTGCTCTTGAATTTATATACAGTAACTCCGTTTGTAAAAACAGAACTGTATTTTTTTAAATTGGCAGGAAGGCTTGCTGCATTGTTATAAACTTTCAGGACCTGCATCTGAGCGGCATTCGATTTGAACAGGTCTTCAGTTCCAATGATATTATCAGCAACTGCAAGCTTTTTTTGTGCAAATAAAGTTGCAGATGAAAGTATTAAAAAAGAATAGAGTAATTTTTTCATAATCAGAATATGTAACTGTTAAAAACGTGATAAATATAGTTATTTTTTATAAAATGTGAATTAAATATTGAAATGTTTTAAATTTTATTTAGAGATAAAAACTTTTAGTCTCATTATAAATCCTTATTCTCTTCGCTTTTTTCTTTTGTGTCAACCATATTTTTGATAATATTCTTAACGCGCTGGAAAGTGAATGAACTTAACAGCAAAATAATTCCAAGGGCAATAAACGCACTGATTCTTGAAATGTTATCCATTTGCCATACATCGTAACCATAAAGTTTTAACACCATTAAACCAATCAGAGTAAACCCAATCTTGTTGTATTCCTGAATGTTTTTTCTTAATCCTATATAAATAAATATACTGGCTAGGAGGGCCCAGATGATAGGAAGGTAAAGGATATTGAAATGATTTTTCACAGGATAGGAGTCTGTCACATGGTGAGAATTGGCTAATACGTATAAATGATGTAGCTCACAGCTGATTGAGACAACGAACGCCAGAGAAATGATCCAATATGATATTTTAGACTGATGGAATTTTGTATCAGGAATGATTTTTATACATACATATATAAAAGGGATCCATTGAAGTAAATGTAAGAGATAAAAACTGTTTGGAAGCTGTTTCGATAAAATATCTGTAACTACTGATGAGGTGGAAACAGAAATATTAATCATAATAAGGAAAAGAAACAGATAGATCAGCCCTGTTTGTAGATCATGAGCAAGGCTTAGTTTTTTTCTGAAAAGCAACAATATAAAAATATAACAGATGCTGTATAATAATCCTACACTGGTAATTGCAGCCCAGGGCATGGTATTAATATGATAAATGATTTCAAGAAGAAGGGCTGTATAAATAACTCCATAGCTTGCTGCTGTAGTTAGATCTTCAAAAAAAGTTTTGGTTTCTGATTCTGCTTTTTCACGGGTATCTTTTAATAAATATAAGTTGATCCCGATGGAAAGAATGGTTACCAGGCTGGTTAAAAATACAGGATTGAATATGATGCTGAGGTTTTTGGTATTATAATACTCACACCAGGTAATAAGCTGTGCGAAAATGACCAATGGAAAAAGAATATGAAAACAGGTTTTGAAAATTTTATACCCTGTTTTTTTCCATATAAAAAGAAGCAGGGTAGCTTCTATAGCCCAAACACTGGTTATAAGATGAGCTTTAAACTGTAAAGCAACAGCTATTGTAATCAGGCTGACTGTTATTCCGGCAAAAACAGAAAAAGGAGTTTTAAAATTTCTTTTTCCATATTCTCTGAAAAGAAGGATAGCATTTACCAAGGCAAAAATAAGAGGGAAAATAATGACAGGTTCATACTGTAATTCATTGAAGATATAAGTCAGTCCTATAATACTTGAGCAGTTAATAAAGGCAAGCATTAAAATATCGGGTACCGAAAGTTCGTTTTTCCTGAAGTAATCCTGAAGGGCAAAAATGTAAAAAATAATATAATTGATAATATAAAAAGCAATGCTCAAAAGTTCAGGCAGATCTATAGTCCAGTACAAAAGATAAATACTGGTGAAAATATAGGCGGTCCATCCAACGCTTTTCCAGTGTTGTAGGAAGGCCGCAACCAACATACCTATATTTAATAAAGTCAGATAAGTAAAAAGGAATAAATAATTGCTTTCTCTTGTGCTAATCATCAGAGGTGCTGTAAATCCACCTATTAATGAAAAGATAATTAAAACTTCACTTTTGTAATAGTAAGATAGAGCAATAGAAACTGCGGTAATGATTGAAGTAATCACAAAGGCTGTATTCTGGGTGAAAAGATGATATTCTCTGAAAGCAATGGTGGTTGTGAAATATAAAACGGCAATTCCGCCTCCGGTAATGATGGAGGCAAATATTTTGTAATTTTTTCTGAGAAAATGCCCTGTAAGTATAATGGCAGCTCCGGTACAAAGCCCAATTCCTGATCTTGCGGTTTCTCCGATCCAGTTTTTATCAATGGCATATTTTACAAAGTAGCCTATTCCCAGAACTAAAGTGAAAATACCAATTACGGTAAGAATATTTTGTTTTAAAAAATCAAAAACAGGACTGATCCAGTCTTTTTGAATGGTTGTAGAGGGCTGCGCGTTTTCACCAGGAGTGATAACTTCCCTTGGAGGTTCGTGAACTTGGGTTTGTGCTGGAGTAAAGATTTCTTCAGCATGAGTTGTTTCCTGAGGTGCTTCAGGTTGTAGTGCTTTTTTATTGATTTTGGAATTAAGATCTGATACCTCTTTTTCAAGTTTCCTGATTTTGGTATTCAGGTTGTTGAAAATAATGGCAATAACTACAATCAGGATCACCGCAAGATATTCATTCATTATTTAGTTTTTATCAAATATAAAGAAATTTAAATGGTATTAAAAATTAACCCATCGCTTATATTGCGATGGGCTAACGATATAGATAACTAACAATATGTCTCTGTTAATTGGATATTTTATAAATGTAGAATGAAGCGATACTGGAACCTAGTAATCCTACGTCAAGAGCGGTAGATCCTACAAGTCCGAATGAAACTTTGTCACCTGCCTGGAATGAATATGCTGAATTAAGTGAACTTTCAGAAATTGTTAAACTTAACAATACCAGGTTGGCTCCACTAAAAGCACGGCTATCAATCGTTGCAGCAACTCCGGCTCTGGTTCTTACGATACCAATTCCCGGGCTATTTGCTAAGATAGAAGCTTGTAGCCCTGTTCCATAACGGAAACTGAATCCTATTGCATAAACACCTGTAGAAGGAATTGTATAAGTATTATCGGTATCATTGAACAATGCTGCTGATCCAAGAGTTCTTTCTGCTGCAAGGAAATTAACTGCTCTAAAACCGGAAGGAAAGAGTCCAAGGCTTAAAAGACTGATACCAGCGGTTTTTTTGGCAGCATAAACAGAGGTGTTTGTATTAGAGGCGCCTATTAAAAGCTGTGGGTCCATTGCAAATACCTCAGTAGTGGCGGCGTCCTGGGCTAAAATCTGATATCCGGTCACTGTAGCTGCAGGAGGGGTAACTCGAACTCTCATTGTCCCATTGACATCCAGTGTTGCTGTTGGGGCATTAGTATTAATTCCTACTTGTGAAAATAATGGCAATGCTGCACATGCCAACATTAGGCTGTAAAGTTTAGTTTTCATGATCAAGATTTTTATTTAGTTGCTAACAAATATACAATAAAATTATACTCTAAATTGTGAAATTTTCACAATTAACATTAATATGATGTAATATTTTTAAACGTATGTTTATATTTTGGAATATATTATTACATATTTTAATTACGAGTTATTTTTATTTTATTTTTCTAAACTAGTGTATTTGAGAGGGTTGGAAAAAATAAATATCCCTATTGTGTGGGTTATTTTTTTTGAGTTATAAGCTATTGCTCTCAGGATCTTTATGATGAAAAAAAATATTTTTTACTGAAAAAATTCAATAAAAAAGCACTATTATTTTGATAATAGTGCTGGTTTTGGGTTGATATGTGTAACTATTTTTAGCTTTCTAAAAGAAATTCTTTATAATTTCCAAGGAAATCTACTTCTGCGTTAATAGATTCAAGCTCCTTCAGGGCATTCCCGTGAAGGATATCCTTCCATGGGCCTTCCACATTGATAAAAAAGAAATAATTACCTAATCCGGTTTTTAATGTTCTGGATTCAATTTTGCTGAGGTTCATTTTCCTCCATGCGAAAACTGACAGCACTTGATGTAACCCTCCTGGATGATCTTCAGGAAGGGTAACGAGCATTCCTGATTTCTCTCCTAATGTTTCCAGCTGGCTATTGTCGTATTTGTTTTGCTGTTTGGAAATGATGATAAACCGGGTATGATTCTGTTCAAAATCCTGAATATTACGATTGATAATTTTCAAACCATATAAGTTAGCAGCAAACTGATTGGCTACTGCAGCAATTTTAGTGTCCTTATTCTCTGAAACGAACTTAGCGGCAGCGGCTGTAGAAGAAAAATCCTGTTTGGGAATTTCTTTATAATGAGTATCTAAAAAATGAAAGCTCTGAGCCAGTGCCTGTGGATGTGAATAAATCCTTTCTATTTCCTCAACAGAATTTTCAGGATGAATCATTAAGTGGTGGGCAATGGGCATTACTGCTTCTGCTTCAATTTTAATAGACGGTGTCTTATATAAATAATCCAGCGTCATGGATACAGTGCCTTCTATAGAGTTTTCCAAAGGAACAACAGCTTTGAGTGTATCCCCGTTCTCTACCGCTCCAAAACAGTCCAGAATGCTCGCCTGTGGTAAAAGCTCATCATCAGGAAAGAGCTGTGCAGCGGCAAGCTGGGTAAAGCTGGCATGAGGCCCCAAAAATGCAATCTTCATAATATTGATATAAGGTTTAGGTTAATAAAAATGCAAAGGTGCAAATTATACTCGAAAGTTAAAGGATGGAATAAGGTTTAAAGTCGTTGGCGATAGAGTTATTGTCTCATATTTTTTATCACGAACTCTTATAATTCATCTTCTCCTGGCTTCTCCCAATTTGCTTCAATCATCTCCATCAGGAAATCCGGGCATTTAATGACTTTATTTGTTTTAGCATCTAAAAAGAAAAGAGTAGTAGATGCTTCGGTAATTTTAATATGCTCTTCATTGTAAATTTCATACTCAAATTCAATTCTTACCCCTGGAATTTTTTTTACATACGTGTGAATTTCTAATTTTTGGTCATATAAAGCTGGGCGAATATACTTAATTTTGTAGTCTGAAACAGGCAGCCAAATTCCTTGGTTTTCAATTTCATCGTATGAAATTCCTATACTTCTGAAGAGTTCAACCCGGCCTACTTCAAAGTACTCGGCGTAGTTGCCATAGTATACATATTTCATAGGGTCTGTTTCTGCGTAACGTACTCTTATTGAGTGTGTTGTATGTATCATTTTAGGTCTTAAATTATACATACAAATATATTTTTAAATAATCAATACCTGCAATATTTTTTTTTAAAAAGAAAATATTGGACCTTTGTCTCCCTTCTAAAAACAGTACAAACAAAAGAATAATCAGGGCATAAAAATGGATGACAATTTAATGATGATATGGCAGAAGTGCCTTCAGTTTATGCGCGATAACTTGAACGCAGCTGAAGATAATTCTGACCTGAAAAAACTTGAAAAATCTTTCGATATGTTATTCGATAAGGTGCAGCCACTTTCATTAGTGTCTAATAACCTTACGCTTATCGTACCGAGCGATTTTTACAAGGAATATATCGAGGATAATTACTTGTCCTTACTTTCTGCTGCCCTGAAGAAAAATGTTGGAAAAGGAGTGAAATTATGGTATTCTGTAATGGAAAACAGACCAAAAGGTGAGGAAAAGCCGGTTACCATGAATATGAAGGGACAAAGCGTTCCTACTCCAAAAACACAGGAAACAATGCCACAAGGATTCTCTGCTAATATTGTAAACCCTTTTGTGGTCCCTGGAATTAGAAAAGTAAATATTGATTCTAACTTGAAACCAGACTATTCTTTTGATAGTTATGTAGAAGGAGAGAGTAATAAATTTGCAGCTACCGTAGCAAGATCTATTGCAAAAAGACCGGGAGCTACAGCATTCAACCCATTATTCTTATATGGAGGATATGGAGTAGGAAAAACACACTTAGGACAGGCTGTTGGTCTTGAAGTTAAGAATCAGTTTCCAGACAAAGTAGTTCTTTATTTGTCTTCAGAGAAATTCATTCAGCAGTTTATTTCAGCTGCAAAAGCACATAAGCAAACAGAATTTGCTAATTTCTATCAAATGGTAGATGTCCTGATTATTGATGATATTCAGTTCTTATCAGGAAAATCGGCAACGCAGGACAGTTTCTTCCATATTTTTGATCACTTGCACCAAAATGGAAAGCAGATTATCCTGACTTCTGATAAAGCACCTGCAGACATCATGGATATCCAGGACAGGATTGTTTCCCGTTTCAAATGGGGACTTTCTGCAGAAATCAAATCTCCGGATTTATCTACAAGAAGACAGATCATTGAAGACAAACTAAGCAGAGACGGAATTGTACTTCCTGGTGATATGCTTGATTTCCTTGCTGTTGAAACTAAAACAAATGTTAGAGAATTAATCGGGGTTATCAACTCGGTAATTGCATATTCTACAGTATATAAGAGAGACTTAAGTCTTGAATTATTAAAGGAAACCATCAACAGAATTGCTGCCAACCAAAAGAAGGTCATCAATATTCCTTATATTCAGGAAGTAGTGTGCGACTATTTTGGAATCAAAAAAGAGCAGCTTCTTTCTAAAACAAGAAAGAGAGAGATTGCATTACCAAGACAGTTGGCTATGTATTTCTCAAAAGAATTTACCAATTCCACATTCACTAAAATTGGTGAAGAAATGGGAGGGAAGGACCACTCTACAGTAATGTATGCTTGTGATACCATCAAAGATGTATCGAAAATTGATAAAGAAATCAAGAAATACGTTAAGGATCTTACCGAAAGAATTAAGCAGTAAGATGATCTTAAGCTAAAATATTAAAGAATGAAGAATAGTTATATTCTTCATTTTTTATTTAGATTTGTTGAAACAATACATGTTGATTGCAGTTTAATTTATTAAATATCAGACTATGAAAATCCTGATGGTTTGTCTCGGAAATATATGCAGAAGCCCTTTGGCAGAAGGAATTATGAAAACAAAAGTACCCGAAAGCTTTATGGTAGATTCTGCCGGAACCATTTCCATGCATGAAGGAGAACATCCGGATAAAAGAGCCATTAAAACAGCAGCTAATCATAGTGTTGATATTTCCAGACAAAGATCCAGGCCTATCACAAGGGCAGATTATGAAACTTTTGATAAGATCTACTGTATGGATATAGACGTGTTTGAAGATGTTGTTTCCAAAGCTAAAAATGAAGAAGAACGCCAGAAAATATCATTGTTTCTGGAGGTGTTGGGAGATCGCGAAAATGCTGAAGTTCCGGATCCGTATTGGGGAGATATGAAAGATTTTGAAGATGTTTTCCAACTTTTGGAGAAGGGATGTGATATCATCAGAAAGCAAATCCTAATAACATAATCATGAAAAAACTATTATTATTACTTGTACTTGGCTTTAATTTCTCTTTCGCTCAAACCAAAGATGAAAAAGAAATACTTAAAGTAATGAATGACTTTATGGAAAGTATTAAAACAAGAAATGAAGCTCAATACCTGTCGTTATTTCAGGAACCTGTACTTTGGACTGGAATCTATAAAGATAGGACACAGGCGAAACGTCTGGAGAAAAATCCTAAAGCAGAATATTATTTTGCTGATGATTATAAAGCTTTCATCAAAGGCTTTAAAGACGACAAGTCTGAAGAAAAATTTGACAATATTAAAATCGTTGAAGATGGAGCAGTAGCTTCTGCCAATTTCGATTACAGTTTTTGGTATGACGGAAAAATGGAAAACTGGGGAAAAGAGATCTGGATGCTGATGAAGATTAACGGAATCTGGAAAATAACTTCTGTAACCTTCTCCATGGACCTTGCAAAATACTTCCCACAACCATCATTAAACGAAAGAACTAAAAAATAAAACAATGCTTTTTTTACTCCCTGCTTACTTATCAGAAAATACTTCTATCACTCATTTTGCGCCGGTTATTAAGGAATATATCATGCAAACGGATTACTTCTTTGTGGAAAATGAGAAAACCGCCAGAAAGGTGGTTAAATTCTTTGCTCCTGAAAAGAAACAGGCTGATCTGAAACTGTTTTTATTGGATAAGTATACAGAAAATGCTGACATCAAAGAAGCGCAACATCTGATGTTGAAAGGGCAGGACTTCGGGCTGCTTTCAGAGGCAGGATTGCCTTGTATTGCAGATCCGGGAAACCTGATGGTAAAATGGTGCCATGAAAAAAATATCAGGGTCATTCCTATTTCAGGACCATCATCTATTATTCTGGCGTTAATATCCAGTGGATTCAACGGGCAGGAATTTACATTTAATGGATATCTTCCGATTGATAAAAGTGAAAAAAAGAAGCAGATTCAACAGCTGGAAAGTGTAGTTCAGAAAACAGGATATTCACAAATTTTTATGGAAACTCCTTACAGAAACAATCAGCTTATTGAAGACCTGACGAAGTTTTTGTCCCCCAATACAAAACTTTGCATCGCTGCTAATATCAATGATCCTGAGCATGAATTTATCAAGACGAAAACAATAAAAGACTGGCAGAAACAAAAGCCTGAGCTTCATAAAGTTCCTGCTGTATTCGTATTAGGAAAATAAAAAAATAATGATGAAAAATAACCCATTTCTTACCGTTTTTCTATTGTTTTGTATTCAGGTATTACTTATTAAATACTTGGATTATGTAGATATTGAGGTTAAGATAGGGGAAGGTTTAAGTTTTGCTTTTGTTTGTTTTTTAATACCGGTAGTTTCTATTTTTCTTACTATGTTTATTGGAGAATCCAGATATAAAAAATCATTTAAATATTTTACTATTTTTATAGTAATTATTTCAATTTTAGGTTTTATAGCATTGAGTTTTTTAGCAGCTTTAGGAAGATCCTTTAACCACTAAAAACATGAAGAAAACGGTCATCGATTACTTGAATTTTTGTTTGGCAGGCATTTTTATATTGCTGGTTATTCTGTATGGAATTACGTTGGTGAAAAAAAAGGAATTTGATAAATTAAGCTGGTCAGCAAAGATCATAAGCCTAGAACCGAATTCATCAGATGAGAAATCAGGAATGTTGAAGATTCTTGATGCTGTTTTTATCAATACTTTTAATCAATCTGAAAATAGATTAGAGTTCGATTCTCCTAAATTAATTGTTTCAAAAAAAGGATCTGATTCCGCTTATTTTTGGACTCAGGATGATTTGCTGCCCGATTCTTTATCCGTTAAATACTATTCTGTTGAAGAGAAAAAGTTCTATCAGCTGAATGTAAGGCTTCCTTTGGATAAAATGAAGACTTTATTAGAAAATAAAAGCTTGGGAGCAGATTTGAAGGTAGAAATTCAACCGGAAGGGAAGGTTTTGATGATGGTTGAGCAGTCGAAGAATAAGAGTTTTGGATCAAAATTAGTTGAAAATTTTCAGGCAAAAGAAATACCGGGAATCTTGAAAATGTTGGTGTACAGAAAGTATGCCGGTAACGAGTATAATGAATTTCCTTCCCTGAAAGAAGTATCAGATTATTCAGATATTTTAATCCAAAAGTATTTGTGGGGAGTGAAAATTGAAACTGAAGATGCTGAGGAAATTTCAGAAATTTCTGCCTATGCTTTTGATGGTAAATCAATGAGAACAGACAATGAAACCTTTGAGGATGCAAAACGCAGAAATATTCCAAATAGGATTTTAATAGATTGGGGAAATACACAGAAATACGGAAGTAGTTATTCCTTTGACAGCCAGGAAATTTTGGACGCTTTTAAAGAGTTGAACATGATGAAGAGTAGTGAACCTGTTTTTATTACTTTTAAACTGTTTAAAAACGAGCATCCTAAAGCTGAAATCTCTAAAGGAGGAAAAACGATCCCATTAAAAGATGATTATCCGGATCTTCCAACAAAATATGCCCAATAAAATAAAAGCCGAATCTCAATAGTGATTCGGCTTTCTTATGTATGTTTATATTGAAAAAATTACGGTTTTCTCTTTTTCCATTTTTTCCATAGGAAAATCACCAGGGGAATTAGCAAAAAGAATGGCCAAAAGGAAATAATCCCTAATAAAAAGGCTACAAAACTGTTCCATCCTTCTGTCAGAGAATCTACAAACCGGCTTCCGAATCCAATTTTAGACGTTGCAGAGCTTCTTACTTTTTCTTTATATAAACTTAAATTTAAAGTGCTGTAATTCACCCTGTCGTCTATAAAGCGGAGTCTGCCTTCAGCCACATCAATTTCATCTTCCAGTATACGGATCTTTTCCTGAATTTCCAGCATATCTTTAGTGGTTTTCGCACTTTTAAGCATATCTCTATACTTTTCAAGATAGATTTTTTTGTTGGCCAGTTTTATGGATACATCAGTATATTCCTCTGTCACATCATCTGATGAAATATTTTTAGATAACACAGAACCTACACCATCAGAAAATGAGTTGATAAGTGCATCAAAATTCTTGTGAGGAACCCGGATGGTTAGATTCATGGTTTCATTCATATCGGTATTCTGAAATTCTTCTTTCTGGATATAAGCATTGTTCTTTTTCAGAATGTCATTGACGAGGGTTTGCGCTTTTTTTATCTCACCAACCTGAATTCTCATATTTCCGTTTTTGATGATTTTACGGGATATCGTATCTGTTTTAATTTCAGCAGAAGTGGACGATTTATTATCAGGAAGAAGTTTTTCAGAAAGGGAAGAGGGCGGACGTGGAGCTTCATCTTCCATTATTATTTCTGTAAGAGCAGCATTCACGGAATGCTTATCAGCATTAGATTTACTGCAATTGATAAAGGCAATGAAAAGTAAAGGTAACAGTATTGTTCTCATGAATAGTTAATTTTTCATGAATACTATCAAAAACCATGCTTAGAAAAAATAAGGGTCTACGAAATTGTTTAAAAGAATAAGCCCAATAAATTAATATCTTATTCCTGTCTTTTTAAGAATAAAACTTAAAAGCCATATCGGCCCGATCAGTAAAAACTGAATATCTTTAAGAAAAGAAGGCTTTTTACCTTCAATTTTATGTCCGATAAACTGAAGAATCCAGGTAATTAAAAAGACACTCAGATATATGATCCAGGACTGTTTACCCAAACTGATATTGGTACGATAAATAAAGTGTTCTGCCAACAACATTGTAAAGATCATTATGAAACCAATGAGCAGGGATAGTCTGATATAATACAAACTGATGATGACAATGGCAATTAAACTGATGATACTAATGCATCCAAAATAAGAAATACAGAAATGGGGGGAAGGAATCAACGAAATAAATCCGAGGATAGAACAAAAAATTAGGGGTACGCAAAACCAGTGAATGAACTTGTTAGTCGCATTTCTATGGCTCTTGCTATATTCTGCAAATAATAAATCAACCTTTCTCATACTGACAGGAATTGGATTAATGCTAAAATAATAAAATTTTGTAATCGGTGATAAGATTGCTTACATTTGTGTTATGTCTGCCTTAGAAAAGTTCGGAGTTGAAATCTCTACGGAACGTAATATTTTTGAGAGAATTGCCGTTGATAAACCATTCCGGCCCGAAAATCCGGCATTTATTTTTATTAAATCAGGAACCATAAAACTTCGTCAGCACTTTAGCGATCTGGAGGTTTCTGCCAATATGTTTATGGTAACCGATCCGCAGACTATTTATGAAGTAGTCGCAGTAAGCGATGACTTTCAGTCGAGAATGGTTTCTTATAAAAGGGATTTTATTTCTGCTTTATCTTTGAAATTCAATAGATTGATTACATATCGATACTTCAGGCAGCAGATGAATAAAGGAGTTCCTTTTCCGGAAGATGAAATGGAGGTTGTGTGGAAAAGCGTCAACTTCCTGAAATACATCCTTGATTCTGAAACAGAGATGCTGTACAAAAAAGAAATGGTGGAACATCTTTTTTCTGTATTCTGCTATCAGATGGCGGGAATTATTTCCAAAGAAGATAATAATTCCATGAACCAGATGTCCAGACAGGAAGAAATTGTCTTTGTTTTTCTTACAGACCTTTCTGAATATCACCTTACAGAAAGAACCGTTGAGTTCTATGCCGAACGACAATCCATTACAACCAGACATCTATCATCGGTGGTGAAAGACGTTACCGGAAAGACCGCAAGTCACATCATAGCTTTAATCGTTATCAATGAAGCGAAAGTGCTTTTAAACTCTTCTAGTAAACCTGTTTCTGAGATTTCTTCGATCCTCGGCTTTAGCGATCAGTATGCATTTTCTCACTTTTTTAAAAAACATCTGGAGGTAAGCCCAAGACAATACAGATATCAGTTCGAAAGTTAAAATCTTACATTTGAACATCTTTTTCCAAAAATCAAACATTTGATTGAATTTGTTGTTGTTCTAACTTTGCATCTGTAAAACAAGGTAAAATGACAAAGAATATAAAAACAGCACTATCAGTTCTGATAGCAGCTTTTCCTGCGCTGTTTTTTTCACAACAGGTAAAACAGATGACCGCAGGTGAGATTGCCGAACTGGCAGTCCAGAATCATCAGCAGTTGAAGGTTTCAGCTCAGAATATTGATATTGCAAAACAGAATATCAACGTTGTAAAGCTTCAGAAACTTCCAACCATCACCGCTTCTACAAGCCAATTCTATTTGGGAGATGCTGTAGCTATCGATAAAGACTTTTCTAATTCTACAAAAGTTCCGATGCCTCACTACGGAAGTTCTTACGCTGTTCAGGCAACACAGCTGATCTTCAAAGGAGGATTGGTAAATAAATCCATTGAAATGGCAGGGCTTCGTAAACAGCTTTCTGAACTGGATTTGGAGAAAAATAAACAGGATGTAAAATTTTTAGTGATTTCAAACTATCTGGATGTCTACAAGATTATCAATCAGGAAGAAGTGTTTCAGAATAATAAGAAGTTAGCTCAGGAACGTCTTAAGAATATTCAGAAATTCTATCAACAGGGAATGGTAACCAGAAATGAAGTAATTCGTGGAGAACTTGCCCTTAAAAATCTGGATCAGGGAATTCTTACCCTTTCCAACAATAGAAAAATTCTTAATTATAATCTGAATATTGCATTAGGGCTATCTTCTGATACTGAAATTGTTCCCACTGAAAATTTGACGAACAAAGAATCAGGAATCGGAATGGATTATTATATGAGTCTTGCTCATGACAGCAATCCAGTGTTAAAGTCTGCACAGAAAAATATTGCGGTAGCTGATAAGAATATTGAAATTATTAAAACTGATAATTCACCTACTGTGGCAGGATTCGGTGGATATACCTTACAGAGACCCATTACTACGAGAAATCCTGTCTTGGATATGTATTCAGGAGGTTGGCAGACAGGTGTTTCTCTTAGTTACAATATTGATACCCTGTATAAAACTAAAGAAAGAGTAAAATTAGGTGAATTGCAGAAGAACCAGGCTAATGATGCTATGACTTTGGTACAGCAGAATGTAGATATGGGAGTGAATGCAGCGTATACCAAATATCAGGAAGCGATTCAACAGGCAGACATTCTTAATGATTCCAAAAGGCTGGCAGAAGAAAATTACAAAATTACTGAAGCCAAATATCTGAACCAATTGGCTGTGCAGGCGGAAATGATTGATGCACAGAACCAGAAACTGCAATCGGAGCTGGATTTTGCCAATGCAGAGATCAACGTTTTGTATCAATATTATAACCTTTTGAAATCTACCGGGACACTTTAATTTTTTAAAACTGAAAATCAACACAATGGAAAACAAGGAACAAACCACTCAAAATACCACATCCACTCCGGCAACACCAAGTGGAGAAAACAAAAAAAAGCAAAACAAAAAAAATAAAATCAGAGCCATCATTTCCAATATCATCGTTTTTCTGGTGATTGGATTTGGGTTATTCTGGCTCATCCGTGAATATTTCCATATCGGAAACAAAACCTATACGGAAGCTGCTCAAGTAGAAGAATTCATCAACCCTATCAATACAAGGGTTTCTGCTTACATCAAAGAAATTAAATTTATTGAACACCAAAGAGTAAAAAAAGGAGATACGCTGGTGGTTTTGGACGAACGAGAAATCCTGACACAATTGGGACAGGCTGAGGCAGCTTATCAAAATGCTATGGCTCAAAAAACAGCAACCAGTTCTTCTATCAATACTGTTTCCAACAATGTAAATGTAATGCAATCTAATATTGCCGGAGCAAAAGCAAGACTTTGGAATGCTGAACAGAACCTGAACAGATACAAAAATCTTTTATCTGCTGAAGCAGTTACAAGACAACAATATGATCAGGTAAAAACAGAGTACGATGCTCAAAAGGCGGCTTATGAGACATTAGTAAATCAAAAACAATCCGCAAACCTTTCTACTACAGAAGTGAAAAGCAGATTGGGAATCAATGATGCTGAGATCAAAAGAACAAAATCTGCACTGGATATGGCGAGAATTAACCTTTCTTATATTGTAATCACAGCACCTTATGATGGGGTGATGGGAAGAAGAACGATTTCTGAAGGACAATTGATTCAACCCGGCCAACAAGTGGCAACTATCGTATTGAACGGTCAGAAATGGGTAACAGCCAACTTCCTTGAAAGCCAGATGCCTAATATTAAAGTAGGAGAGAAGATGACCATGACGGCAGATGCTTTAGGAGGAAAGACATTTGAAGGAGTAGTAACTGCTGTTTCTGCAGCTACCGGATCAAGATATTCAAGTGTACCAACCGATAACTCTACCGGAAACTTTATTAAAGTACAGCAAAGAATCCCTGTAAGAATTGAATTCACTACTTCCAATACAAAAGAAGACCTGGATAAGCTGGGGGCAGGAATGAATATGAATGTGAACATTAATAAACACTAAAAGATGGAAGATATCAGGTTCCAGACTGTATGCCGGATGAAAAGGGAAGGTTGAAAAGCAAAAGTCTATTATCTGATATCTGAAATCTATTATCTAAAAAAATATGTACAACAAAGGATTATATAGCGACTGGGTACCTAAACCGGTACAGCTTCTGCTGATTGTATTGCTGCTCGCCGTAGTAATGCCGATTGGTGGAGTGTATACTGGGAATATCAGCTATTTGGTGAGTGGTACCGGGGCTATGACAGAATATTTTATGTGGGCGAATTATGCAACCACTATTGGAATGGGAGCCTGCATGCCTGTTGTCCTCAGAATTAAAATGAGATTCAAAGTAAGAGATAAAATGGTATTGCTTTTAGTGCTTTTAGGACTACTGAGTTATATCAACGCGACCACTTTACAGCCAATGATCTTCGTGTTTTCTGCCTTACTGATCGGATTTATGAAGATGATGGTAACCATTGAACTTTTCCTGCCATTGATGGTAATGATTGGAAACCGAGGAATGTTTTATGGCGTGTTTTATACATTTGTTCTGGTGATGAATCAGGTAGCAGCTTATTATTCAGCAGAATTTGCACTCCTTTACAACTGGCAGCAGTTTTACATTTTTGCTGCGGTTCTATGCTTTGTTTTAGCATTAATCCACTGGATTTTTATGCATGATAAATATTTTGCCCTGAAAGTTCCATTGCATTATATTGATTGGCTGAGTATCTTACTTTTTGTGTCCACCTTTATGTTTTCGGCCTATGTATATGCTTTTGGAAGACAGCAGGATTGGTGGAACTCGAAGAATATCATTAATGCAAGTATTGCTGCATTTGTGAGCTTTGCATTACTTTCCATTCGTCAGTTAACATTAAAAAGACCTTATCTTTCATTTAAAATTTTTACAAAAAGTAACGTACAAAATGGCTTATTTATGTTGTTTTGGTTGGGAATGTTCCTCGGAACAGCTTCTATCCAGACTACTTTTGCCGTAGGAGTTTTAGGATATGATCAATTGAC
Source organism: Chryseobacterium sp. G0162 (assembly GCF_003815715.1). Classification (NCBI taxonomy): domain Bacteria; kingdom Pseudomonadati; phylum Bacteroidota; class Flavobacteriia; order Flavobacteriales; family Weeksellaceae; genus Chryseobacterium; species Chryseobacterium sp. G0162. The sequence goes on along the minus strand of NZ_CP033922.1, from coordinate 671,244 downwards.
TAATGCCAGGCTGAACATGCTGATGATACCGGGAATCATTTTGGCTGGAGTGATTGCTATATTTTGGTTTAAGAATGAAAAACCATTGAAAATGTATATTTTTTCAGGGTTTGCAGGAATGGTAGGCTATGCCATCATTATGTATTTTTCTATGGTACTGGAATTCAACTATGATAACTGGTATTTACCCATGTTTTTAAAGGGCTATGGAATGTGTTCGTTGTTTATCTCCGTATGGTTTTATACTTTAGATAAGCTTGAAATGGATGAAATGCTTGCAGCCATAGGATTGGTATTGGTTTGGAGAACCTTTTTAGCCGTAGGTATTTTTTCAACTTTATACTCATGGTTACAATACCGTTTTCAGATTACAGCAGTAGGAGATCTTGCTGTTTATATGGATGGAATGACGGTAACTCCACAACATGTGATGGGTAATATGAAAACCATCCAACTTAATGCTATTTTAATAGCAACTAAAAAGATCTTCGGATTTATTGTTCTGATTGGCTTTGGGGTCTTATTGTATGTAATAACCCACCATTTCGGAGCCAAACGATTCCAATATTTCAGATTTATCAGAGTACTTAGTGGTAAATCTGTTATTGCAAGAAGGAGACTTCGTGAACGAAAAAAATTATTAGAAGAAATAAAAGACGCAGCCGGGCCTGCGATATAAAGATACCTTGTTTTTCACTGTAAAATCCTGGTCCTTTGTTGGGCTGGGATTTTACTATTTTAGGAGGGAAGCTGGAAATAATGAAAGAAGATTAAAGCCTATTGTTCCATCAATTAATTATAAGACAAATGAAGCTTCCAACCTTGGTTACTTCTTCCAGCCTTTTAATTCAAAAAGTGAAAAATTTCAGTCTTCATTGTTTTTATTAGTTCTAAATAAGAATTATATTTGCAGGATTATAAAACTTTGATTTGAAGGAATGAAAAAGCATTATGCATTCATAGGTCTATTAGCATCGGGATTAATGTTTTCCCAAACTGTTAAAGATTCTGTAGCCTCTAAAGGTATAGAAGATGTGGTTATCGTAGCATCAAGAAAACCTACTAAAATTTCTGAAATTCCCGGTACCGTTTGGGTTGTACAGAAAGAAAAAATTCAGGAACAGGCCAAAAGTGGAGTTCCGATTAAGGAAATGTTATCCATTTTAATTCCAAGTATGGATATTGGTCCACAGGGAAGAACCAATTACGGACAGAATATGAGAGGACGTTCTGCATTGGTAATGATTGATGGGGTTTCTCTGAATAGTATCCGTGCCATCAGTCGTCAGCTGGATGCTATTGATCCATTTAATATTGAAAGAATTGAGGTACTTTCCGGAGCCAGTTCTATCTATGGTGGAAATGCAACCGGTGGTATTATTAATATTATTACGAAAGTACCTTCTAAAAAAGGAATCAGCGGGGAAACTGAATTGGGAGTTCGTACAGGTTTTATGGGAAAAGATGATCATGATTTCCGTGCGGCTCAAGCTATTTCAGGGAAAGGAGAGAAGTTCTTCGGGAGACTTGGAGTTGCTTACCAGCAAAATGGTGGAGTATACGGCGCAGATCAAAAACAGCTTTTTACAGATATTACCCAAACCGATCTTCAGTACAATCAATCTATTGACGTTCTTGCGACTGGAGGGTATCAGTTTAACAATAAACATAAAATAACAGCTTCTGTTCAATATTATAACTCAAAATTCAATGGAGACAGAAGTTTGTATTTAGGCCAAAACTTAAGTGCTTTTACCAAGAAAGACGGAAGTTTGCTGGAAATGAGAGATGGTTTTTCCTCTGATAAAAATATAGGAACAGAACGTTACATGGCAACCGTTGCCTATAACGGGAATAATATTTTAGGAGGTCAGGATCTGTATATTCAGCTTGCGACGAGAGGAGAGAAGCTAGGGTTTTATCCTTTTCCTGGCAATGTAGCTTTAGCAGATAAAAAAAGCGCAGCTTATATGTCTTCATCTCAGCAGGATACCTATTATTCGGGAATAAAAGCGTTATTGTCAAAATCATGGAAAGGATTGAATGTAACTTATGGAGCTGATATAGATTTTGAAAAATTTGAAGGGACACAATCTGTATATGATATTACTAAAACAATGTCCAGCGGCGGATTAATTAACCAGACTCAATACAGGTTGGGAAGATATCCTACTAACCATTCCCAAAGTTATGCAGGATACGTTCAGGCAAAATATAATATTATTCCTAAGTTACAGCTTAATGCAGGAGTACGTTACCAGCACATCAACGTAAAAATGGATGATTTTGTAGGCTCTGTACAACAGACACAGATTGCTATGGGATATGGAGCCTCTGCTTCAGCCATTCCGGGAGGAGAAAGCTCGTATAATGTCACATTAGCCAATGCAGGATTACTGTATAAAATCAGCGAGCAGCACCAGGTATGGGGAACATTTTCCCAAGGTGCAAGCTTAGCAGATCCTGCTAAATATTATGGAATAGGAACCTATAAACTGAACGGAACCCATTGGGATGTAGTTTCCAGTATCAATGTCAAAGAGCAACCTTTACAGGCCATCAAAACCAATCAGTTTGAAGTAGGATACCGTATTAATAAAGGTGGGCTGAGAGCACAGGTTGCCGGATTTTTAAGTAATTCTGACAAAACTGTAGCTGTAGATAAAAATACATTCCAGATTCTTGTTAACGATCTGAAATTAAGAAATATGGGAATCGAAGCAGAGATTTCTTATTCCATGAACAATGGAGTTTATTTCGGAGCAAGCGGATTATTAATCAAATCTGAAGTAGACAATAAAGGAGAATGGCAGAAACAGGAAATTTATAATGCTTCGCCATCCAAGTTGGTTACATACATTGGGTATAATGTGAAAAACTGGTCATTTAGATTCCAGTCTTTACAGAATTTCAAGCAGAAGGATGAACTTAAGAACGTAATTGAAGGATACAATACCTCAGATCTAATGATAGGGTACCGATTCCAGTTTGGGAAGTTCAACCTTGGAATTCAGAATCTTTTCAATACAGATTATCAAACCATCTGGAGCAAACGTTCCCAGGTTTTATATTCAAGCTATGGAATTCCGGACCTGTTTAATTATAAAGGAAGAGGCAGAACATTTAACCTGTCTTACACTTTTGAATTTTAAAAAATAAGATTAAGGTACTACTGCTTTAATCTGAATTAAATACTTTCTACAAATCCGGTTTCTGATATTGATCGGAAGCCGGATTTTAATTAAAAAAACATTTCAGTTATGGCTCAAATTTCAACAGGGCAGTTCATTGCCGAAGTCACCAGAAAAGAATACATCACGGATCATTTCATCAGAGTGTATCTGTATTCTCCTGAAGTTCATTTGTTCAAAAATACCACGATAGGAGACAATAATAAAATTGCCATTCCTCCGGTTGGATTAAATGAAGTGCATTTTCCGACTATAGAAAATGATGAATGGGTGTATCCGCCAAAAGAAGTGGCGCCGGCCATCAGAACCTATACCCACAGAGGAATTGATTTGGAAAAAAATGAAATTTTCATTGATTTTGCAGATCATGGAGACGGAGGACCAGCTTCAAAATGGGCAAGAGAAGCAGAAGCAGGGGGGAAACTTGGGGTAATGATGCGCCTGGATGGAAAAGAGCTGTATCCTGAAGCAGAATGGTATTTATTGGCAGGTGATGCTACGGCAATTCCTGTTTTGAGTGCTATTTTAGAAACCCTTCCTGAAACCGCAAAAGGAGTTTGTATTATCGAAGTTCATGGAAAAGAAGATGAACAGATATTGAACACCAAAGCAGATATTGAATTTAAATGGCTTCATAATGCCCAGCCTCAGTTCAGTAGTGAGATTGCTGATGCCGTAAAAAGTATTGATATTCCTGAAACTTCAAAATTCGGATATGTAGCTTGTGAATTCTCTAGCGTTAAAGAAGTAAGAACGTATCTCCGAAAAGAAAAAAACTGGACTTCAAAAGAACTTTACGCATTTTCTTACTGGAAATCAGGAAAAGCCGAAAACGAGTCACAAGCAGACAGACATGAAGAAAAAGAATCGATAGCATAGTAAACTCTAGATTAAGAGGCTGAAAGAATGTAGATGGGGTAACAGGAACCTTAAGCTTTAACCTTGAACTTTGAATTTTACGCTGTGAAGCCGTATCTTTGCCATTATGAAAGATTTAATGGGCCAAGCCATCTGGGATTATTACCATGATGCAAATCCTGAAGACCTGCAGACAGAAACATCAATTTCTGAATTGGATGAACTTCCTGTAGATTATTTATTCAGGGATTTTGAAGATATGAATGAAATTGAGCAAAAAGCTTTGCAGTTATCCAGAGGAAAAGTTCTGGATATTGGTGCCGGTGCCGGTTCACATGCTTTGTATCTTCAGAATGATGCTGACCTTGATGTTATCGCTTTGGATATTTCTCCGAAATCTATTGAGGTTTGTCAATTAAGAGGAATCAACAAGGCTGTTTGTGCAAATATCCTTGATTTTTCAGGAGAAACATTCGATACTGTTTTACTATTGATGAACGGAACCGGAATTTTTGAAGGATTATCTAAAATTGATACTTATCTTCAGAAATTAGGAAGCTTGTTGAATGAAGGAGGGCAGATTCTGATTGACAGTACTGATATTCTCTATATGTTTGATCGTGATGAAGATGGTGGAGTATACATTCCTGCCGGAGGATATTACGGAGAGCTTGAATATATTGTTCATTATAAAGGTGAATCTGAAAAGCCGATTACATGGCTTTACCTTGATTTCAATACGTTGAAAAATGCTGCTGAGCATAATGGGTTTAAAATGGAGAAGGTATTGAAGGATGAAGACTCTTATTTGGCGAAGCTGACCAAGATATAACTTGAAAATAGCCCCTGATAATTGATGGTGATTAAAACAGCCATTGTTGCACAGATAATAAGGGGTAAAATATAGGAAGCTGCTCGGTAGGGCAGCTTTTTTGGTGTAAAGATTACCCAAAATATAAATAAAATAAATGCTCCTAATCCTGCAACCATAAACTCAGGACTTCTTTTAATAGTAAAAAAGTCTTTAGAACTAAGACTATGTATCATAGGGACAAGAAAACTCTGAATGGGAACAAATATAAATCCGAAAATAATGGTGATAACAGCAGGGAAATATTTTTTAAGTTTAATAAAATTCATTCCCAATAAAATAGCTCCTGGAACGGTTCCTAAAATGAGGCTGATAACGAATATCATTTCTCTGGGGAAAAGCTTTATGGCATTAGGATCCTCTGTTATATGATCTCTCCAGAGTTCTTTCTCTTCTAAAGATTTTGCTTCCTCTGCTTCTTTTTTTCTTTGAATGAGTTGCTGAACGGCAGTTTCTTCTTGCCCAGTAAAAATTTGCCCTCTTTCTTTAAGGATTTCATAAGCCATTTGTACCGCTTCCGGCACAAAACGATTGCCTTCCTTTAAATATTTTTCTAATTCTGAGTCGGGGAGTTTCCTTAAAACGCTTTTATTAACCATAATGATGGCAGCAAATATAAAAAAATACCAAATGTTTTCTAAAAATATTTTCGGGATGATCTGCAGAATCTGCGAGAACCTATTGTTTATCATCAAAAAGAAAGGCTGCTTCCTATAGAAACAGCCTTAATCTTTATAGTAAGGAGTAATTATCCAATCTCAATACCGTTTTCAACATTGCTGTCATCCGGTGTTACGAAAGATAATTTACCATCCGGTTTAGTCGTTAATAATAACATTCCCTGAGATTCAATACCTCTGATCTTTCTTGGAGCAAGGTTTAATAGGATCATGACCTGCTTACCAATTACCTCTTCCGGGGTAAAGCTTTCTGCAATTCCTGAAACTACAGTTCTTACATCTACTCCTGTATCTACAGTAAGTTTTAGTAATTTATCTGCTTTTTCTACCTTTTCAGCTTCTACAATAGTTGCTGTTCTAAGATCTATTTTAGTAAAATCATCAAAAGTGATTTCTTCTTTCATTGGGTTAGCGTTAGGGTTTGTTTTCTTATTATTTTGTTTCGTGTCTTCCAGCTTTTGAATCTGAGCTTCAATTACACTGTCTTCAATTTTGTTGAATAGTAAAGGAGCTTCTTCAATCTTGTGACCAACTTCAATATGTATTTCAGTATTTTTTAAATCATTCCAGTTCTTCTTTTCGATATTGAAGTATCCAAATAACTTTTCAGCTGAAAATGGCATAAATGGTTCACATAATTGAGCAACAACTGCCGCAATTTGTGCTCCAACGAACATTGCTTGTCCTGCTTCATTTGGATCATTCTTAATTGTCTTCCAAGGTTCTGCATTTTGAAGATATAAATTACCATAATCTACTAAGGCCATGAATGCGTTGAGTGCATTTCTGAATTCGTATTTTTCTAAGTAATTATCAACTTCTTCAATTGCTGTCATTATTGCAGCTTTACTTGTATTATCTAAAACACCACTCGGTACTTTTCCTTCAAAGTTTTTATTGGTAAAAGAAATAACACGATTAATGAAGTTTCCAAATTTGTTAACCAATTCAGAATTGTTCTTCGTCTGAAAGTCTTTCCATGTAAAGTTATTGTCCTTAGTCTCAGGAGCTGAAGAAAGAAGAGCATATCTTAAAACATCCTGTTGTCCAGGGAAGTCTTCTACATATTCATGTGCCCAAACTGCCCAGTTTCTTGATGTTGAGATTTTATCATTCTCTAGGTTCAGGAATTCAAAAGCAGGTACATTTTTAGGCATGATATAGTCTCCGTGAGCTTTCATCATCGCTGGGAAGATAATACAGTGGAATACGATATTATCCTTTCCGATAAAGTGTACCAAGTCACTGTTTTCACTTTGCCAGTAATCTTTCCAGTCTTTTCCGTTTTTCTCCGCCCATTCTTTAGTAAATGAAATATACCCGATTGGAGCATCAAACCAAACGTAAAGAACTTTTCCTTCTGCATTCGGAAGCGGAACGGGAACTCCCCAGTTCAGATCTCTGGTCATGGCACGTGGCTTTAACCCATCGTTTAACCATGATTTAACCTGGCCGTATACGTTAGGTTTCCAGTCATCTTTATGACCTTCGATAATCCATTCGTTTAAGAAGTCTTCATATTCGTTAAGAGGCAGATACCAGTTTTTTGTATCTTTAAGAATAGGAACATTTCCGCTAAGCATTGACTTCGGGTTGATCAATTCAGAAGGAGAAAGGGTAGAACCACATTTCTCACACTGATCACCGTAAGCGTTTTCATTACCACAATTCGGGCAGGTTCCTACAATATAACGATCTGCAAGGAATTCTCCTGCTTGTTCATCAAAATATTGTTCAGAAACCTCTTCAGTGAATTTTCCTTTTTCATAAAGAACTTTGAAGAAATCCTGGCTGGTTTCATAATGCTTTGGAGAAGTTGTTCTTGAATATTCATCAAAAGAAATTCCCAGATCAGCAAAAGATTTTTTAATAATCCCGTGATATTTGTCAACAATATCCTGTGGAGTAACTCCCTCTTTTTTAGCTCTTATGGTAATAGGAATACCGTGTTCATCCGAACCACAGATAAACGCTACATCTTTTCCTAATCTTCTTTGAAATCTTGCGTAAACATCCGCAGGAATATAAACACCTGCCAAATGTCCTATATGAACCGGACCGTTTGCATAAGGCAAAGCTGCCGTAATCATCTTTCTGTTTGACATTTATAGTAAAGTTTTGACTACAAAGATAAGGATTATCTCTTGAATACCGCTCTTTGTGGAGTTATTATGGTGAAAGTTCCAGTTTTTCGAAGTTCAATATGAAATTAAGTTAAACGTATGTTTAACTTTTTGTTAATGTAAAATAAATATTATGCATAGCATACTATCGTGTAAAATATTGAGGCGTATAATTTTAACTAAAAAGGGTTTCGTAATATACATAATTTTTTCATAATTTATATTAAAATTATGATAATTCTAATTTTTTTTTAAATTGCAACACTGGCTACAAGCCGGGTTTAAGACTGAAAAACGAAACTATAAAAATAAAATTGTGAAGAATTTTACAACGGTATTAAAAATAGCGCCCGCTTTTTTACTGGCAAGTACAGTAATGCATGCGCAGACTAAAGACACTGCCACCAAAGAGAAGAAAATCGAGGAGGTTGTCTTGATTGGATATGGTGCTAAAAAGAAGTCGGATTTAACAGGTTCTGTAACTGCTGTTTCTGAAAAAGACTTTAATAAAGGAGCAATTGTTTCCGCAGACCAATTAATTAATGGTAAAGCACCAGGGGTTAGGATTACCAGTGATGGTGGTGCTCCGGATTCAAAACCTAATATTAGAATTAGAGGAGGAGCTTCATTAACTGCTAACAATAATCCTTTAATAGTAATTGATGGTGTTCCTTTAGATTCTGGAAACCCTGCTGGAGTTTCCAATCCATTATCGTTAGTAAACCCGAATGATATTGAATCATTCTCAATATTAAAGGATGCATCTGCTACTGCTATTTACGGTTCCAGAGCTTCCAATGGGGTTATTATTATTACTACGAAAAAAGGTTCCTCTGGAAGAATGAGAATCAATTATAGTGGAAATATTTCGATAGGTAAGGTGACTAAGACGATTGATGTAATGGATGGTCCTACTTTTGAGAAATTTATACATGAATACAACCCAACCTATGCCAGTATGCTAGGGGTTACGGAAAATGGAAAGCAGACCATGTACAATACCAATTGGCAGGATGCGATTTTCAGAACTTCCGTTTCTACAGACCATAATTTGAGTATAAGATCTAATTTGTTTAAATCAATTCCTGCGAGATTTTCATTTGGATATAATAATACACAGGGGATTGTAAAGACTAACGACTATGATCGATATACAGCGTCAATGAAATTGACTCCCACTTTATTTGATAATCATTTAAAAGTTGATATTAATATAAAGAATATTTTCTCCAACAAAAATACAATTGATGCAGATGGAGCAATTGGATCAGCAATAACAGCAGATCCTACGAAGCCTATATATAATCAGGATGGAAGTTATTATCAGACTTTTAACGGGTATGTAATGGCGGGTGCAAGAAATCCTGTTGCCATCTTGATGCAACGTACAAGACCTGAAAAAGTACAAAAGTTCCTTGGAAATGTTGAATTAGATTATAAAATGCATTTTCTACCGGATTTAAGAGCTGTTGTTAACTTGGGAGCAGAGTCTTCTTACGCAAAAATCCGTGAGGTATATGGAGATAATGCTTTACAGTCGTACAGAACTGTTTACCAGAATAATGTTGCTGTAGGTGGAATTTATAATCCAGGCCTGAATTATGGTGAAGAACAGAATATTTTCAACAAACTATTGGATGCTTATTTAGTGTACAGTAAAAAGTATGATGATAAGTTTATTTCAAAGTTTGATGTTCAAGGAGGATATTCTTATCAGAATTTTGATAATAAAGGGTCGAAACAGTTATTTAACATGGATGATCCGTCAGGTGTTCGCCAGGAGTCTCCATATAATAAATATATTAACAATTACAGGAATGTATTAAATATCCAGTCATTCTTTGGAAGAGCAAATATTGACATCCAGAATAAATATTTATTCACACTGAGTTATCGTGCTGATGGTTCTTCTCTATTCCCTTCAAATAAAAGATGGGGGCACTTCCCGGCAGCAGCTTTTGCCTGGAAACTGAATGATGAGAAGTGGATGGAGAATTCAGGATTCTCAGAACTGAAATTAAGATTAGGATGGGGGAAAACAGGACAGCAGGATATTACCGGATCAGCTGGATTCTATCCTTATAATCCTTTATATGAAATCGGAGATACCAGATATTTCTATTTCCCAAGAACTATTTTGCCGAATGGAGCTATTATTCCTGAATTATTTACTGCTCTTCCATACAACCCATACTTAACTTGGGAAAAAACAACTACTTATAATGCTGGGGTCGATTTTGGAACTAAAAACCGAAGAATATCCGGATCGATAGAGTATTATTATAGAAAAACAACAGACTTATTGGCTAGAGTGCCTTTCCCATCAGGTCAGATGCTTTCAAATGAGTTTATTGATAATGTGGGAAGCCTTACAAATAAAGGTTTTGAAGCCTCCTTTAATGTTAACCCTGTAAGAACGCAGGATCTTAATTGGGATCTGAACGGAAACATCGCCTATAATATAGGAACAGTAGATGATTTGAAAGGAAGAGATAAAGTTGGAGCTAATGAATCTTCTCTTGCGTTTGCAGGAACAGGAGTACTTTTAGCCTATCATGCTGTTGGGCAGCAGCCTTACTCTGCATGGGTATACCAACAGGCTTACGATAGTAATGGAAGAGTAATTCCTGGTGCTTTTGTAGATAAAAACGGAGATGGAATTATCAACGATGCAGATAAATCTTTTGTACCTCTTAGACCTAAATGGACATTTGGATTCGGAACATCTGTAAATTATAAGAATTTTGATTTATCAGCTAGTTTTAGAGGTCAGATAGGAGGAAAGGTTTATTATGCTGCCAGAGTAAACAGAGGATACACAGAAGCTTCTAACCCGGTAAACAGTAATAGTTTATTCAATGTTCTTAATTTTTATGATGGAGCTGCCGATCCTAGATTCAGAACAAAAGGAGATGCAGAAGGGTTGTCAGATTACAACTTGCATGATGCAACTTTCTTACGTTGTGAGAACATTACACTAGGATATAAGTTTGATAAGTTGTTTAAAGGTACAAGCTTAAGAGTTTATGGTGCTGTAAATAACGCATTTCTTATTACAAATAAATATGTAGGTCAGGATCCTGAAAACTTCAATGCGATAGATGCCAACTTCTATCCAAGACCTAGAATATACACTTTTGGAGTAAATCTTGATTTTTAAAATTTGACACACATGAAACTTAATAAATTTAAAATAATACTATTATCATTCGCTTTAGTTTCTACAACTTCATGTCTGAATGAATTGAATACAGAGCCTGAATACCTTTTAACTTTAGAACAACTTCTTGAATCTCAGCCTAACGCTGCCAATGGTCTTTTAGCAAAAGTGTATGCATCACTGTCTATGTCAAGTGCAAAAGGACCTGGTGAGGCAGATATTACAGGAGATGACAAAGGAGAAACTGTTTTTCTGAGAGGAATTATTAATCTTGAAGACTTTACAGCTGATGGAATGAAGAACAGATGGGGGGATAACGGGCTAGACCAGTTAACAACTACAACCAAATGGACTTCCGATAATAAGTTTTTCAGATATCTTTTTGATAGAGTTTATTATACTGTACCACAAGCAAATGCACTGATTGATGCTTTTGGGAAAGCTAATATTAGTAATAAAGAGCAATACATTGGTGAGCTGAGATTCATCAGAGCTTTTGCTTATTTTTATATGATTGATTGCTTTGGGAAAGGAGTAATTGTTACAGAAAAAGACCTTGCCAATCCAACACCTAAGGAACAGGCTTCAAGAATAGAATTATTCAAATATGTAGAAAGCGAATTGTTGGCCATAGAACCTACTATTGCCAGTAAAACTGAATATGGTCACGTAAACAAAGCCACAGTACAGATGTTATTATCCAGATTGTATCTTAACGCTCAGGTGTATACAGGTACGGCAAGATGGAATGATGCTGCTACTTACGCTAAGAAAGTAATTGACGAAGGAGGGTATACTTTAGATACTAATTTTGTAAGAATGTTCTCTGCAGACAATAATACTTCTCCTGAAATCATTTTCCCATTAATTGCTGACCCGATCGGGACACAAAGCTATGGTAACTCTACTTATATCATTAATGGAAGTACCGGAGGATCTCCTTCTACTTTGAATCCTGCTCTTCTTGGAATTAAAGGTGACGGATGGGGAGGTCACAGAGCTTCAAAAGCTTGGTATGGCCTTTTTGGAAACAGCCTTACTGATTACAATGGCGGTAGTGCTAATGCTGTAACTACTACTCCGGATCAAAGAGGAAAATTATTCTGGCAGACAGGCCATGAATATGAAATGACAGATTATAAAACATGGACAGATGGTTATCCTTCAACAAAGTTTAGAAATTTAAGAACATCAGGACCTTCAGAAACAACAGATTTTTCTGGAGCAGATTTTCCTGTATTCAGATTGTCAGAAGCATATCTTACGTATGCAGAATGTGCAATAAGAGGAGCTTCTACGGCAAACTTGGGGCAGGCTTTAACCTACATGAATGAATTGAGAGGAAAGAGAACAGCATCCACAATCAACGCAGGTAATCTTACTTTAGATTTCATTTTAGCGGAAAGAGCAAGAGAATTCAACTTAGAAGGGCAGAGAAGAACTGATTTAATTAGATTTGACAAGTTTACAGGAGGTTCATACCTATGGCCTTGGAAAGGAGGGGTGAAAGATGGAACTGCAATTTCACCTAATTATAATGTATTTCCTATTCCGAATACAGCCTTATCTTCTAACCCGAATTTAACACAAAATCCTGGGTATTAATTTTTTAAAACTGAAACTGAAAATGAAACATTTTTTTAAAATATTCACAATAGCCATTCTTGGGATGTTGGTTGCTTCGTGTAAAGATGAAGACCAGGCAATACTTAATGAAACGGCTCAGAGCAAAATATCATCCGATAAGACGACTATAGTTTTAGATAAGACTCATTTAGATGATACAGCAGTTAATTTTACATGGGCAAAATCAACTTTCGATTTGGCTGTAGTTTCTGCTCCGAAAATAGAAATAGGGCTTAAAGGAAATAATTTTAAAGATGGTAAATCTTTAGATGTTGTAACGTCTCCTTATTCAATGACCAATAAACAATTGAATACCTTGTTATTGAGTTTAGGAGCTACTCCTAACGAAGTTAACCAGGTAGAAGTAAGGGTAAAAACAGTGGTAGGAACAGCATCATTTTATTCCAATGTAATTACATTAGCTGTAACACCTTATATCTTAGGACCTATATATAATTATACAGATCTTTATCTTATTGGTGATGCTACTGCTGCGGTTTGGGATAACTCAGCAACCAATGCAAAATTATATCCTTTACAAAAAACGGCTACTGCTGGAGTATACTCGTATACAGGATATTTTGCTGCAGGAGGGTTTAAGCTTATTCAAACTCCTGGATCTTGGGATAATCAATACGGATTAGGGGCTTCAGCTGGAGCTTTGCTTGCAGGCGGAGGTTCTTCAAATATTCCGGTAGCAACGGCAGGGTATTATAAACTGACTGTTGATGTCAATGCATCAAAATATACTTTAACATCTATGGGAGATCCTACAATAGTATATACTACTATTTCTATGATTGGATCTGCTTCAGGAGATTGGAGTACTGATGTAGATATGGAAAAATCAACTTTTGACCCTCATATCTGGGTGAAGAAAAATGTAAACCTAAGTTCAGGTGAATTTAAATTCAGAGCCAATCATGATTGGGGAACAAACTGGGGAGTAGCCAAAGAATTTTTTGGAGTAGCAGATCTTGGGGGAGGAAATATTCCTGTAAGTGAAGCATTCAAATACGATGTGTATTTCAATGATATTACAGCAGAATTCTCTGTAATCCCAGTATATTAAAAAAAATCAAATTAAAATAAAGCAAAGTGCTGCTTTACTGCAGCACTTTATCTATTTTTTTTAAGTTAATAAATAGTCATTATGAAGAAAATTACAGTTGGAGCACTCTTGCTCTCAATGATGTTTACAGGTGTGAAAGCACAATCTTTAAAATCGCCGGATGGTAAATTTGAAATGAACTTCCAGTTAAAAGATGGAGTTCCTTTCTACAATTTGAAATACAATGGTGCGGTGGTAGTTGAAGATTCAAAATTAGGATTGAGATTATTTAAAGACACAGCCATAAAGTTTGCTTCTGAAATTGCCAAACCAGAAGATGCAAAATACGATCTTAACAACGGTTTTGCCAAGGTAGATGAAAAAAGAGATTCCAAAAACGAGACTTGGCAGCCGGTTTTGGGAGAAAAGAAAAACTATATCAACCACTACAATGAATTGGCCGTTACGCTAAATCAATCTTCTACAGATAGAAGTATTGTAGTAAAGTTTAGATTGTTCAATGATGGTCTTGGATTCAGATATGAATTCCCTCAACAGAAAAATCTTAATTATTTCGTTATCAGAGAGGAAGATTCTGAAATCGATTTTCCAACCGATATGAAGGCTTGGTGGATCGTAGCAGATTATGATTCCCAGGAATATCAATATCAGGAAACAAAAGTTTCTGAAATTCCTGCAAAATGGGATAAAGCATATGATGCCAATGCTTCACAGAGTTTGGTGAAAAATGCAGTTCAGTCTCCATTAATGCTTAAAAAAGAAGGAAAATCACCTTTATACATCAACGTTGCAGAAGCAGCAGTATTGGATTATCCGGCTTCACACCTTGAAGTAGATGCTCAGAACTTTAAGTTCAAAACGCATTTAACGGCTGACAGACAAGGAGCGAAGGGATATATCCAGACGCCATCAGTAACGCCTTGGAGAACCATTATCGTAGCACCAAAAGCTGAAGAGGTAATGGATTCTAAAATGATCTTTAACCTTAACGAGCCTACAAAATATACGGATACGTCTTATATTCACCCTACAAAATATATGGGAGTTTGGTGGGAAATGATTATTGGAAAATCTCAATGGGCATATTCTACAGCCGAAAATGTTCATTTAGGTAAAACCGATTTTACGAAGTTAATTCCTAATGGGAAACATGCGGCTAATAATACAAAAGTTAAGGAATATATTGACTTCGCAGCTGAAAATGGATTTCAGGGATTATTGATCGAAGGCTGGAACATTGGCTGGGAAGACTGGTTCGGACACTCTAAAGAGTTTGTTTTCGATTTTATTACTCCTTATCCGGATTTTGATATCAAAATGCTGAACGATTACGCTCATTCAAAAGGAATTAAACTTATCATGCACCACGAAACTTCTGGTTCTGCCACGAACTATGAAAGATGGGCCGATAAA